>NZ_JASGEC010000076.1:0-14768 GCF_047606685.1 Microbacterium sp.
GATGCCGCGACGCGCAGCCGCGGACAACGCGCCTGCGCGTCGCGTCGGCGCTGCCCCCGCCGCACGCCCTCGGCGCGGGCGGCCGCGCTGCATGAGACGACGGTGTTCGCTTCGAGCACCGCGACCGGCTCGTCGTCCGCGACGCCCGCGGCCGGATCGCGGGCCAGCGCCACGACCGGCCAGTCCGGGATCCACAGCACGAGGCTGCGCACGGGAGCAGCATCCATCATCCCGCCACCATCCGCTCGAGCTCAACGGGCTCGGAGCCCGGCCGCATCCGCTCAAGCCCCCGGGAGCCCTCTGCAACGGCCGCCACGGCGCCGTCTCGGCCGGGGAGCGCGACACGGGCAGACCGCGGCACGGGCCAGCGCCGGCTCGCCGCCGTGACGGTGACCTCCCGCCTCGACAGCAGACCGTGCCCTCGGCCGAGGCCGATCCAGGCCGGCTCGCTCAGGCAGAGGGATGCCTCGGCCTGCGGCCACGGCCCCTGCACCAGCAGCACCGCGCCGCGATCGCGCAGCCGCGCGCCGAGCCGCGCGACATCCCCGTCCCTCGCCCGTCCGGGCGGCCGCACGGCCACCACCGGCACCACCTCGACCAGCGTCGCGACCACCGCGAGCCACCGCGGGCCGGGCTCGGGCACGAGCACGAGCCGATCCAGAGCGACGCCCGCGCGCTCTCCTGCCTCGGCGCCGAGCTCAGGCATCCCGACCGCCGCGCACCACGACCCCGCTTGCGACGGGCCCGCCATGACGGCCGTCGTCAACGCCGCCGACGACTCCAGCGCGTACGCGGACCCGAGACGCAGTCCGCCGCCGGGCAGCAGCGGGGCGAGCGCGGGAAGCACCGGCAATGCGGAAGCGTCGAGCCGCCGCCCCTGCGCGCGCTCGATCTGAGCGCGCAGGGCGTGCACGGGTGCCCGCTGCGGATCGCTGATCGCCCTCACCTCCATATAGGGGAACATAGATACTAGCAATTCAAGCTAGGTATCGAACATATATCCTTCTTCCGACATCGCGTCGCGCGAGCTCCTCACGCTCGCGCGCCACTCTCACGCCACGCGCTACAGAAACCCGCAATCGCGCACGCGAACAACACGCGCGACTGCGGGTCGCTGTAGCGCGAACAGTTCAGCCCCGCCGAAAACTGCAGCGCGTGCGGGAGGCTGCAGCGCGTGCGGGAAGGCGCAGCGCGCGACGACAACACAGCGCGCTACGCGGCGAGCGCCAGGTACGGCTCCCACTGCGGATCGGCGCGCTCGGCGCCGCGCACCGTCCAGTGCGCTCCGTGCGGCGGGCGCGGGGCGTTTCGCAGCTCCCAGCCCATCTCTTGCGGGGTGCGATCGCCCTTGACGTTGTTGCACCGCAGACAGCACGCGACGAGGTTCTCCCACGAGTCGACACCGCCGCGCGATCGCGGCATGACATGGTCGATCGTCGAAGCCGACTTGCTGCAGTACGCGCAACGATGCCCGTCGCGGCGCAGCACGCCCCGGCGAGTCACCGGCACGCGGCGCCCGGACGGAACCCGCACGTACCTGGTCAGCACGATCACCGCCGGGCGGTCGTGCACGGTGCTGGCGCCCCACACCGGGTCACCGTCGACACGCTCGATCACGGTCGCCTTCTCGTTCATCACCAGCACAAGGGCACGCTTGAACGACACCACGGCCAGGGGCTCGTACCCCGCGTTCAGCACGAGTGTGCGCATGAGACTCTCCGATCCGCGAATGGCGCGCACGAAAAAGGGCGCCGTCCGAAGACAGCGCCCTGGCACCGCGGTGCGACCGCGGCATCCGTGCCGATTTGCCGGAGGACATACCGACCGAGCCCGACCCTGCGAAGGGCGCCCGGTATTCGGTCCATCGTCTCCTCCGTTGCTCACAACGTCGGAATCAGGCTAGACCACGCGCGCTAGTCCTGGCCGGCACGCTGGCACGCGTGTCTGGCTGCTCAGGCTTCGACAAGCTCAGGCTTCGACAAGCTCAGCCCGCGTTGGCGCGGAGGAACGCGAGCGGGTCGACGCGCGAGCCGTTGACCTGCACCTCGTAGTGGAGGTGGTTGCCGTACGCGCGGCCCGTGGCGCCGACGAGTCCGATGACCTGGCCCGCCTTGACGCGGTCTCCGACGCCGACCGTGCGCGTGCCGTAGCGCATGTGCGAGTACAGCGTGTTGACGCGGCGGCCGTTGATGACCGAGTCGATCGTGATGCAGACGCCGTAGCCGAAGTAGCTCTCCTGCGAGACGCGCACGACACCGTCGGCGGAGGCGAAGATCGGGGTGCCTCCGGGCGAGATGAGGTCGACGCCCATGTGCGCGCCGCCGCGCGAAAGATACCCATCGCCAATGCGCGTGATCTTGGCCAGCGGCCAGCGGAAGTCGCCCGAGCCCGGACCGATCAAATCCAGGTCCACGTTGACCGGAGTCCCGGAGGCAGCGGCCTCGCGGGCGCGGGCGGCGGCGGCCTCGGCCGCCTTCTTCTTGGCGATCTCCTCTTCCGTGGTCGCGGAGTAGGAGTCGCGCTCGAGCCCGCTCGCCTTCACTTCGGACGCGACGATCATCGACTGCGCGTCCTCTTGGGCGAGCTGCTGCACCGTCTTGGTCTCGGCGGCGGGCTGGAACGCGCCGTACGCGGGAATCGCGACGGTGGCCACCAGGCCCGCGACGATCGCGACGGTCGCCAGGCTGCGCAGCGGCTTGCGCGCGGACTTGCCCGCGGCGGGCTGGCGAGAGGCCGGTCTTGTGGATGCGGCGACTGCCGTCGACCGACGAGCGGTCTGCTGGCGGGCGCGCGAGCGAGTCGCGAGACTCGCCGTCGTTTCGTGTTCCGTCGCGGACGAATCGATGTCTTCAGCCAAACCGGTCCTCCGGCCCCTCCGTCTTCGGGTAGACGACGGCTCGTCGGCGCTTGCGGCTTCGACCGGAACGGTTTGACGAGCCTGCGGGGCGGGCCGTCCGGTTGTCCGTGGGCTGGCTTCTGCCCGGTGGACCTTTCGAGGGTACCGGAAAGGTAACGATTCTGTCACCTCGGGCAACCTGCGAAGGGGCTGAGAGCCCCGTCAGCCGCGGTCGTCGACCAGGAAGATGTGGGATGCCACCTCGACAGGAAGCTCGAGCCCCTCGTCGTTCCCGTCCATCTGCACGAGCACGTAGCCCTCGTTGAACCGGAAGTCGCCGTGGGCTCCGGGAAGAACCCCCGCGGTCTTGAGCTGCTGGAGCAGCTCCGGGTCGAACTGCACGGGCTCGGCGAGCCGGCGCACGGTGCCCTGGATGGGAGCATCGGCCTCGTTGAGCCGGCGCACGAGCCCGACCACACCCTGCTCGAACTCGGCGGCGGGCACGTCGCCCAGCTGGTCCAGGCCCGGGATCGGGTTGCCGTACGGCGACTCGGTGGGGTGCCCGAGGAGCTCCACGAGCCGGCGCTCGACGCGCTCGCTCATGACGTGCTCCCAGCGGCAGGCCTCGTCGTGGACGTACGCCCAGTCCAGGCCGATGACGTCGGAGAGCAGCCGCTCGGCGAGCCGGTGCTTGCGCATGACCTCGGTGGCCTTCTGCCGGCCCGAGTCGGTGAGCTCGAGCGTGCGGTCGTCCGACACGACGACCAGGCCGTCGCGCTCCATGCGCCCGATGGTCTGCGACACCGTCGGGCCGGAGTGGCCGAGACGCTCCGAGATGCGCGCGCGCAGCGGCACGATGTTCTCCTCTTCGAGGTCGAGGATCGTGCGCAGGTACATCTCGGTGGTGTCGATCAGGTCGGTCATCGGCGGCTTTCTCGTCGGCGGCCTCCCGTCGGAGGCGTGTAAGGCAAGCCTATCCCGGCGCCTGGGCCAGCGCGCCCGCCGCTTAGAATCGGGGGATGCCCGATATCACTCTGCCTCGCGACATCCTGCCCGTGGACGGCCGATTCGGATGCGGGCCGGCGAAGGTGCGCCCGGCGCAGGTGGAGGCGCTTGCCACGCGCGGGGCGGTGCTGCTGGGCACGTCGCACCGACAGGCTCCAGTGAAAGACCTGGTCGCGAGCGTGCGGGCTGGCCTGGCCGAGCTGTTGCAGCTGCCGGCGGGCTACGAGATCGTGCTGGGCAACGGCGGGTCGAGCGCGTTCTGGGATGCCGCGGCCTTCGGCCTCATCGAGCGCCGCAGCCAGAATCTCGTTTTCGGCGAGTTCGGCGGCAAGTTCGCCGCGGCGGCGCGAGCGCCGTGGCTGGAGGCGCCCGACGTGCGCACCGCGCCGGCCGGGGGCCGCTCGCGTCCCGAGCCGGCCTCGGGAGTGGATGTCTACGCCTGGACGCACAACGAGACCTCGACGGGCGTGGCGGCTCCGGTCGAGCGCGTGCGCGGCGACGACGGCGCGCTCACCGTGATCGACGCGACGAGCGCCGCGGGCGGCATCGACTTCTCGGTGATCGAGTGCGACGTCTACTACTTCGCGCCGCAGAAAAACCTCGGCTCCGACGGCGGGCTGTGGTTCGCCGCCGTGTCGCCGGCGGCGATCGAGCGGATCGAGCGGATCGCGGCGAGCGGCCGCTACATCCCCGACTTCCTCAGCCTGAAGGCGGCGCTGGACAACTCCCGGCTGCAGCAGACGTTGAACACACCGGCGCTGGCGACCCTGATCCTCCTCGACGAGCAGGTGCGGTGGATCGTCGACCACGGCGGGCTGCAGTGGGCGAACGCCCGGACGGCGGAGTCGTCGCAAGCGCTGTACGACTGGGCCGAGGCATCCGAGTTCGCGACGCCGTTCGTCGCCGACCCCGCTGACCGCTCGCCCGTCGTGGTCACGATCGACTTCGACGACGCCGTGGACGCGACGGCGGTCGCAAAGACCCTGCGCGCGAACGGCATCCTCGACACCGAGCCCTACCGCAAGCTCGGCCGCAACCAGCTGCGGGTCGCGACGTTCACGTCTATCGACCCCGACGACGTGCGCCAGCTGATCCGTTGCATCGACCACATCGTCGAGCGGCTCTGAAAACTCAGCGACCCTCGTCGGCGTCGGGAGCATCCTCGTCGAGGACGTCGATGTCGACGCCGTCGACGTCGCCGGAGTGCAGCAGCGGCGAGCCGTCGGTGTCGAAGTCCGCGGCGTCGAGGTCGTCGAGGTCGTCGAGGTCGCCCTCGTCGAACTCCTCTTCCTCGTCGAGCGCCTCGTCCGCGGCGGCGCGCTCGGCCTCCGCGGCGGCCTGCGACGCCTGGTACTCCGCCAGCCGCACGGCCCACGGCACCCAGTCCGGAGCGAGCAGCGCCGCCTCGCCGGGAAGCAGCTCCGCCTCGAGCACGGTCGGCTCCTCGCCGTCGACGCGTGCCACGCTCACAGTCCAGAACCAGCCGGGGTAGCCGCCCAACCGGTTCTCGAACAGCAGCGAGACGACGCCGTCCTCTTCGACCGTGTGGCCTGCGGCCTCGCCGATCGTCGCGTCGGGCGTGATCTCGCGCAACGCCGCGAGCGCCAGGTCGCGCGCCTCCAGCAGCCTCGCGTCAGGAATCGAGCTCATCGGCGACCTTGCGCAGCACCGCAGCGATCTTCCGCGAGTGGCCGCTGTTCGGGTAGCGGCCGCGACGCAGGTCGCCGCCGATGCCGTCGAGCAGCTTCACGAGGTCCTCGACGATGATCGCCATGTCGTCGGCGGGCTTGCGCTTGGCCTTCACGAGGCTCGGCGGGGCCTCCAGCACGCGCACCGACAGCGCCTGCGGTCCGCGCTTGCCGTCGGCGATGCCGAACTCGAGACGGGTTCCGGGCTTCGGAGCGGGCGCGCCGGCGGGCAGCGCCGTCGCGTGCAGGAAGACGTCCTGGCCCTCATCGGAGGCGATGAAGCCGAACCCCTTCTCCTCGTCGTAGAACCTGACCTTGCCGGTGGGCATGGGAAACCTCGCTGTGAATGTCGCCGCGCGGGCGTGCGTCACGGGACCGTCCGCGCCCCGCCCGTCAAGCCTAACCCGCCGCGACCGACCCGGCAGCCGGGCGGTAAGCTTGTGCGGATGAGCAAGGCATCCTCGAGCCCGGAGATCCCCGTGCGGCGCATCGACCGCATCCTCGCGTTCATGGCGCTCGGGCTGACCGTGCTGTCGATCGTCTGCTTCTTCGCCGTGATCCTGGCGCGGCCTGCCGGCGTGACCGACTTCTCGGCCGGGCTGTGGCCCACGGTCGTGCTGCTGCCGCTGGTCGCGTTGCCGATCGCGTTCCTGCTGATCGTGGCGCTGCTCGTCATCAACTTCGTCCGGCGCTCACGCGCGAACAAGGGGTCGTAGCGACGGCGATGGAGAGCGCGGCCGCGACGACGAGCGACGCGCGCGCCCTCGCGGCAGAGCTGTCGGCGCGCTCGGACGCTGAGCTCGCGCGCCTGCTCGTGGACCGCGCGGTGCCGCCGGCGGCTCCGTGGCGCGACTTCTTCGACGCCGCGGAGGGCCTGCTCGAAGCGGCATCCGTCGACCGCGCCGTGGCGACGCTTCCCCGCGAGACCCTCGTCGCCCTCGCCGCGGCGGGCACCGGCGCCGTGCCGCCGCCGCTGCGCGAGCAGCTGTCGCGCCTCGCGCTGGCGCGGGCGGACGGACTCGTGCACCGCGCGGTCGCCGAGCGCGTGAGCGCGGCGCGGCTGCAGCATCCCGACGCCTTCCGCCTCCTGCCAGCGGCGCCTCCGCCGGTGCCGGCAAGCCCGGCGGAGGCGGCCGCCGCCGCGGAGCGCGCTGCACTGAGCATCGCGTCCCTGGCCGACGTGCTGCTGTCGGCGCTCACGGCGCCGCCGGGGCGCACCGGCGCGGGCGCGGTGACCGCCGCCGACCGGAAGCGCTACGTCGAGTCGGGCGCCGTCTCGTCGGCCGACGAGCTCGACGACCTGCTCGCCAGCGCGGCGGCGGCGGGGCTGGCGGCGGCTGGCGAGCGGGAGTGGCTGGTCACCGACGCGGGCGAGCGCTGGCTGGCCGCGTCGACCGCCGAGCGCTGGCAGGCGGTCGCCGACGGATTCCGGATGTCGGTTCCCGCCGCGCTGCGCACGGCCTCCGGCGGCGTGCTCGCCCCCGGCGCGTGGGATGGCGCGTACCCGCTGACGCCCGACTGGCGGCAGCAGTGCGCGCTGCTGAAGCGCGTCGCCGCTCGGTGGGGCCTGACGACGCCGTCCGGCGCCGAGCCGGAGTGGATGGCCGCGCTGCGCGCGGGCGGGGCGGCCGACGCGGCTGCGCTCGCGGCGCTCCTGCCGCCGGAGATCGACCGCGTCTACCTGCAGGCCGATCTCAGCGCGATCGCGCCGGGCCCACTCGCGCCGGCGCTCGATCTGCGGCTGCGCGGCATGGCGGCGCGCGAGTCGCGCGCGCAAGCGTCGACGTACCGTTTCACCCCCGAGTCGATCACGGTGGCGGTCGGTGCGGGCGAAACGTCCGACTCGCTGCGCGCCTTCCTCTCGGAGCTGTCGCTGACCGGCATCCCGCAGCCGCTGGACTACCTCATCGAGACGACGGCGGCACGGCACGGGCTCATTCGCGTGCGGGCGGACGCGGCATCCGGCCGCACCCGCGTCGAGACCGACGAGCCAGCGCTGCTCGACACGCTCGCCGTCGACCAGTCGGTGCGGGCGGTCGGGCTCGTCCGCGACGGCGACGCGCTGGCCTCGCGCGTTGCGCGCGACGCCGTGTACTGGACGCTCGTCGACGCCCGCTACCCCGTCGTGGCCGTCGACGCGGACGGCGAGCCCGAGCCCGTGCACCGCCGTCGGATCGCGGGAGCCGCGCCCGGCGCGGCGACCCACGAGCGCCTGCTGGAGGTGCTGCGTGAGGCGCGCGAGCACGACTCCGACGCTGCGTGGCTGGGTCGAGAGCTCGACGCCGCCGTGCGCGCCAAGGCCACGATTGTCGTCGTCGCGGCCCTGCCCGACGGATCAACCCGGGAGTTCACGCTCGAGGCCACCGGGCTCGGCGGCGGGCGCCTGCGCGGCCGCGACCGCGGCTCCGACACCGAGCGCACGCTGCCGGTGTCGAGCATCGTGAGCACTCGCCCCGCCTGAATCCCTGCCCGCCTCGCCGGTAGACTGGCACGTTATGGCCGACGGACCCCTCATCGTGCAGAGCGACCGCACGGTGCTCTTGGAAGTGGCGCATCCCGACGCCGAGACGGCGCGGCACGAGCTCGCGATCTTCGCCGAGCTGGAGCGCGCCCCCGAGCACATCCACACCTACCGCATCACGCGGCTGGGCCTGTGGAACGCCCGCGCCGCGGGCCACGACGCCGACGATATGCTGGCGACCCTCGACCGCTGGTCGCGGTTCCCGGTGCCGCCGTCGGTGGCTCTCGACATCCGCGAGACGGTCGGCCGGTACGGCCGGCTCGTGATCGAGCGGGCGGATGTCGCCGGGCTCGGCGCCGGCACGCTCGTGCTGCGCTCCACCGACCAGGCCGTGCTGGCCGAAGTGGCCCGCAACAAGCGGATCCAGCCGCTGCTGGTGGGCCATCCCTCCCCCGACGTGTACGTCGTGGACGCGTGGGCCCGCGGCCATATCAAACAGGAGCTGCTCAAGGTCGGCTGGCCGGCCGAGGACCTCGCCGGCTACACGCCGGGCACGCCGCATCCCATCGACCTCGACGAGTCCGAGTGGAGCCTGCGCCCCTACCAGCGCCAGGCTGTCGACACGTTCACCGAGGGCGGCTCCGGGGTCGTCGTGCTGCCGTGCGGCGCGGGCAAGACGCTCGTCGGCGCGGGCGCGATGGCCGAGACCAAGACGACGACGCTGATCCTTGTCACCAACACCGTCAGCGCGCGGCAGTGGCGCGACGAGCTGCTGAGGCGCACGAGCCTGACCCCCGACGAGATCGGCGAGTACTCCGGGCAGGCCAAAGAGGTCAAGCCGGTCACGATCGCGACGTACCAGATCCTCACCGCGAAGCGGAAGGGGCAGTACGCGCACCTCGCTCTGCTGGACGCGCTCGATTGGGGCCTCATCGTCTACGACGAAGTGCATCTGCTGCCGGCTCCGGTGTTCAAGCTCACCGCCGACCTGCAGGCGCGGCGGCGGCTCGGACTGACCGCGACGCTCGTGCGCGAGGACGGCCGGGAGGGGGATGTCTTCAGCCTCATCGGCCCGAAGAGGTTCGACGCGCCATGGAAGGAGATCGAGGCGCAGGGGTTCATCGCCCCCGCCGCCTGCTACGAGGTGCGGGTGGACCTGCCCGCCGACCAGCGGCTGGAGTACGCGGCGTCCGCCGACGACCAGCGCTACCGGCTCGCGGCCACCGCTCCGGCAAAGGTCGGTGTCGTCCGCGCCCTGGTGGGGCGCCACCGCGGGGAGCGGATCCTCGTGATCGGGCAGTACCTCGACCAGATCGACGTGCTCGCCGAGGCCCTCGGCGCTCCGAAGATCACCGGGGCGACTCCCGTCGACGAGCGCGAGGAGCTGTACCGCGCGTTCCGCGAGGGCACGATCGACGTGCTGGTCGTCTCGAAGGTGGCGAACTTCTCGATCGACCTGCCGGAGGCGTCGGTGGCGATCCAGGTGTCGGGATCGTTCGGCTCCCGCCAGGAGGAGGCGCAACGGCTCGGGCGCCTTCTGCGGCCCAAAGAGTCGGGGCGCACGGCGAGCTTCTACACGCTCATCGCGCGAGACACCGTCGACCAGGACTTCGCGCAGAACCGCCAGCGGTTCCTCGCCGAGCAGGGGTACAGCTACACGATCCTCGACGCCGAGCAGGTCGCCGAGGTGGTCGCAGACCGGATCGGAGCGCCGAAATCAGCCAGAACATCAGCCGGGTCGCCATAATGGGCACATGACCGCACCGCGCATCCTCGTTGTCGACGACGAGCCGAACATCCGCGACCTGCTCGTCACAAGCCTGAAATTCGCGGGCTTCCAGGTGCGCGCCGTCTCCAACGGCGCCCAGACGATCTCGGCCGTGCTCGAGGAGGAGCCCGATCTCATCGTGCTGGATGTGATGCTGCCCGACATGAACGGGTTCAGCGTCACCAAGCGCCTGCGCGGCGCCGGCTACACCGCTCCGATCCTGTTCCTGACCGCGAAAGACGACACGCAGGACAAGATCGAGGGCCTGAACGCCGGCGGCGACGACTACGTCACCAAGCCCTTCTCGCTCGACGAGATCGTGGCCCGCATCCAGGCGATCCTGCGGCGCACGATGCAGTCCGACGAGGAGGCGATCATCCGCGCGGGCGAGCTGACGATGGACCAGGACACGCACGACGTGCGGGTGGGGGATGCCTCGATCGACCTGAGCCCCACCGAGTTCAAGCTGCTGCGCTACCTCATGCTCAACCCGAACCGCGTGCTGTCGAAGGCGCAGATCCTCGACCACGTGTGGGAGTACGACTTCAACGGCGACGCGGGCATCGTGGAGAGCTACATCTCGTACCTGCGCCGCAAGATCGACCCGCACTCGACCGAGCCGCTGATCCAGACCAAGCGCGGGTTCGGCTACATGCTGAAGGTCGGCAAGGCCGCCTGACGCGCTCACGCGGGAGGCGACGTGGCGAAAAAGAGCGATGCGGTCACCCGCTGGTGGCGCAGCATCAGCCTGCGCGCCAAGGTCACCGGCGTCGTGGTCGGCGTGCTCGCGATCGGCCTGCTGGCCACCGGCGTCGGCACCAGCGTGTTCTTGCGCAACACGCTCATCCAGAATCTCGACGGCCAGCTGGAGCAGCTCGCCGCCGCGAATGTCGCCAGCGGCCTGCTCGAGATCGATCCGAGCACCCGGGCGGTCACGAAGAAGGACGACGCGCCGCCCACTGACTACTTCATGGCCCTCTACGATCCCCAGGGGGAGCTGGTCGGCCAGGCGGGCGGGTCGGGGCAGAAGCCCCTGTTGCCCGAGAGTTGGTCCCTGCAGCGGACCACGATTCAGGGAACGTCACCATTCTTGCTCGAGGGCGCGGACTCCGACGCCCCCTTCCACGCCAGCGTGGGACCGCAGGAGTTCGTCGGCATCGTCGGCCAGTACACACAGATGGTCGTGCTGCCGCTGGCTCCGGTGAACCGCATCGTCACGACGTTCCTCGGCATCTACAGCATCCTCGCCCTCATCACCCTCGTCAGCGCCGCGCTGCTGACGCGGTATGTCGTCACGCTCACCTTCCGTGGCCTCGGCCAGGTCGAGGCCACCGCCATGTCGATCGCCGGCGGCGACTTCACGCAGCGCATGACCGAGATCGAGCCGCGCACCGAGGTGGGAAAGCTCAAGCTCGCCATCAACACGATGCTCAACCGCATCGACGCCGCCATCGCCCAGCGCGAGAGCACGGTGCGCCAGATGCGGCGGTTCATCGGCGACGCCAGCCACGAGCTGCGCACGCCGCTCGTGTCGGTGCGCGGGTACGCCGAGCTCTACCGCATGGGCGCGATTCGCGGCGACGACGACACGGCGCAGGCGATGGAGCGCATCGAGAAAGAGGCCATCCGCATGGGCGTGCTGGTCGAGGACCTCCTCGCCTTGGCCCGGCTCGACGAGCAGCGGGATGTCGAGATCGCCCCCGTCGACCTGCGCCCGGTCGCTCGCGACATCGCGCTCGACCTGGGGGTGGTGGCGCCCCAGCGCACCGTGACCGTGATCGACACCACGGTGGCGGCAGACGCCGTGGCGCCGCCCCAGCCCGCGCCAGCCGCCGGCGGTGACGCGCCGCGCCGCCGGGTGCCCACCACGACATCCGCCATCGCCCGCGCGAGCGCGACGACTCTCTCGCTGCTGCGCCGCAAGCCCCGCCCGCCTGCACCGCCGCACGCGGGCGAGACCGCAGAGCCGCCGCCGACGACCGCCCCCCTCGAGCTGCCGGCGCCCGCTGCGGTGACGCCGCCGATCGTGCAGGGTGACGAGAACCGCATCCGCCAGGTCGTCACGAACCTCGTCAGCAACGCCCGCCGCTACACCCCCGACGAATTGCCGATCGACCTGGCCGTCGGCGTGGACGCGCGAGCGGGCGTCGGCTGGATCGCGGTCGTCGACCACGGCGAGGGCATCCCCGACCCGCTCAAGGAGCAGATCTTCCAGCGCTTCTGGCGCGCGGACACGTCCCGCACGCGGGAGACGGGCGGAAGCGGCCTGGGGCTGTCGATCGTCGCGTCGATCGTCGAGGCCCTGCACGGCAGCGTCGACGTGCTCGACACCCCCGGCGGCGGCGCGACGTTCCGAGTGTCGTTCCCGCTCGCGGTGGAGCGGGATGCCGCCGACCACCTGTTCATCGACACCCAGCCGCTCCCCCGGCTCGCGCTCGAATAGCGGGCGTCTGCTCCTGCACAGGCCGTTCCGCAGGACAAGGCATCCCCAATCCGGTCGTGCGCGCCGCGCGGGGCTCGGCGAGACCCGTACCGTGAGGCATCCCTCTTCCCGTCTCAAAGGAGCACTCTCATGGCCGTCTTCTCCGTCGACAGCGATTCGATCCTCACCGCCACCGCCGCCGTGCGCGGCACCGCCGACCGCCTGGAGGCGGAGAGCTCGACGATGCTCACGCAGCTCACGCAGCTCCAGGGCTCGTGGACTGGGGCCGCGGCCGCGGCCTTCCAGGACGTGATCGAGCAGTGGCGCGCAACACAACGCCAGGTGGAGGACACGCTCGCCTCGGTCAGCCAGGCGCTGGCCGTCGCCGGCCGCCAGTACGCCGACGCGGAGCAGGCCAGCATCGGCCTGTTCCGCTGAGCGCGGCGCGGCCCGTCCCGAGCGAGCGAAATTATATATCGGCGCGGCGCCGATCATCCGCTATCCTGGAAGCCTTCCTTTCGATCCCCACAGTCGAATCCCCACAGGAGGACTCTTCGTGTTGCCTTACCGCAAGCGCACACTTGTTGCGCTTTCTTTGTCCACGGCACTCGCCCTCGGCGCAGTGACCGCACCTGCGACCGCCGCCACGCAGCCCGCCGCCGGCACTCAGCCGAGCATCGTCACGCTGCCCACGGCCTCCACCGCCAAGAACACGCAGGAGGAGAGGGTGTTCGCGCTCATCAACAAGAAGCGCGCCGCCAAGAACCTCCGAGCGCTGAAAAGCCAGTCCAAGCTGGACGCCACCGCCCGGGCGTGGGCGAAGCACCTCGCCAAGACGGGGGCGTTCAAGCACAGCACCTCGTCGTGGCGCCTCAAGCGCATCAACTGGTGGGGCTGGAGCGCGTCGGGTGAGAACCTCGCCGCCGGGTACACCACCGCGACGTCCACGGTGAAGGGATGGATGAGCTCCTCCGGCCACCGAGCGAACATTCTCGGCAAGTCGTACAAGGGCATGGGCGTCGGGTACGCGAAGGGCGGGCCCTACGGGCACTACTGGGTCGTCATCTTCGCCGTCGCCGACCCTGCGATCAAGGCAGGCAAGACGCCCACGATCTCCGGCACGAGGGCCGTCGGCTCGACTCTCACCGCCAAGACGTCTGGCTGGCCGAAGGGCACCCGGCTGCACTGGCAGTGGTATCGCAACGGCGTCAAGATCTCGGGCGCGACCTCCAGCAAGTACAAGGCGAAAGCCGCCGACGAGGGCAAGAAGCTGAAGGTGCGAGTGGCGGGTTACCACAAGAAGTACTACCCGAAGGGCTTGACCTCGAAGAGCACAGCCGCTCTGGAGTGATCGCCCTCGGGTGGACCACACAAAGGCGGCCCCGACCAGTTTGGTCGGGGCCGCCTTTGTGTGGATGGCTTAGAAATCCATGCCGCCCGTCGGGTCCGCGGCGGGGGCCGGAGCCTTCTCGGGCTTGTCCGCCACGACCGCCTCGGTCGTCAGGAACAGGCCCGCGATCGACGCCGCGTTCTGCAGCGCCGAGCGAGTGACCTTCGCCGGGTCGATGATGCCCTGCGCGAAGAGGTCGCCGTACTCGCCGGTCGCCGCGTTCAGGCCGCTGCCCTCGGGCAGCTCGGCAACCTTGTTGGCGACGACGCCGGGCTCGAGGCCCGCGTTGAGGGCGATCTGCTTGAGCGGCGCCTCGATGGCGACCTTGACGATGTTCGCGCCGGTCGCCTCGTCGCCGGAGAGCTCGAGGCCCTCGAACGCCTTCTTGCCGGCCTGGATGAGCGCCACGCCGCCGCCGGGGACGATGCCCTCCTCGACGGCCGCCTTCGCGTTGCGGACAGCGTCTTCGATGCGGTGCTTGCGCTCCTTGAGCTCGACCTCGGTGGCCGCGCCCGCCTTGATGACGGCCACGCCGCCGGCGAGCTTGGCGAGGCGCTCCTGCAGCTTCTCGCGGTCGTAGTCGCTGTCGGTGTTCTCGATCTCGCGGCGGATCTGGGTCACACGGCCCTCGATCTGCGCTGCGTCGCCGGCGCCCTCGACGATGGTCGTCTCGTCCTTGGTGACGATGACCTTGCGCGCGCGGCCGAGCAGGTCGACCGTGGCGTTCTCGAGCTTGAGCCCGAGCTCGTCGGTGATGACGGTGCCGCCGGTGAGGATGGCAATGTCCTGCAGCTGCGCCTTGCGGCGGTCGCCGAAGCCGGGCGCCTTGACGGCGACCGACTTGAAGATGCCGCGGATCTTGTTCAGCACGAGCGTCGCGAGAGCCTCGCCCTCGACGTCCTCGGCGATGATCACGAGCTCCTTGCCCTCCTGGATCACCTTGTCGACGATCGGCAGCAGGTCCTTGATGTTCGAGACCTTCTGGTTCGCGATCAGGATGTACGCGTCCTCGAACACGGCCTCCTGGCGGTCGGGGTCGGTGACGAAGTAGGGGTTGATGTAGCCCTTGTCGAAGCGCATGCCCTCGGTGAGCTCGAGCTCGGTGCCGAACGTCTGCGACTCCTCGACGGTGACGACGCCCTCCTTGCCGACCTTGTCGATCGCCTCGGCGATGAGCTCGCCGATCTCGGTGTCGGCC
>NZ_JASGEC010000077.1:0-9551 GCF_047606685.1 Microbacterium sp.
CGCGGGCGCATGCAGCGGGCCGCCGCAGTGGGCACAGCGGGCGGGCGCCCGGCACTGCGCGCACGCCAGCACCGGCGCGTAGCCCGGGCGGGCGACCTGCACGAGCACGGGACCGGTCTCCAGCCCCTCGCGGGCGGCCTGGAACGCGGCGGAGGTGACCCGCTCGCCCCGCTGCTGCGCACGCACGGAGTCAAGCACGACACGGGGGCTCTCCCGCCGGGCGGCAGGCACGTCCCGAACCCAGCCGATGCCGACGAGCCGCTCGACGTCGGTGGTGCGCGTGTGGCCGGCGAACAACAGCGCGCCACCGTCGAGCTCGTGGCGCACGAGCGCGGCGCTGCGGGCGTGCACGTACGGAGCGAGGGGTTCCTCCAGCAGCGGGTCGCCGTCGTCCCACACCGCGACCAGGCCCGGACTCGACACCGGCGCGTAGACGGCCGACCGCTTGCCGACGACGACGCACGGCGCCTCTGCGAGCGTGCGCAGGAAGCCGCGGTAGCGCTCGGGGTTGGGGCGTGTCGCGTCGTCGAGCACGAGCGCGCCGGGCGGCAGACGCGGCGCCAGGACGGCCTCCAGCTGGGCCTGGTCGCGGTGGTCGGGGACCACGAGCACGGCGCTCCGCCCGCGCGCCAGCGTGCGCACGGCCGCTGCGGCCAGCAGCGCAGCCCAAGCGCCCACCCACCCGCCGGCGTCCGGGGCGGGGCGGGGCGGGGCGTCCACCGCGAGGCGGTCGCCGGCCGCGAGCCCATCGCCCAGGCCCGGCAACCCGCCGAGCACCGCCTCCGCCCACGCGGCCGCCTCGTCGGCGACGGCCGGCCGCTCGGGCGGGCTCGCCGACATCCATGCCTTCTCGACGCGGACCTGCCGTTTGGGCACGACCAGGCGCAGGATGTCGGAGGCCGACCCCGCCGCCCGGTCGGCGACGCGCCGGGCAAGCCCGTACAGGCGCGGGGGAAGCACTTCGACGGGCGACATGACGGCGTCGAGCTCGGAGAGCGGGCGCGGGTCGTCGGACTCAGCGAGCTCGACGAGGAAGCCGTCCACGACGCGCCCGGCGGAGCGCAGCGGCACGCGCACGCGCACTCCGGGCTTCGCTTCGGCGATCAGTTGCTCGGGAACGGCGTAGTCGAACAGCCGGTCGAGCTGCGGCAGCGGTGAGTCGATCAGCACCCGTGCGACGTGCCGCGGCACGTCACAGCCCAGCCGCCGCGCGAAGCTCGTCGACGCGGTCGGCGCGCTCCCACGTGAAGTCGGGCAGCTCGCGGCCGAAGTGCCCGTACGTCGCAGTCTGCGCGTAGATCGGACGCAGCAGGTCGAGGCGCTCGATGATCGCCCGGGGCCGCAGGTCGAAGACGTCGCGGATGGCGGCGACGATCACCTCGTCGGCCACGTGCCCCGTGCCGAAGGTCTCGACGTACAGGCCGACCGGCTTGGCCTTGCCGATCGCGTACGCCACCTGCACCTCGAGCCGGTCGGCGAGCCCCGCGGCGACCGCGTTCTTGGCGACCCAGCGCATCGCGTACGCCGCCGAGCGGTCGACTTTCGACGGGTCTTTGCCGCTGAACGCGCCGCCGCCGTGGCGAGAGGCGCCGCCGTAGGTGTCGATGATGATCTTGCGGCCGGTGAGCCCGGCATCGCCCTTCGGGCCACCGGTCACGAACGGGCCGGCGGGGTTGATGTAGTACTTCACATCGGGCAGGTCGAGGCCCGTCGCCTCGAGCACGGGGTCGATCACCTCGGCGCGCACGGCGGCGCGCAGTGCCTTCTGCGAGATGTCGGGGTGGTGCTGGGTGGACAGCACGACCGATTCCACGGTCTTCGGGACGTGGCCGTCGAAACCAAGGGTGACCTGGGTCTTGCCGTCGGGGCGCAGGAACGGAAGCTCGCCCGAGCGCCGCACGGCGGCGAGGCGCTCGGCCATTCGATGCGCGGTCCATGCCGCAATCGGCATGAACTGCGGGGTCTCGGCCGTGGCGTAGCCGAACATGATGCCCTGGTCGCCGGCGCCCTGCGTGTCGTGCGGGTCCTCCGACCCGCCTTCGCGGCGCTCGAACGCCTTGTCGACGCCGGCGGCGATGTCGGACGACTGCGCGCCGATCGACACGCTCACACCGCACGAGTCGCCGTCGAAGCCGGTGTCGCTGGAGGTGTAGCCGATGCGGTCGACCACAGCACGGACGATCGCGGGGATCTCCACGTACGCGGAGGTCGACACCTCGCCCGCGACATGCACGAGCCCGGTCGTGACGAGGGTCTCGACGGCGACGCGGCCGTTCGGGTCGTCGGCGAGGATCGCGTCGAGGATGCTGTCCGAGATCTGGTCGCAGATCTTGTCGGGGTGTCCTTCGGTGACGGACTCTGAGGTGAAGAGGCGCAACTGGGTCATTCGTGCTCCGGATCGGGGTCGACTACCAGTATGGGCGGCGCCGCCGACATCCGCCTCGTGTGTGTCAGTCGTTTGCGCGCAGGCGGAGCTTGTCTTCGTTGATCTCGTGCAGCGCGATCGTGAGCGGCTTGTCCTCGACCGTCGAGTCGACGAGCGGGCCCACGTTGTCGAACAGGTTGCCCTCGTGCAGGTCGGAGTAGTAGTCGTTGATCTGGCGTGCCCGCTTGGCCGCGTAGATGACCAGCTGGTACTTCGAGTCCACCCGCTCGAGGAGGTTGTCGATGGGGGGCTCGATGATGCCCTGGTTCGTTCCGGCCACGGGAAACCTCTTTCGGGAGTGTCTGGGGGCGCACACGCGCAATTCCCCATTCTACCCGAGCCGCCGCACCGCTGCCCCGCCGACCCCACCCGATGTTGCCGAGCCCACCGCGTCCGCACCGCGAATTCGAGGTGGGGTCGGCGTCAAGGGGTGGGGTCGGCGTCAAGGGGTGGGGGCGGCTCAGCCGGCGAGTGCCACGACCTCCGCGGCCGCGCGGGAGACGTCGTCGTTGACCACGAAGTGGTCGAACTCGCTCCTCGCGGCGAGCTCCACGCGAGCGGTGCGCAGTCGGCGCGCGCGCTCGTCGGCGTCTTCGGTGCCGCGGCCGACCAGCCGGTCGACGAGTTCGTCCCAGCTGGGCGGCAGCAGGAACACGAGCGTCGCGTCGGGCGCCGCGGCGCGCACCTGCCGAGCGCCCTGCAGGTCGATCTCCAGCAGCGCGGTGCGCCCGTCGGCGAGGGCGGCCTCCAACGGCGCGCGCGGCGTGCCGTACCGGAATGAGTTGTGCACCGTCGCGTGCTCGAGCAGCTCGCCGTCGGCGATCAGCCGGTCGAACTCGGCGTCGTCGACGAAGTGGTAGTGCACGCCGTCGACCTCTCCCGGACGCGGCGCGCGCGTGGTCGCCGACACCGAGAGCAGGATGCCGGGATTGTCGGCCGCGATCCGCGCGGCCACCGTGCCCTTGCCCACCGCCGTGGGCCCGGCCAGCACGATGAGCCGGCTGCGGCCCGCCCTCGGCTGGGGCTCGGGCAGGCGGTCGTCGAGGAACGCGCGCAGCTCGGCGCGCTGCCGCGAGCCGAGCCCGCCGAGCCGCTTCACGGGCGAGATCCGCAGACTCGCGAGGATCCGGTCGCGTTTTCCCTCGCCGATCGCGGGGATGCTGGTGAGGAACTCGGTCACCCGCATCGTGCCGGCCGCCGACTGCGGGTCGGCCGCGGCACGCCGGAGCATCTCTTGCGGGGTGATGACGCGAGTCGCGACATCCCGTTTCAGGCTCGCGCGCGCGCGGCGCGCGGCGATCGCCTTGCGGGATGCGGCGACACGGTCGACCTCTGGCGGATGGGTGGAGTCAACCACGGACACTCCTGTACTCGTCGGCGCGGGCGGTGATGGCGTCGGCGAGCCGGTCAGGGCCCGCGGACAACAGGCTCCGGCTCTCGCTCGCGATGACGTTCGGCGCGAGCGCGCCGAAGACGGAGCGGAGATCGGATGGCTGTGCTCCCTGCGCGCCGAAGCCCGGCGCGAGAATCGGCGTGTGCGCCAGCAGTTCGTCGGCGAGCCCGCACTCGGCGCGGTCTACGGTGGCGCCGATCACGAGGCCGATCGGCCCGAGGCCATCGTCGAACGCCGCCGACCGGTTCGGCCACGTCGCATCCCTCGCCACCCGCTGCGCCACCGTTTGGCCGTCGGCCGATGCGACATCGACGGTGAGCGCGGTCTGCACGGCGGCGGCTTCGGGATTGCTCGTCGCGGCGAGGACGAACACGCCCTTGTCGGCGCGGACGGCGGCGGCGAGGGTGTCGCGCAGCGAATCGGGGCCAAGGTACGGGCTCACCGTGACGGCGTCGGCCTCGAGCGCAGAGCCCGCCGCGAGCCACGCGTCGGCGTAGCCCTCCATCGTCGTGCCGATGTCGCCGCGCTTGGCGTCGGCGATCGTGACAAGGCCGGCCGCGCGGGAGGCGGCGAGCACGTCTTCCAGCGCCGCGAAGCCCGCCGAGCCGAAACGCTCGAAGAACGACACCTGCGGCTTGACGATTCCGGCCCGCCCGGCGGCGGCGTCGACAGCGCGCAGGCCGAATTCGCGCACGCCCGCCGCGGTGGCGTCCAGGCCCCATTCCGAAAGGAGCGCGAGATGCGGGTCGATGCCCAGGCACAGCGGGCCGTGCGCGTCGAGCGCGGCACGGAGACGGTGGCCGAACGAGGTCATGTCACGTCACCGCGTTTCGTCTCGCTTCGCTCGCGGGGCGACCGGGACGAGAGCGTGCGTGCCGCGGCGTACTCCTGCAGGCTCTTCACGTCGAAGCCCGTGCGCAGGATCGGCAGCGCGCTCACCGCGGCGCCGAGCACCGCCATCGTCGTGAACAGCGCCTTGTCGCCCGCCACCGCAGCCGCGCGGATCTCGTAGCCGTCGGCGCGGGCGAGGCCCCCCGACGGCGTGTTGACGACCATGTCGACGTCGCCGCGGTTGATGAGGTCGACGATGTTGACCTCGCCACTGCGCTGCGTGGCCGAGTACTTGTTCACGACCTCCACGTCGATGCCGTTGCGCGCGAGGATCTCGGCGGTCCCCTCGGTGGCGAGGATGTCGAAGCCGAGCTCGTCGAGCAGCCGGGCGGGCAGGATGACGGCGCGCTTGTCGCTGTCGGAGACCGAGATGAACACGGTGCCGTCGGTGGGAAGCCCGCCGTACGCGGCGGCCTGGCTCTTGGCGAACGCCGTCGGGAAGTCGCGGTCGATGCCCATGACCTCGCCGGTCGAGCGCATCTCGGGGCCGAGCACCGAGTCGACGGTCTCGCCGTCGGCGGTGCGGAACCGCTTGAACGGCAGCACGGCCTCTTTGACCGCGACCGGCGCGTCCAGGGGCACGCGCGACCCGTCGTGCTCGGGCAGCATCCCCTCGGCCTTCAGCTCGGCTATCGACGCGCCGGCCATCACTCGCGACGCCGCCTTCGCGAGCGGGACGCCCAGCGCCTTCGACACGAACGGCACCGTGCGGCTGGCGCGGGGATTGGCCTCGATCACGTAGAGCACGCCGGCCGACACCGCGAACTGCACGTTGAGCAGCCCCCGCACGCCGACGCCCTCGGCGATCGCCCGCGTCGCCTCGCGCACGCGGTCGATCTCGGTGCGCCCGAGCGACATCGGCGGCAGCGCGCACGACGAGTCGCCGGAGTGGATGCCGGCCTCCTCGAGGTGCTCCATCACGCCGCCGATGTACAGCTCGTCGCCGTCGTAGAGCGCGTCGACGTCGATCTCGATCGCGTCGTCGAGGAACCGATCCACGAGCAGCGGCAGGCCCGGGCCGATGATGGCCTGGTCGGCGATTCGCACGAAGTAGTCGCGCAGGCTGGGGGTGTCGTACACGATCTCCATGCCGCGCCCGCCGAGCACGAAGCTGGGCCGCACGAGCACCGGGTAGCCGATCTCCTCCGCGACCGCCACGGCGCCCGCCTCGTCGATCGCGGTGCCGTGGCGCGGGGCGACGAGGCCGGCAGCGCTCAGAATGCCGCTGAACAGCCCGCGCTCCTCGGCCAGGTCGATCGCGGCCGGGCTCGTGCCGAGGATGCGGTACCCGGCGGCCTCGATGCCCTTGGCGAGCCCGAGCGGCGTCTGGCCGCCGAGCTGGCACACGACGCCGAGGATCTCTCCCGAGCGCGACTCGGCGTGCAGCACCTCGAGCACGTCCTCCAGCGTCAACGGCTCGAAGTAGAGGCGGTCGCTCGTGTCGTAGTCGGTGGAGACCGTCTCGGGGTTGCAGTTGACCATGACGGTCTCGAACCCGGCCTCCGACAGCGCGAACGACGCGTGCACGCACGAGTAGTCGAACTCGACCCCCTGCCCGATGCGGTTCGGCCCCGAGCCGATGATGACGACCTTGGTGCGCTCCGAGGGCGTCACCTCCGTCTCGAAGTCGTAGCTCGAGTAGTGGTAGGGCGTCAGCGCCGGGAACTCCCCTGCGCACGTGTCGACGGTCTTGTAGACGGGGCGGATGTCGAGCCCGTGCCGGATCCCGCGCACCTCCGACTCCGGGATGCCGCGCAGTTGCGCGAGCTGGGCGTCGCTGAACCCGTGCTCTTTCGCGACGCGCAGGGTCGCGGCATCCACCTCCGGCGCGTCCGCGACGAACTGGGCGACTTCGTTGATCAGCACGATCTGGTCGAGGAACCACGGGTCGATCCCCGTCGCCTCGAACAGCTGCTCCACCGTCGCACCCAGGCGAAGCGCCTGCTGCACCGCGATGATGCGGCCGTCGGTCGGGGTCTTCGCGACCTCGAGCAGCTCTTGCACGGTGGCCTGCCCTTCGACAGGCTCAGGGGCCGGGGCCCAGTGGAAGCTCGATCCGCGCTTCTCCAGCGAGCGCAGCGCCTTCTGCAGCGCCGTCGTGTAGTTGCGGCCGATCGCCATCGCCTCGCCCACCGACTTCATGGTCGTGGTGAGGGTGGTGTCGGCGGCCGGGAACTTCTCGAAGTTGAACCGCGGCACCTTCACGACGACGTAGTCGAGCGTGGGCTCGAAGCTCGCCGGCGTGACCTTCGTGATGTCGTTCGGAATCTCGTCGAGCCGGTACCCGATCGCGAGCTTGGCGGCGATCTTCGCGATCGGGAACCCGGTGGCCTTCGACGCCAGCGCCGACGAGCGCGACACGCGCGGGTTCATCTCGATGACGATGACGCGGCCGGTGGCGGGGTCGACGGCGAACTGGATGTTGCAGCCGCCGGTGTCCACCCCCACGGCGCGGATGATGTCGATGCCGATGTCGCGCAGCTTCTGGTACTCGCGGTCGGTGAGCGTGAGCGCGGGCGCGACCGTGATGGAGTCGCCGGTGTGCACGCCCACCGGGTCGACGTTCTCGATCGAGCACACCACGACGGTGTTGTCGGCGGTGTCGCGCATGAGCTCGAGCTCGTACTCCTTCCACCCGAGGATCGACTCCTCCAGCAGCACCTCGTGAGTGGGCGAGTCGTGCAGGCCGGCGCCGGCGATGCGGCGCAGGTCGGCCTCGTCGTAGGCGAAGCCGGAGCCCAGGCCCCCCATCGTGAAGGACGGGCGCACCACGAGCGGGTAGCCGAGCTCGTCGGCGGCGGCGAGCACCTCGTCCATGGAGTGCGCGATGCGGGAGGCCGCGACATCCGCCCCCGCCTCGACCACCAGCTCTTTGAAGACCTGTCGGTCCTCGCCCTTCTGGATGGCGTCGACCTTCGCGCCGATCAGCTCGACGCCGTGCTTGTCGAGGATGCCGCGCTCGTGCAGCGCCATCGCGGCGTTGAGGGCGGTCTGCCCGCCGAGGGTGGGCAGGATGGCGTCGGGCCGCTCCTTCTCGATGATCGTCTCGATCACCTCGGGCGAGATCGGCTCGATGTAGGTCGCGTCGGCGAAATCGGGGTCGGTCATGATCGTGGCCGGGTTGGAGTTGACCAGGATGACGCGCACCCCCTCTTCGCGCAGCACGCGGCAGGCCTGCGTGCCGGAGTAGTCGAACTCGCACGCCTGGCCGATCACGATCGGGCCCGACCCGATGACGAGGACGGAGCGGATGTCGTCGCGCTTAGGCACGGTTCTCCTTCACCATGTCGCGGAACCGGTCGAACAGGTAGTTGGAGTCGTGCGGGCCGGCCGCCGCCTCGGGGTGGTACTGCACCGAGAAGGCGGGGATGTCGAGGGCCCGGATCCCCTCCACGACGTTGTCGTTGAGGCCGATGTGGCTGACCTCGACGCGGCCGTAGCCGTGCGGGCTGTCCACCGTGCCCTCGAGGGGCGCGTCGACGGCGAAGCCGTGGTTCTGCGCCGTGATCTCCACGCGCCCGGTCGCCCGGTCGAGCACGGGCTGGTTGATGCCCCGGTGGCCGAACGGCAGCTTGTACGTGCCGAAGCCGAGCGCGCGGCCGAGCAGCTGGTTGCCGAAGCAGATGCCGAAGAAGGGCGTGCGGTCGTCGAGCACGGCGCGCAGCAGCTCGACGTGCTGGTCGGATGCCGCCGGGTCGCCGGGGCCGTTGGAGTAGAACACCGCGACCGGCTCGATGGCGCGGATGTCGTCGATCGTCGCGTCTTGCGGCATGACGTGCACGTCGAACCCGCGCGCCGCAAGGTTGTCGATGGTGGCGCGCTTGACGCCCAGGTCGAGCACCGCGAGGTTGCCGATGCGCTCCCCCGTCGCCGGGGTGACCTCGACGGACGACACCGACACCTGCGCCGACAGGTTCTGGCCCGCCATCGGCGGCGCCTCGCGCACCATCCGCAGCTGCTCGTCGGCGCCGAGCGCCGCGGCGTCGCCGGAGAAGACTCCCCCGCGCATGCTGCCGGCGGAGCGGATGTGCCGGGTCACGGCGCGCGTGTCGATGCCGCTGATGCCGACGATGCCGTCGCGCACGAGCGCGTCGTCGAGCGACTCGTCGGCGCGCCAATTCGACACGACGCGGGAGGGGTCGCGCACGATGTAGCCCGACACCCAGATGCGGCGCGACTCGGGGTCTTGCGAGTTCATCCCGGTGTTGCCGATGTGCGGCGCCGTCTGCAGCACGATCTGGCCCGCGTACGACGGGTCGGTCAGGGTCTCCTGGTAGCCGGTCATGCCGGTGGAGAAAACGACCTCGCCGAGGGTCGTGCCGCGCGCGCCGTAGGCGCGGCCGGTGTGCCGGGTGCCGTCTTCGAGCACGAGGACGGCGGGATCGGTGGAAAACAGCGTCATGCGTCGGTTCCTGTGGCTGGGGCGGGGACGAGAGGGCGGATGGCATCGGCCAGCGTCTTGGCCGAGGCATCCAACGGACGAAGGTACGTGTCGACGAGGCCGCCGGCGTTCGTGCGCCACGTGAGGCGGGTCAGTCCCCCCGCCTCGACGACGCGGTCGATCGTTACGGTGGACTGCCCGACGTCGCTCAGACGCTCGGGCGCAAGGAAAATCGGGTCTTGCCCGGCGAGCCGCAGCGCGAGGCCGCGGTCGGTGACGGTGACCGCGGCGCGCGAGCGGAAGCCGAGCCCAGGCGCGGCGATGCGCTCCAGCGGCTGCTCGTGCTTCGTGGTGGCGACGTAGAAGGCGTCGAACGCGCCGAGCGGGGTCGCTCCGGCGGGCGCCTCCCCGCTCGGAGCGAGCGGCTCGCGGTCGCGGCGCGCCCGGCGGCGCCACGCGAC
>NZ_JASGEC010000078.1:0-11183 GCF_047606685.1 Microbacterium sp.
CCGCTGCGGGCGGCGCGGAGGCTGCGGGCGGCGCGGAGGCTGCCGGCGACTCCTCGGGCGCCGGAGCCGATGTCGCCGTGGCGGCGCGCCCGCCGATCGGCCGAGTCGTGTTCTCCGCGGACGATCCGCCCCCGTACGACTCCGAGGCGACGTAGCCGGGCCTCGTGCTCGCGCCGAGACCCACTTTGCGCGGCGATACCCGGTACCCCGGGGTGGGTTTGGGCGCGTGGAGTGGGTGTCGACGTCCCGGATGGGTTCGGCGTCTCGGATGGGTTCGGCGTGCGGTTGGGTCTTGGCGCGTCGGGTCCGCTTCGGTGCGCGACTGTGCCCTTCGAGCGACGGCGTGCCCCGCTTTCGCGCCGAAACCCACTTTGCGCGGCGAGACCCGGTGCCCCGGCGTGGGTTTCGGCGCGTGGAGTGGGTATCGACCTCCCGCATGGGTATCGGCGCGCGGACAGACCCGCGGGCGTGACCGTCGAGTGGGCGGGCCTGGCGGGAGGGTCGAGCGCGGATGCCGGCGGGATGCCGCAACGACCGCAACCGCGAGATGGCGCGGCATCCCTTCCTGCACAGGCGGGGCAGGCCCCGCGAGTTGTCCACAGATTCCGCGATGCCGTCCCGTCGGCGCTCGGGCTCGCGCATGCTGGCACGATGACAACCGCGACCGCAGCCGACAGATCGGCTCCTCTCACCGACGACCTCCTCCTCGAGGAGCGCATCGCCTTTCTGCTCGGCAGGGCGAGCGTGCGCCAGTTTTGGATGACGTTCCTCTACGCCGACCACGTGCAAAGCGAGGTCGTCATGCCCTGCGACGACCTTCCCGCTTCTCCCGACGAGCCCCTCGCCGCCTCCGACGGGGGCACGGTGGCGAACGCCGATGCGCTGGCCCGCGGCATCGCCGAGCTCATGGCCGAGTTCGGCTTCGCGCAGGCCGTCTTCGTGTGGGAGCGGCCGGGTGATGCCCGGGTGCGCGGCCGGGAGCGCGCGTGGGCCCACAGGCTTGCCACCGCGTGCGCCCGGCACGGCGCGACGGTGCGCGCGCAGTTCCTCCTGCACGACGGCGGAGTGCGCATCCTCGCCCCCGACGACTACCTCTGACGGTATGAATGGTTGTACTGCGGGGGTGAAGACCGCGATCTCGATGCCCGACGACGACTTCCACCGCTTCGAGCGAGTCGCGGCACGGCACGGGATGAACCGGTCGGAGTTCTTCCGGGCCGCCGCCCCACAGTTCGGCGCACTCCGGGGGTCCGAGCCCGCGAAGACTCGGCCGACCGCGGTCCTGCAGGACGACTGGCTGTCCGCCACCAACATCCGCACGGTTCTCCTGGCGCCGCTGACCTCGAACGTCGCGCTGGAGGCATTTCCCGGAAACGTGCTGATTCCGGCCGAAGCCAGCGGCCTCGACAAAGACTGCGTCGTCGTGGTGTCGCAACTCGGGCCGGTGAGTCGCGAGCTCATCGAGCCGCATCCCGCGGGCCACGTTCCCGGCTATCTCGTGAACGATATCGTCGCCGGCGTCCGGCTGACGCTCGGCATCTGACCCGCTCAGCGCGGAGTGAACGGAAGCGGGCGGCCGGCGAGGCCGCGGCCGGATGAGACGAGGGATGCCGCGAGCACGGCCATCGCACGCGCCGCCGGGTCGTCGGGGTGCGCGACCACGACGGGGGCGCCCGCGTCGCCGTCGGCCCGCAGCGTCGCGCTGAGCGGGATCGAGGCCAGGAGCGGCACCTGATCGTCGTCGGTGGAGAGGGCGGCCGCGACATCCCGCCCCCCGCCGCTGCCGAACAGGTCGAGCATCGTGCCGTCGGGGAGTGCGAGCGCCGCCATGTTCTCGACGACGCCGACGACGCGCTGGCCGGTCTGGCGGGCGACCAGGCCGCTGCGCACCGCGACGTCGGACGCGGCGGCCTGCGGCGTCGTCACCACGACGACATCGGCGTGCGGGAGCAGCTGGCCGACCGAGATCGCGACGTCGCCCGTGCCGGGAGGCATGTCCAGCAGCAGCACGTCGAGGTCGCCGAAGTGCACGTCGGTGAGGAACTGCTGCACGGTGCGGTGCAGCATCGGGCCCCGCCACGCGACCGCCCCGCCATCGCCGTCGCGCAAGAACATGCCGATCGAGATCGCCTTCACGCCGTGCGCGACCGGCGGCAGTATGAGCTCGTCGAGGCGCGTCGGCTGCGCGGCCCGGCCGTGCTCGTCGACGAGGCCGAGCAGTCCGGGGATCGAGAAGCCGTGCACGTCGGCGTCGATCAGCCCCACCGCGAGCCCGCGCTGGGCGAGCGCGACGGCGAGGTTGGCGGCGACCGTCGACTTGCCGACGCCGCCCTTCCCGCTGGTGACGGCGACGACCCGCGTGAGCGAGTCGGGGCCGAACGGCATGGTCCTGGCCGGCCGGCCGGCGCGCAGCCGCTCGACGAGGGCCCGCCGCTCGTCGGGCGACATGACGCCGACGTCCACGGTCACGCCGGCGATTCCGGGGACGGACGCCGCGGCATCCCGCACGTCCTGCTCGATGCGGGTCGCGGCCGGGCAGCCGACGATCGTGAGGCTGATCGAGACCGTCGCGGCGCCGCCTGCCACCCGCACGTCGCGCACCATTCCGAGCTCGCCGATCGGGCGGCGAAGCTCGGGATCGGTCACCGCAGCGACAGCGGCGCGCACCGACTCGGCCAGATCGGAGCTCACGGCTCCGCCGGCTCCTTCGGGGTCTCGCGCTCGTCGAGCTTGTCGAGGAAGTCCGCCAGCTCGCTGCGCAGCACCTCGCGCGTGACGGTGCTCTCCGACAGGTCGGCCAGCGCCATCCGCAACGCCACGACCTCGCGGGCGAGGTACTCGGTGTCGGCGAGGTTGCGCTCGGCCCGCTGGCGGTCCTGCTCGATCTGGACGCGATCCCGGTCGTCCTGCCGGTTCTGCGCGAGCAGGATCAGCGGCGCCGCGTACGACGCCTGCAGCGACAGGATCAGCGTGAGCAGCGTGAAGTTGGACTCGCGCGGGTCGAACTGCCACTCGCGCGGGGCGAGGATGTTCCACGCGAGCCAGACGGTCACGAAGATCGTCATGCCCAGCAGGAACCCCGACGTGCCCATCGCGCGGGCGAACGACTCGGAGAAGCGCCCGAACCGGTCGCGCGACTGCTGCGGCGCGCGTGGGAGCATCCCCGACCGCCCACGGGGCGCGTCGAGCGGGCGGTGCCGATTCCCCCGGGCCATCATCGCCGCCGACCGCCGGTCCGGGTGGCGGCGACGACGGGAAGGCTCGCGGTCGCGAGCGGCGCCGGCGGGGGCGGGGCGTCATCCTGCGAGCGCCAGTCCTCGGGAAGGAGATAGTCGAGGATGTCGTCCACCGACACCGCGCCGACGAGCCGATGCGCCTGGTCTACGACAGGAAGGGACACGAGGTTGTAGCTTGCGAGCATGCGGGCCACCTCGGCGGCGGAGGCGCTGGCGGGAACCGGATCGAGCGTGTCGTCGATGATGGCTCCGAGCCGTTCGTGGGGCGGGTAGCGCAGCATCCGCTGAAAGTGGACGGTCCCCAGGAACCGCCCTGTCGGCGTCTCATACGGCGGCAGGGTCACGAACACGGCGGCCGCCAGCGCGGTGTGCAGCTCGTGGCGGCGGATGAGCGCGAGCGCCTCGGCGACCGTCGCGTCCGCCGACAGCACGATCGGCTCAGGGGTCATCAGGCCCCCCGCCGTGTCCGGCCGGTACTTGAGGAGAGCGCGCACGTCCTCGGCCTCGTCCGGATCCATGAGCTCGAGCAGCTCCTCGCGCTGGTCCTCCGGGATGTGCCCGAGGACGTCGGCGGCGTCGTCCGGCTCCATCGCGTCGAGGATGTCGGCGGCCCGCTCGTCGTCGAGCGCGTCGAGGATGCGCACCTGGTCGTCTTCGGGCATCTCCTCCAACGCGTCGGCGAGTCGCTCGTCGGGCAGCTCGGACACGACCTCGAGCAGGCGCTCCTCTGGCAGGTCGAGCAGGGTGTTGGCGAGGTCGGCGGGCTTGAGTTCCGAGTAGCTCGCGATGAGCTGCTCGGCCGACTGCGCCTGGCCAGGAACCGCGCTTTCGCGCACGTCGGCCCACGCCGCGAAGGTGGTCGGCCCCTTCGCGAATGGGGAGGCGCTCGTGCGGGGCTTGCGCAGGAAGAGCTGGCCGACATCCCACTCGCCCAACCGGTTCCGCTCGATCGCGACGTCCTCGATCTGCGCTTGCCCCGATCCGTCGCGGAAGAACACGCGGCGCCCGATGAGCTCGGCGAGCACCCGCACTTCGCCGCCGCGCGGCTGGAAGCGGCGCACGTTGATGAGGCCGGTGGTGATGACCTGGCCGGTGGCGATCGAGGTGACGCGGCCGATCGACAGGAACACCTGCCGTCGCCCGGGGATCTCGCACACGAGGCCCACGACGCGCGGCGGATCGTCTCTTCGGTACACGACGACGACGTCTCGAACCTTGCCGAGACGGTCGCCCGCGGGGTCGAAGACCGAGCACCCGGCAAGGCGCGCGACGAATACCCTCTGCGTGCTCACGCTCCCAGCGTAGCCCCGGGCGCCCGGCGAGGCCGGGAGCGAGCGTGGGAGGATAGAGGGATGAGCCTGCCCAGCCGGATGCCGCGGGGTCGAACCGCCGACGTCGGCGAGACCGTCGCCAGCTACGCCGACTACGAGCGCGCCCAGGAGGCGGTCTCCCAGCTCATCGTCGCCGAGGTGCCGGCGCGCGACATCGCGATCGTCGGCATGGGGCTGCGCTCGATCGAGCGGGTGACCGGGCGGCTCGGCTACGCGACGGCGGCCCGCTCCGGCGCGATCAACGGGTTGCTCTTGGGCCTGATCTTCTCCGCGTTCCTCGTGTTCGGCTCGCCGTCGGTGCCGGTGCCGGCTTTCATCGGCGTCATGTTCGTGGGCATCGCGCTCGGCATGCTGATGAGCATCGTGGCGTACTCGTTCGTGCGCCGCCGCCGCGACTTCGCGAGCGCGATGCAGGTGGTGGCTGACCACTACGACGTGAAGGTGACCTCTGGCAGCCTCGCCAAGGCCCGCGAGGTGCTCGGCACGCACGACGGGCGGCCGCCTGCGCCCCCGCGGCGCGGTGGGGTGGATCCGGGGCCGGTGTCGCCCCCTCCGCAGGAGCCGCCGCGCTACGGGCAGCGCATCGTGGCGACGCCCGCCGAGGAGCGCTCGCCCGCCGTGCAGGAACCCGGCCCCGCAGAGCCGGGTGCCGCCGAGCCGGAGGCGACAGGCTCCGAGCCCGGCCGCGACGCGTGACCGACCTCGCGTTCCGCGTGGCGGTCGCGCTGCCGACCGGCCCGGCGCGGGTGTCGGCGGCGTGGGGCGAGCCCGACGACGCGTGGGCGACGCTCGTGATCGCGCACGGGGCCGGCGCCGGGCACGACCACCCGTTTTTGCGCGGCTTCGCCCGCGCGATGCAGGAAGCCGGGGTCGCGACCCTGCGGTTCAACTTCGCATACGTCGAGGCCGGCCGGCGGATGCCCGGCCCGGCCGCGCACGCGGTCGCGGCGTGGCGGGCGGTGTTCGCCGAGGCTGTTGCGCGCTCCGGTGGCGGGCCGGTGGTCGCCAGCGGCAAGTCGTACGGTGGGCGGATGGCGTCGATGGCCGCCGCCGACGGCGCGATCGACCCGGCGGCCCTCGTGTACCTCGGCTATCCGCTGCACCCGCCCGGAAGGCCGGACAAGCCGCGCGTCGAGCACCTTCCCGACATCCATCAGCCGCAATTGTTCGTCGAGGGCGCGAACGACCCGTTCGTCGACCCGCACACCCAGCTCGACGAGGCCGTCGCGGCGTGCCAGAACGCGGCCGTGGAGTGGATCGCCGGAGGCGGGCACTCGTTCGAGGTGAAGGGCCGCAAGCGGCCAGCCGACGAGATCGGCGCCGGGCTCGCGCCGCTCGTCGCGGGATGGATGCGGCACGCGGCGGCGTGACGGCCGGCGGAGTGTGATCTTCGATACTGATGTGTCCACAGAGCGACGTAGTATCGAGTATATGTCGGAGACCGGTGTCATGATGGAAACATGACCCCACCACACGAGCTCCCCGCCGAGGGGCTCACCACGGGCCGGCTGCGTGAGCTCGCAAAGGCGATCGCGGAACAGCTCATGCCCACGACGATGGCCGAGCGGCACGCCGAGGCGCGGGCAGAGCGACACGTGCGGATCCGCGAGCTGGCTGCTGACCGGGCATCGGAGATTCCCCACGATCGCGCAGTCGCGGGATCTCGAGGCGAGAGACGAGCACTGTCGCGCGCCGGGATGTCGGATGCCCGTGTGACGCTGCGACATCGATCCGACTACGCGAAGGGTGGCCAGACCTGTCGGTGCAACCTCGCCCACTTGCGCCGTCGGCATCACATGCTCAAGCACCACACCGCGTGGACTGTCGAGCAAGACGAGCATGGCGTTCTGATCTGGACCAGTCCGACCGGCCGTGTCCACACCGACCGGCCGCCGCCGACCCTGCGATTCATTCCCGACAAAGTGCTCGAACGACAGCAGAACTGAACGCGTTCAGAAATCGGCGTATGCTGGAACCGTGAGCGACACGACACGGCCCAGAGCGGTCGTTGCCGGAGCTTCGGGATTCATCGGGCGCGCGATCGTGGCGGCGCTCATCGACGACGGCTACGACGTCGCGACGATCGGCCGCTCCAGTCCGACGCGGTGGGACGCCCCCTTGGCGATCGCGGCCGCGGTCGACGGGGCGGAGCTTCTCGTCAACCTCGCCGGAAAGTCCGTGAACTGCCGGTACACCGCACGCAACCGCGACGAGATCCTGCGCTCGCGGGTCGCGACCACGCGCGCGTTGCGCGAGGCCGTCGCCGCGGCATCCTTTCCTCCTCGGGTGTGGATCAACGCGTCCACCGCGACGATCTACCGGCACGCGACCGACGCGCCGCACACCGAGGCGGACGGCGTGCTCGGCACCGGCTTCTCCGTCGACGTCGCCCGCGCGTGGGAGCGCGAGCTGTTCACCGGGAGCCTGCCACGCACGCGGCGGGTCGCGTTGCGCATGGCGATCGTGCTCGGCCCGGGGCCGGCCACGCGCGCGCTGCTGCGGATCGCGCGCGTCGGACTGGGCGGCCCGCACGTCGACGGACCCTGGTTCCCGCATCGCCGCTATCGCGGCATCGGGCCGCACGCGACGCCCGCGGCGAGTCCCGGCTGGCACCGCACGCGCGGCCGCCAGCGGTTCAGCTGGGTGCACCTCGACGACGTGGTCGAGGCGGTGCGCTTCGTGCGCGACCGCGACGACCTGTCCGGGCCGATCAACGTCGCAGCCCCGCACGCCAGCGACAACCGCGCGCTCATGCGCGGCATCCGGCGCGCGGTCGGGGCGCCGTTCGGCCTCCCCGCCCACCGCTGGATGCTCGAGCCCGCGATGTGGGCGCTGCGCACCGAGCCGGAGCTCGTGCTGAAGAGCCGCTGGGTCGAGCCCGAGCGGCTTGTCGACGCCGGGTTCGCCTTCCGGCACGAGTCCCTCGACGACGCGTTGGCGAGCCCGTGAGACTCCATCCGGCCGCCGAGACCTCGGGCGGCACCCGCGGTCTCGGCGCGCAGATGGAGTCTCAGGGGGAGGAGGGGGCGGTCACGCGAGGCGGGCGACCCATGCCTCCACCTCGTCGGCGGTGCGCGGGATCGCGGCCGACAGGTTCTCGACGCCGTCGCGCGTGACGAGCACGTCGTCCTCGATGCGCACACCGATCCCGCGATACTCCTCGGGAACTGTCAGGTCGTCGATCTGGAAGTAGAGGCCGGGCTCGATCGTGAACACCATTCCGGGCTCGAGCACGCCGTCGTAGTACATCTCGCGGCGCGCCTGGGCGCAGTCGTGCACGTCGATTCCCAAGTGGTGCGAGGTGCCGTGCACCATGTACCGGCGGTGCTGGCCGCCGGAGTTGGCGTCCAGCGCCTCGTCGGCGGTCACCGGCAGCAGCCCCCACTCGGCGACCCGCGCGGCGATGACCTTCATCGCGGCCTCGTGCACGGCGCGGAACTTCACTCCGGGCCGCGCGGCGGCGAAGGCGGCGTCCGCCGCCTCCCGCACGGTCTCGTACACCGTGCGCTGCACGTCGCTGAAGCGCCCGCTCACGGGGATCGTGCGGGTGATGTCGGCGGTGTACAGGCTGTCCAGCTCGACGCCGGCGTCGACCAGGATGAGGTCGCCGGGAACGACCGTGCCATCGTTGTGCGTCCAGTGCAGGTAGCAGGCGTGCGGGCCGGAGGCGGCGATCGTGTCGTAGCCCTCCCCGTTGCCGTCGCTGCGCGCGCGGCGGTGGAACACGCTCTCGACGACGCGCTCGCCGCGGGCGTGCTCGATCGCCGCCGGCAGCTCGCGCACGATGTCGTCAAAGCCCTTCGCGGTGGCCGCGACGGCGGCGCGCAACTGCGCGATCTCGTACTCGTCTTTGACCAACCGCAGCTCCGAGACGAAGCGCGTCAGCTCCTCGTCCTCGCCGACGACCAGGTCGTCGCCTGACGGCTCGAAGGCATCGATGTGCGCGGTGGCCACGCCGAGGTCGGCGGCAACGCCTGCCAGCGCCGGCCGCGGGCCGATCCAGAACTCGCCGATCGAGGCGTCGGAGTAGAACTCGGCGGTCGTGCGGTCGGCGCGCTCGCGGAAGTGCAGGGTGACCGCGTGCCCGTCGCCGACCGGCTCGAAGACGAGCACCGAGTCGGGCTCGGCGTCGGATCCCCAGCCGGTGAGGTGCGAGAACGCGGAGTGCGCCCGGAACGGGTAGTCGGTGTCGTTGCTGCGCTGCTTGAGCGACCCGGCCGGCACGACGAGCCGTTTGCCGGGGAACGCCGCCGAGACGGCGGCGCGCCGGCGCGCCGCGTGCGGGGCCTGCTCCCGCGCCGGCGGAGGGGAGTCGGGGCGCGGCGCCCACCCGGTCGAGATCGTGTCGAGGAATCCTCGGGGGAACGGCTGGCGCCGGTTGGCCGGCGTGGTCTGCTCGGCCGCATCCGCCCGCGGTTCCGCGGCCGTCTCCGTGTCGCTCATGGGTCAAGTCTCCCACGCCGCGGCGGCGACGGAACGTGATCAGCCGGCGTCGTCGACCGGCTCGAGCTGGACCACGAGCGGCCGGTGGTCGCTGCCCGAGTCGTCTTTCGAGCGGATGACCACGCTGCCGGTGGGCTCCCACCCCTTCGAGACCATGACGTGGTCGATGGGCGCGCCCAACAGCGCGGGAAGATCGGTGGACCACGTGCCGACCGAGCCGTTGCCGGTGGCCGACGCCACGTCGGTGCAGCGCCCGAGCGTGCCGCCCTCGCTGCCGAGGCCGGCCATGTTGTCGACGGTGGCGTTGAAGTCGCCGGCCATGATGACGTCGTTGCTCGCGCACTGGTCGGCGAGCCACTGCAGGTCGTCGCGCCAGTCGGCCATATGCGTCTGGCGCGGCGCGACGGCGTGCACGGCGACCACGATCGGCCCGTCGCCGTCGACGGGCATCGCGACGGCGCTCGGCACCGTCGAGGTGTTGCTCGAGCCGTCTTTCGACGACTGGATGACGGAGTAGTCGCCGAGCGTCGGCGAGATGAGCAGGGTCGTCGAGCGGGCGTCCCACCCCGGGTAGTAGGCGTTGTGCACCCACATGCGGTGCCCGAGCTCGCGCATCGCGACGGCGACCGCCTCGCCGTTCTCCTCCGTCGTCTCGGGCAGCGCGACGATGTCGGCCTGCATCGCGACGGCGGTGTGCGCGATCTCGCCGGGGTCGGTGGCCTCGCCCGCGGTGTTCCACGTCATCACCCGCAGGCTGTGCGCGGTGGGCTCTGGCAGGTCGTCGGCGCCCGTGCCGCGCGTGGCCACGATCGCGACATTGGCCACCGTCGCAACCAGCGCGATGATCGCGAGGGATGCCGCGAACCGCCGCAGCGGCCGGCCCAGCGCGAGCAGCAGCGCGAGCAGCAGGAGCACGCCGAAGCCGAGCGCCACCATGCCCCGCAACGACACGATCTGCGCGATCGGAAACGTGCGCTCGAGGCGGAAGAACTGCGGCCAGGTGATGACGGCCGAGGCGATGGCGAACAGCACCGTCGTCAAGATTCCGATCCCTCGCCACACGCCCCCGAGACTAAGCGAGCAGCCTGGCAGATCGCTCGACGCGAGCGCCGGCGCGAGGGCTCGGCGGTACGCTCGAACGATGGCGGCGGAGCGTGGGTTCGAGGGCCCCGCCGACCTGCATCTGCACTCCCATGAGTCGGATGGCACGCAGTCGCCCGCGGCCGTGATGGAAGCGGTCCACCGGCACGGCATCCGCACGAGCGCGCTCACCGACCACGACACCACGAGCGGCTGGGCGGAGGCCGCCGAGGCCGCGGCATCCCTCGGCATGACCTTCCTGCCGGGCATGGAGTTGTCGACGACGACCGGCTGGCGCAGCGTCCACCTCCTCGCCTACCTGTTCGACCCCGACGCGCCGGGCCTGCGGGCCGAAGTGCGACGCATCCGGGAGGCGCGGCTGGGGCGGGCCGCCCGGATCGTGCGGAACATCTCGCGCGACTACGACCTGACGTGGGACGACGTCGTCGCCGCGCACCAGGAGGGAGCCACGATCGGGCGGCCGCACATCGCCGACGCGCTCGTGGCCCGCGGGCTCGCGCGCGACCGCACGGACGCTTTCGACGGCATCCTGCACCCCGGGGGCGACTACTACGTCGGCCACTACACCGCCGACTCGCTGAACGCGGTGCGCCTCATCGTCGAGGCGGGCGGCGTGCCGATCTTCGCGCATCCCGCCGCGCGGGGACGGATGCTGCCGCCGGATGTGCTCGACGAGCTGATCGCCGCGGGACTTGCCGGATTCGAGGTCGGCCACCGCGAGAACACGGCGGCGGGCAGGCGGTCGCTGGAGCGGCTCGCCGCGCACCACGACCTCATCGTCACCGGGTCGAGCGACTACCACGGAGCGGGCAAGCCGAACCTACCGGGAGAGCACACGACGTCGGACGACATGGTGCAGCGCATCATCGAGCGCGGCACGGGGTCGGCGCCGGTCTACCCCTCCGGTCGTTGAGCGAGCGAAGCGAGTCAAAACGCGGTGAGCTTGTGCGAACGGTCACCGCGTTTCGTCTCGGCCCTGCGGGCCTCGCTCAACGACCGGGGGGAGGACTCGTGAGCTGGGTCAGGCGCCCGCGGGGGCGCCGCCGGACGGCCGCCGGCGGCGGCGCCGCCG
>NZ_JASGEC010000079.1:0-26160 GCF_047606685.1 Microbacterium sp.
CCGGCGGCGACGCCGCGCTGGACGAGCTGCGCGCGGCCGTCGCCGCCGGCCGCGGCGCGCCGCGGCATCCCCTCTCCTCCCTGGTGTTCTCGTCCGCGTGCCTCGCACCGCCTGTCGTCCTCGCCGTCGGACTGAACTACGCCGCGCACTCCGGCGAATTGGGCCTGAAGGCCGACTCGACGCCGACGGTGTTCGTGCTGTGGCCGAACTCGCTCGCCGGGCACGGCCAGACGACGTCGTGGCCGCGCTCGCTCAGCGAGGCCATCGACTACGAGGCAGAGCTCGGCGTGATCATCGGCACGCCCGCGAAGGATGTCGCGCCCGCCGACGCGCTCGGCCACGTGTGGGGCTACACCGTCGTCAACGACATCACGGCGCGCGACATCCAGTACTCCGAGGCGCAGTGGTCGCGCTGCAAGTCGTTCGACGGATTCACCCCGACCGGCCCGTTCGTGGTCACCGCCGACGAGGTGCCCGACCCGCAAGACCTGCACATCTGGGCGGTCGTCGACGGCCAGACGGTGCAAGACGCCTCGACCGCGCAGATGGTGCGGCCGGTGGCGACGCTGATCGCGCATCTGTCCGGCTCGGCGACGCTGCTGCCGGGCACGCTCATCTCCACCGGCAGCCCGGGCGGCGCCGGCTATTCGCGCGACCCGCAGATCTTCCTGCGCGACCGCTCGACCGTGACGGTCGGCATCGACGGGCTCGGAGAGCTGACGACGCACTGCCGCATCCTCGACTGACGCAACTACCGCCCGGGCTTGCGCGAGAACGCCTCCAGCCGCTCCCGCGGGGTGAGCGCCGCCATCCGCTCCACCCACTCGGCCGAGAAATAGTCGCCCGTCTCGGCGTCGACGACGGGCACGACGGCGTGCGTGACGGTGTCGTCGTACACGTGCACGAGGTGGAACGACTGGCCCGCGTCCATGCCGTTGACCTCCACGGCGGGCTGCGAGATGTCCATCGTGTAGCACGTGGCCGCGGCGACGCTGACCGGAACTCCCGCGAACATTCCGCTCGTGGAATAGTGCAGATGTCCGGCGAGGATGCCGCGCACGTCGGAGCCCGCGATCGCCTCCGCGAGTGCGGGCTGGTCGCGCAGTTCGAGGATGTCGAACAGCGGAAGATGGCTGGGCAGCGGCGGATGGTGCATGGCCAGCAGCGTGCCGTGCGGCGCCGGCTCGGAGAGCACATCGCTCAGCCACGCGAGTTGGTCGTCGCCGAGCTCGCCGTGGTGCCAGCCGGGCACGCTCGTGTCGAGCGCGATGAGCCGCAGCCCGTCGAGGTCGTGCACGCTGGTGACGGGCTCTTGTGTCGGCTCGAGCCCGAGCAGGTCGCGGCGCAGCTCGGGCCGCTCGTCGTGATTGCCGGCGACCCACACCACCGGCGCCCCGAGCCGCTGCGCGACGGGATCGACGGCGGCGCGGAGCGCACGGTAGGCGGCGGGCTCGCCGAGGTCTGCCAGGTCGCCGGTGAAGAGGATCGCGGAGGGTCGGATTCCGGTGCGCGCGATCGCGTCGAGGGTCTTGCCGAGGTTGCCCGCGGTGTCGAACCGTCCACCGAGCGGGCGGTTGCCTTCGAGCAGGTGCGTGTCGCTCACGTGCACGATGACGTGGCGCGCGGGCGGGTACTGGCCGAACTGCACAGGCGACGACGGTGCGGGCATGCCCACAGACTACGTCCCGGCGCCGACCCGGGCTCGGCGCGCGCTCGCCCTCGGCGGGCGCGGGGTGCGCGCCGCGTCAGCGCCCGAGGACGATAAGCGCGATGCCGGCGAGCACCGCGACGCCGCACATGCCGAACGACGCGTAGGCGCCGTACTGGGCGAGCATCTTCTGCCCGTCGGTGAGCGGGCTCTTCCTCGCCGCCTTCGCGGCGGCCTTCTCGGCCCGCTTGGCCTCTTTCTCGGTGATGATCGTGATCGCGTCGGTGAACTCCGCCGGCGGCGCGACCGGCACGCGCCCCGCGCGCACGAGCAGCCGCACCGCGATCGCGTAGAAGCCGACGACGAGGAGGGATGCTGCCAGGGCCGCCGCGAACACCTCGAGGAACGCGAGCCAGTCGATCTCGATCATCGCTTGCCCTCCCGGTCGGTGCGCGCCCACTCCTCGGCCTCGCGGCGCGCGGCGACGCGGGCTTTCGCTTTCGCGTCGGCCTTGCGGCGGGCCTCTTCCTCGCGCATGATGCGGCGCTGGCGGCGCGTGGGCGGCGGGTTGAGCTTGACCCGCACGGCATGGCCCGAGTCGGCGACCTCGCTCATCGCGTTGCTCGCGTCGACGTGGCTGCGGCGGGAGTAGAGGAACAGCCCGACGATGACGGCGACAGCGAGCACGGCGTCGATGAGGACTCCCCACGTCCCGAGCCACACGACGACCAGCGCCGCGCCCGCGCCCACTCCGCCCGCAGCCGGCAGGGTGAGGATCCACCCGATCGCGATGCGCCCGACGGTGCGCCAGCGCACCTTCGAGCCGCGTCGACCGAGGCCGGATCCGATGACCGAGCCCGAGGCCACCTGCGTCGTCGACAGGGCGAACCCGAACACGCTGGAGGCGAGGATCGTCGAGGCCGTGGCGGTCTCGGCCGAGAACCCCTGCGCGGGCTTGACGTCGGTGAGGCCCTTCCCGAGCGTGCGGATGATGCGCCATCCGCCCATGTAGGTGCCGAGCGCGATCGTGCACGCGCACGCGAGGATCACCCAGAAGTACGGGTCGGCGTGCGACGAGTCCTGCCACCCGGCCATGATGAGCGCGAGCGTGATGACGCCCATCGTCTTCTGCGCGTCGTTGGTGCCGTGCGCGAGCGCGACGAGCGACGACGTGAAGATCTGGCCCCAGCGGAACCCGTCGCGGCCGTCCGGCTTGTTGTCGTAGCGGCGGGTGAGCAGGTAGGCGAACCGGGTCGCCGCGAAGGCGATGACGCCCGCCGTGAACGGCGCGATGAGCGCCGGGAGGACGACCTTGCTGAGCACCTGGCCGAAGTCGATCGCGAGCACCCCGACGCCGACGAGCGCGGCTCCGATGAGCCCCCCGAACAGCGCGTGCGACGAACTGGAGGGCAGGCCGAGCAGCCACGTCAGCATGTTCCACGTGATCGCGCCGATGAGCCCGGCGAAGATGAGCGGCAGGAAGTCGGGCGGGCTGATCTGGTCTTCGCGGATGATGCCGTGCGAGATCGTCTTGGACACCTCGGTCGACAAGAAGGCGCCGACGAGGTTCAGTCCGGCCGCCAGCAGCACCGCGACCTTCGGCTTCAACGCGCCGGTCGCGATGGGGGTCGCCATCGCGTTCGCGGTGTCGTGGAACCCATTGGTGAAGTCGAAGAACAGCGCCAGCACGATGACCAGCACGACGATCAGGGTTGCTGTTTCCACCGTTCGCTTTCCTGAATGCGCAGAGAAGGGAGGGGCCGACGGAATCGGCGTCGCGAACGAACAGTTCACCGAGCTTTCATGAACCGGCAACCGGCTGGAACGATCCTCGCACACTCGCGCGCGTGCGCGTAACCCCGCGGCGGCCGCGAAAATGCGCGCCTCGATTACGGTTGACTCGTGGCATCCCCCCAGACGACCCCGGCGCCGATCGCTCAGCGCCGCGCGCACACGCGCGTCCACCACGGCGACGCGTTCGACGACCCGTACGAGTGGCTCCGCGCGAAGGACGACGAGGCGGTCATCGCGCACCTCGAGGCGGAGAACGCGTACACGGACGCGCGCGCCGCCCACTTGGGAGAGCTGCGCGAGCGCGTCTTCCAGGAGATCAAGGGCCGCACGCTCGAGACCGACCTGTCGGTGCCGACCCGGCGCGGCGACTGGTGGTATTACGGGCGCACCGTGGAGGGCAGTCAGTACGGCATCCAGTGCCGGGCCCCGATCGCCTCCCCCGACGACTGGACGCCGCCCGTGTTGTCGCCGCACACCGAGGTCGCAGGCGAGCAGGTGCTGCTCGACGGCAACGTCGAGGCCGAAGGCCACGACTTCTTCGCGCTCGGCTCGTTCGACGTGTCCCGCGACGGCACGCGCCTGCTGTACGGAGTGGATGTCGCCGGCGACGAGCGCTACACGGTGCGCGTGCGCGACCTCTCAACCGGCGAGCAGCTGCCCGATGTCATCCCCGGCACGTTCTCCGGCGCGGAGTTCTCGCCCGACGGCGCCTCGATCGTCTACACGACCGTCGACGACGCGTGGCGGCCCGACACCCTGTGGCGGCACGTCGTGGGCACTCCGGTAGACGACGACACGCCACTGTTCCACGAGCCGGACGAGCGGTTCTGGCTCGGTGGCGGATTCACCCGCAGCGGCGCTTACCTCGAGATCGCGCTGGGCTCGTCGATCACGTCGGAAGTGCTGCTCGTGCCGGCATCCGACCTGTCTGCCGCACCGCGCGTGGTGTGGCCGCGCCGCGAGAGCGTGGAGTACTCGGTCGACCACGCGGTCGTCGACGAGCGCGACGTGTTGCTGGTGCTGCACAACGACGGCGCCCTCGACTTCGAGCTGGTCGAGGTCGACGCCGCCGACCCGCAGGGCGAGCGCCGCGTGCTCGTCGCGCACACGCCGGGGCGACGGCTGCTGGGTGTCGACTGCTTCCGCGACTGGGCGGTGCTCGACTACCGGCGGGACGGGCTGGCGCGCACCGGCATCCTCTCCTACTCCTCCGGCGAGGTGCGCGAGCTCGAGTTCGACGAGCCGCTGTACGCGGTCGGCGCCAGCGGCAACCCGGAGTGGGCTCCCCCGCTGATCCGCCTGGGGTACGCCTCGTTCGTGACTCCCGGCACGGTCTACGACTACGACGTCGCCTCGCGCGAGCTGCACCTGCGCAAGCGCCAGCCGGTACTGGGCGGCTACGAGGCGGCCGACTACGCGCAAGCACGGGTGTGGGCGACGGCGCGCGACGGCGCGCGAGTGCCGATCTCGCTCGTGTGGAAGAGGTCGTTCGGCGACGCCGGCGAGTCGCCGCGGCCCCTGCACCTGTACGGCTACGGATCGTACGAGCACTCGATCGAGCCGGGCTTCTCGGTGCCACGGCTGTCAGAGCTCGACCGCGGCGTGGTGTTCGCGGTCGCGCACGTCCGCGGCGGCGGGGAGCTGGGCCGGCAGTGGTACGAGGACGGCAAGCTGCTCAACAAGCGCAACACCTTCACCGACTTCGTGGACTGCGCGCGCCACCTCGTCGAGGCCGGCTACACGACCCCCGCCCAGTTGGTCGCGGAGGGCGGCTCGGCGGGCGGGCTGCTGATGGGCGCGGTGGCCAACCTCGCGCCAGAGCTGTTCGCCGGCATCCTCGCGGGCGTCCCGTTCGTCGACGCGCTCACGACGATCCTCGACCCGTCGCTGCCGCTGACGGTGATCGAGTGGGACGAGTGGGGCGACCCGCTCCACGACGCCGACGTCTACGCGTACATGAAGTCGTACAGCCCTTACGAGAACGTGCGGACGGACGCCGCGTACCCGCGGATTCTCGCGGTGACCTCGCTCAACGACACGCGCGTGCTGTACGTCGAGCCCGCCAAGTGGGTGGCGCGGCTGCGCGAAGTGGGCGCCGACGCCCTGCTCAAGTGCGAGATGGTCGCCGGGCACGGCGGCGTGAGCGGGCGCTACAACTCGTGGAAGGAGCGCGCGTTCGAGCTGGCATGGCTGCTCGACGTGCTCGGCGTCGCACAGGCCTGACCGGCCGCCGGCTCTGCCCCGCTTTGCCCCGCCCCCGCTTTGCCCCGCCCCGCTTTGCCCAGATCAGGTGATTTCGCGGGGTCAGGACGTTTCGTCGCGGATCGTCCTGACTGCGCGAAATATCCTGATCTGGGTAACGCGGCTTACCCGAACCCCCTGAACTGGGTCAACGCGACTCGCTCGAACCGCGTGGCATGCGCACGCGCGGCGCGCCGAATCTCCTGAGCTGGGATGCTTCGTTCCGCGCAGCCTGTTCCTGCACAGGGGCGCCGGCGCGGGAGTTCTCCACGGATTCGCCCCGACGGCATCCACGCCCCCTGTGATGACGGCACGCTGGGGGCCATGACGAGCTCACCAATCCTGCTGAACCGGCGCGTGAACTCCCTCGAAACGTGGATGCGCACCCATCTCGGTGTGGCGCACAGCTCCGACCTGCGTGCCGCGGGCTTCACCGCCTACGACATCAGGCTCGCGGTCAAGGCCGGCATGCTCGAGCGCGTCCGACGATCGTGGATCGTCTCGACGGACTGCGATCCACGCCGCCGGCAGGCCGCATCCGTCGGCGGACGACTCACGTGCGTCAGCGAGGCCGAAATCCATGGCCTGTGGGTTCCCGCGCACGAGCGGCTGCACGTCGCGGTGCGGGGCAACGCCTCGCGGTTCGACGCCGACGGCTTGCGGCTGCACTGGGGCGCGGCGCCCGCACCGGTGGGCCGCAACGCGGTCGAAGAGCATCCGCTGAATGTGCTCTTCCACGTCGCCCATTGCCTCACGCGCGCGGACGCCCTGGCGGTGTGGGAGTCCGCCATCCGGGCGGGAGTGGTCGATGCCGGGATGCTGCCGCGCGTGGCTTGGCGCAGTTCGGATGCCGCGGCCCTGGCCGCGGTCGCATCCTCCCTCTCCGACTCGGGGCTGGAGACCCACTTCGCGGACCTCATGAGGCGTGCCGGGATCACCGTCCGCCAGCAGATCGTGATCGACGGCCGCCCCGTCGACGGGCTGATCGGCGACTCGCTGGTCGTGCAGACCGACGGCTTCGCCTACCACAGCTCCGCCGCGGACCGACGGCGAGACATTGCCGCCGACGCGCGGCTGGTGATGCTCGGCTACGTCGTGCTGCGGTTCGACTACTACCAGCTTCTGTTCGAACCGGAGCAGGTGCTGCAGACGATCCTGACGGCCATGGCGCAGGGGCTGCACCGCCGGCCCGTTCCCCAGATCAGGTGATTTCGCGCAGTCAGGCCGATCTGCGACGAAATGTCCTGACCACGCCGAATGTCCTGATCTGGGCAACGCGGCTCACCTGAATCTCCTGATCCGGGTAAACGCGGCCGGCTCACCCGAACAGCGCCGCCGCCTCCTCGTAGCGGGCAAGAGGCACCGTGTTGAGCTCGCCGAGCGCTTCGGCGAACGGCACGCGCACCATGTCGGTGCCCTTCAGCGCCACCATGCACCCCCACGAGCCGTCGACGACCGAGTCGGCCGCGGCCAGGCCCAGCCGGGTCGCCAGCACGCGGTCAAAGCCCGCCGGCGAGCCGCCGCGCTGGATGTGGCCGAGCACCGTCGCGCGGGTCTCGATACCGGTGATGCGCTCGATCTCCGGCGCGAGCACCTCGCTGATGCCGCCCAGCCTCGGGCGGTTGAAGGCATCCAGCCCCTTGTCGCTGTACGCCTCGTCCATCCCCTTGAGCGTGAACCCCTCGGAGACCACGACGAGCGGGGCGCGACCACGGTCGTGAGCACGCGTGACGAGCTGGCAGATCTCGTCGATCGACATCGGCACCTCGGGAATGCAGATCGCGTGGGCGCCGGCCGCCATGCCCGCGTGCAGTGCGATCCAGCCCACATGGCGGCCCATGACCTCGGCGACCATGCAGCGCTGGTGCGAGTCGCCGGTCGTGCGCAGGCGGTCCATGGCGTCGGTCGCGATGTTGACAGCGGTGTCGAACCCGAACGCGTAATCGGTGGCGCGCAGGTCGTTGTCGATGGTTTTCGGCACGCCGATCACGTTGATGCCGTCTTTCGACAGGCGGTCGGCCGCGGCCAGCGTGCCCTCGCCGCCGATCGCGATGATGCCGTCGATGCGATGCCGCTCGAAAGTTTTGACGATGTTCTCGGCGCCCCCGCGCGGACCCTCGTACGGGTTGGTGCGGCTCGTGCCCAGAATCGTGCCGCCGATCTTGGCGAGCCCCCTCACCTCGTGCCGGGTGAGCGGGAAGAAGTCGCCGTCGACGACGCCTCGCCAGCCGCCGCGGATGCCGACGAACTCCAGCCCGTGCACGGTCGTGCCCTTGAGCACCGCGCCGCGGATGACGGCGTTCAGCCCGGGGCAGTCGCCACCGCTGGTGAGGATGCCGATCTTCATGAGTGTCCTTGCTGTTGGGGGGATGTCGCGGGACTCACCCGACACTAGTGCCGATGCCGTCGTGCTGCCAGCGGGCAGCGCGACGCGCGGCGTCGGTACGTTGAGTCAATGAGCATAGCCACCGACGCGGCGATCGATCTCACCGCCGCACCATTCAACCTCGACGCGGGCGCTGTGGCCTGGGTCGAGAGCACCGAGTGCGCCCGCGAGGCGGTGACGCTCGTCAAGGATCTCGACGGCGCCCTCCCGCTGAGCCTCGACAAGACGCCGCGCGTCCTCATCTACCCGCTCGGCATCCCGGGACGCGCCTCGCCAGCGAGCGACCGGCTGGCCAAGAGGCTGAACGACCGCGGGTTCCAGGCCACCGTGTTCCCGTACCCCGACCGCGACGACCTCGACGCGGCCATGCAGGGCGAGTTCGGGCTCACGGTCGCGCAGACGAAAGAGCAGTACGACCTCGTGCTGTACGTCGCCGCGATCCGGCAAGTGAGCTTCGGGCCGACCAACCGCACCACGTGGTCGCCGCTGATGGGCAGCAACGCGCCGCACGGCATCCCGGAGGTCCCGATGGTGTTCGTGTCGTTCGACCCGTTCTGCGGGTGCGAGGACGCGCACTGGTGAGGCGGCGCGGCCGTCACTGGCCGCCGAGCGCCTCGCGCAGCAGGTGCATCAGCGCCGACAGCTGAACAGAGTCGCTCGACTCGGGGTCTGTGGCCTCGCCGTCCAGGGCCCGCGCCGCGAGCCCCTGCTTCGAGTCGATGAGCTCGGCGATCTTCGTGTCGATCGTGTGCGCGGCGATGATGCGCCACGCCGTGACCGGCTCGTCCTGTCCGATGCGGTGCACGCGGTCGATCGCCTGCGTCTGCTCGGCCGCCGTCCAAGACAGCTCGGCGAGCACGACGTTCGACGACGCCTGCATGTTCAGGCCCACGCCGGCGGCAGTCAGCGAGCACACCGCGATCGCGACCTCGGGGTCGTTGTTGAACGCGTCGATCGCCTCCTGGCGGGCGGGCGTGGTCTGGTCGCCGCGGATCGACACGGTGCGCAGGCCGGACTCGGCGAAGTGCGCCTCCGCCTGGTCCATGACGTCGATGTGCTTCGCGAAGAACACGACCTTGCCGACCGAGCGCTGCAGTTGCGCCGCGTAGTCGGCCGCGAGCAGCGCCTTGGCCTGGCCGATCCTGCGCACCATCGTGAACACGTTCTCGGCGGCGGCGGCGTTCTTCGACTCGTCGAGCTCGTGCTGGGCCACCATGCGCACGATGTCGTCGTCGATCCCGTGCGTCTCGCGCCCGCGCGCCTCGATGACGCGACGATAGCGCGCGGCCAGTCGCTGCCCGAGCTCGCGCTCGGCGGCGCGGATCGACCGGCCGAACTCGTCGTCGAGCTGCACCGGCAGGTCGGCGATGAGCTTGTCGGGGAGGTCGGCTGCGACATCCTTCTTTTTGCGCCGCACGATGCCCATCGAGATGACCGCGTCGCGCGCCTCGGGGTAGAACGCCTTGTCGGCCGGTGTGAGGCCGGTGCCGTCGAGCTTCTCCATGAGCTCGGGGCCGGGCTTGTCGCCCGTCGGCGCCGTCCAGCCGAGGAAGCGCCAGATCGCGTCGAAGTCCTCGACGTCGTTGATGAGCGGGGTCCCGGTGAGGGCGAGCAGCAGCGGGTCGCGGACGGTCTCGCGGATGCGGGATGCCAGAGCCAGCACGTTCTGCGAGCGCTGCGAAGTCAGGTTCTTGATGAAGTGGGCCTCGTCGACGACCATGCCCTTCAGGCCGATCGACCCCAGCCACGACAAGTGCCGGTCGAGGATCTCGTAATTGACGATGAACACGTCGGCGAACGCGTCGATGTCGTCGCCGTCGCCCTGGATGACGGTGGCGCGGCGCTGTGGCGTCCAGCGCTCGACCTCGCGGGCCCAGTTCATCTTGACGACGTTGGGCACGACCGCCAGCAGCGGATAGGCGCCGGCGACGGATGCCGCGAGCACCGACTCCGCGGTCTTTCCCAGGCCCGGCTCGTCGGCGAGCAGGAAGGTGCGGTGCCCTTCGCGCACGGCCTCGAGGAAGCGTGACTGGTGGGGCATGACCTCGAGCCCCTTGGGCGAGAGGCGGTCGAACTCGGGAACGGGCGGCAGTTCCATCGTGGCCGAGCCGCCGCCGGCGCCCGTCTCGAACGCCTTGTACAGCGGGCCCATGAGCTCCCAGCCGTCCAGTCGGCGGCGAGGCGTCTGCTTGGCCGCCCGGAGCGCAAGGTCGGGCGCGAGGAACGGGTTCGACTCGCGGCGGAACTCGATCTGCGGCGGAGTGACCTGTCGCTCCGCCAGCGCGGCGGGCACGACCGGGGCCGAGACCGGGGCGGGCGTGTCGGTGATGATCAGCTCGTCGGGCGCGAGCTCTGCCCCGGATTCGAGCAGCCAGTCGCGGCGCATGCGCTTGGCGACCGGCGAGGTGGCCTGGTCGACCTCGAGCAGCTGGATGAGCGACGTGTCGCGGGCGGCGGTCTTGGCGAGGATCGTCGCCACGCCGTCGAGGCGTTTGAGCAGCTCGGCGCGGGCGGCGTCGGTCAGCGCGTCGTCGGCCTTGACACGCGCGCGCTCTTCGCGGACGAGGAAGGCGATGACCTGGAACTTGACGCGGTTGGTCGGCCCCAGCTTGCCGCGCTGGGCCTTCGCCTCGACCTCGCGGACCTTGCGGGCGAGGATCGGGATGATGGGCGCCTCGTCGTCGCGGCGCGACGACGAGTTGCGTCGCTGGCCGGATTTGCGGGCGGGTGCCGTGGTGGTCGGCATGCTCCTCCTGAGCGTGTGGGCCGGCGGGTTCCGGCTCTGCCCCCGGGTGAGGGCGGCGGCGCTCCCGCGGACGGAGCCGTCGCGATGGCGCCCTTTGCTTGCGGACACGGAGTCCGCTCGACGCGAGCGCTGGTGCTCGCTTCTGCGAGACGCGGATCGCGCGCGAGAGGACCCCGCCGGCCATTCTAGTGCAAAACCGTTGCCGCGTTTCGTCTCGGGCCTGCGGCCCTCGCTCACCGAGCGGTGGCGTTCCTGACCGCGACGATCGCGTCCCACAGCGCGTCGGCGACCTCGCGCTTGGTGCCGGCCGCCTCGGCGACGACGTCGTCGCCCGAGTCGATGATGACAAGCTCGTTGTCATCGCGCTCGAACCCGGTCGTCCAGCCGACCGCGTTGACCGCAAGGAGATCCACGCCCTTGCGCGCCCTCTTGCGCCGGCCGCGCTCGACGAGCGACTCGCCCTCGGCGGGCGTCTCCGCCGCGAATCCCACGATCGTCTGGCCCGGCGCGCGCCCGGCGACGACAGCGGCGAGGATGTCGGGGGTCTCCACCAGCTCGAGGGTGCGCCCTTCGACGGGCTCAGGGACCGGCACGACGGGCTCAGGGACCGGCACGACAGGCTCGAGGACCGACACGACGGGCTCAGGGACCTGGCGCGCGGACTCTTTCGTCAGCTTCGCCTCCGAGACCGCCGACACCCGATAGTCGGCGACCGCGGCCGCCATCACGACGATGTCTGCTCCCGCCGCGGCCGAGAAGACGGCCGCGGCGAGGTCGGCGGCCGTTCCCGCCGTCACGACATCGATCGCGGGATGCCGCGTGGCGGCCGCGGCGAGCACGTCCGCCTCGATGTGCGCCGCGACAAGGGTGACGCGCGCCCCGCGCTCGGCCGCCGCCACGGCGACCGCGACACCCTGCTTGCCGCTGGAGCGGTTGCCGATGTACCGCACGGGGTCGATCGGCTCGCGCGTGCCGCCGGCGCTCACGACGACGCGCAGCCCGGTGAGGTCGCGCCGGGCGCCGAGCGCCGCGTACGCGGCCTCGAGGATCGCGTCGGGCTCCGACATCCGTCCCGGCCCGCTGTCGCCGCCGGTGAGCGGGCCGTCTTCCGGGCCGACCACGCGCACGCCGCGCGAGCGCAGCGTCCGCAGGTTGTGCTGGGTCGCGGGATGCTGCCACATCTCGCTGTGCATCGCCGGCGCGACGAGCACCGGAGCGGTCGTGGCGAGCAGCGTCGTGCCCAGCAGGTCGTCGGCGATGCCCGCCGCCATCCTCGCCAGCGTGTTCGCCGTCGCCGGCGCCACGACGACGAGATCGGCGGCTTGCCCGAGCGCGACGTGGCGGACGCTGGCGACGTCATCGTGCACCGACGTCGTCACGGGATTGCGGCTGATCGCCTCCCACGTGGGAATGCCGACGAACCGCGTAGCGTCTTGTGTAGGGACGACGTGCACGGCGTGGCCGTCCTGCACCAGCAGGCGCACCAGGTGGACAGTCTTATAGGCGGCGATCCCGCCCGTGACTCCCACGACGACGAACACGATCCGATCCTCCCACGCACGAGCCCTCAGGAGGCCAGCCGATGTGCACGGTGGTCATTCGCGTTCCCGACCGGGCAGGCGACGCAGTGCGCCTGCTGGCGGTGCGCGACGAGGACCCGGGCCGCCCGTGGCTGCCCCTCGGCGAGTCGTGGCCCGACACGCACCCCGGCGTCGTCGGCGTGCGCGACGTGCGGGCGGGCGGCGCATGGCTCGCCGCCGCCCCCGCGTCGGGGCGGCTGGCCGTGCTGCTGAATCGGGCGGATGTCTCCGACCGCCCCGAGTCGGAGCTCGTCTCGCGCGGCGGCATCGTGCTCACGTCGGTGGCCGGCTCGCCGCCGGCGGGCGAGCCGCCGACGCACGGCTTCAATCTCGTCGAGGTCGACGGCCCGACCGCGCGGGTGACGGTGTGGGACGGCGCGCGCCTGCACACCACGGAGCTGGAGCCGGGAACGCACATGCTCGCGCACGACGATGTCGACGACCCGGGCACGGCGCGCATCGCACGGTGGCTGGGCGAGTTCCGGGATGCCGTGCTCGACGGCGACCGGTGGTGGGCGCCGTGGCTCGGCATCCTCGCCCGCTCGGCAGAGCTGTCGCACGACGACGACCGCACCATCATCCGCGACAACCGCGCGTTCGGGTACCCGACGCTGTCGACCCTGCTGTGCGCGGCGACGGTGTCGCCCACCGGGCTCGAGGTGCGCTACGCCGAGCTCGCCGAGCCCGGCGCGTGGAACGACCTCGCCCTCTGAATCAGCCTGCGGGCTCAGACCATGCTCTTGGTGTGCCAGACGGTCTTCGTCTCGGTGAACGCCGTGATCCGCTGCAGGCTCGGGCTCGCGGCATCCGGCCCCGCCTCGGGCCGCAGCACGCGTGTGAGCGTCTCGGCGGCGGCGATCTCCAGGTCAACCCAGTCCAGATCGCCCGCGCCAACGAGGTCGAGCGCGTGCACCTCGGGATGCGAGGCGAGCCACGGCGCGATCTCGGCCGGCGAGCCGGTGAGGATGTTCACCGTGCCGCCGGGCACGTCGCTGGTCGCGAGCACCTCAGCAAGGCTGATCGCCGACAGCGGGTGGCGTTCGGATGCCACGGCCACGACGGTGTTGCCGGACACGAGCGCCGGGGCGATCGCCGACGTGAGGCCGAGCAGCGCGGTGTCTTGCGGAGCCACGATGCCGACCACGCCCGTGGGCTCGGGCACCGAGATGTCGAAGTACGGCCCGGCGACGGGGTTGAGCGCGCCCGCCACCTGAGCGAACTTGTCGCACCATCCCGCGTACCAGACCCAGCGGTCGACCGCCTCGTCGACCTCGGCGCCGGCGGCCGCGGCACTGGCGCCGGTCTGCGCAGCGATCTCGTCGACGAACTGCTGGCGGCGGCCCTCGAGGATCTCGGCCACGCGGTAGAGCACCTGCCCGCGGTTGTACGGCGTCGCGCCCGCCCACTTCGGGCCCGCTCCGACGGCGGCCGTGACGGCATCCCGCGCGTCTTTGCGCGACGCGAGCGCCGCGTTGGCGAGGAAGCCGCCGGTCGGGGAGGCGATCTCGTACGTGCGGCCCGACTCGCTGCGCGGGAACGCGCCGCCGATGAACAGCTTGTACGTCTTGGGCACGGTCAGCCGCTTGCTCATTTCGCGCCTCCCTTCAGGTAGGCGAGGAGGCCATGCCGGCCGCCCTCGCGGCCGTAGCCCGACTCCTTGTAGCCGCCGAACGGCGACGACGGGTCGAACCGGTTGAACGTGTTCGCCCAGACCACGCCGGCGCGCAGCTTGTCGGCGACGGCGAGGATGCGCGAGCCCTTGTCAGTCCAGATGCCCGCCGACAGGCCGTACGGCGTGTTGTTGGCCTTCGCGATGGCCTCCGCCGGGGTGCGGAAAGTCAGCACCGACAGCACCGGGCCGAAGATCTCCTCGCGGGCGATGCGGTGGCTGGCCTGCACGTTGGTGAAGATCGTCGGCGCGAACCAGAACCCGTTCTCGGGGATGGCGCAGTCGGCGCTCCACCGCTCGGCGCCCTCTTCCTCGCCGACGGCGCTGAGCTCGCGGATACGCTGCAGCTGCGCGGCGGAGTTGATCGCCCCGATGTCGGTGTTCTTGTCGAGCGGGTCGCCCAGCCGCAGCGTCGACAGCCGCGTCTTGAGCCGGTCGACGACCTCGTCGTGCACGCTCTCTTGCACCAGCAGGCGGCTGCCGGCGCAGCACACGTGGCCCTGGTTGAAGAAGATGCCGTTGACGATGCCCTCAATCGCCTGGTCGATCGGCGCGTCGTCGAAGACGATGTTCGCCGCCTTGCCGCCGAGCTCGAGCGTGAGCCGCTTGTCGGTGCCGGCGATCGACTTCGCGATCTCGCGGCCGACGCCCGTCGACCCGGTGAAGGCGACCTTGTCGACATCCGGGTGCCGCACCACGGCCGCGCCGGTCGCGCCCGCGCCGGTGACGATGTTCACGACTCCGGGCGGCAGGTCGGCCTGCTGCACGATCTCGGCGAACAGCAGCGCGGTCAGCGGCGTCGTCTCGGCGGGCTTGAGCACGACGGTGTTGCCTGCCGCCAGCGCCGGCGCGATCTTCCACGCCAGCATGAGCAGCGGGAAGTTCCACGGGATCACCTGGCCGGCAACGCCGAGCGAGCGCGGCGCCGCCCCCAGGCCCGCGTGGTCGAGCTTGTCGGCCCAGCCCGCATAGTAGAAGAACCACGCCGCCACCAGCGGCACGTCGACATCCCGGCTCTCTTTGATCGGCTTGCCGTTGTCGAGGCTCTCCGCCACGGCCAGCTCTCGCGCGCGCTCTTGCACGAGTCGCGCGATGCGGAACAAGTACTTGCCGCGGTCACGGCCGCTCATGGGCGACCACACCGTGTCGTGCGCGCGCCGCGCCGCAGCGACAGCACGGTCGACGTCGCCGTCGTCGGCGGTCGCAATGGTCGCGATCGCCCGCTCGTCGGCGGGCGAGATCGTCGTGAACGGCGTGCCCGACCCCGCAACGAAGGCGCCGTCGATGAACAGGCCGTACTCGTCGCGGAGGTTCAGGATGGCGCGCGACTCCGGCGCGGGTGCGTACTCCAGGAAGCTCATGTCAGTGCCTCAATCGATCGTCACGTAGTCGGCGCCGGAGTAGTGCCCGGTCGTCAGCTTCTGCCGCTGCAGCAGCACGTCGTTGACGAGGCTCGACGCGCCGAAGCGGAACAGGTGCGGCTGCAGCCACTCCTCGCCCACCGTCTCGGCGACGGCGACGAGGTATTTGATGGCGTCTTTCGAGGTGCGGATGCCGCCTGCCGGCTTCACTCCGATCCGCTCCCCGGTCGCACGGCGCCAGTCGCGCACGACCTCGAGCATGAGCAGCGTCACCGGCAGCGTCGCGGCCGGCTGCACCTTGCCCGTCGACGTCTTGATGAAGTCTCCGCCGGCGAGGATGGCGAGCCACGACGCGCGCTTGACGTTGTCGTACGTGCCCAGCTCGCCGGTCTCCAAAATGACCTTCAGCGAGGCGGACGACCCGTCCGGCCGGCGGCAGGCATCCTTCACCCGCGCGATCTGGTCGAACACGAGCCCGTACCGGCCGGCGAGGAAAGCGCCGCGGTCGATCACCATGTCGATCTCGTCGGCGCCGTCGGCGACCGCCTCCGCGGTGTCGCGCAGCTTCACCTCGAGCGAGGCGCGACCGCTCGGAAACGCCGTGGCCACCGCGGCGACCGAGACGAGCTTGTCGTCGGGGTCGCCGTGCGCCGCGCCGAGCGCCTCGACGGCGTGCGGGACCATGTCGCCGTACACGCACACGGCGGCCACGCGCGGGCACGTCGGGTCGGAGGCGTCCGGCACGAGCGCCTTCGCTGCCAGCGACCGCACTTTGCCGGGCGTGTCGGCGCCTTCCAGCGTCGTCAGGTCGACGAGCGAGATGATCTTGTCGAGCGCCCACGCCTTCGACGTCGTCTTGATCGAGCGCGTGCCAAGCGACGCGGCGCGCTGCTCGAGGCCGACGGCGTCGACCCCGGGCAGTCCGTGCAGGTACCGCCCGAGCGTGATGTCGTCCGGCTCGCCGCCCAGCAGCTCGACCGCGCGGCTGCGCAGGGTCGTGAGATCGGTGGAGGTCATCATTCGATGGTATTCCGCCCGGCGCAGCGCGGGCGACGCGGTCCGGTCACGCCAGCGCGCTGCGCACGCGCGCGACATCCTCCGCGATCTGCCGCGTGAGCGCCTCGACGCCCTCGAACGCCGCCATGTCGCGGATGCGCTGCACGAACTGCACTTCGACAAGGTGGCCGTACAGGTCGAGGTCGGCCTCGTCGAGCACGTGCGCCTCGACGACCCGCTCGGCGACGTCGTCGAAGGTCGGGTTGGTTCCGACGCTGATCGCCGCTGGGTAGCGGGTGCCGGACCGGAGTCCGTCGGCGGAGCCCTCGTCCACGAGCCACCCCGCGTAGACGCCGTCGGCGGGGACGAATCCCTCCAGGCCCGGGGTCAGGTTCGCCGTCGGGAAGCCCAGCTCGCGTCCACGGCGCTGGCCGGGCACGACCTCGCCCCACACCGACGCGGGGCGGCCGAGCAGCTTGAGCGCTGTCTCGACGTCGCCCGCGGCCAGCAGCTCTCGGATCCACGTCGACGACACGCGCCGGTCGGTGTCGATCGCGCGCACGTCGTCGACGACGTCCACGCGAAAACCCAGCTCGGTTCCCAGCTCGCGCAGCGTGCCGGGCGTGCCGGCGCCGCCGCGGCCGAAGCGGAAGTCGCTGCCCACCAGCACGGTGCGGGCCGAGAGCGCGCGCACCAGCACCGTCTCCACGAACTCGCGCGGCGTCAGCGTCGCAAGACGCTCGTCGAAGCGGAGCATCAGCGTGGCGTCGACGCCGGTCTCCGCGAGCAGCTGCAGCTTCTGGGTCGCCCCGAGCAGGCTCGCCGGGCACATCTCCGGCCGCAAGACGCTGAGCGGGTTGCGGTCGAAGGTCACCGCGACGACCTTCGCGCCGGTGGCCGCGTCGACCCGGGCGCGCTGGATCACCGCGCGATGCCCGGCGTGCACACCGTCGAACTTGCCGATCGCGACGACCGACGGGCCGAAGTCGGCCGGAACCTCGGCGGGGTCGCGGAAGACGATCACGACGCCGCCGCGGAGCCGTGCGCGTCGGCGGCCGGCTTGTGGCGGGCGAGCCACCACAGCCCGAGGAAGGGCAGCACCAGGGGAATGAACAGGTAGCCCATGCCGAACCACGACCACACGGTGGGGTGGGCGAAAAGGGCGGGCAGCGCGAAAGAGAGCGTGCCGACGACGAGGACGCCGACCAGCTCGAACACGATCGCGACCCCGGCGACGGCGTACCACGCGCGCGAGCCCGCGAACACGAGCGCGAGCGTGGCGAGGATGTACACGACCGCCGACACCGCGGACAGCGAGTACGCGAGCGGAGCCTCGTCGAAGCGCTGCGCGATCTGCACGAACGAGCGGCCGGTCGCGGCCAGCGCCATGATCCCGTAGACGATCACGAGGACGCGGCCGATGCCGGTCATCCGGCGGGGGGAGCGGGTGCGGGCAGTCATGACCCGTCAATCCTAGATCGTCCGCACGGCCGCCTCTGATCTTCGGCCTCATATGCCACATTTGCCTCAGAAGTAGACAGACACACCGATAAATGACAATATTCACAGGTCGGACTCACGCCACTCCGACCGAATCGACAGGAAGCCGTCCCCACATGCGCTCGATCCGTTCGCTCCTTCTCACTGTGCCCGTCGCTGTCGCTGTCGTCCTCGCCGGCGCCCCGGCGCCGGCCACCGCCTCCAGCCCGACCGCGGTGCACATCGCCGCCGCGCCAGAGGCCACAACGTTCCGAAACCCGCTGAAAGCCTCGTACACCGTCGTGTCGTTCTACGGCCCGCGCTGCATCCCGCTGCGCGGCGCGTCGACGTGGCACCTCGGCGAGGATCTCGCGGCCTCGAGCGGATCGGGGATCTACTCGATCGCGGCCGGGAAGGTGACGGCCACGGTGAACGGCAGCTCCGCGCAAGCGGGCTACATCGACGTGCGCCACACCATCGGCAGCACCAAGTACATCTCGCGGTACTACCACATCTGGAAGGCGACGACGCGGGTCAAGGTCGGGCAGATCGTGAAGGCCGGCCAGCGCATCTCCGAGGTCGGCAACAGCGGCGTGTCCGGCGGGCCGCACCTGCACCTCGAGATCTGGAAGGTGACCTCCAGCGGCAACGTGTCGGTGAACCCGTACAAGTTCCTCAAGAAGCGCGGAGTGAACATCCGCAAGGAGGCGCGCGCCGTGACCGCGCAGAAGGCGCCGGCGACATGCACGTACTACACCGCCACGAAGGTGAACTTCCGCACCGGAGCGTCGACGTCGAGTCCGATCCTGAGCGTCCTGCCCAAGGGCACGCCGATGGTCCACGTGCCGGGGCAGCGCAAGAACGGCTTCCTGCCGGTGAAGATCGGCGAGCAACGGGGCTGGGTGTCGTGGCCGCTGGTGACGCCGGTCAAGCCGACGGTTGTGTCGCTGGCCGCGCTCACGCCCGCGAACACCGCGAAAGACTACGTGAACCTGCGCAAGAAGCCGTCGCTCAAGGGCAAGATCATCGTCGTGATCCCGAAGGGCGCCAGCCTGAGCAAGGTGAAGGCGACCCACGGCGACTGGCGCAAGGTCACGTACCTGGGCAAGACCGGCTGGATGCACAAGGACTACCTGCAGTCTCCGCCCACCGTCTACACCGCCAAGAGCGCCGTCAACTTGCGCAAGAAGCCTTCTCTGAGCGGCAAGATCCTCCTCGTCATTCCGAAGGGCGCCTACATCGGCTCGGTGCAGGCGAAGAACGGCGTGTGGCGCAAGGTCACGTACAACGACACGACCGGGTGGATGCACAAGAACTACCTCAAGAAGCTGAAGTAGCAGCCGGGGCGCCTCAGGCGAGCTGGACCGTCCAGATCACCTGCATTCGCCACGCCATCACCGCGATCGCCAGGGCGGCGATGCCCATGATCACCGTGCTCCAGCGACTGCGCTCGACCAGCGCCCACGCGACGCCGGCCACCGGCAGCAGCACGGCGGAGACGAGGTACACCCAGAACTCCAGCAGACTCCCGGTGGGCGGATTGCCTGCGAGAGGCGCGATGATCGAGACGACGACCTGCGCGACGAGCAACAACTCCACGAGCCCCATCGCCCCCACCGTGAGATCGCTCGGCCGCCGGCCGGCGAGCCCCAGCGCGACGCACAGGATTCCGGTGGCGGCGGCGACGGCCACCTGGACGTAGGTGAACCACAGGATCATTCGAGTCCTCCCGGCATGTTCATCGCGCTTTTGAGGTCGTCGCCGCGGCGCTCGACGATGCCGACGAGCTCGCCGTCCGGCGCGATCGCGGCGGCCTGCGGCGCCGACAGCCGACCGGCGGCGCCGACGAGCCGCTTGCCATGCCGGAGGTCTCGGGCTTCGGGCTCGGCGACATCCAGTCGCCCGAGCACCGAGGCCGCAACGACCGCGGGCGAGAGCAGGGATGCCGCGGCGACGTCCGGCGCTGCGTCCTCCACGCGCAGCGGGCCGACGCGCGTGCGGCGCAGTGCCGTGAGGTGTCCGCCCACTCCGAGGGCTGCGCCGAGATCGCGCGCGAGGGCGCGGATGTAGGTGCCGCTCGAGCAATCCACCACGACGTCGAGGTCGAGCCCGCCAGCACCTGCGCCGCCCTGAGCGTGGCCTGCGCCGCCCTGAGCGTGGCCTGCGCCGCCCTGAGCGTGGCCTGCGCCGCCCTGAGCTTGCCGAAGGGTCGAAGGGCGCTGCGCCACCACGTCGAATCGCGACACCGTGACCTCCCTCGCCTTGAGGACCACCTCCTCCCCCGCGCGAGCGCGGTCGTAGGCGCGGCGGCCGTCGACCTTGATCGCCGACACGGTGCTGGGCACTTGGCGGATGCGGCCGGTGAGCGCCGCGACGCCGGCGGCGACGCGCTGCGGGGTGACGGCGGCGAGCGCCGCGGCATCCGCTCGCTCCGTCTCCTCCCCGTCGGCGTCGTCGGTCGTGGTCGCGACGCCGAGCCGGATCGTCGCCTCGTACGTCTTGTCGAGGCCGACGAAGTAGGTGAGCAGGCGCGTCGCGCCCTCCACGCCGAGCACGAGCAGGCCGGTCGCCATCGGATCGAGCGTGCCGGCGTGGCCGATCTTGCGTGTGCCGAGCGCGCGGCGGGCGCGCGCGACGACGTCGTGGGATGTCACGCCGCCCGGCTTGTCGACGAGCAGGATGCCGGAGGCCGCCATCAGGCCGCCTCGCGGCGCACGCGGCGCGGGCGTGCCACGTCGGCGTTGTCGACGACCGCAGAGGCGGCCGCCACAGGCTGCGCGTCGCGCAGGTAGAGCTGCTGGCCCGCGTAGTAGCGGCGGTTCGCCGCGGCGCGGGGGTCGGCGTCGCAGCCGTCGCGCAGCGCCATGCGCGCGTACGCGGTTTGGAACGGCACGTCGAGCCACACCGACCAGTCCCACAGGCCGCGCAGGCCGGGTCGGTGCAGGAAGACTCCGTCCACGATCAGCACGGCGTCACGGGGCGCGGTGGCCCACTGGGCCTCGATCGGCGCGTCGCGGGCGACGTCGAACACCGCGAGCTGGAAGCCCGTCGCCGACGTCTGCGCGCCCGCGCGGAACGGGTCGACCAGCACGCGGCGGAAGGCGGCGTAGTCGTACGAGTCGGCGTAGTAGCCCTCGGCGGATCCTCGGCCGCGCGCATAGCGCTCAGCTCGCGGCCGATGGAAGTCGTCGATGCTGGCGCGGCACACCGCGACGCCGTCCTCGGCGAACGCCTCGGCGAGTCCGTCGGCGAAGGTCGTCTTGCCCGCTCCGTCGATGCCGTCCACCGCGACGACGACGCGGCCGGCCCGGTACTCGCGCCGCACCTCGTCGCGAAGCGCGCGCCACAGGGTCGTGACAGGCGTGACGGGCAGTCGCATGGCATCAGCTTAGGCTGGGCCCCATGCCCGAGATCGCCGCGACGCTGATCGCGTGGTACCGGGCGAACGCGCGCGATCTGCCGTGGCGGCGGGCCGGCTTCCGCGCCCGGTTCGGAGCGTGGGGCGTGCTGGTGAGCGAGTTCATGCTGCAGCAGACGCCGGTGGCCCGCGTCATCCCGCACCTGGACGCGTGGCTCGGCCGCTGGCCCACGCCCGCCGACCTCGCCGCCGAGCCGCCGGCCGAGGCCGTGCGGCAGTGGGCGAACCTCGGCTACCCGCGCCGCGCGCTGTGGCTGCACCGCGCCGCCGTCGAGGTGCGCGACCGCCACGGCGGGGTCGTGCCGCGCGACGTCGACGCACTGCTGGCGCTGACCGGCATCGGCGACTACACCGCCCGCGCCGTCGCGGTGTTCGCCTACGGCGACCGCCATCCCGTCGTCGACACGAACACCCGCCGCGTGCTGGCGCGCGCGGTCGACGGGTGCTCGCAGCCGGGGCCGCCGTCGCCGCGCGACCTGGCCGCGATGGCGGCGTTGCTGCCGGAGGATCTCGCACAAGCCGCTGTGCTGAACGCCGCCACGATGGAGCTCGGCGCCGTCGTGTGCACGGCCCGCGCGCCGCGCTGCGAGGCATGCCCGATCGCGTCGGCGTGCGCGTGGCGCGCGGCCGGCTACCCCGACACCGGCGACGAGCGCAGGCGGCAGGCGCCCTACGAGGGCAGCGACCGCCAAGCGCGCGGAGCCGTGCTGCGCGCGCTGCGGCACACCGACGCGCATGCTGTCGCAATCGACGACGTGATCGCGGGCTGGCCCGACGCGAGGCAGCGCGACCGCGCGATCGACTCGCTCATCGCCGACGGCCTGGCGGAGGCGTCGGACGGGATGCTGCGCCTGCCCGTGTGACCTCGGCCCGTCCGACCCCCCGCACGTGCCGGCTTCGCCGAATCTCCTGATTTCGCGGGCTCAGGGCGATCCGGCAGCACACGTCCTGACTGCGCGAAATCCCCTGATCTGGCGCACGCCGTCATCGCGACCGGCGCCCGCGTTTATCGTGGACACCACCGACTTCCCGAGGAGTTCCCCCATGCCCGAATCGTTCCGCGTCTCCCCCGAGGTCGCCGAGGCCGTCGCGGCCGGGCGGCCGGTGCTCGCCCTCGAGTCGACGATCATCACGCACGGGCTGCCGCGCCCGCGCAACCTCGAGGTCGGCCTCGAGGCCGAGCGCATCGTGCGCGAGCTGGGGGCGGTTCCCGCCACGATCGGCGTCGTGGACGGGGTCGCCACGGTCGGGCTGAGCGAGGCCGACCTCCAGCGGCTCTCCGCCGACCCCGCCGTCGTGAAGGCGAGCGTGCGGGATCTGCCGGTGCTGTTCGCGAAGGAGTTGAGCGGGGGCACAACCGTCGCCGCCACCGCCTACCTCGCGCAGCGCGCGGGCGTGCGCGTGTTCTCGACCGGCGGGCTCGGTGGCGTCCACCGCGAGGCGCAGCGCACGTTCGACGAGTCGGCCGACCTGCCCGCGCTCGCCGAACTGCCGATCGTGCTGGTCAGCGCCGGCGTCAAGTCGATCCTCGACATCCCGCTCACGCTCGAGCGCCTCGAGACGCTGGGGCTGACCGTGCTCGGCTACGGCACGACCGACTACCCCGGCTTCTACATCGCCGACTCGGGCTACGACGTCGACTATGCGGTGTCGAGCCCGGAGGAGGTCGCCGCCGTCGCTGCCGCCCGCGACGCGCTCGGCCTGCGCACGGCGGTGCTGGTCGCCAACCCCGTGCCGGAGTCCGAGCAGCTGCCGGTCGGCTTGCACGCCGAGATCCTCGCGAAGGCATTGGCCGCGGCCGAGGCCGAGGGTGTCTCCGGGCACGACACGACGCCGTTCCTGCTCGACTACATCCAGCGCGAGACCGGCGGCCGCAGCCTCGACGTCAATGTCGCCGTGTACCGCGGCAACGTGGCACTCGGCGCGCGGATCGCGGCGGCGCTGAGCGCCCGCTGCTGACGCCCACTGCTGACGCCCGGCGCGGCGCCCGGCGCGGCGTGACCGTGGACGCCGATACCCGCTTTGCGCGCCGAGACCCCTCTCGCGCGCCGACACTCGCCTCCTGACGCCGCGTCTCGCCGCGCATCGCGGGTATCGGCGCGCAAAGCGGGTCTCGCGGCGCGGAGGAATGCGCCGCCGCCGGCACTGCTCGTGCGGCTCGCCCACTGCTGGCGCCCGGCGCGGCACGACGATTCCTGCACATGCATGTGCAGGTCATGCCTGCGCTCGAGCTCATCGAGCGGACGCACGCGCGCGGGCGGGATGCCGTGCACGCGGCGACCGCGCTTGCCTACGGCATCGAGACGATCGCGTCGTTCGACCCCGCGTTCGACGGCATTCCCGGAGTGTGCCGGGTGCTACTGGTCGTCGGCCTCGCGTGGCTTGACGTACGGGTCGGCGTCGCCGGCATACGACGCCGTCGACGCGAGGCCGGCCACGGCCTCGTCGCGCTCGCGCGCTTCGCGCAGCAGCGCCGCGATGTGGTCGGCGTTCTCCGGAATCGCGTCGGGGATGAACTCGAGCGTCGGGGTGAGCCGGACGCCGAGCTTCTTGCCCACGTCGCTGCGCAGCATCCCGGTCGCAGACTTCAGCGCCTCGGCGGTTCCCGCCCGCTCCTCCTCCGTGCCGAGCACGGTGTAGAACACCGAGGCGTGCTGCAGGTCGCCCGTCACCCGCACATCGGTGATCGTGACGAAGCCGAGCCGCGGGTCGCGCAGCCCTTTCTCGAGCCGCTCGGCGATGAGGACACGGATGCGGTCAGCCAGCCGCGCCTGTCGTTCGTTGCCCATTTCCCTCTCCCTTCCAGGCTCCGGCCGCCCCGCGAACGGGGCGGCCGCCTGGTCAGCCGCGCGGCTTCTCGACGAGCTCGGTCGTCTCGATCTCGTCGCCGACCTGGATGTCGTTGTACTTGCCCAGGCCGATACCGCACTCGAAGTCGGTCTTGACCTCGGTGACGTCGTCCTTGAACCGACGCAACGACTCGATCGCCAGGCCGTCGGCGATCACCACTCCGTCGCGGATCACGCGCGCCTTCGCGTTGCGCGTGATCGTGCCCGAGCGGACGATGACACCCGCGATGTTGCCGAACTTCGAGGAGCGGAACACCTCGCGGATCTCGGCGACGCCCGACTGCACCTCTTCGTATTCCGGTTTGAGCATGCCCGTGAGCGACTGCTCGACGTCGTCGATCGCGTTGTAGATGACCGAGTAGAAGCGGATGTCGACGCCCTCGCGCGACGCGCGCTCGCGCGCCTTCGCGTCGGGGCGGACGTTGAACCCGATGACGATCGCGTTGTCGATCGTCGCGAGGTTCACATCCGACTCGGTGATCGCGCCGACGCCGCGGTGGATGATCCGCAGCTGCACCGACTCGTCCACCTCGATCTTCAGCAGCGACTCCTCCAGCGCCTCGACGGCGCCGGACACGTCGCCCTTGATGATGAGGTTGAGCGACTCGACCTTGCCCTCCTCAAGAGCGCGCGTGAAGTCTTCGAGCGAGATGCGCTTGCGGGCCTTCGCCAGCTGCGCATTGCGCTCGGCTGCCTCGCGCTTCTCGGCGATCTGGCGAGCCATCCGGTCCTCGTCGGTGACGATGAACGTGTCGCCCGCGCGCGGGACGGAGTTCAACCCCTGCACCTGCACGGGACGCGACGGGTAGGCCTCCTCGACGGCTTCGCCGTTCTCGTCGACCATCGCGCGCACGCGCCCGTAGGCCGTGCCCGCGACGATCGCGTCGCCCACCCGGAGAGTGCCGGACTGGATGAGCACCGTCGCCACCGAGCCGCGGCCCTTGTCGAGCTTCGCCTCGATCGCGACGCCACGCGCCGCCTTGTTGGGGTTCGCCGTGAGGTCGAGCCCGGCGTCGGCGGTCAGCAGAACCGCATCCAACAGCTCCTGGATGTTGGTGCCCTGGCGCGCGGAGACGTCGACGAACATGACGTCGCCGCCGTACTCCTCGGCGACCAGGCCGTACTCGGTCAGTTGCTGGCGCACCTTGGCCGGGTTGGCCTCGGGCTTGTCGACCTTGTTGACGGCGACCACGATCGGCACGTTCGCCGCTTGCGCGTGGTTCAGCGCCTCCACGGTCTGGGGCATGATGCCGTCGTCGGCCGCGACCACGAGGATCGCGATGTCGGTGACCTGGGCGCCGCGGGCGCGCATGGCGGTGAACGCCTCGTGGCCCGGGGTGTCGATGAAGGTGATGGCGCGCTCGATGCCCTCGTGCTCGGTCCACACCTGGTAGGCGCCGATGTGCTGGGTGATGCCGCCGGCCTCGCCCGCCACGACGTTGGTCTGGCGGATGGCGTCGAGCAGTCGCGTCTTTCCGTGGTCGACGTGGCCCATCACGGTGACCACAGGCGGACGGATCTCGAGGTCGTCCTCGTTTTCGTCCTCCAGCTCCTTCTCCAGGTCGAGGCCGAAGCCCTCCAGCAGCTCCTTGTCCTCGTCCTCGGGCGAGACCATCTGGATCTTGTAGCCGAGCTCGGCGCCGAGCACCTCGAAGGTCGCCTCGTCGAGCGACTCGGTCGCCGTCGCCATCTCGCCGAGGTTGAAGAGGATGGTGACAAGTGTTCCCGGCTGCACGGTGTAGCCGCGGATCGCCTCGAGCTTGTCGGCGAAGTCGGAGATCGACGCGCCGCGGCGGAGGCGGATGATCTCGCCGTTGCCCTTCTGGACGTTGACGCCGCCGACGACCGGGGCGTCCCTCATTTCGAACTCTTGGCGCTTCGCCCTGCGCGACTTGCGCTGCTTGGACTTGCCGCCGCCCTTGCCGAACGCGCCGGCCGTGCCACCGCCGGGGCCGCGGCCGCGGCCGCCACCGCCGGGACGGCCGGCGAACCC
>NZ_JASGEC010000080.1:0-7989 GCF_047606685.1 Microbacterium sp.
CCCCCGAGCTCGCGCCGGTGCTCGGGGGCGCGCAGCGCCGCGAGCAGCGCCACGTACACGGCCGCGCTGGGCGCGGCGATCACCGCTGCGCCCAGCGCGCCCAGCAGCTGCGACGACGCGGTCCAGCCGCTCGGGCCGCCCAGCAGCAGGAAGACGCCCCAGCCGGCGAACCCCGCGGGCACGGCGGCGATCGCGTACCGGCTGAGCGCCTGCATCCATGCCCGCACGCGCAGCGCGCCCACGGTGCGCCGCAAGAGCAGCGTCGCCAGCACGACCTGCACGAGGATCGACACCGACTGCCCGAGCGCGACGCCGGCGGTGCGGATGTCGGGGGGAAGGACCATCGCGGCGGCCGCGAGCCCGGCCGCGATCGCCGCCTGCACGAGCGTGAACAAGAACGGCGTGCGCGTGTCGTTGTAGGCGTAGAACGTGCGCTGCACCGTGAACAGCACGCCGATCGGCACGAGGCCGACGAGGAACCCGCCGAGCACGATCGCGGCCTGCACCGCCTCGTCCGACGACGTGGTGAACACGCGCGACGCGGGCACAGCGGCGGCGGCGAGCGCGGCGGTGGAGAGCACGACGAGCAGCGAGATCGAGCGCACGCTGGTGGAGACATCCTGCGGCACGTCGTCGTGGCGGCCCGCGGCGACGTGCTCGCTCAGCCGGGTGAAGTATGGCGTCCCGATCGAGAGGGCGATGATCGAGTAGGGGAGGATGAAGATCAACGCCGCGTTGCCCGCGATCGCCTGGCCGGGCTCGCCCGCGTCGGACGCGGTCGAGTACACCATCGACTGCACGAGCGCGGCCAGCTGCGTGACCAGCATCATCAGGAAGGTCCAGCCCGCGAGCCGCGCGATGTTGCCGAGCCCCATTCCGCGCCAGCGGAAGTCGGGCCGCAGCCGCGCGCCGGTGCGCCGCCAGAACAGCAGCAGCACGCCGGCCTGCAGCACGATGCCGAGCGTCGCGCTCGCGCCCACGAGCGTCGTCATCTCGGCAGTCCATGACGCGGCGTCTTTCGTGCCCGCGCCGAACATCGCGATGAACAGGCCGAAGCCGGCGATCGAGACGACGTTGTTCACGATAGGCGCCCACGTGAACGGCCCGAACACGTTGCGGGCGTTGAGAGTCTCGCCGACAAGCGCGTAGATCCCGTAGAAGAAGATCTGCGGCAGGCACCAGTATGCGAACACCGTGGAGAGCGCGAGCTGGTCGCCCGAGAACGCCGGGGCGTACAGCCGCACGAGCAAGGGGGCGCACGCGACCGCCATCGCGGTCACGCCGAGCAGGACGACCGTGCCCAGCGTGAACAGCTTCGAGATGAACGCCGACCCGCCGTCGGGGGCGCGGCTGGCGGTGACGATCTGCGGCACGATCACGGCGGTGAGGATGCCGGTCGACACGATCATGTAGATCGTGTTCGGCAACTGGTTGGCCACGAAGAACGCGTCGGCCGAGGCGGTCGCGCCGATGGCGGCAACGAGCACGATCGAGCGCAGCAGGCCCGTCACCCGTGAGACGAGAGTGCCGGCGCCGATCAGGATGCTGGCGCGCCCGAGGCCGCTCACGAGTCGCCCGCCGCGCTGTCGCCCGCGGCATCCCTTCTCCTCGCTGCGCGCCGGCGCAGGACGGTGCGCACCAGCCCGAGCGCGATGAAGCCGCCGATCAGCGCCAGCACGACGCCCACGCCGATGCCCTCCCAGTCGGCGCGCACGTTGATCGCCGCCGACTGAGCTCGGCCGACGGGCACGCCGGTCGGGCTGAGCAGCTGCAGGCGGATCGCGACCTCGCCGTTGCTGATCCGGGCCCGCACCGGAACGGCGACGCGCGTGTTGCTGGCGGCGGTCGCGTCGTCGATCGGCGTCTCGCGCTGCACGTCGAGGCGCAGGTCGTCGGGCGTTGCCACGAGTCGCACCGAGACGGGGTAGGGCAGCTCGTTGCGCACCCAGAAGCGCAGCGAGGCGTCGGAGGTGGCGAGGTTCACCGCGCTCGGCGGCAGGATCGAGACGGCGTCGAGCGTGGCGCGCGTCGCCTCGCGGTGTCCGGAGAACGCGGTCGTCCACTCCGTCGTCTGGGTCCAGCCGACGCCCAGCAGTTGCAGCACCTCGGCCCGCTCACGGCCAGTGAGCAAGGTGGGGTCGGCGAGGATCGACGCGAACTCGGTGAGGTCGGCCTCGTCGGCGAACAGGGCGGATGCCTGCCGCCCCCGCTTGGCGTCGGGCTCCGCGTCGGGGATCGTGACGGCGGTCGGCTCGGCGTCGACGAGATCGCGCAACGAGCCCGCGCGTGTGGTGGGCAGGGCCGTGGCGGCGCTGATCGCGGCGGTCAGGGCCGTGCGCGAGCGATCGGCGGCGCGATCCACGGTGACGAAGACGGGGGCATCGCCCGCCGCGGTGGTCGCGAGCGCGAGGAGCGCGGTCGCCGCGGTGAGCGGCCGTCCTCGCAGCACCGTCGCCTCGGTGGTCGAGGCCTCGCGCAGCGCGGCGGAGATTGCCGAATCGTAGACGAGCACCGGGGCTTTGCTCTCGCCTACCACGCCGTACCCGCTCTGGGCGGCCCGCATCCCCTCCGCCGTCTCCGACGGGATCAGCGTCGTCGCCTCGGGCCCCGTGTCGGCGAGCGCCTCGACCACGTCTGTCCCGGCCTGGCCCGGGGCTGGCCAGAACAGGTCGCTGCGGCCGCCGCCGATGCCGAGCAGCGCCTCGAGGTCGGGGAGCTCGGTGCCGTCGGCGGCGGGCGTTGCCGTGGGGGTCGCGGTAGGCGTTTGCGTCGGGAAGTCCTCGAGCGACATCGCGTACTGCAGGGTTGTGGGCCCGGCCGGGCGCTTCAGCCCCGCGGCGAGCTCCGCCGCAGCGTCGGCGTCGCCGAACTGCAGCGCGAAGCGTGTGTTGGGCAGGTTCTCGAGCACCTCGAGCCACCGGACGGCGTCGTCAGGCGCCGTGTCGCCGAGCACGCGGATGGCGGCCGGGATCGCCGGGTCGACGGCGAGGATCGCGTCGGATCCCGCCACCGCCTGGAGCTGCTCGCTCAGCGAGCCGCCCGGCGCGGTGAGCTCCTCGAGCTGTGCGGCGTCGAGGAGGCCTGTCGTCAGCGGCCCCGCGGTGATCGGAACCACGACCGCGACCGGCGACACCGTGCTGCCGGTGCGGGGCACGATCATGGCGCTCGTGGAGACCAGCTCGATTCCCGCGCGCTGATAGCGAGCCAGCAGGGGGTAGACGCCGGGAGCGCGTTCGGCCAACGCCGGATCGTCGTCGGCGATCGACAAGCTGCGCGTGACGGTCGTGTCGGACTCGACGCTCGACGTCGAGCTGACCGAGACGGAGCGGGTGCGGATGCTGCCGACTTCGCCGGCGAGCCACGCCTCGAGTCGGCTGCTGTCGGTGATCGCGGTGTCGCCGAGCTCGAGGGCGAGGGTGCCGGGAGCGAGGTCGAGCGGCGTGCCGTTGGCGATCGTGATGGATGCCGAGAGGTGGTCGCCCGGCTCAACGACCCCGTTGCCGACCGGGGCGAGCGTGAGCCCGACCTCGGTGCTCTCCGACGTCGAGTCGGTGCTGTCGGGCGTCGGCTCGGGGGTTTTGGGCGTGAGGGTGTTGGTGGTGGTGAGGGATGCCGGGGCCGCGGATGCCGGCATCCCCCCGGCGCCGAGCGCGGCGATCGTCGCGATCGCGGCGGCGGCGAGCAGCCGACGGGTCGGGCGTGCGCGGCCGCGGCCGCCGTCGCGGCGTGCGGTCGTGCCCGCTGGGGGGGAGCTCACGGTCATTTGCGTCCTGGTCGGTGCGATTCGCGACCGCACGGTCGCACCGATTCTACGAGCCCGGCCTGCGCGCAACCCGAGGGCGCGCGCGGCCGCGCGGTCGTCGTGCTGGCGTGCGCTCAGCAGTCGGTTTCGGTGGGTGTCGTCGCCCAGCACCCACGAGAAGCGCCTGCCGAGCCGGGCAGCGATGGCTCAGCAGTCGCTTCCGGCGGATGCCGCACGCCGGGCATCGGCGAGAAGTGACGGCTGAGCGTGTGGTGGGGGTGAGCGTGGCGCCGGGGGTGAGCATGGGGGCGCGGGCGAGCGTGTGGGCGGTTGAATGGGGGGATGCCTGTGCCCCACACCGCGCCCAACCCGGATGCGGCGCTCTGCGCCGCGCTCGCCGACGATCTGCGCGACGCCGGGTACACGGCATCCACTCTTCGAACCGCGTGGGGGCCGGACGCCGACGACGCGATCGCCCGCGGGCTGCGCGGCCCGGCGCTGCACGCGCTGGCCGGCCGGGACGACGCGGTGGCCGTGCTCGGCCGCCTGTTCGTGCTCGGAGCCCCGCAGCCCGCGGCCGACGTCGATGCCGCTCTGCCGCGCTGTGCGGCGACGGGCCTTGTCGAGCTGGGGCTTGCCCGATCGGAGCCGGCCGGCATCGTGCCGACTGCGCTCGTGCGGCCGCAGGCGTTCGCCGACGAGCAGGGTGTCGGCCAGTGGTGGATCGCCAGCGACCTCGACGAGATGGCGCTCGGCGGCCCGCTGCCCGAAGACCACGTGCTGGGCGTCGGCGGCGCGTCGCTCACGCTGGCCGCGCTGCAGCTGCCGACGCCGGCGAGGCGCGTGCTCGACATCGGCACGGGATGCGGCATCCAGGCCCTGCGGGCCCTTCGACAAGCTCAGGGGCCGGGGTGCGCGCAGGGGCCGGGGTGCGCGCAGGGGCCGGTCCGGGTCGTGGCGATGGATGTCTCGTCCCGCGCGCTGCGGTTCGCCGAGCTCAACGCGCGTCTGAACGGCGTCGAGGGCATCCAGACCCGGCTCGGCAGCCTCTTCGAGCCCCTCGCCGCGACGGAGCTGTTCGACCGTGTCGTGTCGAACCCGCCGTTTGTCATCACCCCGCGCGCGGCGGGGGTGCCGGCGTACGAGTACCGCGACGCCGGGATGTCGGGAGACGAGCTCGTTGCGACGGTCGTCCGCGGCGTCGGCGCGCACCTCGAGCCCGGCGGCGTCGCGCAGCTGCTCGGCAACTGGGAGACGCGTGGCGGTGTCGGCGGGCTCGACCGCGTGCGCGAGTGGGTCGCGCAGTCGCCGACGCCGCTCGACGCCTGGATCGTCGAGCGCGAGGCGCTCAGCCCGATCGCGTACGCCGAGCTGTGGATTCGCGACGGAGGCACGGCTCCCGGCAGCGCCAGGCACGCCGAGCTCGTCGACGCGTGGCTCGACGACTTCGACCGGCGCGGGGTCACCGCGATCGGGTTCGGCTACGTGCTGTTGCGCCGGCCGCTCGCCGGACCGCCGACGCTCGAAAGATATGAGCGTGTGCCGCAGCACGTCGAGCTGTCCGGGCTCGGAGCGCACCTCGCCGCGGCGCTTCACTCCCACGACCGGCTCGAGCTGGTCGACGACGGCGGGCTGGAGGCATCCATCCTCGTCGTCGCGCCCGACGTGACGGAGGCCCGCCACCACCGGCCGGGCGTCGCGGACCCGACCGTCATCGAGCTGCGCCAGGGCGGCGGCTTCGGCCGCGCGCTGTCGGTCGATCCGGCGCTGGCGGCGCTCGTCGGCGCGTGCGACGGCGACCTCGCGGTCGGCCCGCTCATCGCGGCGATCGCCGAGCTGCTGGGAGTGGATGCCGCGGCCCTGCGCGCGGACCTGCTGCCGCGTGTGCGCGACCTTGTCTTCACGGGCTTCCTCCGCTTCGCCTGACCCGCGCTCTTTTCCCGTGGTCACGGAGCTCGGCGATCGGAGGCGGGGCCGTAGGCTCGAAACCATGCTGAACATGGCGGAGGGGGTCGCGCGCCTGGGCGCGCTCGCGGCATCCCCGGCCGTCGCCACGCTCGCCGCCGCGTTCGAGGACGCCGGCCACGAGATCGCCCTCGTCGGCGGCCCCGTGCGCGACGCGCTGCTCGGCCGCCAGACGCACGACCTCGACTTCACCACCGACGCGCGCCCGGACGATATCCTGCGCATCGTCGCCCCGATCAGCACCGCGCGGTGGGACATCGGGCGCGACTTCGGCACGATCGGGGCCCGCATCCCGACCCCCGCCGGCCCCGAGCAGGTCGAGGTCACCACCTATCGCGCCGACAGCTACGACGGCGCCACCCGCAAGCCGACCGTGGAGTTCGGGGACTCGCTCGACGGCGACCTCGCGCGCCGCGACTTCACCGTCAACGCGATGGCGCTGCGCATCCCGTCGCGCACGCTCGTCGACCCGTCGGGAGGCGTGGAGGATCTCGTCCGCGGCATCCTGCGCACGCCCGCCGACCCGCGGATCAGTTTCGGGGACGACCCGCTGCGGATGCTGCGCGCTGCGCGCTTCAGCGCCCAGCTCGGGTTCGACGTCGACCCCGGCACGGTCGCGGCGATCACCGAGCTGCGCGAGACTCTGCGGATCGTGAGCGCCGAGCGCGTGCAGTCCGAGCTGGTGCGGATGCTGCAGACCGACGACCCGGTGCGCGGCATTCGCCTGCTCGTCGAGACCGGGCTCGTCGACGAGTTTCTGCCCGAGATCCCGGCGCTGCAGCTCGAGGTCGACGAGCACCACCACCACAAGGACGTGTACGAGCACTCCTTGACGGTGCTGCGGCAGGCGATCGACCTCGAGCACTCGCGGCATCCTGGCTCTCCGCCCGACGTGCCGCTGCGGCTGGCCGCGCTGCTGCACGACATCGGCAAGCCCGCGACGCGGCGGCTCGAGCCGGGTGGGGCGGTGACGTTCCACCACCACGATGTGAAGGGCGCGCGCATGGCCCGCAAGCGCTTGAACGCGCTGCGCTTCGACTCCGCGACGACCGATGCCGTCTGCAAGCTCATTGAGCTGCACTTGCGGTTCTTCGGCTACGCGGAGGGAGCGTGGACCGACTCGGCCGTGCGCCGGTACGTGCGCGACGCCGGCGACGATCTCGAGCGCCTGCACATCCTCACCCGCGCCGACGTGACCACACGCAACCGCCGCAAGGCGGCGCGCCTGGCGGCGGCGTACGACGACATCGAGCGGCGCATCGCCGAGCTTGCCGCGCAAGAGCAGCTCGACGCCATGCGCCCCGAGCTCGACGGCAACCGGATCCAAGAGGTCCTCGGCATCCGGCCCGGCCGCGAGGTGGGCGAGGCGTACCGGTTCCTGCTCGACCTGCGGCTCGACGAGGGGATCGTCGGCGAGGCGGAGGCCGAACGGCGCTTGCGCGCGTGGTGGGCGGCCCGCTGAGGGCTCGTGCTGCGCGCTGAGGTCAGGGCGTTTCGTCTCGGCTCTGCGGGCCTCGCTCAACGACCGGATCCTCGCCCTCGCGCGGGGTGGCCGCGGCATCCACGTCCTCGGCGGAGGGCACGAGGCGGAACGGGAACGTCGGAGCGATGGCGTCGGCGACGCTCGGCTCGTCCTCGAAGCATCCGTCCGGCACCACGCGCAGCGGGAAGACGTTCCACACCGGGGCGCGCCCTGGGGAGGTGAGCGCCACGGGCGCGTCGCCATCGTCGCCGCAGCGGTCGTCCCAGACGACGCCGTCGTCGCGGTTCGCGCCGACCGTCGTGAGCGGCCTGCCGTCTTGGTCGAACAGCTGTACGCGGTCGATCGGCTCGCCGGCGGCGTCGTAGGCGAAGATGTTCTTCACATCCTTGCCGTCGAGCACCAGCCCGGGCGTGGAGTACGACTCGTCGTAGTCCACGGCCTCGCCCGCGTTGCCCATCGCGTTGACGGCGGCCCCGATGAGGATCGGCAGCAGCGCCACGGCGACCACGCTCGCCGTGATCCGCAGGCCGCGCAGCCACGCGGCCGGCGCCCAGCGGCCGCGCCCCCACTGCACGCTGAGCAGCACGATCGCCGCCAGCATCAGCCACGAGCCGAGGCTGTTCGGACGCCACGGGCTCGAATCACCGTCGTCGAGCATGCTCGCCGGGATGGCGTACAGCGCCCATCCGCGCGCGACCCACCACACCGGGCGCAGCGCGACGAGCAGGTCGAGCAGCCACGCGGCGGCGCGCGACGAGCGCAGGCGGGCGGATGCCGCGGCGCGGGCCCGCGCCACGCG
>NZ_JASGEC010000081.1:0-13559 GCF_047606685.1 Microbacterium sp.
ACGTGCGCGGCGCGCAGGCGTCGCTGCCCCGCGTCGCCCAGCGCGGCGAGGCTGCGGTGCCGTGCGGTGCGCGCCCGCTCGGCGTCGCTGAGCGCGGCGACGGGCTCCACGAGCGGGGGCAGGGGCATGCCCTCACGCTACCCCCGGTTCACGTGCCGCGAATCGCGTGCGCACGGAGCAGAACGCGGCAATTGAGCGCGCCGTGTCCGCATGTGCGGAGATATTCATTTCAAGTGCACGCAGAAACGGCGATAATGTCGAGCCATGGCCAGCTACAGAATCTCCGAGGCCGCGCGGCTCCTCGGCGTCAGCGACGACACCGTGCGCCGCTGGGTCGAGAGCGGCGCGCTGCCCGTCCTCGCCACGAGCCCCGCAGAAATCCCGGGCGACGCGCTCGCCGCCCGCGCCGTCGCACTCGCGAGCGCTCCGCGCGACCCGAGCGACGTGCTCTCCAGCGCTCGCAATCGTTTCGTCGGGCTCGTCACCCGCGTCCAGGCGGACGGCGTCATGGCGCAAGTCGACATCCAGGCCGGCCCGCACCGCGTTGTCTCGCTGATGTCCGCCGAGGCCGTGCGCGATCTGAAGCTCGCGCCCGGCTCGCTCGCCGTCGCCGTTGTCAAGGCCACCACCGTGATCGTCGAGACCCCGAAGGACTGACATGCGCCGCCCCCTCGCCGCCGCAGCCGTGGCATCCCTTCTGCTCCTCGCCGGCTGCGCCAGCGCCGATCCCACCGGATCGCCCAGCGAGACACCGCAGGGCCTGCAGGGCGAGCTGACCGTCTTCGCCGCGGCGTCGCTCAAGGCGTCGTTCGACGAGATTGCGGACGATTTCGAGAACGCGCATCCTGACGTCGACATCCTGCCGATCGTGTACGACGGCTCGAGCACGCTCGTCACCCAGCTGAGCGAAGGCGCTCCCGCCGACGTGTTCGCGTCAGCCGACGAGAACAACATGGACAAGGCGACGGATGCCGGCCTCGCCGCCGATCCGCAGCTGTTCGCCTCCAACACGCTCGTGATCGTGTTGCCCGAGGGCAATCCGGGCGGCGTGCAGACGCTCGCCGACCTCGCCGACCCCGACCTGGACGTCGTGCTGTGCGCTGACGAAGTGCCGTGCGGCGCCGCGGCGCAGACGCTGCTCGACAACGCCGGCGTCGAGGTGGCCGCCGCCAGCTACGAGCAGAATGTCACGGCTGTGCTCACGAAGGTTGAGGGCGGCGCCGACGCCGGCCTCGTGTACGTCACCGACGTGCAGGGCCGCGACGACGTGGAGAGCATCGTGCCCGACGGCGCGGCCGAGGTCGTCAACCGCTACCCGATCGTCGCGCTCGCCGAGGCGCGCAACCCCGAGGCAGCGCAGGCGTTCGTCGACTACGTGCTCGGCCCGGACGGCCAGGCGGTGCTGGAGGCGCACGGGTTCGGAGCACCGTAGGTTGGAGCCGTGCGTTCGCGGCGGGAGGTCAGGGGCTTCGTCCCTCCGATCCTGGCGTTGCCGGCGATCCTCGGCCTCGCGCTGCTCGTGCTGCCGCTGGGCGCGCTCGTGTGGCGGGTCGACTGGTCGACGCTATGGGCCGACATCTCCTCGCCCGAGGCGGTCAGCGCGCTCGTGCTGTCGCTGGTCACCGGGCTCGTCGCGACCGCGCTGTGCGTCGCGCTCGGCGTGCCGCTCGCGCTCGTCATCGCCCGCTCCGGCCCCCGCGTCTCCGCCGTGCTGCGCGCCATCGTGACGATCCCGCTCGTGCTGCCGCCCATGGTCGGCGGCGTCGCGCTGCTGTTCCTGCTCGGCCGCAACGGCCCGCTCGGCATGCTGCTGTTCCAGTGGTGGGGAATCCGCATCCCGTTCACGACGCCCGCGGTCGTGCTCGCGCAGACTTTCGTCGCGCTGCCGTTCCTCGTGCTCGCGCTGGAGGGCGCGATGCGCACGGCCGGCGTCGACTACGAGCGCACCGCGGCAACGCTCGGCGCGCGGCGGTGGACGATCCTGCGGCGGGTGACGCTGCCGCTGGCCGCGCCGGGGCTCGTCACCGGCGTCATCCTGTGCTTCGCGCGCGCCATCGGCGAGTTCGGCGCGACCGCGCTGTTCGCGGGCAACGCCCCCGGCGTGACGCAGACGATGCCGCTCGCGATCTACACCGCGTTCAACGGGTCAGGCGTCGGCCAAGGCGCCGCCGTCGCGCTGTCGCTGCTGCTGCTGGCCACCGCGATCACGGTGCTGCTGCTCGTGCGCGCATGGCGGCCCGGAGCGGGCGGGGCGACACCGTGACCGGGGGAGCGCTCGACGCGCGTGTCGTCGTCGGCCGCCGAGCCGGCTTCCGCCTCGACGTGACCGTGGCCGCCGCGCCGGGGGAGACGGTGGCCGTGATGGGCCCGAGCGGGGCCGGCAAGTCGACGCTCGTGAGCGCGATCGCGGGACTCGTGCGGCTCGACGACGGACGGATCGCGATCGACGAGAAGGATGTCTCGCGCGCCAAGCCGCGCCGCCACGTGCCGCCCGCCCTGCGCAACGTCGTGTTGCTGGGCCAGGAGCCGCGCCTGTTCCCGCACCTCACGGCGCGCGAGAACGTCGCCTTCGGTCCCCGCGCGCGCGGCGTCGACAAGGAGGTGGCCAGAAGGGATGCCGACGACTGGCTGTGGCGCGTGGGGCTCCCCGGATCGGGCCCGCACCGCCCCGCCGAGCTGTCGGGCGGCCAGCAGCAGCGCGTCGCGCTGGCGCGGGCGCTCGCGACGTCGCCGAAAGTGCTGCTGCTCGACGAGCCGTTCACGGCGCTGGATGCCGAGACGGCGGGCGACCTGCGGGCATTGCTGCACGAGCAGCTGCACGCCACGCGGTCGACGACACTCATCGTGACGCACGACGCCGTCGACGCCGCCGCGCTCGCGTCGCGCCTGGTCATCGTCGAGAACGGCGCCGTGACTCAGGAGGGCGCGGTCGCCGAGGTGCTGGCGATGCCCGCGACGCGGTTCGCCGCCGCGGTCGCCGGCACGAACCGCCTCGTCGGCGTCGCGCGCCGGGGCGGCTGGTCGTCGGGCGACGGCGAGGCAGATGTGGTGCTCGACGCCGCCGACATCCAGTCCCGCGCCGCTGCGCACGCCGAGGGCGCCGCGCTGGCCGCGCTGGTGAGGCCCGGGGCGGTGCACCTGGAGCCCGTGGTGGAGACGTCGTGGACGGGCGCGCTGCGGCTCGCGCGCGACACGGCGCCCGAGCGCGGGTCGTGGCTGGCGCGCGTCGTGCGGCTCGAGCAGACGCCCGGCGGCGTGCGCGTGCACACCGCTGACCCGGTGGTCGCGGTGGACCTCCCGGCCGACGCGGCGGCGGCCCAGGGGCTCGTGGCGGGCATGCCGGTGCGGCTGTGGGTCGACCCGGCCGACGTGCGCTTCGCGCGCATCCCCTGACGGCCCGCGTGCCAGCGCCCCGAGTAGCCTCGGTTTATGGTCGCGGTTCCGCTCGTGCTCGCCAGGCGGCCGGTGGAGGTGCCGGAAGATGCCCCCGCGGGCACCGGGCCGCTCGTCGACACGCACGGCCGGGTGCACCGCGACCTGCGCGTCTCGCTCACCGATCGCTGCTCGCTGCGGTGCACGTACTGCATGCCCGAGCAGGGCAACGAGTGGCTGGCGCGCACGAGCATCCTGACCCTCGACGAGATCGAGCGCGTCGCGCGGGTCGCGGCGGCGGCGGGCATCACGACCTTCCGCCTCACCGGCGGCGAGCCGCTCCTGCGCGCCGACATCGTCGACGTGGTGCGCCGGCTCGCCGCGATCTCGGGGCCCGACGGGCCGGTCGAGCTGGCGATGACGACCAACGGCATCCGGCTCGCCGAGTTGCTTCCCGCGTTGGCCGATGCCGGCCTGCGCCGCCTCAACATCTCGATCGACACGCTGCGGCGCGACCGGTTCCGCGAGCTCACGCGCCGCGACCGGCTGCCCGATGTGCTCGACGGCATCGCCGCGGCCGCGGCATCCCGTCTTCGTCCGCTCAAGCTCAACACCGTCGCAATGCGCGGCGTCAACGACGACGAGCTCGTCGAGCTCGTCGACTTCGCTGTCGGCCACGGCGCCGAGCTGCGCTTCATCGAGCAGATGCCGCTTGACGCCGGCCACACCTGGAGCCGCGACGCGATGGTCACGCGCGCCGGGATCCTCGACGCTCTCGCGGCGCGCTGGAGGCTCGTCCCGCTGCCCGGCCGCGGGGGAGCGCCCGCCGAGCGGTTCGTGCTCGATGGCGTGGTGTTGCCGTCCGGCCAGCCGGCGGCGGTCGGTGTCATCGCGTCGGTGACGGCGCCGTTCTGCGGAGCGTGCGACCGCCTGCGCCTGACCGCCGACGGCCAGCTGCGCAACTGCCTGTTCTCCACGATGGAGTACGACCTGCTGCCGGCCCTTCGACAGGCTCAGGGGCCGGGACAGGAGGGGGCGGTTCTGGACGCGGAGATCGAGCGGATGCTGCGCGCCTGCGTGCGCGGCAAGCTCCCCGGGCACGCCATCGACGACCCGTCGTTCCTGCAGCCGACGCGCGGCATGAACGCGATCGGCGGCTGACCGGGGCTGCGGGGGCGGGCATACGCTGGACGCATGGGCCGGATCACGACGCGCAGCCGCGTCACCAAGATCACACTCGGACAGCCCGAAACGCACCGCGCCGACACGCTCGCGGTCGAGGAGCCGCTCGAGATCCGGGTCGGCGGCACACAGCTCGCGGTCACGATGCGCACGCCGGGGCACGACGTCGAGCTCGCGGCCGGGTTCCTCGTGTCGGAGGGCGTCATCTCGCGCGGCGGGCAGTTCCGCAGCGCCATCCACTGTGGCGGACCCGGCGCCGGCGGGGCGACGGCCGGCGGCGGCCTGCTCGGGGCGGCGGCATCCGACGGCAACACGTACAACGTCCTCGATGTCACCCTCGCCCCCGACGTCGCGCCCCCCGATCCCGACCTCGCTCGCAACTTCTACACGACGAGCTCGTGCGGGCTGTGCGGCAAGGCGTCGATCGACGCGGTCGAGACGGTGTCGGCGCACGACGTCGCCGGCGACGAGGCATCCATCGACGCGGCCCTGCTCGCGACGCTCCCCGACGCGCTGCGCGCCCAGCAGGCCGTGTTCGACAAGACGGGAGGGCTGCACGCCGCCGCGCTTTTCGACGCCGCGACCGGTGAGATGCTGGTGCTGCGCGAGGATGTCGGCCGGCACAACGCCGTCGACAAGGTCGTCGGCTGGGCCGTGCTCGCCGATCGGCTGCCGCTGTCGGGCTGTGTGCTCCTGGTATCGGGGCGGGCGAGTTTCGAGCTCGCGCAGAAGGCGGTGATGGCCGGCATCCCGATTCTCGCGGCCGTGTCGGCCCCGTCGTCGCTCGCCGTCGAGCTCGCCGCCGCGGCGGGGCTCACGCTCGTCGGGTTCCTGCGCGGCGCGTCGATGAACGTCTACGCGCACCCGCGTCGTGTCACGAGCCGTCCCGGCTGACCCTGCCCGAGCGGCCCGGCTCCCCGACGTCCCCGTGCGTACGATGGCAGCACGCCCTCGTGCGGGGCGCCGCCCACGGAGGGAGGGAGACAGCATGGCTCAGGTCCGCGTCGCAGGAATCGCCGTCGACGGGGCGGGCCAGCACGTCATCCTGCTCAAGCCGATCGACGAGCTGCCGGGCTCGGGGAGCGTGCTGCCCATCTGGATCGGCCAGCAGGAGGCGACCTCCATCCTCATCGCGGTCGAGGGCGCTCCCGTGCCGCGCCCGCTCGCGCACGACCTCATGCGACGGCTGCTCGAGGCGTCCGGGTCGGACGTCGTCCGAGTCGAGGTCGTCCGCATCGAGGAGGGAACGTTCTACGCCGTCGTGACCCTGTCGACCCCCGCCGGAGAGCGCGTCGTCGACGCGCGGCCGTCGGACGCCATCGCGCTCGCGTCGCGCACGAGCGCGCCGATCTGGGTGGCCGACGCGGTGATGGCGGATGCCGGCGTGCCCGACTTCCTCCCGGAGGAGGACGCCGCCGAGCGGCTCGAGGAGTTCAAGCGCTTCCTCGACGACATCGAGCCCGAGGACTTCGGCGAGCCCGACGAGACAGGCTAGGGCGCCTCGATGCGGCAGCGTGTGCCTGGTGCGTGGCGAATGCGGTGGTCGTACGTGAGCAGCGTGCAGTCGAGGGCCTCGGCGAGCGCCACGTAGGCGCCATCGTACGGAGTGAGGATGTGCCGCAACTCGATGGCTCTCGGGATGAGCGTGCTTGACGCGTAGTGCGTGATGGAGAGCTCCGCGAGGTCGTCGAGGGCACGGAGCAGCCCTTCGTCATCGAGCAGCCCGCCGAGCCACAGGCCGCGGAGCGCCGACGCCACCTCGGTGTCGACAATGTCGGGCGCTGCGATCTCCTCGCTCTGGAGGCGGTCGCCGGCGACTCGCCCTGCGGGCCGGTCGCTGAGCAGTTCGACCAGCACGGACGAGTCGACGACGATCATCCGCGGCGACGCTCTCGGTGAAGCGCTGCAATCACGTCTTCAGGGCTGAACGACGGCTTGTGGTCTCGCGCGCGGATGCGGGCGATGATCTCCGCGTTCGTCGGCTTGCTCGCCAGTCGCGTCAGCTCCGCCGTGAGGAACTGCTGCAGCGATTGTCCCGCGCCTTTCGCGCGTTCCGCGAGCACGGCGTGCACATCCGGGTCGAGGTCGCGGATGAGAACGTTGGGCATGCTTTCATTATGCATGCGTTGGGGTCTACGCGTGAGATCCGATCGGCGGCCCGAGCGGGCGCACGGCCGCTTACGCTCGAAGAGGCGAAGGGAGCCACCATGGCGCGCATCCTCATCATCGGCGGGCACGGGAAGGTCGCACTCCTCCTGGCTCCCCTCCTCGTGGCCCGCGGCGACACGGTGACCGCCGTCATCCGCAATCCCGATCACGAGGCGGAGGTCGCGGCCACCGGCGCCGCTCCGCTCGTCGCCGACATCGAGCTGCTCGACACCGACCAGCTCGCAGGGATCGTGCGCGGCAACGACGTCGTCGTGTGGTCGGCCGGCGCTGGCGGCGGCAACCCGGCGCGGACCTACGCCGTCGATCGCGATGCGGCGATTCGATCGGTGGATGCCGCCTCGGCGGCCGGGGTGCGCCGGTACATCATGGTGTCGTACTTCGGGGCGCGCCCCGACCACGGCGTCGCGGACGACAACCCGTTCTTCGCGTACGCGGAGGCCAAGGCGGCCGCCGACGCGCACGTGCGCGCCAGCGGCCTGGACTGGACGATCGTCGCGCCGAGCACCCTCACCCTCGACCCGCCGACGGGCCGCATCGACGCCGCCGCGGCGGAATCGGGCTCGGTGCCGCGGGCGGACGTGGCATCCGTCGTCGTCGCCGCCCTCGAGGACGACACGACCGTCGGCCGCACGATCCGCTTCAACTCCGGCGACATTCCGATCGCCGACGCGATCGGCACCCCCTCGCGCGCGTGAAACCCGCATTCGCGCACGTGTCTCGCGCGCGCGAATGCGGGTTTCTGTAGCGCGAAGGCTCGGCAGCGGAGGGGTCAGACAGTCGGCTGCCAGCCCAGCTCCGGCGCGACGAAACGCGCGAACTGCTCCACGATCCGGAGGTTGAATGCGGGGCCCAGCTGCGACGGGATCGTGAGCATGAGCGTGTCGGCGGATTGCACCGCGGCGTCGTGGCGCAGCTGCTCGACGAGCACGTCGGGCTCGGCCGCGTACGTCTTGCCGAAGGTCGAGCGGAACCCGTCGATGTAGCCGACGCCGTCCTCCTCCTGGCGGCCGCCGAAGGAGAGGTGGTCGTCGGCAGTCACGAGCGGGAACACCGACCTGCTCACCGACACGCGCGGCTCCCCGGCGTGCCCCGCCTCGCGCCACGCGGCGCGGAACGCGTCGATCTGCTCGGCCTGCAGCACGTCGAACGGCAGCCCGCGGTCTTCGGTGAGGAGGGTGGACGACATCAGGTTGACCCCGACGCGCCCCGCCCACGCGGCGGTCTCGCGCGTGCCGGCGCCCCACCACACGCGCGAGCGCAGCCCGGGCGAGTGCGGCTCGACGCGCTGCATGCCGACGCCGCCGCCGAACGGCGACGACGGGTCGCGCTGAGCGAGGCCCTCCCCGTCGATCGCGCGCAAGAACAGGTCGAAGTGCTCGCGCGCCAGCCCGGCGCCGCGCGGGTCGTCGCCGCCGTCGTAGCCGAAGGCCTCGTAGCCGCGCACGACCGTCTCGGGCGAGCCGCGGCTGACGCCCAGCGCGATCCGTCCGCCCGAGATGAGGTCGACGGATGCCGCCTCCTCGGCGAGATACAGCGGGTTCTCGTACCTCATGTCGATGACGCCCGTGCCCACCTCGATGCGCGTGGTGCGCGCGGCGATCGCGGCCAGCAGGGGCAGAGGAGAGGACTGCTGCCGCGCGAAGTGGTGCACGCGGAAGTAGACGCCGTTCACCCCGAGCTCGTCCATTCCCTCGGCGAGCTCGATGGCCTGCAGCATCGAATCGGCGGCGGTCAGCTGCCGCCCGCCGCCGAGCGGTCCGTAGTGGCCGAACGAGAGCGTGCCGAACCGTTGCATGCCGGGTGAAACGGCGCGACGACGATGCCTATTCCATTGAATGGAGTCGAAACCCGAAACCCCTCTAGACTTCGCAAAAAGGTCGCCAACGACGGCGGCACCGCGAGCAAGGAGCAGAAATGCAACTGGGAATGGTCGGCCTCGGCCGGATGGGCGCCAACATCGTGCGACGACTCATGCGCGACGGACACGAGTGCGTGGTCTACGACGTGAGTCCGGATGTCGTGGCAGAGCTAGTCGCGGAGGGCGCCGTCGGCGCCGACAGCATCGCGGATCTCGCGTCGAAGCTCCAGGCGCCACGCGCCGTGTGGCTCATGATCCCGGCGAGCCTCACCGGCAAAGTCGTCGACGAGGTCGCCGCGGCGCTCGAGCCCGGCGATGCCATCATCGACGGCGGCAACTCGAACTACCGCGACGACGTGCGGCGGGCCGAGGCGCTCGTGGAGCACGGCATCGACTACCTGGACGTCGGCACAAGCGGCGGCGTGTTCGGCCTCGAGCGCGGTTACTGTCTCATGATCGGCGGACCGGATGGCGCGGTCGAGCGACTGAACCCGATCTTCAAGACGATCGCGCCCGGGCCGGGCGAGATCGAGCGCACTCCCGGGCGCGAAGGCGACTACGCGCCGGAGGAGCAGGGCTATCTGCACTGCGGCTCCAGTGGCGCGGGCCACTTCGTCAAGATGGTGCACAACGGCATCGAGTACGGCATCATGGCGGCGTTCGCGGAAGGCCTGAACATCCTCGACAACGCCGACGCCGGCGTTGGCGAGGCGGAGCACTCGGCCGAGGTGGCGCCGATGGAGGAGCCGGAGTACTACCGCTTCCACGTCGACACGCCCAAGGTCACCGAGCTGTGGCGGCGCGGCTCGGTCGTCTCCTCGTGGCTGCTGGATCTGACCGCCGCCGCGCTGCAGTCCAACCCGACGCTCGAGGGCCTCGCCGGGCGGGTCTCGGACTCGGGGGAGGGCCGCTGGACCGTCAAGGCGGCCATCGACATCGGCGTGCCGGTGCCGGTGCTCGCAGCATCCCTCTTCGAGCGCTTCGCGTCTCGTGACGAGGACCGCTACGCCAACCAGATCCTGTCGGCGATGCGCTTGCAGTTCGGCGGGCACCAGGAGCGCGCGGCCGGCGACGTGCTCGAGGCGGGCGGGCGCAAGGCCGACACCGCCGGCTGACGACTCGACGTTCGGGCCCCGGTCGCGAGACGACCGGGGCCCGAACTGTCTGAGTTGCTTACGACGCTCCGCGCCAGCTCCGCTCGAACGGCAGGCGCCACGCGTGCGGGGTGATCAGCTGGTGCACCGAGTTCGGGCCCCACGACCCGGGAGCGTAGTGCTTGACGGCGGGCGGGTTCTCCAGCAGCGGCGCTGACCGCTCCCACAGCGACTCGATGCCCTCTGCCGTCGTGAACAGCGTGTGGTCGCCGCGCATCGCGTCGAGGATCAACCGCTCGTAGGCCTCCATGACCTCGCCGGCCCGGCTGGTCTCTTTGGTGGAGAACTGCATCGACAGCTTGTCCAGCCGCATCCCCGGACCTGGGCGCTTGCCGTAGAACGACAGCGACACTTTCGACTCGTCGGCGAGGTCGAACGTGAGGTGGTCGGGGCCCTGCGACCCGATGCCGGAGCCGGCTGGGAACATCGACTTCGGCGCCTCCTTGAAGGCGATCGAGATGATGCGGATGCCTTCGGCCATCCGCTTCCCGGTGCGCAGGTAGAACGGCACACCCGCCCAGCGCCAGTTGTCGACGCGTGCGCGCAGCGCGATGAACGTCTCCGTGTCGGAGTCGGGGTGCACCCCCGGCTCGTCGCGGTAGCCGGTGTACTGGCCGCGCACGGTGTCCTCGGGCAGGATCGGCTCCAGCGACCGGAACACCTTGTTCTTCTCTTCAGAGATCGAGCGCGGCTCCAGCGTGGTCGGCGGCTCCATGGCCACGAACGCCATGACCTGGAAGAGGTGCGTGACCACCATGTCCTTGTACGCGCCGGTCGGCTCGTAGAAGGCCGCGCGCTGGTCGAGGCCGAGCGCTTCCGGGACATCGATCTGGATGTGGTCGATGAAGTTCCGGTTCCAGATCGGCTCGAACAGGCCGTTCGCGAAGCGGAAGGCGAGGATGTTCTGCGCCGCCTCCTTGCCGAGGAAGTGGTCGATGCGGAAGACCTGGCTCTCGTCGAACGTGCGGTGGATCTCCGCGTTCAGCGCCACCGCCGTCTCGAGGTCCTCGCCGAACGGCTTCTCCATGATGATGCGCGAGCGCTTCACCAGGCCAGACTCGCGCAGGGTGTCGATCACCTTCGACGCGGCCTGGGGCGGCACGCTCAGGTAGTGCAGCAGGCGCACCCCGCTGCCGAGCTCCTTCTCGGCCGCGTCGACCTTGTCGGCCAGCGCCTTGGGGCCCGCGGACTGGGGAATGTAAGACAGCAGCGGCGCGAACTGCTCCCACTGCTCGTCGGTGAGTTTGCGCGCGCCGACCGAGTCGACGGACTCGCGCGCGAACTGGCGGAACTCCTCGTCGGTGAGGTCGTCGAGCGACGTGCCGATCACTCGCAGGCCAGCGGTCAGGCCGGAGACGGCGAGGAAGCCGAGGCCGCACAGCAGCTTGCGTCTGGCGAGGTCGCCGGTCGCGCCGAACAGGACCACGACATGCGGGCCTGCCTCGGTGGTGTCCTTCTTGGGGCGGGCGGTCGGACTGGGGTGGGAGATGCCCCCGCTCGGGTAGGCGATCGTCTGCGCTTTGCGCTTGCCACCAGCGGGTCGTTGGTCGTCGGTCATTGCACCATCGTGGCGGCGCGGCGGGTCGAGTGCAATCCCGAATTCGGATCGGCTTTGCAATTGAGGGTGTTTTCCGGCGTGTTTTTCGGTCGAGCGTACCCTCGAGAGCATGGCGCACGAGCTCTCAAACGACCAGGCTCGGCGCATCATCGTGCGCGCGCAGCTGCTGGACGCGGATCGTCCGGGCGACGTCGTCGAGGTCGCCGAACAGCTCGGCTACCTCAAGATCGACCCCACCGCCGTGATCGCGCCGTGTGAGCACACGGTGCTGTGGTCGCGCATCGGCTGGTCGTACGAGCCGGGGCAGCTGCAGAAGGCGTTCGAGCTCGACCGGCAGCTGTTCGAGCTCGACGGCGCATTCCGCCCGATGAGCCTGCTGCCGTTGATGCTGCCGGCGATGCGGCGCTGGCCGCAGCGCGAGAGCACCCGCCAGTGGATGGACGCGAACGCCCGCTTCCGCGCCGACGTGCTGGCGCGCCTGCGCGCCGAAGGCCCGTTGCGGGCGAGCGAGATCCCCGACACCGCGCAAGTGGCTCGCGCGCCGGACGGCTGGTCTGGGTCGAACCAAGTGCCGATCATGCTCGACTTTCTGGTGCGGCAGGGCGAGGTCGCGGTCGCGCGGCGAGAGGGGCGGCAGCGCGTGTGGGAGCTGGCGGAGCGCGTCTACCCGCGTGACCTGCCCGAGTACGGCGATGACGAGGCGGCGCTTCTGCTCGAGGAGCGGCGGTTGCAGGCCGCCGGCATCGCGAAGCAGAAGTCGCCGTGGACTCCGGTGGGGGAGGCCGGCGAGCCCGTGGCGATCGAGGGCAGCCGTCGAAAGTACCGCGTCGACCCGCGGGCGTTGGCGGCGCTCGATGATGACACCGGCGGCCGGGTCGCCTTCCTGAACCCCTACGACGGGATGCTGTTCGACCGGCCCCGCCTGAAAGAGCTGTTCGGCTTCGAGTACGTGCTCGAGCAGTTCAAGCCGAAGCCGCAGCGCAAGTACGGCTATTTCGCGCACCCGATCCTGATCGACGACCGGTTCGTGGGGCTGTTGGATGCCGAGCTCGACCGCGAGCGGGAGGCGCTGCGCGTCAACGCGGTGCACGAGCTGGAGCCGCTCGAGTCCGAGGAGCACGAAATGGTGCGCGCCGAGATCGCCGACCTCGCCGAGTGGTTGGGCGTGGGCGTCGCCGGCGAGCGCTGACTTCCTGCCGGGCGGGCGGATTCCGGTGACGGGCGCGGGGGCCGTATGGTTTCTATGAGGAGGGCCCAGTGAGCAACACCGCCCGCGTGCTCGTCATCGGCGAGGCGCTCATGGACATCGTGGTGCGGCCCGGCGCCGCCGACGTGGAGCATGTCGGTGGCTCGCCCGCCAACGTCGCCCTCGGCCTTGCCCGATTGGGAGTGCCGGTGCGGCTGCGCACCGCGCTGGCCGACGACGAGCGAGGCGCCGTGATCGTCCGGCACCTGGAGGCATCCGGCGTGCGCGTCGACCCGGAGTCGTTCTCGCTCGAGCGCACACCGACCGCCCGCGCCGTGATCGGCGACGACGGCAGCGCGCGGTACGAGTTCGACCTGGAGTGGCGCCTCCCCGCCGACATCGGCATCGACGGCGCGGAGATCGTGCACGTCGGCTCGATCGCGAGCTTCATCGCCCCGGGCGCCGACGATCTGGTCGCCTTCCTGCACCGGGCGCGCGGGAGCGCCCGCATCACGTTCGACCCCAACATCCGGCCCGCGCTGGTCGGCGGGCGCGAGGCGGGGGTCGCGCGCACCGAGGAGATCGCGGCACTCGCGGAGGTCGTGAAGATGAGCGACGAGGATGCCGAGTGGCTCTACCCTGGCGAGCCCCTCGAGGCCGTGCTCGAGCGCATGCTCGCGCTCGGGCCGCGTGTGGCGGCGATCACGGCCGGCTCGGACGGCGCGCTCCTCGCGTCCGCCGACGCGCGGGCGCGCGTGGAGACGCCGCGCGTGCGGGTGCAAGACACCGTCGGCGCCGGCGACACGTTCATGGCCGGGTTGATCGACCGGATGCTGGCGGGCCTGGCCGTCGACGAGCCCGCTCTGCGCGAGTTCGGGCGCTTCGCCGCCGCGGCGGCGTCGGTCACGGTGTCGCGCGCGGGCGCCGACCTGCCGAGCCGGGCCGAGGTCGAGGCGGCCCTGCGCTAGCTCTTCAACGTCCAGGGGGCTCCAGCAGGCTGACCAGGCGCGCGCGCAGCACGTCGACGGCGCGCGCGCGGGCGCCGCGCAGCGGCGCGTCCGACACCTGCGCCGCGCGCAG
>NZ_JASGEC010000082.1:0-17451 GCF_047606685.1 Microbacterium sp.
CGAGCCAGGTTCTCGGACATGACCCCAGCCTACGTTCCTTCGGATACTCCATCCGATTCGTGCTACCTTCTAAACGGATTATCTATCCGGAACGGAGAGGGCTATGCAGGACTTCGAGTGGCAGACCAGCGAATTGTCGGACCAGAGCGGGCGCACCTTCGTGGTCACCGGCGCGAGCAGCGGCGTCGGACTGGAGGTCGCCAAGGCCCTGCTGGCGGCGAACGGCACGGTGATCGCGGGCGTACGGGACCCAGCCAAGATGACCGCACTCCTCCCGCAACTCGGGCCGAGTGACGGCGAGGGACGACTGGTGGTGCGCTCCGTCGACGTCGCCGACCTGCGCTCGATCGACGCCTTCGCCGCCGGGCTCGAGCGCGACGGCTTCGTGCTCGACGCACTCGTGAACAACGCCGGCATCACCACCTCGACGTTCGAGACGAGCCCCGACGGAATCGAGCTGACGTTCGCCACCAACCTCATCGGCCCCGCACGACTGACCGAAAACCTGCTGCCACTCCTCACGGCAACCGACCCTCGAGTCGTCCTGGTCGGCTCGAACTTCTCCCAGCGCACCGCGAAGGCGCCCGACCTCACCGCCGTCGGCAACCCGTCGAGCTTCAGCCAGCTCGGCACCTACCAGGCATCCAAGATCGCGGCCGCCGCCTACGCGGTGAGCCTCGGCCAGCGCCTGACCACGGCAGGATCCCGGGTGCGCTCGGTCATCGCACACCCCGGCGTCGCCGCCACCGCCATGGCCACACAGGCCGACAACGCCGTCACCAAGGCCATCGCCAAGATCGTGGTGGGTCGGATCGCGCGCCAACCCTCCGACTCGGCCCGCTCCGTGATTTGGTCGGCCACCTCACCCGACGTCGAGCAAGGGGTCTTCGTCGGACCAGACATCAAGCGGCGTTTGACTGTCCTCCGCGCGGTTTTGGTCCGCGGTGCCGCCGCCGACCCCGCCTTCCAGGCACGCGTCAACCAGTTCATCCACGAACACACGCCAACCTGACCGCAGACAGACGCCGACGTCGCAGCTCAGCTGCTGAGCGCGCGGAGCACGACCGCCGTGACCGCCAGGAGTGCGATGACCAGGGCTGGGGCCCATCGTGCGGCGGTGTCGTGGACCCGAACACGCATTGCCACTGCCCCGAACATCAGCACGGCGAAGGGCAGCTGCAGCGAGGATCCCCAGCGGTGCCCACCAGGTCCCCACGATCAGACCGGCGGCGCCGAGGACCTCGGCGGCTCCGACCAGGCGGTACCAGCGGAGCGGAACGTGGAGGTGCTCAGCCTCCGTCCCGACCGCCGCGCCCCCGGAGGTTTTCTCACCGGGCGGGGTGTGAGTGTGTCGTGGTCTGCGTGATTGCGGCGATGGTCTGAACACCTGCGAGTCGAGGAAGCAGGGCGACAGTGGCCGCAATGACGCCGTACGGGACGTTTCGACAAGCTCAGCGACACGCGGAAACCAGATGTCACGTGTTCCCGTAAGACACTTTGGGTGGACCTGAGGGGAATCGAACCCCTGACCTTCTCATTGCGAACGAGACGCGCTACCAACTGCGCCACAGGCCCGTGAACCTCAGCAACATTATCACGCCCGCCACCGCGGGATGGAGCCATCACCGCCCCCGGCATCCCCTCGCGATGCGCGACCGAGGAGCGCCCAGGCATCCGGATCACCGAGGCGCCGCGCGCGCTCGTCGAACCTCCGCCCGGGATGGCGTCAGTCCGGCCGCTCCAGGTGGAACACACTGTCGACGACGGAGTACTCGTCGCGATAGCCACCGCGCGCGATCGGCCGCATCGCCGCTGTGTCGACGCGCCCGTCCGGCAGCACGAACGCCTCGTCGAGGTGCACGCCGACGACCTGGCCCAGCACCATCCAGCGCTCGAGCGGCGCGCCACCGGCATCCGAGAGCCGCACGATCTGCGTGACGCGGCATTCGAGGGCCGCAGGCGAGGCAGCCACCCGCGGCGGGGCGACGAGCGTTGAGGGGGCGCTTTCCAGGCCGGCGAACGCGAACTCCGACTCACCGCGCGGCAATTCCGTCGACGAGAGGTTCATCTGCTCCCGCAGCCCGTGCGTCGCCATGCTCCACACGAACTCGCCGCGCCGCTGCGCGTGCGTCGCCGAGTCTTTGAACTGGTCGCTGGAGAACATGACGATGGGCGGCCGATCCGACACCGCGTTGAAGAAGCTGTAGGGGGCGAGGTTCGGCATGCCGTCGGCGTCGAGTGTCGAGATCCACCCGATCGGCCGGGGCGCGATGATGGCCTTGAATGGGTCGTGCGGCAGCAGGTCGCGGTCGCGCGCGGCGGGCTCGTAGAACACCGTGTCAGCCGGCAGCGCGGCGGGCGAGCAGTTGCCGGACGTGCTCCTCGATCTCGGCGTCGCCCGACTGGCCGGTCAGCGCGGTGTTGTCGCGCACGGCGCGCGCCGCAGCGATGTCGGGCGGCGGCGGGCTCAGGCGCTCGGCGCGCGAGCGCAGCGCCTCTTCGCGGGCAGCCTCACGCAGCGCGCGCTGGGCATCGGCGGTGTCGAGCGCGGCCGCGGCCTGCGAGCCCGACGCCGAGGCGAGAGGCTGCGGCAGGGTGCGCGGCGTCCACGTGCGATCGTCGAGGAGATCGGATGCCGGCAGCGACGGCGCGTGCCGCACAGCCTCCGGGGCAGACGCCGCGCGGGCCTCGGAACGGACCGCGACCCGCGACATCCGGTGCAGAAGCGCTCCGCACAGCACCGCGACTCCCCCTCCGGTCCACAGCGCGAGCTGCGATCCAGTGGTGACGACAGACCACACGCCCCAGCCGATGAGTCCGAGCGCCGCGATCCCGACGGTGGTCACCACGAGCCGTGTGCGGCGGCGGGCCCGCGCCCGGCGTGCGGCGGGCTGAGCGTGCGCGGCAGCGCGCTCGGCGCGTGCCTTCTCCAGCTCGGCGCGCGCGATCTCGGCCTCCGCGCGAGAACGCTCGAGCTCGGCCTGCTCGAGGTCTGCCTTCGCGCGCTTGGCCAGGCGCTGCTGGGCCAGCGCCGTGCGCGCGTTGAGCTCGAGCCGCACCTCCTCCGGCGTCTCGCTCGTCTCGGCGAGCACGCGCAACGCCTGGTTGAGGCGAACCGCGTTGCGCTCGGCGGCATTGAACTGGTGGCGGCTGTGCCAGCTCGGCAAGAGGTAGACGAGCCACAGCAGCACCGCCACCAGCACGATCACCCCGCCGCCGAGCACCTGCCCACCCATGTGGTACACCGTAGGCGAACGTCTCCGTCGCGACGCGGTGCCTCGCGCGCGTGTCGCAGTCTCAACTTCATGTTGAGGTTCGGCGTTTCGTCTCGCTTCGCTCGCTCAACGACCGGGGGCCCTTCGACAAGCTCAGGAGCCGGGGCGCTCAGGGGCCGGGGGTGGGGATGCGGTCGGCGGGAGGCACGACCGCAGCGTCGCGCGGAGCGTGGCCCGACACCCACCGTTGCAGCACGCCCTGCGGCACGTCCTCGCGCAGCAACGCGAACGCGTAGTGGTCACGCCAGTCGCCGTCGATGTGGATGAAACGGCGACGCAGCCCCTCATAGCGGAATCCGAGCTTTTCCACCACCCGCAGGCTGGCCCGGTTCTCTGGCCGGATGCAGATCTCCATGCGGTGCAGCCCCAGCTCGCCGAAGCACACGTCGGTGGCGAGGGCGACCGAGGTCGGCGTGATGCCGCGGCCGGCGAAGCGCTCGCTCACCCAGTAGCCGATCATCGCCGACGACAGCGAGCCGCGCGCGATGCCCCACACGTTGAGCTGCCCGGCGACCTCCGAGCCGTACTGCATCACGAACGGCACCGACGTGCCGTCGCGATACTGCTGCAGCAGCCGCCTGATGCCGAGCCGCATGTCGAACGACACCGCCCCGTCGGGGTTGGTGGCCTCCCACCGCCGCAGCCACGACCGGTTGGAGAGAAGCTCGTTCTGCAAAACACGAGCATCGCGAGAACGCACCAGCCGGATCGAAACCGGCCCATGCGCGCGAGGTGCGCTCAGATCCACACGCCTTCTCCCTCGCTCCTCGAGCACGGGCGGCTACAGGTCCGCCGCGAACTCCTTCAACCAGGGCCGCAACTCGGGGCCGAGGTCCTCGCGGTCGACCGCGAGCTGCATGATGGCCTTGATGTAGTCAACTCTATCGCCGGTGTCGTACCGCCGACCGCGGAAGACCACGCCGTACACACCCGGCCCCTCGGGGTCGGCCGCGAGCTCTTGCAGGGCGTCGGTGAGCTGGATCTCGCCCCCCTTGCCCGGCTCGGTGCGCTCAAGGATGTCGAACACGGCGGGCGAGAGCAGGTACCGGCCGATGACGGCGAGGTTCGACGGAGCGTCCTCGACGGCGGGCTTTTCCACGAGGCCCGTGATCCGCACGACGTCGGGGGTGTCGGTGGGCTCGACCGCGGCGGCGCCGTACAGGTGGATGTGGTCGGGATCGACCTCCATGAGGGCGATGACGATCGCCGCGCGCTTCTCGTGCTCGGCGATCATGGTCTCCAGCAGCGGGTCGCGCTCGTCGATGAGATCGTCGCCCAGCATCACGGCGAACGACGAGTCGCCGACGTGCGCTCGCGCGCGCAAGACGGCGTGCCCGAGTCCGCGCGGCTCGCCTTGGCGGACGTAGTGGATGTCGGCGAGCTCCGTCGACTCCTGCACCCTGGCGAGGCGCCCCTGGTCGCCCTTGTTGCGCAGGTTGTCTTCGAGCTCGGGCACTGAGTCGAAGTGGTTGGCGAGGTTGTGCTTGTTGCGACCGATGATGATCAGGATGTCGTCGATGCCCGCGGCCGTCGCCTCTTCCACGACGTACTGGATGGCCGGCTTGTCGACGACGGGAAGCATCTCCTTCGGCATCGCTTTCGTGGCGGGAAGAAAGCGCGTGCCCAGGCCGGCGGCCGGGATCACGGCCTTGATGTTGCGAGACATAGCATCAGCCTAGCGACGGCTGTGGCGGCGCGCCCGGCCGTCGGCGAGCGGTCGTAGACTCGACCCATGTCGCCGGGCATCGAGCACGCCAAGCGGGCCCTTCGCGCCGAATTGCGCGAACGCCGGCAACTGCTGTCGGAGGCGCAGCGCGCCGCCGCGGCGGTCGGCGTCGCCGAGCAACTCGACCGGCTGGTCGAGCGCCATCGGGCGCGATCGATCTCGTGCTATCTGTCCGCGACGACCGAGCCGGGGACGGCCGAGTTCCTCGCCGGGGCGATGGTCCGCGGCATCCGCGTGCTTCTTCCGATCACGCGCGCCGACGGGCTGCTGGACTGGGTCGTCGCCACCCCCGACCAAGAGGTCGTCGAGGCCGCGTACGGCGTTCCCGAGCCGGTCGCCGAAGTGCTCGGCCCGATCGCCGTCGGCGACGTGGACCTCATGATTATCCCGGCCGCCTCGGTCGACCGCACCGGCATGCGCCTGGGCTGGGGCCGCGGCTACTTCGACAAGACGCTCGGCTCGATGGAGGGCTGCCCGCCGGTGTACGCCGTCGTCTTCGACTCCGAGTTCGCCGACGAGGTGCCCAGCGAGCCGCACGACGAGCGTGTGACGGGAGTCGTCACTCCGACGCGTACCATCGATCTGGCGCCGCGCACACGATGACCTGAAGAGAGGCCCCCATGCCGACTTACGCTTACGCGTGCAAGTCCTGTGACCACCGCTTCGACGCCGTGCAGTCGTTCAGCGAGCCCGCGCTCACGCGGTGCCCGGAGTGCGACGGCCCGCTGCGCAAGGAGTACGGGTCGATCGGCGTGACCTTCAACGGCTCGGGCTTCTACCGCACCGACTCGCGCGCGGGATCAAGCGAGAAGAAGGGGCAGGATGCCGCTTCGCCCGCCTCGCCCGGCAGCTCGTCTCCATCGAAGGAGTCGTCGAGCGGCTCGTCGCCGGCCACGCCGTCGAGTGCCGGCGCATCGACATCCAGTTCGTGACCGGCAAACCAGCCGGCAAAGGAAGGGAGCACCATGTCTGAGAAGAAGGGCCTCATCGCAGGCTTCAAGGAGTTCATCGCCGGGGGCAACGTCATCGACCTCGCAGTCGCCGTGGTCATCGGCACGGCGTTCACGACCATCGTCACCGCGGCGGTCGAAAACATCATCAACCCGCTCCTCGGCCTGTTCCTGCCCTCGGGCAGTCTTTCCGGGTGGGTCATCTCTGTGCCGGCCGTCTTCGGCACCGCCGCGACGTTCGGCATCGGAGCGCTGATCCAAGCGATCATCAACTTCCTCGCGATCGCTCTCGTGGTGTACTTCTTCATCGTCCGGCCGTTCGCCGCGATGAAGGCGCGCGCCGACGCCAAGAAGGCGCCCGCCGAAGAGGAGCCGGCCGGCCCGACCCAAGAGGAGCTGCTCGTGCAGATCCGAGACCTGCTCGCCCGCAACGGCGCGTAGGCGAACTGGGGCAGCGCCGCGGGGCGCGCCCGCGGGTCAGTAGTGCGGGGGGACGTCGCGCCGCAAGCGGTCGTCGTTCGGACCGGATGCCGCGTCCTCGCCGGGCGGGGCGTCGTCGTCGGCCGAGACGGGCTCTCCCGTGGTGCCCGGCGCGGGGGTCAACCGCGCTCGGCGGCTGCCGAGCCGCTCGACGCGCTGCCGGTCGTCACTCGATGGCATCGAGGGGCTGGGTGTCGGTGTCGGAGGTCGGCGCTTCGGGCTGGATGCCGAGGACGCCCGCGACGCGGGCCGCGACAGCAGCCGGGTCGCTGTACAGGTCGAAGGCGTGCACGCGCACGTAGTGCCAGCCGAGGCGGCGCAGCACTTGCGGACGCAGCCGCAGCGACTCGCGCAGCGACTCGCCGCGCGACTCCGGGTCGCTTTCCACGACGACGGCCTTGCCGGCGTGCTGCGCCACCAGCGGCAGCCGTCCGCGGTAGTCGACGTCGACCGACGCGCCGAGGCGGCGCAGCTCGCGTGCGAGCGCGAGCGTGAGCGGGTCGGCGAGGTCTTCGAGCCGCGCCTCGCGGGCGCGCGCGGCAAGCCCTCCCAGGATGCCCATGAGCGTCTGCGCGCCGTGCTCGAGCCGGCCGTCGTCGAACGCCGACGGCCGGATGGACGACACGATCACCATCGAGCGGCGCGCGCGCGTCATCCCGACCGTCAGCAGCCTCTCGCCGTCGGGAGTCGACAGGTCTCCGAAGTCGCTGAGCACCCGGCCGTGCTTGGTGAGCCCGAAGCCGAGCGAGAACACGACGCGGTCGCGGCTCTCGGCGACCGACTCCTCCAGGGTGAGCACGGCGAACGGCTCGGCGGTGTCGCGCCCGACGAAGTCGGCGACATCCGACCGGCCCGCGAACGCGGCCGTCACCGCGGCCCGCACGCGCTCGGCGTGCTTGCGGCTCGCGGTCACGACCATGAGCGTCTCGTCGGCGCGGGCGCGCGCGTGCTCGACGACGAGCGAGACGACGCGGTCGACCTCGGCATCCGGGCTCTCCACCGCCCCCGTCACCGGGTCGGGGGTTCCCGTGCCGCCCTCGACGTAGTCCACGCTCAGGCTGCCGCGGCCGAGGTACGACCCCGCCCAGGGCAGAGACACCAGCTCTCCCCCGTAGAACGCCTCGTTGACAAGCTCGGCGAGGTCTTCGCCGCCCGCGCGGTAGCTGCGGGTGAGCGTGGCCACCGGCACAATCTCGGCCAGTCGCTCGAACACCGACGTGTCGTCGAACGGCGGCTCGGGGCCGTCATGCGGCATCGCGCCCACCTCGAACGGGGTCGGCCGCTGGGTCACCGGGTCGCCGAAGGCCACCACCTGGCGGGCGCGGCGCAGCGCGGGCGCGGCCTCAGCGAGGCAGATCGCCGCGGCATCCGCGATGATCACGGTGTCGAACTCGATGTCGTCGGGGATCCGCGGCACGTCGTAGGGCGACGCGAGCCACACCGGCACGAGGGCGTGGGCGAGCGCCGGAGCCGCCGTGACCACGTCGGCCGGGGTCGGCGCGCCGCGCAGGACGGTCTTGAGCGCCTCGGCCTGCGCGGGCTCGTCGACGATCGCGATGCGCCACTTCGTGGCCAGCCGCCACGCCAGCAACTGCCCGGAGGCGCCGACGTGCGCCTCGTCGACGAGCCGGAAGTCGCGCTCGAGGCGGTCGACGACGGACGTGTTGGCGCCGAGGAGGGCGCGCTCGCTGCGCAGCAGATGCTCGAGCGTGGACTGCCACCACGCGAACTCGAGCTCGGCGCCCACTTCGTCCTCGGGCACGTGTCGCACCGACAGCTCGGTCAGCAGCGGCTCGAGCCCGAGGGCGGCCAGCTCGTCGCGCAGCGTCGTGCGCTCGATGAGGTTGTCGAAGTAGGCGGACTCTGCCGCGAGCTCGCCGAGCACCCGCACGAGCTGGGCGACCGGCAACGCGGCGAGCCGCTGCGGTCCCGTGCGCCCGAGCGGCGCGTCGAGCTCGCCAAGCTGGGCGTGCACGCGCTGCCACGCGACCTGCACGTCGGCGAGTCCGATCGGCGTCTCGGGCGCGACCCCCACGTCGACGTAGCGCTGCCACTCGGTGCGCTGCTGCTGGATGCGCACGAGCCACTCGTGCATGTCGGCGATGTGCACGCCGGGCCGCACGTACTCGCGCGAGAGCCGCTTGAGGTGCCGTCGGGTGGCGCCGCTCATGTTCGGCGCGTCGCGACGGGGCCCGTGCGCCTGGATCAGCTCGCCGAGCGGGCGCTCGAAGACCGTCGGGCTGAACCGGTCGAGCGAGTCGCGGACGCGCGACAGCAGCGTCAGGTAGTCGCCCAGCTCGTCGAGCGTCGCGAACGGGCGCATCCGAGTGTGGCTGATGAGCTCGTACCCGCGCTCGAGCAGCGCCGGCACGTCGTCGCGGCTGAGCCGGCGGGCCAGTCCGTGCGCGGCGCGGGCCTGCTCGGACGTCGCGAACGAGACGCCGTACCACGGCGAGTCGTCGGGCCCGAAGCGGAAGGCGCCCAGCCGCGCCGCGGAGGCGAGGGATGCCGCCGGCTGCTCGCGGTCGTCGGCCAAACGCTCCAGCGTGTCGAAGTCGAGTCGCGCGGCGGTGCAAGGGGCGGGCGTGCGCGCGGCGAGGTCGGTGAGGCGGCGCAGCGCGTCAAGCGGCGAGACGCCGAGGATGGGATGCCGCGTGGTCAGCGCGGCGCGGTAGTCGCGGAGCACGCCCCGCAGCCGCACGAGGGCGTCGTCCACGTCGGCGACTGCCGGGTTCTCAGCCTTCTCGTTGCGCCCGATCGCGCGGATGAGGTCGCGTCGCAGGCTCGGCGGCGATACCGCGAGTCCGGGCAGGCCCACGCCGGCCAGCCGGTGGCGCGTCCCCTCGAGCGTCGAGCGGCGCGCACTCACCACGAGCACCCGCTTGTCGGCCTGCACCAGCGCGCCGACGGCGTTGATCACCGTCTGCGTCCCCCCGGTGCCGGGGAGAGTGTGCACGGCCAGCGACTGGCCGGCCGCGATGCGCGCAAGGACGTCCTCCTGCTCGGCGTCCGCGTCGAGCAGGAGCGTGTCGGAGGCCGGCGCGCGCTCGTCCGGCCCGAGCCGGGCGGGCACGGGCCGGTCGATCCGCAGCTCGTCCCGAGCTGCGGAATCGCCGGCGAGCGCGTCGAGCAGCGGGTGGGCGAGGTCGGTGGCGTCGCGCGCCATCCCCGCTCCCACGTCGGCGAACGTCGACACGACAAGCCGGGGCTGGACCGTGAAGCTGTCGATCGCCGACGTGCTCGCGCGCAGGCGGTCGATCACCGGCTGCGGCTTGAAGACGCCTTCGGCGAGCGCGAGCCGCGCGAGCGCGTCGCCGTCGATCTCGACTCCGAAGTGCTCCCGCAGCGCGCGCACGAGCTCGGGGTTGACAGCGAACGCGCCGTGCAGTTTGAGCTCGAAGTCGTCGTGGCGGCGGCGGATCGCGAGCGGCCGCAGCAACACCGGCGCGCAGGAGGACTGCCCGCCGATCCGCCACGACGCGAGGCCCACCGCGAAGTGGACGGCCTCGAGCCCGCGCACCGTGCGCAGCTCGACGTTCTTGGCGTTCACGCGAGTGGCCGACAGCCGCGCGGTGCGCAGCGCGACCTCGTCGCGGAAGAGGTTCGACAGCAGAGTCGACTTGCCGGTGACGAACGCGGGGAGGCTGCTCGGGTGCGCCTTCGTGATCTCGATGCCGGCCTCCGGCTCGTCGCGGTAGCGCAGCAACGACGAATGCCCACCGAGCCCGGCCGCCTCGGCACGCAAGCGCGCGCGCTCGGGCGGGGCGGCGTCGACCGCGCGCGCACCCGCCTCGCCCGGGCCCGCGGTCGCCTCGGACGCGTCTTCTTCAGCGTCCGTCACGACACTCCCTGCTCGCCACACACTCGCCAGACTAGGCCGGGGGCGGCCCCGTCGTCCCGCATACCCGCCGAGTTTCGCGGTATTGCGCGTCACGCGCTTCGCCCGCCCGATCGGGGATTGCCGCAACGACGCGGGCGCTGCTCCTGCACAGGCGCCGCGGACGGGCCATCTTTCCCCAGATCGCGGATCAGCCGCCATGCGTGTCGTCGCGCGGGGCAAGGATGGGGTCATGACCTGGCTGCGCTTCGGAACCGAGCCCACCCCCATCGGCACCGCCGTGATCGCCGTCACCGACGAGGGGCTGGTGGCGCTGGAGATCACGGAGGCGCCGCCCGAGCTCGTGCTCGAGCCGGCGATGCACCGGCTCGCGGCGGTCGCCGAGCACGACCCGGTCGCCGTCGAGCCGGTCGCCCGCCAGCTGCGGGAGTACTTCGACGGCGAACGCGCCGAGTTCGATATCGCCATCGACTGGCGGCTCGTGCGGGGCTTCACGCGGGCAGCCCTCGAGGCGGTCTGCCGCATCCCGTACGGCGAGACCGCGTCGTACGGCGAGGTGGCGGTCTGGGCGGGCGCTCCACGTGCGGCGCGCGCGGTGGGGACCGCGTGCGCGACGACGCCGATCAGCGTTGTCGTGCCGGTGCACCGCGTGGTGCGCTCCGACGGCAGCCTGGGCGCGTACGGCGCCCGGCCCGAGCTCAAGAGGTTCCTGGTGAACCTCGAGCGCGCGATCGAATAGGCCGGTCGCGCGGCGCGTCCCCGGGGCCGGACACTCCCTGGGGACGCGCGTGCGCGGGGTAGGGTGTGTGCATGGCTCGAAGAATCGTCCACCAGTTCGTCGACGACCTCGACGGCACCGTCCTCGAGGTCGGCGAAGGCGAGACCGTCCTGTTCTCGCTCGACGGCACCGCTTACGAGATCGACCTGAACGACGCGAACGCCGCGGCGCTGCGCGACGCGCTGCAGCCGTATGTCTCCGCGGGGCGCCGCGTCTCGGGCGGGCGCTCGTCCTCGAGCCCCGTCGGCCGCCGACGGAGGGGCCAGCGCGACTTCGGCCCCATCCGCGCGTGGGCGAAAGACAACGGCTACCAGGTCTCCGAGCGCGGCCGGGTTCCGGCATCCGTCATCGAAGCGTACGACGCAGCGCACTGACGCGGCCGCTCTAGCATGGGGTGGTGACCCGTACGTGGCGTGCGACGCTCAAAGCGAACCGGCGCGCCTCGCTGTTGAGATCGGCAGCGCACCTGTTCGCCGAGCGCGGCTTCGCTGCCGTGTCGACGATCGAGCTGGGCGAGGCGGTCGGGATGAGCGGGCCCGCGCTGTACAACTACTTCCCGAGCAAAGAGGCGTTGCTGTGCGAGTTGCTCGTCGACGCCAGCAGCCGCTTGCTGGCGGGCTGTCGTGACATCCTCGACGAGGCCGCGACCGACGGCGAGCGGCTCGACCGGCTGATCGAGTTCCACCTCGACTTCGCGACGGCAGACCCCGACGTCATCCGCATCCAGGATCGCGAGCTCGCCCAGCTGCCGCGTGAGGCGAACCACGAGGTGCGCAGCCTGCAACGATGGTACGTGCAGGAGTGGGACCGCGTGCTGGCGGCGCTGCGCCCCGGGATGTCCGACGCCGAGCGGCAGACCCGGCTGCTCGGGGTGTTCGGCCTGCTGAACTCGACCCCGTACAGCGCGTCGCCGACGGGGCGCGGAGCCGGGTCGATCCTGGCCGGGATGGCGCACCGCGCCCTGCTGGGCGACTAATCCGGCCCGGACGCCTGCCGGTGCGGCGCGATGACAGCGAGCGTCTGCCCGCTCGCGCGTCGCGTAGCGTGGGGGTGCGCGCTCCGCGGCGCGCGGAGAGGCCGGTCATGAGAGTCGTCACAGCGTCGGACTGGCGCGACGGGCTGCCGTTCGAGACGCCGTTGATCCTCGAGTCCGTGCTCCCTGGCGAGCCGGCTCGCTGCTCGTCGTGCGGCGGCGAGTCGGCGCCGCTCCCCCGTGCCGAGCTGTGGGCGGTCAAGCACCGGCATCCGCGACACCACGACGGGTTCGTGCGCTTCTACTGCGCCGCGCACCTGCCGGCGGTGAAGCCACCCGAGCCCGCGGCGCGGAAGCGGGCGTCCGCGCCATCCCGCCCCCGCGCGCCGAAGCGCGTCGTCGTCGAGAAGCCGAGCGTGTTCTGCCCCGACTGCTTCGTGGAGGTGCCGGCGACGGGCGTCTGCGGCATGTGCGGCCAGCCCGTGTAGTCGTGCGGCTCCGCCGTCTGCGAGGCTGGAGGGATGCAGAGGACGGTGGGCGCCCAGCTCGTGATCGACGTGGCAGAGCCGGCGGAGATCGTGCTCGCGGTCGCCGCCGCCGAGCGCGACACCGCGTTCGACGAGAGCTTCACCGCAGTGTCGGACGGCGTGGCCGTCGCCGCCGAGGTGGTCCCCGAGGCGCACGGCACGCGGCTGCACCGCATCGCCGCGCCGGTGGGCAGGCTCGTCGTCGACTGCCGCGCGGTGATCGACGGGCGCTCCCCCACCCCCGCGGTGACCGACGCCGACCGTTTCGTCTACCTCCGCCCCAGCCGCTACGCCGAGTCAGACACGCTGGCCGCGGTCGCCGCGGCGGAGTTCGAGGGGGTGGATGGCGCGGCCGCGCTGACCTTCGCCGTCTCGTCGTGGGTCGGCACGCAGCTCTCCTACGTGAGCGGCTCGAGCCGCCCGACCGACGGGGCCGTGCAGACCCTGCTCGCGCGGCAGGGCGTGTGCCGCGACTTCGCGCACGTGTGCGTCGCGCTGCTGCGCTCGCTGGGCGTGCCGGCGCGGCTCGCGGCGGTGTACGCGCCCGGGCTCGACCCGATGGACTTCCACGCCGTGGCCGAGGCCGCCGTCGACGGCCGATGGCGAGTGGTGGATGCCACGGCGCTCGCGCCGCGCTCGTCGCTCGTTCGCATCGCGACCGGGCGGGACGCGGCCGACACCGCGTTCATGAGCGTGCTGGGCGGCCGTGCGGACCTCGTCAACATGACGGTGTCGGCAGTGGCCGACGCGCTGCCTGACGACGACCTCACGCAGCTGGTCTCGATCGCCTGACGCTCACCCGGAGACAGCCTCCCAGGGGTTGAGCAAGCGGACGCCGGCGCGCCCGAAGTCCTTGGTGTTGCGCGTGACCAGCGTGAGATCGTGCACGATCGCGGTCGCCGCGATGAGCGCGTCCAGCTCGGGCATCGGATCGGGAATGTGCAGCGTCGCGGCCACGATTGCTGTGCGCTCGTCGACCGGCAGGATGCCTTCCCCGGCTATCGGTCGCACGTCCTCGTCCAACCACAGACGCAAGGGTGCCGCACCGATCGGGTCGCCGCGCTCCTTCCGCCGAACGCCCCGCTCGAGTTCGAGCATCGTCACAACGCTGAGGGCGAGCCATCCCACCTCTTGCTCTCTCAGCCACGCCATCAACGAGGCCGACCGCTTCAGGCGAGCGTCACTGACGACGTTCGTGTCGAGGAGGTACCTCACAGCCCGAGCTCGCGGAGCAATTCGACCCGGCGCTCACCCAGCTCGACGTCGTCGGGAAGCGGCGGCTTCGGTGGCGGCGACCGCATCCGGCCCCTTGTGGCGTCAGGCCGGGGCTGCCACCGTCTGCTCGGGCGCGCCGGCCTGCTCCGTCGCCGTGCCCGCGCTCTTGTCCCGGGGGACGAGAAGCGTGAGGATCACGCCGGCAGCCGCCGCAGCCGCCCCGATGACAAAGCACGTCTGGAAGGCTCCGTGTGTGGGGATCGTGGTCTCGCCGCCGAGAGTGGTGGTCTGGCTGGTGAGGACGATGCCCATGACCGCGCCGGCGACGGCGGTGCCCATCGAGCGCATGAGCGAGTTGACACCGACGCTGGACGACGCCTCGTCGCGGGGGACGTTGCCCAGGATGAGGGCGGGCATCGCGGCGTAGCCGATGCCGACGCCGCAGGAGGAGACGATGGTCGCGAGCAGGAGCTTCCACGGCTCGTCGGTGAGGAACACGCCCATGACGTAGCCGGCGGAGAGCACTCCGGCGCCGATCGCGAGGGTGATGCGCCCGCCGAACCGTGTCAGCAAGGCGGAGCAAACGGGAGACATCGCCAGCATCATCAGCCCCGCCGGCGCCATCCACAGGCCGGTCTGCAGGATGGACTGGCCGAGCCCGTACCCGGTGGCCGTGGGCATCTCCAGCAGCTGGGGGACGACCACCGACTGGGCCATCATGCCGAAGCCGACCACCAGCGCCGCAAGATTCGTGAACAGCACAGGCAGCCGCACCGTGGTGCGCAGGTCGACGAGCGGGGAATGATGCCTGACCTCGTAGAAGCCCCACGCGACGAGCACGAGCGCACCTCCAATAATCATGCCGAGGGTTCCGGTGCTGGCCCAGCCCCAGTCGTTGCCCTTCGTGACGCCGACGAGCACGCTGACGAGGCCGATGGCGAGCCCGATCCCGCCGACCACGTCGACCTTGGCCGGGTGCTCGCGGCGGTGGTGCGGCAGAATGGTCGCGGACAGAGCGATGACGACGACCGCGAGAGCCGAGGAGAGCCAGAACAGCGCGTGCCAGTCCATACTCTGCACGATCAGCGCCGCGAGCGGCAGGCCGAGCGCGCCGCCCACGCCGAGCGTCGCGCTGACCGCCGACAGGGCGGAGTTGGTCATCCGCGGCGGAGTGACCTCGCGCACCATGCTGATCGCGACGGGGATGTATCCCATCGAGACGCCCTGCAGCACCCGACCGACGAGCACCAGGACGAAGACATCCGTCGTGGCGCACAGCAGCGATCCGGCGAGAAGGATGACCGCGGACGCGACGAGCACCGGCTTCTTGCCGAAGATGTCAGCGAGGCGACCGGTCACGGGCATCGACACGGCGGCTCCGAGCAGCGTCGCCGTCACAACCCACGACGTGTTGCTGGCCGTGGTGTGCAGCAGGTCGGGCAGCTCGGACTGGATCGGGATGACGAGCGACTGCATGAGTGCGGCGCACAGGCTGGAAAAGCCCAGCACCATCACCACCAGCAGAGGGTGAGCCGCCGGCGTGGTCTCGGTGCTCTCGGACGCTGAAACGTGAGCCATCAACAATCCTTCCATCCCGCATCACGGGTATGTAATATACATACGCCTTGACATGTAGAGTACACAAGGCACGGCAGATCAACAAACTGAAGTGGTGATGAGGCCATGAACACGTCGGCACACGACATCCGCAACGAAGCGAACACCCACGTCGATGACTGGCGTCGCCTGGCGGGGCTGCTGGTGACCCTCGAGAGCGTCCGCCGCGTTCTCAGCCAGCGCGCCACCCTCGGCACCGCCGACATGCGCCTGCTCTGGCTCTTCACCGACGGCGAGTCCTACACGCTTCGTCAGATCGCCGAGCGACTCGGCCTGGAGCAGTCCACCGTCAACCGACAAGTCAACGCCGCCGTCACCGCGGGCTTGCTGGTCAAGACACGGGCCGATGGTCGCGCCCCCTACCACTTCACGAGCTCGCCGGAGGGTGTTCGCGAGCTCGAGCGCAACCTCCACACGACGCTGACCGCCTACGGAACCGCCCTGTCGGCGCTCGGAGGCGAGCAGGAGCGGTTCCTCTCGCTCTTCAGCGACTTCGTCGAGGCATACCACGACGCCGTCTTGGAGTCTTCCCCGAGTCCTGCGTGACGGCCTGCGGCGCTCCTGGCCGGTCCGACCACCGTCTTCTGTGCACAGACGGGGACCCACGTCAGCGCCGTCGATGAGGTCGTCGTCGCGGATGCCGCGTAGCCATGCACTGCTACACGGGTCCTTGCCGGTAGAACGCGCAGTGATCTGCGCAAACAGGGTGAACGCGGGGCCTGTCATCCAGCGGCACGATCAGGCCTCCGCCCGGTCGGAGCACAGTGAACCCGATGTGCGCGAAGAATCCCGCGACCGAGGGGTCGCAGTGACCGCCGCTATAGGAGACCGGGGCCGGGAACAGGCTCCCGGCTGAGAGGAGAAGAGTCGATCCGATCCCTCGTCGTTGCCATTCGGGTGCGACTGCGACGGCGTCGATGAACATGGCGTACTGTTCGCCGAGCCGCGCCGAGGTGACGAGGGCAGCACCAATGATGCCCGCCTGCGGGTGTGCGGCTGTGATAACGGTGCGGCTGTCGTCGCCGCGAACAACGGCATCCCCGGCACTTCGAAGGAGCTCGTTGATCCGGCGCGCGCTCGCATCCGCGCCCTGCGTGAACTCCACTCCGTCGTGGAATAGTGCTTTCGCGCGAGCGCGCTGTCTTTGCATCACCGGGACAGGCTCCGCCGCGCCGACCATCACGTCGGGAAACTGCGCCGGGCTGGGGCGGTCGCCCGTAGGACGCCCCCGGAGGAAAGCGTTGATGAATTCCACGGGAGTCCACGGGATGAGGGATTCCGCTGCCAAAGCGGCGAGCGTGCCCGCCGAGGCGAGTTGCTCCGGGCTGGGGAGGTAGCGACCATCAGCTGTGTAGACAGGTGAGCCGTCCAACCAGTACGACCTGGGGCCGAGCCGTTCGGTCACGTCGTACGCGCTCATCCGCACATCGACTTCCGCGACGGCAACGATGCGCGCCTGCGGGGCACACCAGGACACGCCACCGCTGAAGTCGGGGTCTTTCTCGATCTCACCAACCGGCTCGACCTCGTAGAGATCGCCCTGACGACAGATCACACCCGTCCTCTCTTCTCGCTGCTGGATCAGCCCCGCGTACGCCCGGGCAAACGCGCGATCTGACGAGAAGTACACACGGTCCGCGTGTGTGAAGTTCTCCTCATACCCGGGCTGTGCTTCATAGAAGCCCATGTCAGCACCCGCATGGTCGGCCTCGTTCCGTGACATCAGGATCGTTCCGGGAGCCAAGCCGGGGCGACCCCCGTGCCAGAAACGACCAGTCGGCGCAGCGCGATGATCCGCGAGATACGCGACTCTCGCCTGGCGGCGCGCAGCATCCAGGCGATGCTTCTTCGACGTGGCAGTCTTCCTGCTCAACTTCGCTGACATGCCCCCGACAATAACCATCAGCACCGACAACGCCTGTCGGCGCGGGACTGTCTGAATAATGGTGTGTGAGGGTCCGGCCTGATCCGTAAGGAGATGGCCGTGGCTGACACGACCGATGTCGTTGTTGACGACGAGATGATTGATCCCGTGACCGGGGAGATCATCGACCAGAAAGAACTCGCAGAAC
>NZ_JASGEC010000083.1:0-114981 GCF_047606685.1 Microbacterium sp.
CGCGCCCGCGCCGCCCGGCGCGACGGTGGCCGCCGCGATCGACGCGGATGACGCCGAGGCCACCGGCGCGTCGTCGAGCAGCGCCTCGCGGATGATGCGGCGCGGGTCGTACTGGCGCGGATCGAGCTTGCGCCAATCGACGTCGTCGAACTCCGGCCCCATCTCCTCGCGCATGCGGCCTTGGGCTCCACGCAAGAACTCCTGGCCGCGCTTCACGAGGCGGGCGAGGGCCTCGGCGTAGCGAGGGAGGCGCTCTGGTCCGATGAGGAAGGCGGCGAGCACGCCGATCAGCAGCAGCTTCTCGGGAGTGAGGCCGAAGAACATGCCTTCAGATTACCGTCGCGCCTCCGTCTCGACGTCGTCGCGTGACCGTAGCCTGAGTGCCGGAGGCGCACATGAGCGATCAACTGGCGAACGCGCGATTCGCGCAAGAGGCCGTCGTCGAGCCCGACCACATCGCGCGGGCTCGCGCGCACGCGCTCGAACTCGGCGCGGAGCCGGTCAGCCCCGCGGTCGGCGCGCAGTGCGCCGTCATCGCCGCCGCCACCGCCGCCGCGAACATCGTGGAGATCGGCTCCGGCGCGGGCGTGTCCGGGCTGTGGCTGCTGCACGGCGCGCCGCGCGCCGTGCTCACCACGATCGACACCGAGCCGGAGCACCTCGCCGCCGCCCGTCAGGCCTTCCACGACGCCAAAGTGCCGCCCGCTCGCGCGCGTTTCATCAGGGGGCGCGCCGCTGACGTCCTCCCCCGCATGAACGAGGCGTCCTACGACATCGTGCTGGTCGACGCCGACCCCGAGAGCGTCATCGAGTACGTCGAGCACGGCCTGCGCCTGGTGCGTCCCGGAGGAACAGTGCTCGTTCCGCGCGTGCTGCACGGCGGCAGAGTCGCCGACCCCGTGCAACGCGACGCCGTGACCACCGCGTACCGCTCGCTCATCCAGGAGACCCAGAACTCGCCGGCCGTCGTCGGCGCGCTCTCGACCGTCGACGACGGCCTCCTGCAGTTGACGACCGTCGTCGACCCGCGCTGACCACACGCGCGAACGCGGTTCGGCCGGGCTCGAGGCCCGGCCGAACCGCGTTCGAGAAATCGTCGCTAAGCGGCGCTCACCACCGCGCCGAGAGCGTCGTGGAGTTCTTTGGCCTCGGCGTCGTTGACCGAGACGACCAGTCGCCCGCCGCCTTCCAGCGGCACGCGCACGATGATCAGTCGCCCCTCCTTCACGGCCTCCATCGGCCCGTCTCCGGTTCTCGGCTTCATGGCTGCCATCGCGGCTTCCTTTCGTCGGGGTCTGCCGCCCCAGTCTACCGTCCCGGCGGCAACGCGATGAAAACGGGCGGGTCAGGGAATCTGCCAGTACGTGTTCCCGAGGGCGTACATGTTGTAGATCCACCACCACTGTCCGAGCAGGCACGCGCCCAGCACACTCAGCCGCCATGAAAGCGATCGCGGGACGGCAGCGGCCCCCCACAGCGGCGACAGCGGCACCAGCAATCGGAACACGCTCGACTGCGGGAAGAACACCAGCAGCAGGTACACGAGATAGCTGGCCGACCAGAGCCGGATCTCCGGTCCGAGCGCGCGCACCCGCCGGTCGAACACCAACAGCGCAGCGACCGCTGCGACGGCCAGCGCGAGGGCGATCTTGCCGGTCACCGCCCCCAGCCCCCACGACTGGAACCAGAACGCGGCCGCTTCGATGAAGCCCTCCAGCGGCACGAAGTGCGCCACCGGCTGCGGCAGCCAGTTCCGCCGCCACGCCAGCTCGGTCTCGAGGTAGGCCGACGGGTCGCCGGTGGCCACCGCCGCCACCGCCTGCCACGAGAACCCGACCGCGACCGCCAGCGCGCCGAGCGCGACGATGTGCGCGACGTGCCGCCGCGGCAGCGGGTCGCGCGCGCGGGCGAGCCAGCGCTGGATGCCGTGCAGCCCGAGCAAGAGCGCGAAGGCGAGCACGCCGGGCCGCGTGTACCCCATGAGCGGCAGCAGGAGGTAAAGCCACCCGTACTTCCGGCGCATCACCGCGTTCAGCGACAGGAACAGCAGCAGCAGGAAGAGCGACTCCGCGTAGCCGATCTGGAACAGCGCGGCCAGCGGCGCGGAGGCGAAGAACAGCACCGCCCACGTCGCCGCCACCTCGTCGAGGCGAAGCCGCAGCAGGCGGTACAGCACGAGGCAGGCGAAATAGCCCGCGATCAGCGAGATGAGCACCGCGGCGGCGCCCCACGAGTGGAACGGCAGGCCGAGCACCTGCGCCAGGTAGGCGTACACGGGCATGAACGCCCACTGATTCTCGGCGACCTGCCCGGCCTCGGTGAGCGGCAGCTCGCTCGGGTATCCGTTGACCGCGACATACCAGTACCACTGCGCGTCCCAGCCGATGGCGAAGTCGCCGATGCTGGGCTTCGCGCCGAAGCGCGACGTGGGGCCGGACAACTCCGCGGCCACGAGGAAGAACACCGACGTGACGACCCGGCACAGCAGGTAAAGGATGCCGATCCGCAGCGAGATCGGCAGCCCCCGCCACGACTCCCGCGCGCCGGACGGCGGATCCGCTCGCGTCAGGACGCCGTCAGCCACGCGCGCAGGCCCCGCTCGACATCCTCGATCTGCGCGAGTGCGACCCGTTCCTCGTCGTGGTGGGCCAGCGACGGGTCGCCGGGGCCGTAGTTCACGGCGGGCACGCCCATCGCACTGAAGCGCGCGACATCCGTCCACCCGTACTTCGGGCGCGGCACCGCCCCCACGGCGGCGAGGAACTCCTGCGCCAACGGCGCGTCGAGCCCCGGCCGAGCGCCGGCGGCGACGTCGACGACCTCGATCTCGAACCCGTCGAACACCGAGCGCACGTGCGCGCGCGCCTCGTCGACCGACCGGCTGGGCGCGAAGCGGTAGTTGACCTCGACCTCGCACAGATCGGGGATGACGTTTCCCGCGACGCCCGCGTTGACGCGCACGGCGTTGAGCCCCTCCCGGTAGACAAGCCCGTCGACGGCGATCTCGCGCGGGCGGTGCTCGGCCAGGCGCGTCAGGATCGGCGCCGCCGCGTGGATCGCGTTCTCGCCCATCCACGCGCGCGCCGAGTGCGCCCGCACGCCGCGGGTGCGCACCACCACGCGCAGGTTGCCGTTGCACCCGCCCTCCACCGCGCCGCCCGTCGGCTCGCCCAGGATCGCGAAGTCTGCCGCGAACAGGTCGGGGCGGTGCGCCGCGAGCCGCGCGAGGCCGTTGAGCTCCGCGTCCACCTCCTCGTGGTCGTACCACATCCACGTGAGGTCGACGCGAGGGTCGACGAGCTCGGCCGCGAGCTTCAGCTGCACCGCGACACCCGCTTTCATGTCGACGGTTCCGCGCCCCCACAGGAACGGCTCCCCGTCGACGTCGACATCGCGCGTGGGCACGTTGCCGTTGATCGGCACGGTGTCGATGTGGCCGGCAATGGCGACACGCTGCGCGCGGCCGCCGTGCGTGCGCGCCACGATCGTGTCGCCGTCGCGGAAGACGTCCAGGTGCGGGAGCTCTGCCACCGCGTCGTGGATGAGGTCGGCGAGCACGGACTCGTCGCCGGACTCGCTCGGGATGTCGCAGATGGCCCGGGTGATGTCTATCGAGGAGGCAGACAGGTCGAGCGCCGGCATCCCTCGATTCTACGGCCTGAGCCGCCGCGCACCGCGCGCGCTGCGGCTCTCGCGGTGGCCGAGGAGGAGCCGTGTCGGCGGATAGCCTGGATGCCATGGCTGACGAGAGATGGGTGCGCGGCGTCGGGCTGGCGACCTCCGCGCACGACGGCACGATCCTGGACGCGTGGTTCCCCGAGCCCGAGCTCGGCCGACTGCCGCTGGGGATGGGCCCCGACACGGCGCCCCAGCGCGTGGAGCGCTTCGCGGCGCCCGACCCGCGCCGCGCCGTCGATGTCGACGTCGTGACGATCGAGGCGGACCTGGATGCCGCCCCGGCGTCGACCCCCGACGCGTATTTGCGCCTGCACGCCCTCTCGCACCGCCTGGCCCGCCCGGGCGAGGTGAACCTCGACGGCGTCTTCGCCCACCTGCCCGCCGTGGTGTGGACCAACGCCGGGCCGATGCATCCCGACGATTTCACCCGCCTGCGGCCCGAACTGCTGCGCGACGGCATCCAGGCCCAGAGCCTGGACAAGTTCCCGCGGCTGCTCGACTACGTCACACCGCCCGGCGTGCGCATCGCCGACGCGAGCCGCGTGCGGCTGGGCGCCTACCTCTCCCCCGGCACGACCGTCATGCACGAGGGGTTCGTCAACTTCAACGCGGGCACCCTGGGCGCCTCGATGGTGGAGGGGCGCATCTCGCAGGGCGTGGTGGTCGGCGACGGCAGCGACATCGGCGGCGGCGCGTCGATCATGGGCACCCTCTCCGGCGGCGGCACGCACCGCGTGTCGATCGGAGCGCGCACACTGCTGGGCGCCAACGCCGGCATCGGGATCTCCCTCGGCGACGACTGCGTGGTCGAGGCGGGCCTGTACGTCACCGGCGGGACGAAAGTCGTGCTCGCCGACGAGCCGGCGCGCGCGGACGGATCGCGCCCCGCGGTCAAGGCGCTCGAGCTCTCCGGCGCCGACGGCATCCTGTTCCGCCGCCATTCGCTCACCGGCGCGGTGGAGGCAATCCGCCGATCAGGCGCCGGCATCCAGCTCAACCAGACCCTGCACACGTAGCGCGAGACCCGCTAGAGTCGGCGGAAAACGCCTACACCAGGAGGACAATGTGGTCGACCGGATGCCGAAGAAGCTGTACGAGAGCGAACTGAAGAAGCTGCAGGCGCAGCTGGTCGACCTGCAGGCCTGGGTGCACGAGACCGGAGCGCGCATCGTCGTCCTGTTCGAGGGGCGGGACGCCGCGGGCAAGGGCTCGACGATCAAGCGCATCCAGGAGTACCTCAACCCCCGCATCACCCGCGTCGTGGCCCTTCCCACGCCGAGCCAGCGCGACCAGACCCGGTGGTACTTCCAGCGCTACGTGTCACAGTTGCCCTCGGCCGGCGAGATCGTGCTCTTCGACCGGTCGTGGTACAACCGCGCGGGCGTCGAGCACGTGATGGGCTACTGCACGAACGAGCAATACCACCGCTTCCTCCACCAGGCCCCGATCTTCGAGCGGATGCTGGTGGAAGACGGCATCATCCTCCTCAAGTACTGGTTCAGCGTGTCGGACATCGAGCAGGAGAACCGCTTCAACTCGCGCAACCAAGACCCGATGCGCCGGTGGAAGCTGAGCCCGAACGACGTGCTGTCGATCACGAAGTGGGAGGACTACTCGCGGGCCAAGGACACGATGCTCGTGCACACCGACATCCCCGAGGCCCGCTGGTTCGAGATCGACAACGAGGACAAGCGCCGCGGCCGGATCAACATGATCTCGCACTTGCTGTCGCGCGTGCCGTACCAGCCGGTCGAGCGCGAGCCGGTGGTGATCCCGACGCGCCCGGCCTCGAAGGGCTACGAACGGCCGCCGCGGGACGAGAGCGGCCAGGTGCCCGACGTCGCGCGCCAGCTGGAGGCCGAGTACGCCGCGCGCAAGGCGGCCAAGGCGCAGCGCAAGCAGGAGGAGGCGGCTGCAGAAGCCGCCGAGTGAGCTGGCGCCGCGGCGCTGCGCCGGCGCCTCCGATCAGGCGGTGCCGGGGTAGGGGCGCTCGGGCGAGCCGATGTAGAGCTGCTGCGGACGGCCGATCTTGGTCTGCGGGTCGTTTTGCATCTCGTGCCAGTGCGCGAGCCAGCCCGGCAGCCGCCCGATCGCGAACAGCACCGTGAACATGCGCGTCGGGAAGCCCATCGCCTTGTAGATGACGCCGGTGTAGAAGTCGACGTTCGGGTAGAGCCGGCGCTCTTTGAAGTAGTCGTCCTCCAGCGCGGTGTGCTCGAGCTCCTGCGCGAGGTCCAGGAGCGGGTCGTGCACGCCGAGCTCGCGCAGCACCTCGTCGGCGGACTCCTTGACCAGGCGCGCGCGTGGATCGTAGTTCTTGTACACGCGGTGCCCGAAGCCCATGAGCTTCACACCGTCTTCCTTGTTCTTCACGCGCTCGACGAAGCGCTGCACGCTCTCGCCCGAGTCGCGGATACGCGAGAGCATCTCGAGCACCGCCTCGTTGGCGCCGCCGTGCAGCGGGCCGTACAGCGCGTTGATGCCCGCCGAGATCGACGAGAACTGGTTGGCCCCGGTGGAGCCGACCAGCCGCACCGTCGAGGTCGACGCGTTCTGCTCGTGGTCCTCGTGCAGGATCAGCAGCCGCTCGAGCGCGCGCGACATCACCGGGTTGATCTCGTACAGCTCGCTGAGCACCCCGAAGTTGAGCTTGAGGAAGTTGTCGACGAAGCCGAGCGAGTTGTCGGGGTAGAGCATCGCCTGGCCGATGGTCTTCTTGTGCGCGTACGCGGCGATCACCGGCAGCTTCGCGAGCATGCGGATGGTGTTCAGCCGCACGTGTTCGGGGTTGTGCGGGTCGGACTGGTGCTCGTAGTAGGTCGACAGCGCCGCGGTGGCAGACGACAGCACCGACATTGGGTGCGCCGTGTGCGGAAGCCCCTGGAAGAACCGCTTGAGGTCTTCGTGCAGCAGGGTGTGGTGCCGGATGCTGAGGTCGAACTCCGCTAGCTCGTCAGGGGTGGGCAGCTCGCCGTAGATCAGCAGCCACGCGGTCTCCAGGTACGTCGAGTTCTTCGCGAGCTGCTCGATCGGGTAGCCGCGGTAGCGCAGGATGCCCTGGTCGCCGTCGATGTAGGTGATTGCCGAGCGCACGGCCGCCGTGTTGACGAAGCCGTAGTCGAGCGCGTGATGGCCGGTCTGGCGCGTCAGCGTCGAGATGTCGATCGCCGGCGTGCCCTCGGCGCCCTGGTGGATCGGCAGCTCCGCGACCCGGTCGCCGATGTGAAGCGTGGCCTTGCGCTGCGTTCCCGCGTCGCTCACGGCGCCTCCTCGCGAAGTTCGGGGGTGTCGCGCGGCGCGCGCGTGCGCCCGTGCCGCAGCGGTCGCGGGCGGGATGCCGGGTGCAACCGCTTCTACAGCCTAGCTGCCGCGCGACGGGGTCGCGGACACGACCTCCGCCGGCGCCGGTTCGCCGCGCAGGCGACGCGCCGCGGCCGCGACGCGCTCGTCGCTGGCGGTGAGCGAGAGCCGCACGTGCCGCGGGAAGTGCGGGCCGTAGAAGACCCCCGGGCCGGCGAGGATGCCGAGATCGGCGAGCCGGCCGATGCTCTCCCACGCGTCGCGGCCCTCCGTCGCCCACAGGTACAGGCCCGCCTCGCTGTGCTCGATGCGGAACCCCGCCGCCTCGAGCGCGGGCTTGAGCACCGCCCGGCGCGAGCGGTACCGCTCGCGCTGGGCTTCCACGTGCGCGTCGTCGCCGAGGGCGGCGGCCATCGCGGCCTGCACGGGGCCGGGCGGCATGAGCCCGAGGTGCTTGCGGGCGGTGAGCAGGCGCGCGATGAGCGCGGGATCGCCGGCGACGAACGCGGCGCGGTAGCCGGCGAGGTTCGACTGCTTGCTGAGCGAGTAGACCGACAGGATGCCGGAGAGCTCGCCGCCGGTCACGCGCGGGTCGAGCACCGACGGGATCGGCTGGGCGTCCCATGGCGCCTCCCAGCCGAGCTCGGCGTAGCACTCGTCTCCGGCCAGGACCGCGCCGAGCTGCCGGGCGCGCTCGCGCGCCGCGCGCAGGGCTGCGGCATCCCACACCCGCCCGTCGGGGTTGCCCGGCGAGTTCAGCCACACCAGCCGCGTGGCATCCGGCCATTCGCCCGGGTCGTCGCAGGCCACCGGAACGGCTCCGGCCACGCGCGCGCCCACCTCGTACGTCGGATACGCGGCGCGCGGGTGCACGACGACGTCGCCGGGGCCGAGGCCGAGCAGCGTGGGCAGCAGCGCCACGAGCTCTTTCGAGCCGATCGTCGGCAGCACGTGGTCGCGCCCGAGCCCCGGCACGCCCCGGCGCCGGTCGAACCACGCGGCGATCGCGTCGCGCAGCGCCGGCGTGCCGACCGTCTGCGGGTACGCGTGCGCGTCGGTCGCCGCGGCGAGCGCGTCGCGCACGACGGCCGGCGTCGGGTCGACCGGCGAGCCGATCGACAGGTCCACGATGCCGTCGGGATGCCGGCGCGCGCGCTGCGCGAACGGAGCCATCGAGTCCCACGGATAGTCGTCGAGGTCGGCGACTCCCATGTCAGTGCTCCTGCGGCGGGAGCCCGGCGATGACCGGGTGGTCTTTGTGGATGACGCCGACCTTGGCCGCGCCGCCGGGCGAGCCGACATCCTCGAAGAACTCGACGTTCGCGCGGTAGTAATCCTGCCACTGGTCAGGCAGGTCGTCCTCGTAGAAGATCGCCTCGACGGGGCACACCGGCTCGCACGCGCCGCAGTCGACGCACTCGTCCGGGTGGATGTAGAGAGACCGCTCGCCCTCGTAGATGCAGTCGACCGGGCACTCGTCTATGCACGCGCGATCCTTCACATCCACGCAGGGCAGGGCGATCACATACGTCACCCGTCAAGTCTACGGCGGTCAGTCAGCGGCCGAGGCGAGCGCGCGCCGCCGCGCGGGCCACACGATCACGGCTGCCACCAGCAGCGGAGCGGCAATCGTCCACACGATGCCGAGGTTGACCGGTCCGAGCATGTCCAGCTCGCCGTCCGGCACGATGACCGAGCCGCCCGGCCCTCGTCCGCTGAAGACGAGGACCGCCGCAACCAGGCCCGCCCCGGCGGCGAGAGTCGCCCAGCGGTCGGCGGTGAGGGAGCGGATCGCCACCAGCAGCGCTCCCGCGCCGACGAAGGCCAACAGCAGGCCCACCGGCAGCACGCCGAGCCGGTACGCGTGCGCGATCGTGCCCGCGACGCCGTACACGGCGCCGACGAACACCGCGATCGCCCATGTCGCCACCCGTGCTGCGCTCAAGCCCACGAGGCCAGTCTATTTCGGGGAGTCGCAGCCCGAGCCCGGCTGTGCCGAGCGGAGGGGATGTGCCCGGCGCAGGATCCACCAGCGTGCTCCGCTCCTGCGCTCGGCACGCTTGCTGCGGCCGGCACGCTTGCTGCGGCCGGCACGCTTCCTGCGCTCGGCACGCTTGCTGCGGCCGGTGCGCCGCGCGTCAGGCCGCCCAGCCCCACAGGCGCAGCACGGCGGCGACCGCGGCCGCTGCCGCCACGACGACCAGGAACGGGGCGCGCGCCACCAGCAGCCCCGCGGCGACGAGCAGCGCGGGCACGCGGGCGTCGACCACGACCGCCTGGCCGACGCCGAGGGTCTGCACCGCGACCAGTGCGGCAAGCAGCGCGACCGTGAGCAGGTCGGCGATGCGCGCCGGGCGCGGCGCCTCGAGGGCGGCCGGCGGCACGAGGTACCCGAGGGTCTTGAGGGCGACGCAGATGATGGATGCCACGAGCACCGCGTTCCACAGAGTCACGACGCCGGCCCCTCAGCCTGTCGAAGGGCGGTGCCGAACCCGTCGAACCAGCCGACGACGATGGCCACGAGCGCGGCGATCAGCACGGGCAGTCCCGGCATGAGCACGGGTGTGAGCATCGTCGCGACGACCGCGGCGGCCACGCCGACCGCGATGGGCTGCCGGCGCCGCAGGCGCGGCCACAGCAGAGCGAGGAACGCCGCCGCCGCGGCGGCATCCAATCCGTACGCCTTCGGCTCGCCCAGCACGTCCCCGAGCAGGGCGCCCGCCAGGGTGGTGAGGTTCCAGCCGAGGTAGATGGCGATGCCGGTCACCCAGAAGCCGAGCGTGCGCCCGCGCGGCGTTGTCTGGGCGAGCGAGACCGCGGTGGACTCGTCGATCGTGAAGTGGGATGCCGCGGCCCGCCGCCACAGCCCCGCGCCGACCACCTGCGACATCCGCATGCCGTACGCGATGTTGCGCACGCCCAGCAGCGCCGCCGAGGCGATGGCGGCCGGCGCGGCGGCGAGGCCCCCTGCGCCGACGACGCCGACGAATGCGAACTGCGAGCCGCCGGTGAACATCACGAGGCTCAGCACGCACGTCTGCCACACGTCCAGGCCCGCGGCCACCGACAGTGCGCCGAACGAGACGCCGTACGCGCTCGTGGCGACCGCGACCCCGATGCCCGAGCGGGCGGCGCGGCGCCCATCGGCAACGGGGTCGATCGCGCTGCTCACCGGCTAGAGCCTACCCACCCCCGATCCCGCGAGAGAACACCTGGTCGCCGAAAGGCAGGGAGGTTCCCTACCCCTCGGCGACCAGGTGTTCTCTCGGCGTCAGGGGGGCGGTCAGGCGTTCGCGTCCTGGCGCTTGAGGCGCGCCGTCGCGCGGGCGCGCTCGGTCTGGTCCAGCACCACCTTGCGGATGCGCACCTTCTCGGGCGTCACCTCGACGCACTCGTCGTCGCGCGCGAACTCCAGGCTCTCCTCCAGCGACAGCTGCCGCGGCGGCGTCAGCCGCTCGAGCTCGTCGGCCGTCGACGAGCGCATGTTGGTGAGCTTCTTCTCCTTCGTGATGTTCACGTCCATGTCGTCGGCGCGCGTGTTCTCGCCGACGACCATGCCCTCGTACACCTCTTCCGTGGGCTGCACGAAAAAGCTCATGCGCTCTTGCAGCGCCATCATCGCGAATGGCGTGGCCACTCCCGCGCGGTCGGCGACGATCGAGCCGGACGAGCGCGCGACGATGTGCCCCGCCCAGTCGCCGTAGCCGTGCGAGATCGCGTTCGCGATGCCCGTGCCGCGCGTCACCGACAAGAACTCGGTGCGGAACCCGATGAGCCCGCGCGAGGGCACGACGAACTCCATCCGCACCCAGCCGGTGCCGTGGTTGGTCATCGTCTCCATGCGGCCCTTGCGCGCCGCCATGAGCTGCGTGATGGCGCCGAGGTGCTCTTCGGGCGCGTCGATCGTGAGGTGCTCGAACGGCTCCTGCACCTGTCCGTGATCGCCGCGCCGGGTCACGACCTGCGGCTTTCCGACGGTGAGCTCGAACCCCTCGCGGCGCATGTTCTCGACGAGCACCGCGAGCGCGAGCTCGCCGCGGCCCTGCACCTCCCACGCGTCGGGCCGGCCGATGTCGACGACGCGCAGCGACACGTTGCCGACGAGCTCGCGGTCGAGCCGGTCCTTCACCATGCGGGCGGTGAGCTTGTGGCCCTTCACCTTGCCGACCAAGGGCGAGGTGTTCGTGCCGATCGTCATCGAGATGGCGGGGTCGTCGACGTGGATGGCCGGCAGCGGGCGCACGTCCTCGGGGTCGGCGATCGTCTCGCCGATCGTGATCTCGCCGATGCCGGCGATCGCGACGATGTCGCCGGCGGCGGCGCTGTCGGCCGGGTACCGCTCCAGCGCGCGGGTCTTCAGCAGCTCGGTCACCCGCGCGCTCGTCACCGACCCGTCGTGGCGCACCCACGCGACGGTCTGGCCCTTCTTGAGCGTGCCGTTGAAGACGCGCAACAGCGCGAGCCGGCCGAGGAACGGCGACGAGTCGAGGTTCGTCACCCAGGCCTGCAGGGGCGCCTCGTCGTCATATGCCGGAGCGGGAACATGCTCGAGGATCGCCTGGAACAGCGGCTCGAGATCGGCGTTGTCGGGGAGCGTCCCGCCGGCGGGACGGTTTCGGGATGCCGCGCCCGCGCGCCCCGACGCGTACACCACCGGCACGTCCAGCAGCGCGTCGACGTCGAGGTCGGGCACGTCGTCGTGCAGGTCGGACGCGAGCCCCAGCAGCAGGTCGTGGCTCTCCTCCTCGACCTCCGCGATGCGGGCGTCGGGCCGGTCGGTCTTGTTCACGAGCAGGATGACGGGCAGCTTCGCCTCCAGCGCCTTGCGCAGCACGAAGCGCGTCTGCGGCAACGGGCCCTCCGAGGCATCCACCAACAGCACCACGCCGTCGACCATCGACAGGCCGCGCTCCACTTCGCCGCCGAAGTCGGCGTGGCCGGGCGTGTCGATCACGTTGATCGTCACGGGCTCGTCGGTGTGCGCGCCGTCGTAGATGATCGCCGTGTTCTTGGCGAGGATCGTGATGCCCTTCTCGCGCTCGAGGTCGTTCGAGTCCATCGCGCGGTCTTCCACGTGCGCGTGCTCGCCGAACGAGCCGGTCTGGCGCAGCATGGCGTCGACCAGCGTCGTCTTTCCGTGGTCGACATGGGCCACGATCGCGACATTGCGCAGGTCGGAGCGGAGGGCGCGCGCCATGAGGGTTCCTTGCCAGAGAGGGGATGCGCCCCGGAGCCGGGGCCAGCCCATTCTACCGGGCGGGCACGGGCGTCTCCTCCTGCGCAGCGAGGAGGCGGCCCGGAACGGTTCAGGACGCGTCGGTCATCTGCTGGCGCAGCGAACGGCGCAGCGCCTGCTCGGCGGGATCCGGCACGGGGATGGCGGCGATGAGCCTCTGCGTGTACGCCTCGCGCGGCGTGCGGAGAATTTCATCTCGCGTGCCCTGTTCGGCGATGGCGCCACGGTGGAGCACGACGATCCGGTGAGCCATCGCGTCGACCACTGCGAGGTCGTGGCTGATGAAAAGGCACGCGAAGCGGTGCTCCCGCTGCAGTTCGCTCAGCAACTCCAGCACGCGAGCCTGCACAGACACGTCGAGCGCGCTCGTGGGCTCATCGGCGACAAGCAAGCGCGGCTGGAGCCCCAGCGCCCGCGCGATGCCGACGCGCTGCTTCTGGCCGCCAGAGAGCTCGTGCGGATACCGGTTGCGGTACGAACGCGGCAAGCGCACCTCATCGAGAAGGGCCTCGACACGCTTGTCAAGCGCTGCGCCTTTCGCCTCGCCTGCCAGCAGAATCGGCTCTCCGATGCTCTCGCCGATGGGAAGGCGGGGGTTCAGCGACGACGACGGGTCCTGGAAGACGATGCCCACCTTGCGCCGCAGCGACTTCACCACCCGGCGATCGCCGCGGCTGATGTCGATGCCGTCCACGATGAGTCGGCCCTCGGCGATGGGTTGCAGTCCGATAGCGGCACGGCCGATCGTCGATTTGCCCGAGCCCGACTCGCCGACCAGCCCAAGGATCTCACCCTCGGCGATCTGCAGGGACACGTCGTGCACGGCGCGGAACGCGGGAACGCGCCCGTGTTTGCCGTAGTCGATCGACACGTTGTCCAATGTCAACACGGGAGACTCGACCGGCGAGGCGGCTGCCGGCGGCTCGTCTCGGTCGACGACCGCCTCCTCGTCCACCACCTGGGCAAGCGCTTGCACGACATCCACGGTCTCATCGCTCTCGCTTCCCTCCCCCAGCCTCGGCACGGCCGCTAGCAGCTCGCGCGTGTACGCGGCGCGCGGGTCGCCGATCACTTGCGACACATCGCCCTGTTCGACGATCTCGCCGTCTTTCATCACGACGATCCAGTCGGCGAGGTCGGCCACCACCCCCATGTCGTGGGTGATGAGCAGCACCGCCGAGTCGAGGCGGTCTCGAAGGTCGCGCAGAAGATCGAGAATCTCGGCCTGCACCGTGACATCGAGCGCGGTGGTCGGCTCGTCGGCGATGAGCAGCGCCGGATCCAGGCTGATCGACTGGGCAATCATGGCGCGTTGACGTTGGCCGCCCGACAACTGATGCGGGTAAGACGCGAAGGCCTTTGCCGGGTCGGGAAGCTCGACCATCCCGAGCAGCTCCAGTGCGCGCGACTTCGCCTCACTCGGGCTCTTGCCCGTGTGAGCGCGAATCGCCTCCACAATCTGGAAGCCGACGGTCAAGACCGGGTTCAGCGCCGTCATCGGCTCTTGGAAGATGGCGGCGACCTGGGGCCCGCGAAGCTGGCGCAGCAGACGCGGACTCAAACCCACAACCTCTCGGCCGTTGACCTTGATGCTCCCTCGCACTCGACTGTTGCGCGGCAGCAGGTCGAGGATCGCCATCGAGCTCGCCGACTTGCCCGAGCCCGACTCGCCGACCACCGCGACGACCTGTCCTCGATCGATGCGGTAGCTCAAATGCTTGGCGGCGGGCACCCACACATCGTCGACAGCAAAATCCACACTGAGGTCGGTCAACTCCAACGCCGGTGCAGTCTGGTCAGCGCGAACGCTCATGGCGGGGTCCTTCCCGGCTTGATTCTGCGGCGAGCGGGCCCTCCGATGGAAGAATGGCGGCGTGGCCCCGACAACATTCCGCTCGAGGTTCAATCGCGTGCTCAGCATCGTGGCCTGGGCGGTTTTGGGTGCGGCCGCCGTCGGCGCGCTGCTCACCCCCGGTGTCACGCCCGTGCTGCTGAGCGTCCCCCTCGGCGCCTCGGGTGCTGCGGCCCTGGTGTGGGCACTGCTGTGGTCGCCTCATATCACGATCGACGACGAAGGCGTCGACGTTGCGAACGTCCTGCTCGTGCACCACGTGCCCTGGGCGGCGCTCATCCACGTCGACACCCGCTACGCGCTCACACTGCACGTTCCGGGGCGGCACATCCGCGCGACCGCCGCTCCGGCACCGGGCCAACTGGCCGCGCACCGAGCGGCGCGCGCCGAAAGGTGGCGCGTGCGCGACCTCGCCAGCGATGGATTGCATCCCGGCGAGCTGCCCTCGACGGATTCGGGAAGCGCCGCGCGGCTCGTGCGCGAGCGCTGGGAACACCTGCGCGACGCCGGCCGCATCGAGGCCGGGGTCGCGGACGTCACCCCGGTGGGCGTGCGCCCGCGAGTGGCCGAGATCGCCGCGATCACCCTCGGTGCGGCGGCGATCACGGTGGCCGTCCTGTCGGTGTGAGCGCGAGCGAACAGCCATCACGGCGCCTGTTCTTTCGTGCGGCGGCGCGAGAATCGCTTCTGCCGCGGATCGAACGCATCGCGCAACCCGTCGCCGACGAAGTTCACCAGCAGCGCCAGCAGCACGATGAAAGTGGCCGGCCACCAGAACAGCCACGGCCGAGTCTGGAACGCCGACTGGTTGTCGGAGATGATGAGGCCGAGCGACACGTCAGGCGCGTGGACACCCAGCCGCAGGTAGCTCAGAGCTGTCTCCAGCAGGATCGCCGCCGCGGCGAGGAGCGTCGCCGCAACGATCACCACGCCGATCGCGTTGGGCAGGATGTGCTTGAAGATGATCCGCGCGTCGCTGGCGCCTGCCACGCGCGCCGCTTCGACGAACTCCCGCTCACGCAACGAGAGGAACTCCGCTCGCACGAGCCGCGCGATCACCATCCACGACACCAGCGCGAGGAACAGGGCAAGCGGCAGCACGCCCATGCCGCCTGTCGTACGGCCGACGACAGCACCGATGACGATCGCCGGGATCACAATGAACACGTCGGTGATGCGCATCAGGATCGCGTCCACAACGCCGCGATAGTAGCCAGCAATCGCGCCGACCACGGTGCCGATGACCGTTCCCACCAAGCCGATCACCAGCATCACCAGCACGGAGTTCTGAATTCCGCGCATTGTCATCGCGAAATAGTCGATGCCGATGCGGTTCTGCCCGAACGGATGCTCTCCCATCGACATCCCCGTGCCGCCCAGCCACTCGGGAAGCACCGAGAGAGTCGGCGCTCCGCCGTTGAGCTGCCGGTTGAGCTCGGTGTAATCGTGCTTCCACCACCCGGGGATCGGCCCAAGGCCCACCGCGGACACGGAGAAGACGACGATCAGCACAAAGAGGATGCCGGAAACGACGGCGACCTTGTTCGCGAGGAAGCGCCGCAGGATGAGCCTGCCCTGGCTGACACCGACCGTCTGGTCCGGCACGGGGGCGGGTGCGCCGCCTGACGCCACGGCGTCAGGCATCAGCTGCGAGGTCGCCGGGAGTTCCTCGGGGCCACCTGGATTGACGCCAGTCATGCCACCACCCTCACTCTCGGGTCGAGGGCGGCGTAGGCAAGGTCCGCCAGGAAGTTGAACAGGATCGCGGTGATCGCGATCACGAGGAAGTACCCCATGATCGGATTGACATCCACCCGCATCAACGACGAGACGAAGAGCCGTCCCATACCGCTGATGGCGAACACGTTCTCGGTGATCACCGCGCCGCCGAGCAGCGCGCCCACGTCGGTGGCCACCAGCGTGGCGATGGGGATCAGCATGTTGCGCAGCGCGTGGCGCATGACCACGGTGCGCTCGGACAGCCCTTTCGCGCGCGCGGTGCGGATGTAGTCCTGCCCCATCACTTCGAGCAGGCCGGAGCGCGCGTAGCGCGTGTAGCCCGCGAACGAGATCAGCAACAACGCCACCGTGGGCAGCAGCAGGTGGGTGAACAAGTCGATCCCGGTCAGCCACACATCGCCCGTGAATCCGGGCGTGTTCGCGCCGACTGTCGCGATCGGGCGTCCGCGGATTCGCGACGAGTCGGTGTACCTCGGCCACGCCTGCATGAAGCGGTCAAGCACGACGTACGCACCCGAGAGCACGGCGACGATGGCCCCGATCTGCATAGCCTGGCCGCGGTCCGGCCCACCCAGCAGCGCGCCGATGACCAGGCCCACGGCGAGGGCGACCACTCCGAGGATCATCAACGTGCCCAGCGAGGAGATGTCGAACAGCCCCTGCAGCAGGAAGTAGCAGAGGTAGCCGAGGGCGCCGTTGATGCCGGCGACGATGAGCGCACGGCGGTTCTCCAGCCCCGCCACCAGCGCCGTGGTGATGATCACGGTGCCCACGATGAACAGGAACAGGCCCACCGGCCCGAGTCCGGGGTTTCGGAACCAGTCGGTGACGTTGAAGTAGAACAGCAGCGCGGCGGTGGCCACGCCCGACACGCCCGCCACGGCAAACCGGCGTTTGGCGGCGCCGCCGACCACCGCCTGCCATGTGATCGCGCTGAGCGCGGAGATCACAACGATCGCCAGGAGCGGGATGGATGTCTTCGACTGGAGGAAGTCGTTGAAGCCCAGCGCCATGAACTCCTTGAGGATGACCGCCACGAGGAAGGAGGGCAGTGAGTAGAGGAAGAAGCTGATGAACGTGACCGTGAAGTCGAATCCGCTGTATTGGCGCAGTGCGGTGACGATGCCGACTGCCACGCCCAGCACGATCGCGACGACGAGGGAGACCGTGACCAGTTGGAGCGTGGACATCATGGCCGTGGGCAGGATGTCGGTGACCAGCGCGTTCGAGATCGTCGACCCCAAGTCGCACTTGCCGACCACGGGCACGAGACACTGCGCGGCGCCGCCCAACCACAAGAAGTAGCGCAGGACGGGCGGCACGTCGAGATCGAGCGCCCGCACCCGCGCCGCAATGAGCTCGTCTCGGTTGGGCGCGTTGCTGCCGCGCAGATCCTGAAGCGGGTCGCCGGCGTTGGCGGCCAGCATGTACATGATGAAAGACGCGGCGAGGAGGACGAGTACCGAGACGACGATGCGCCTGAGGATGAATCCGACCATTCGGGAGCTCCCTTGTCCGTGCTGTCGCGCACGGCCTGCACTGAGGCCAGAGTAGCGTCAGCGTCCGCTTGCCGACGAGGCGTCGGAGCCGTCTCCGGCACCGACGCCTCGTCGAGGGATCAGCCGAGCGTCACCGTGCGGCGACTATTCGGCGATGGTCCACTCTTGCGCGTTCCACACGATGCCGCTCTGGCCGCCGAAGTGGGAGACTCCCTTGATCGAACCGTTGTCCGCGAACAGACCCGGCAGCTGGAACAGCGGCAGACCGTAGAAGTCCTTCGCCGTCGCAGCGTCGATCTCGATCTTGATCTCGCTCAGCCGCGCGGGATCCAGGGTGACCTGGCTCTCGTCGACGAGCTTGTCGACCTCCGCATTGCTGTAGCCGTTGTAGTTGCCGCCACCGTTCGTCTTGAAGATCTGCGGAAGCGAGGCATTGCCCGCACCCGGCGAGATCCAGCCGAAGATCGAGGCGTCGTAGCTGCCGCTGCCCAGCAACGATCCCCAGTCCTTGGAGCCGGCATCCTTGATCTTGAAGCCCGCCTTCTCGGCCGACTGCTTGATCGCTTGGAAGCTGTCCACACGGTTCGGGTTCTCGGTGTTGTACAGAATTCTCACTGTCGGAGTCTTCCCGTCAAGCAGCGCCTTGGCGCCGTCGATGTCGGGCTCCTCAAACGCGTCGTACCCGCTGGCGGCGACCGCGTCCGCGTACTCCTCGTCGGTGGGCAAGAAGATCTCCGAGTTGAGCACGCTCGCCTCGGGGTTGATCGGCGTGATGATCGACTCGAGAATCTGCTGGCGCGGAACCGTCTTCAAGAAGGCCTCGCGCACATCGGCGTCCTTGAAGGGGCCGGTGAAGTTGAGATCCAGGTGGTCGTACGACACCTGGTCGCCGGTGTGCAGCACGGCGTTCGCCTTCTCCAACGCTGTCAGCGTGTTGGCGTCTGGCTGGGGGTAGATCGCGTTCACCTCGCCGTTTTGCAGGGCCGTGACCTGTGCGCTCGCGTCTCCGATGAATCGGATGATCAACTGGTCGTACTTGGGCTCGAGAGAGCCCTGGTACTCCGGGTTCTTCACGAGGGTGATCGACGACTCCGGGGTGAACTGCGACACAACGAACGGACCGCAGTCCACGAGCAAGCTCTCGTCGGTGGGCATCTCCGTCACGTCATAGCCCTTGTTCCAGAAGTCCGCGACCGCCTTCAGCGTGGAATTCGCCTTGACGGGATTGTCGGGGTCGCCCTTTGGCAGCTTCTTGATCGTGTCGATGAGCTCTTCGAGCGAGACACCGGCCTTCTCGGCCAGAACGTGGGCCGGCTTGCCCATCAGGTTCACCAGCTCCCAGTCCACAAAGGGCTCGGCGTAGGTGATCGTCAACGACAAGTTGTCGTCGCTGATCTCGGGGAAGTCGGTGGTGTCCAGACCCGCCGTGGAGCCGGCGAGAGTGAAGTACTGCGTGCCGCCGTTGGTGGCCTCGCCCGTGGCGGGGTCGATGACCGCGTCGTCGAAGTAGCCGGAGTTGATGACCCAGTTCACGAGCATGTCATCAGCGGTGATGGGCTCGCCGTCCGACCACTTCAGTCCCTCTTTGAGGGTGTAGCGCACGGTGAGCGGGTCGTCCGAGACCTTCTCGTACGTGCCGAAGTCCTCGTTCTTGAGGATGCTGAAGTCGCTGTTCAACCGGAGGAAGCCGCCGAGGCCGAGGCCACCGCTGACGCCCGTCAGATAGCCCACCATGCCGTTGGTGTCGAGGTTTCCGTCCGGAGTGTCGCCGTTGAACGAGGTGAACGCGTTCGTCGTGGCAATCGTGATGGTGCCACCCGTCGAGTCGTCATCATTGTCGTCCTGCGGGGCTGTGGTGCAGCCTGAGAACGCGAGTGCTGCAACGCTGGCAAGCGCGATCGCCGAGACGACCCGCTTTCCACGCGAGCGAATCACTGCCATGTCTCCTCCTGGGATATTGTGCGCCCATGCCGAACACGGCCGGGTCGCGGATATCGGAAACGATAGGTAAGTCCATAGCCCCGGTCAAACAACCGTCGGAAACGTTACACATCCTTAACTCGATCTGATGTGGGTGTGTCATTCTGACGTGGTGTTGGTTGCCTCGGGAGAACGTCGATCCCGCCTGTGGTGGGAGATCGCCCTGGTGCTGGCGATCAGCGTCGGACAGTACGCGATCTACTCCCTGCTGTCGCTCGTGCGGTCCCTCATCAAGGCGGCGCAGCAGGGCCAGGCGCTCGGCGACCAGCAGACGCAGCTCAATCCCACGCTGGCGGACCAGGCGTTCTGGGACGCGCTGTACCAGCTCCTCGACATCGCGTTCGCGCTGGCGCTGGTCGGCATGGTGCTCTACCTGCTGTGGGAATCCGAGGCCAGCCCGTTCCGGCGGATCGGGCTCGACGTCGCCGGCTTCGGGCGCGACGTCGGCCGTGGGCTGCTGATCGCGGCGGCCATCGGCATCCCGGGCCTCGGCCTGTACGCGGCAGGCCGCGCGCTCGGGTTCACGGTGGCGGTCGTCGCTTCTCCTCTCGACGCGGCCTGGTACACCGTGCCGCTGCTCGTGCTCAGCGCGCTGCGGGCGGCGCTGCTGGAGGAGGTCGTCATGGTCGGCTACCTCTTCACGCGCTTGCGGCAGCTGGGGTGGGGGCCGTGGGCGATCATCCTGTCGACCGCCGCGCTGCGCGGCGTGTACCACGCGTACCAGGGTGTCGGGTCGATTCTCGGCAACGCCGTGATGGGCGTCGTGATGGGCTGGTGCTTCCGGCGCTGGGGGCGGGTGATGCCGCTCGTGGCAGCGCACGCGCTGCTGGACGTGGTGGCGTTCGTGGGGTACCCGCTCGCCGCGTCGCTGTGGCCCGGCGTGTTCGCCCCGCCCTCCTGACCCCGGCACTCCCCCTCCGCCGCCATCGGCACGCCCGCGAGAGAACACCTGGTCGCCGAGGGGTAGGGATGTTCCCTATTCTTCGGCGACCAGGTGTTCTCTCGGCGTGCCGGGTGAGGCGGGCGGGTCGGCGGGGCGGGTGTTCCTGCACAGGCGGGGTGGCGAACGAACTATCCACGGATGCGGCGCATCCGCGTCCGTGTGCCCCCGGCATCCGTCAAGGTGTGTGGATGCAGCTCGCACACGATGTCGTCCTCCGGCGGTGCCCCCTCCCCTTGCTCCGGCACCACGACCTGCCCCATCCCGAGCGCGGGCTCGCGCATGGCTCGCTCGTGCGGGTTCGCCACGGCGTCTACGCATCGACTCGCATGTGGGACGACCTCGCGCCCTGGGATCGCTATCTGTGCCGAGTCCATGCGGTAGCGCTGCACCATCCTGACGCGGTGTTCTGCCTCGAGTCCGCCGCCGTCTTGTCGGGGCTCCCGATCTTCGGCGACCCCGTCACGGTGCATGTGCTCGTGCCCCGTTCCGGCGCGTCACGGCACGTGGCCGGCGTGCGCACGCACCGCAGCGCTGCCGATCGGACGATCGTCGAGGCCGACGGGCTCCTGCTCACATCACCGCTGGACACGGCAGTCGACACGGCTCGGCATCGCCACAACGCGATCGGGCTCGCTGTCGCCGACGCGGCCCTGCGAGTCAACTCCGCACTCCGCCCAGACGTTCTGGTGGCGGCAAACGAAGCGCGCTCCAGCAGCCGTGGACGAGACATCGCGCGCTGGCCGCTGTCTCACTCGACCCCGCTGGCCGAGACAGCGCTGGAGTCGATCAGCCGCGCGGTGACCGGGTGGCTCGGCTTTCCGCCACCGGAACTGCAGGTCGCGTTCCGCGCGGAATCGGGCGAGGAGGATCGCGTGGATCTCCTGTGGCGCAACCCGGGCAGTCCGCTGCGACAGACCGGCATCGCGGGGGAGGCAGACGGCCAACTGAAGTACGACGGTCGGTTCGGCGACCCGTCGTCGATCCTGCGCAAGCAGAGTCGACGCGACATCCGTCTTCGCGAGCACGTGCGCTCTGTCACCCATTGGGGCTGGTGGGAGGCAACCCGGTTCCGGCCGCTCCGAGCCATCCTGGTGGGCGCTGGCCTACCGGTGGTCGCTGCGGAGAACACTCCGCAGCTCTTCTCGCTCAAGCGCGCCCTGTCCGCTCACGTCCCGCCACCGCCACCGCCACCGCCACCGCGAGAGAACACCTGACCGCCGAGGGGTAGGGAGGTTCCCTACCCCTCGGCGACCACGTGTTCTCTCGGCACCGGGGCGGGGCGCCGGGCGGGTCAGGCGAAGGCCGCGGGCGGAGGGCAGGCGCACACCAGGTTGCGGTCGCCGAAGGCCTGGTCGATGCGGCGCACCGGGGGCCAGTACTTCGCCGAGACCAGCGAGCGCACCGGGAAGACCGCCTCCTCGCGGGAGTAGGGATGCCGCCACTCGGCGACCGCGATCGACTCCGCCGTGTGCGGGGCGTTCACGAGCGGGTTGTCGCCCTGCGGCCACTCCCCCGCGGCGACCCGCCGCGCCTCGGCGTGGATGGCGATCATCGCCTCGATGAAGCGCTCGATCTCGGCAAGATCCTCCGACTCGGTCGGCTCGACCATGAGCGTGCCCGCGACCGGGAACGACATCGTCGGCGCGTGGAACCCGTAGTCGACCAGCCGCTTGGCGACGTCGTCGACGGTGATGCCCGTCTCCTCGCGCAACGGCCGGAGATCGAGGATGCACTCGTGCGCCACGAGCCCGCCCGCCCCCGCGTACAGCACCGGGAAGTGCCCGCGCAGCCGCGCGGCGATGTAGTTGGCCGACAGCACCGCCGCCGCCGTGGCATCCCGCAGTCCGGCGGCGCCCATCATGCGCACGTACGCCCACGAGATCGGCAGGATGCCGGCCGAGCCGTGCGCCGCCGCCGAGACCGGCCCGCCCTCGAACACGAAGCCGCCGGCGTGCTCGCGGCGCTGCGCGAGCGGATGCGACGGAAGGTACGGCGCCAGATGCGCCTTCGCCGCCACCGGGCCCACGCCCGGCCCGCCGCCGCCGTGCGGGATCGCGAACGTCTTGTGCAGGTTCAAGTGCGACACGTCGCCGCCCAGGTCGCCGAAGCGCGCGAAGCCGAGCAGCGCGTTGAGGTTCGCGCCATCCACGTACACCTGCCCGCCCGCGTCGTGCACGGCCTGCGCGATCTCGACGACGTCCTGCTCGTAGACGCCGTGCGTGGACGGGTAGGTGATCATCAGCGCCGCCAGCGACCCCGCGTGCTGGGCGATCTTCGCCCGCAGGTCGTCGAGGTCGACGTTTCCGGCCTCGTCGCACGCGACGACCACGACCCGCATGCCGGCCAGCACCGCCGAGGCGGCATTGGTGCCGTGCGCCGACGACGGGATGAGGCACACGGTACGCTCCGCCTCGCCGTTGGCCTCGTGGTACCCGCGGATCGCCAGCAGCCCGGCCAACTCGCCCTGCGAGCCCGCGTTCGGCTGCAGCGAGACCGCGTCGTAGCCCGTGACCTCGGCCAGCCACGACTCCAGCTGCTCGATCATCGCGAGGTAGCCGCGCACGTCCTCCTCGGGCGCGAACGGGTGCACGCGCGAGAACTCCGGCCACGACACCGCCGCCATCTCGGCCGCGGCGTTGAGCTTCATCGTGCACGACCCGAGCGGGATCATGCCGCGATCGAGCGCGTAGTCCTTGTCGGCGAGGCGCTTGAGGTAGCGCATCATCGCCGTCTCGCTGCGGTGCTCGGAGAAGACGGGATGCGTGAGGTACCCGCCGTCTCGGCGCAGCTGCTCGGGCACGCCGGCGAGCGGGGTGGCGTCGGAGAACGGGATGCCGCCGGGCTCGCCGACATCCGCGGTGGCTCCCCTCGAGCCTGCCGCTTGCCCTGAGCCTGCCGCTTGCCCTGAGCCTGCCGCTTGCCCTGAGCCTGCCGCTTGCCCTGAGCCTGCCGAAGGGCCGAACGCCCACGCCACCGCGGCGAGGTCGGCCGCCGTCGTGGTCTCGTCCACCGACACGCCGACCGTCGCGTCGTCGATCCACGCGAGCTGGTACCCGCGCGACCGCGCGCGCTCGATGACAGCGCGCGACCGCCCCGGCGCCACCACGCGGAGGGTGTCGAAGAACGAGTCCGACACGAGGCTCAGCCCCCGCGCGCGCAGGAGCGCGGCCAGCGCCTCGGCCTTGCGCGCGACCTCGGCCGCGATCGCGCGCAGCCCGTCGGGCCCGTGGTACACGGCGTACATCGCCGCCATGACGGCCAGCAGCACTTGGGCGGTGCAGATGTTCGACGTCGCCTTCTCGCGACGGATGTGCTGCTCGCGGGTCTGCAGCGCGAGGCGGTACGCGGGCTTGCCCGCGGCATCCTGCGACACTCCCACGAGCCGGCCCGGCAGCTGGCGCTCGAGCCCCGCGCGCACCGCCAGGTAGCCCGCGTGCGGCCCGCCGAAGCCGAGCGGAACGCCGAAGCGCTGCGTCGTGCCGACGGCGACGTCGGCGCCGAGCGAGCCCGGCGAGCGCAGCAGCGTGAGCGCGAGGAGGTCGGCGGCGACGACGGCGAGTCCGCCGTGCTCGTGGACCGCGGCGATGGTCTCGGCCGGATCCCACACCCGGCCCGACGCGCCGGGGTACTGGATGAAGGCGCCGAAGCACTCGGGGATGCCGGAGGTCTCCGGCCCTTCGACAGGCTCAGGGGCCGGAGCAGGCTCAGGGGCCGCAGAGAGCCGCGCCAGCGAGAGCTCGACAATGCGGATGCCGACCGCCGTCGCCCGCGCGTGCAGCAGCGCCTTGGTCTGCGGCAGCGCGTCGACGTCGACCACGAACACGTTGGAGGCGGACTTCGACGCGCGGCGGGCCAGCAGCATCCCCTCCACCACCGCCGTGGACTCGTCGAGCATCGACGCGTTGGCCGTGGACAGCCCGGTGAGCTCTGCCACCATCGTCTGGAAGTTGATGAGCGCCTCCAGCCGGCCTTGCGAGATCTCGGGCTGGTACGGCGTGTACGCGGTGTACCACGACGGGTTCTCGAGCACGTTGCGCGCGATCACCGCCGGCGTGAGCGTGTCGTAGTAGCCGAGGCCGATCATGGGCCGAGCCAGCCTGTTCTGCGCGGCGAGCTCGCGCAGCCCGGCGAGCGCCTCCGCCTCGGTGGCGGCGGGCGGGATGCGGGAGGAATCGCGCCCTTCGACAGGCTCAGGGGCCGAGTAGTGGATGGATGCCGGCACCGCCGCCTCGACGAGCGCGTCCACGCTGTCGTAGCCCACGACATCCAGCATCGCGCGCTGGGCCGCGGAGTCCGTGCCGATGTGGCGACGGGCGAACGAGGTCACGCGTCGCCGCCGGTGAGCGCCACGTACGCGTCGCGATCGAGCAGCGCCTCGGCAGCGCCCGCGGCGACGGCGAGCTTGAGCAGCCATCCGTCGCCGAACGGGTCGGCGTTCACGAGCGACGGGTCGTCGACCGCGGCGTCGTTGACCTCGACGACGGTGCCGTCCAGCGGGGCGTAGAGCTCGCCGACCGACTTGGTCGACTCGATCTCTCCGCACACGTCGTTCGCCACAACGGCGGCGCCGGCAGCCGGCAGGTCGACGTAGACGACGTCGCCCAGCTTGTCGGCTGCGTAGTCGGTGATGCCGATGGTGGCCACGACGGTCCCCTCGCCCGTCGACGGGCCGAGCGCGACCCACTCGTGCTCGGCGGTGTACTTGAGGCTGTTCAGATCGGTCATTTCTTCCTCCGGTAGAAGGGCAGGGCGGTCACGGTCGCGGGGATGCGGGTTCCCCGCACGTCGATGGAAAGCTCTGCGCCCGGCGCGGCGACGGCCGGTGCGACGAAGGCCATCGCGACGGGGCGCCCGAGCGTGGGGCTGAGGGCGCCGCTGGTGATCTCGCCCACGCGCGCGCCGTCGGCGTCGAGCACGGCGTAGCCCGCGCGGCCCGCGCGGCGCCCCTCGCCGACGAGGCCGACGAGCACCGGAGCGCCCGCGGGAGGGCCCGCCTCCAGTGCCGCGCGCCCGACGAAGTCGGCCGTCTTGGTCGCGAGCGGCGCAACCCGGCCAAGGCCCGCTTGGGCGGGCTGCACGTCGAGCGACAGCTCGTGCCCGTACAGCGGCATGCCCGCCTCGAGGCGCAGTGTGTCGCGGGCGGCAAGGCCCGCGGGCACGAGGCCCAACGGCGCGCCTGCCGCGAGGAGCGCGTCCCACAGCGGCACTGCCGCGGCATTGCGGACCAGCAGTTCGAAGCCGTCCTCTCCGGTGTACCCGGTGCGGGCGACCAGCAGCGGCTCGCCCGCGAAGCGCGCGGACGCCCACGCGTAGTAGCCCTGCTCGCCCCACGGCACGCTCACCTCGGCGATGCCGTCGGTGGCGGCGAGGATGCTCTCGGCGGCGGGGCCCTGCACCGCAATGAGCGAGTACCGGTCGGTGAGGTCGTCGACGGATGCATCCGCGAACGCGGCGCCGCGCTCACGGAAAGCGGCGGCCACGGCATGCCGATTTCCCGCGTTCGCGACGACCAGGTACCGGTCCTCGGCGAGCCGGTAGACGATGACGTCGTCGACGATGCCGCCGGACTCGGAGAGCACGAGCGAGTACTTCGCCTTGCCCACGCGCATCACAGAGACCAAGCCCGCCAGCGCGTGGTCGAGGAACGCGGCGGCGTCCGCGCCTGCCACCTCGAACTCGGCCATGTGCGAGATGTCGAAGAGCCCGGCGGCGGTGCGCACGGCGTGGTGCTCGGCGAGGTCGGACGTGTAGCGCACCGGCATCGACCAGCCGCCGAAATCGGTGAACGCGGCGCCGAGCGCGACGTGGCGCGCGTGCAGCGAAGTGGTGCGGGTCATGAGTTCCTCCCGTTGGCGTCGGGCGGATGCCGGTCCGGCATCCGAGAACTCCCCCACTGTCATTGGCCTGAGAGCTTCGCCCGGGCGGGCTTTCACCTTCGGCACGGCCACGGCGAGCGCGGGCGTTTTCCAGAGTGGCCGGGCGCGAGCGGTATGCGGACCTGAGAGATTGGCGGGGAGGCTTGCTCCTTCGGTGCCCAGCCGAGGCCGGGGCTCTCCCGCACGCGTCATGCGGCCTGTCTTCAATTGCAGACTCAGCATACCGGGCGCGTCAACGCCGATGCCGCCAACGCCACACGCGCCTGCGCATCCCGTCGGGAAGCGTCTCCCACGCTCTTCTCGCCAGGCCGTGGCCCGGCCCGCCCAGCACCCGCACACGGCCGCGGACGGCGACCAGCCGCGTGCGCGCGGGGCGGCCGCCGAACACGACGGAGAACGCCCCCACGCTCCCGCCGACCTCGCCGACGAGGCGGGCGGCGCCGTCCACGACCGTGACACGGCACGAGCCGACCGACTCCCCGTCCGCTCCGACGAGATCGCCCGGGGCGCTCAGCGCGCTGTGCACGTCGACGTGGGGCAGCTCGACCGCGAACCGCGCGCGCCGGCCTGTCGTCATCATCGTCACGACGGGCTCGCCGGCGTCCAGGACGCTGACCGCCGTCTGCCCCACATCGACCGCGAGCCTCCCGCCCTGCGTGCGGTACGCGGCCATCAGGCGGCCCGCGACGACCGCCCAGCGGGGCGGCGCGAAATCCGTGCGCACTTGGCGCACGACGCGCGTGCGCAGCACGGTGGTGCGCACGTAGAAGTCCCACGGGCCGTCGTGCAGGCGTCCTGGCCCGTCGTCCGCCGGCTCCCAGCGCAACGGCACAGCGGCCTGCAGGAGCGGCGCCACCCCGCTCTCGGCGAGCCCTGGCGCGGCAGCGGGCGACAGCATCCAGTCGACCTTCTCGCGCCGTGAGCGCCGATCGATCGCGTACACCGCCTTCCCGAGCGCGTCGGTCGCATCGTCGCTCAGTCCACGCTCGGCGGCGAACGCGGCGACCTCGGGGTCGAGGGCCAGCCGCACACGGTCGCCCTGGCGCACCACGGCCGACCCCGACTCCGCCTGCAGCTCCCATTCGATCGCCAGGTCGGCGCGCAGCGCGCCCGCCTCCCAGCGCACGGCGCGGGCGGTCGGCACGCACACCAGGCGCGCCGCCGTGTGCTCGTGCCTTTCCACCAGGTCGAACCGGCCCGCGCGCAGCAGCGCTGCCTTGATCCGGCGCCACGGGTCCAGGTGTGTGTCGGCGGCCTCCGGCACACGCGGCAGGAGCGCGGAGACGAAGGCGCGGATCTGCTCCTGCTCCTCGGGCGAGCGCCCCTCCCGGGCGAACAGCGGCAGCACTCGCATGTGCAGTTGGTACGCCTGGAAGCGCGGGCGCAACTCGTCGAAGCGCTCTTGCTGCAGCTCCTCGTCGATCCACTGGAAGACGCGGCCGACCGCGTCGAGGTACTCGCCGAGGTCGTCGTGGAACGTCGCGCTGGTGGTGCTGTCCTCCGGCCTGTTCCAGAAGTAGAACGGCGTGGAGGCGAGAATCGACACCACCTCGGCGCGCGCGTGGGCGGCGATGTCGAAGTGGATGTCCTCCCAGATCTGGCGACCGCCCTCGGGGAAGCGGATGCCCTTGTCGCGCACGAATGCGGTGCGGAACATCTTGTGCGGGTTCATCGGCAGGAGGGGATGCCGTTCGGTCCAGTCGATGGCGTTGTCGACGTCGTCGTCGGAGTCGCGCAGCCACCATCCCGGCGAGTCGCTCTTGGACTCCTTGCCGTCCAGCACGTCGGCGCGCGTCCGCGACGCCAGCTCGTAGGCCGCGCGCAGCGCGTCGGGGAAGAGGCGGTCGTCGTGGTCGAGGAAGACAAGGTACTCGCCGCGCGCCTGGTCGATCCCGTGATTGCGCGGGGCCGACGGCCACCCGGAGGGCGAGAGGCGGAACACCCGATAGTTCGCCCGGCGCGCCGCAATGCGCTGGAGCCTCGGGAACGTGTCGTCCGGCGAGCCGTCGTCGACGAGCAGGACCTCGAACTCGTCCTGCGGCAACGTCTGGCAGTCAAGGCTGGCCACCAGCTCGTCGAGATGCTCAGTGGAGCGGTACGTCGGCACCACCACGGTGGCTTTGATCACTGCGCCTCCCGAAATCGAGCCTGCGGCCGTGCCCTCAGGCTAGCGGTCCGCACGCGGCGGGTTGCTCTTCGGGTCAATATGACTATAAGATGGAGCAGGAGGTTAGAGTCAAAGTGACCAGAACAATCGCCCGCACCGGCCAGGCAACGCCCGCCACGGCCGACGACGACGCGCGCGTGGCCGTCTCGACGGTGATCTTCAGCCTCCGCCGCGCCGGCGACGACCTGCCCGCGGTCGTCCTCCCGCTCGTGCGCCGCACGCGTGACCCGTTCGAGGGGCAGTGGGCGCTACCCGGCGGCTGGCTCAACACCAGCGAGGGCCTCGACGCCGCCGCTTCCCGCACGCTCGCCGAGACGACAGGGCTGGCGCCGAGCTACCTCGAGCAGCTGTATGCGTTCGGCGACGTCGACCGCTCCCCCACGCGCGTCGTCTCGATCGTCTACTGGGCGCTCGTGCGCGAGGACGTGCCACTCGCGCAGGAGAACGTGGCCTGGTTCGACGCCGCCACACTGCCACCGCTGGCCTTCGACCACAACGACATCGTCGAGTACGCGCTATGGCGGCTGCGCAACAAGGTCGGCTACAGCCGCATCGCGCACGGCCTGCTGCCCGACGCCTTCACCCTCGCCGAGCTACGCGAGGTGTACGAGGCGATCCTCGGGCGCCGGCTCGACCCCGCGAACTTCCGCCGCCAGGTGGAGAGCTCGGGAACCCTGATCCCCACCGACGACTTCCGCACGGGCAGCCACCGCCCCGCGCGACTCTACCGCTACAACCGGGATGTCGAGCTCGCCGACCGCGGCCCTCTCGACATCCACCGACCGGCATTCCACTGATCCGGGAAGGCAACATGCCCGCTGTCAACATCACCCTCACCACTCCCCCACAGGGAGCCGACCCCAGCGTCGACCACGAGATCCAGGCGATCGTGTCGGGCGTGTCGAGCGCCGAGACGTGCAACACCGACCTGGCGGCGGGGCCGTGGGTCTTCGACACGCGCCCCGGCTACGGCCCCGGCTCGTCGATGGGCGATGTGATCCCCACCGGCGCGCCGCGGCAGCCAGAGCTGCCACGCGAGTACCGCGAGGCCTCCGAGCAGGAGCTCGCAGGCCGCATCCGAGCCGCGAAGACGACCCTCGGCGACCGCGTCGTCGTGCTCGGCCACTTCTATCAGCGCGAAGAAGTCGTCACGCACGCCGACCACGTGGGCGACTCGTTCCAGCTCGCCGGTTTCGCCAAGGCCCACCCCGAGGCCGAGGCGATCGTGTTCTGCGGTGTGCACTTCATGGCCGAGACCGCCGACCTGCTGTCGCTGCCCGAGCAGGCGGTCATCCTGCCGAACCTCGCAGCCGGCTGCTCGATGGCCGACATGGCCGACATCGACCAGGTCGAGGAGTGCTGGGAGCAGCTCGAGGAGGTGTACGGCGACCCTTCGACAGGCTCAGGGCTCGACACCCCCGACGCGGACGGTCTGGTCCCGGTCGTCCCGGTCACCTACATGAACTCGTCGGCAGCCATCAAGGGCTTCGTCGGCCGGCACGGGGGCATCGTGTGCACGTCGTCGAACGCCCAGACGGTGCTGGAGTGGGCGTTCCAGCGGGGGCGGCGCGTGCTGTTCTTCCCCGACCAGCACCTCGGCCGCAACACGGCGAAGGCGATGGGCGTGCCGCTGGAGCAGATGCCGATGTGGAACCCGCACAAGCCCCTCGGCGGGTCGACGGCGGCGCAGCTGGAGAGCGCGCGCGTCATCCTGTGGCACGGCTTCTGCTCGGTGCACCGCCGGTTCACGGTCGACCAGATCGAGCGGGCCCGCGCCGAGCACCCCGGCGTGCGCGTGATCGTGCACCCGGAGTGCCCCATGGCGGTGGTGGACGCCGCGGACGAGTCGGGATCGACCGACTACATCCGGCGCGCCATCGAGGGCGCAACCGAGCCCACGACGTTCGCGATCGGCACCGAGGTGAACCTCGTGCAGCGCCTGGCCGCCGACAACCCGCAGCACGAGATCTTCTGCCTCGACCCGGTGGTGTGCCCGTGCTCGACCATGTACCGCATCCACCCCGGCTACCTCGCGTGGGTGCTCGAGGGCCTGGCAGCCGGCGAGGTGCGCAACCGCATCACGGTGCCCGCGGACGTCGCCGATCCGGCGCGGGCCGCGCTGGAGCGGATGCTGGCAGCCAAGCCGCCCGCCGCGCCGCCGGCGGTCGCCGCGGGCTGGGAGAATGCGTCATGACCGCCTCGCGCCAGACCCGGCCGTTGAGCGAGCGCAGCGAAACCCGGTCGTTGAGCGAGCGCAGCGAGACGAAACGCCGCAACCGCACGCCGCACGCGGTCGTCGTGGGCTCGGGCATCGCCGGGCTCACCGCCGCGCTGCACGCGGTGCAGCACGGCTGCGCCGTCACACTCGTCACGAAAGACGTGCTCGAGCACGCCAACACCCGCTTCGCGCAGGGCGGCATCGCCGGCGTGATGTTCGCCGACGACCGGGTGGAGGACCACATCCACGACACGCTCGTCGCCGGCGGCGGCCTGAACGACCCCGAGGCCGTGCGGGTGCTCGTGAACGAGGGGCCCGCCCGCATCCAGGAGCTCGTCGACCTCGGCGTCGCCTTCGACCGCTCGGCGGACGGCGCGTTCCACAAGGGGCTGGAGGCGGCGCACTCCTACCCGCGCATCCTGCACTCGGGAGGGGATGCCACCGGCACCGCGATCGAGCGGGCCCTCGTCGCGCGGCTGCGCGCCAGCGCGGTGCGGGTTGTCGAGCACGCCTTTCTCGTCGACCTCGTGCTCGACAACTCGCGCGTCACGGGAGTCGAGCTGATCGTCGGCGAGCTGCCCGGAGTCGCGGGCGACCGCGAGACGATCCTCGCCGACGCGGTCGTGCTCGCCACCGGCGGCGCCGGAGAGCTGTACGCGCACACGACCAACCCGCCCGTGGCAACCGGCGACGGCATCGCCGCCGCGCTGCGCGCGGGGGCGCACGTCAGCGACCTCGAATTCTTCCAGTTCCACCCCACGATCATCGGCGTCGGAGACGCGTTCCTGGTGTCGGAGGCGGTGCGCGGCGAGGGCGCGATCCTCGTCAACGAGCACGGCCGCCGTTTCGCGTTCGACGCCCACCCCGACGGCGAGCTCGCGCCCCGCGACGTCGTGGCCCGCGCGATCGCGCGCGAGATGGAGCTGCAGCAGGGCAGGCCGGTCTTCCTCGACGCGACCAGGCTGCGCCCGACCGTCGCCGAGACATCCGCGTTCCTCGCCGAGCGCTTCCCCACGATCGACGCCGCGGTGCGCGCCCGCGGACTGGACTGGGCCCGAGAGCCCGTCCCGGTCACGCCCGCGGCGCACTACCTGATGGGCGGTGTCACCACCGACCTGGACGGGCGCACGAGCCTGCCCGGCCTGTACGCGGTAGGCGAAGTCGCTCGCACGGGCGTGCACGGCGCCAACCGGCTGGCGTCCAATTCGCTGCTGGAGGGCGCGGTGTTCGGCGCGCGCGCCGGCGACGCGATCGCCGCCGACGCCGCCAGCGGCGCCTGGCCCGCGCACCGGTCGCCGAACCCCGCACACCGGTCGTTGAGCGAGGACGCCGCAGGCGACCGAGACGAAACGCAGCTCCCCGCAGACCGCGCCGAGCCCTTCTCGCGCGCGGCGCTGCAGCGGCTCATGTGGGAGCACGCGGGACTCGTGCGCGACGAGGCCGGGCTGCGGCACGTGGCATCCGTCCTCGCGCGCTGGAGCGCGCAGCCCCGCCGCCCGCGCACCGAGGCAGAGCACGAGGACGAGAACCTCCTCGTCGTCGCGCGCGAGCTCGTCGCGGCGGCGCTCGCGCGCCGTGCGTCGGTGGGCGCCCACTACCGCAGCGACACCGGCGGCGGCAGAACTCCTCCACAAGGCGCCGAAGCCGCCGCGCAGCAGCCCGAATCGGCCCGCGAGACCGCGCTCGAGCGGAGTTCTGCAGGCGACGCCGAGCTGACCGAGGCGCGGGCATGCTGACCCGGGCGGTGATCGAACGCGCCGTCGCCGCGGCGCTCGACGAAGACGCGCCGTGGGGCGACATCACCAGCGAGTCGCTCATCACTCCCGACGCCACCGCGGCGGCCGAGCTCGTGGCGCGCGAGGAGGGGGTGTTCAGCGGGGGCGAGGTCTTCGCCGCCGCGTTCGGCCTCACCGACCCCGCGGTGGTCGTCGGCCTCATCGTGGAGGACGGCGAGCCGTTCTCCGCCGGAGCGGTGCTGGCGACCGTGTCGGGGCCGGCGCGGGCCGTGCTCACCGCCGAGCGCGTCGCGCTGAACTTCACGCAGCGAATGAGCGGCATCGCGACGCTGACGGCGCGCTACGTGGCGGAGGTCGCCCACACCGGGGCCCGCATCGCCGACACCCGCAAAACGACGCCCGGGCTGCGCGCCTTCGAGCGGCACGCGGTGGTCAGCGGCGGGGGCCACAACCACCGCTTCTCGCTGTCGGACGCGATGATGGCCAAAGACAACCATCTCGCCGTCCTGGCCGCGAAGGGCGTGTCGGTGACGGCGGCGCTGCAGGGCGCGATCGCGCTGCTCCCGCACACCACTCACGTCGAGGTCGAAGTCGACCGCGTCGACCAGATCGACGCGGTGCTCGCCGCCGGCGTCGGCACGATCATGCTCGACAACTTCTCGCTCGACGACCTGCGCCGCGGCGTGGAGCTGGTCGGCGGCCGCGCGATCATCGACGCGAGCGGCGGCGTGACACTGGAGACCGTGCGCGCCATCGCCGAGACCGGCGTCGACGTCATCTCGGTCGGCGCCCTCACGCACTCGGCCCGAGCGCTGGATTTGGGCCTGGACATCCGGCTCGACGCCGCGCGAGTGTGACGCGATGACGCTGCTGTACCTCGACAACGCGGCCACCACGGCCGTGCGCCCCGAGGTGCTGGAGGCGATGACGCCGTTTCTCACGCGCTGGTTCGGCAACCCCTCCAGCCACCACACGGTGGGCGAGGCGGCCGCGGGCGCGCTCGCTGACGCACGGGCGCGCGTGGCCCGGGTGCTCGGGATGCGGGCGAGCGACATCGTGTTCACCTCCGGCGGCACCGAGGCCAACAACCTCGCGATCAAGGGCATCGCGATCGCGGCGCAGCAATCCCGCTCCTCCCGGCCCCTGAGCCTGTCGAAGGGCAGCCTCGTCACCACCGCGATCGAGCACGAGTCCGTGCTCGCCTCCGCCGACTACCTCGCCCGCGTGCACGGCTTCGACGTCGTGCACGCACCGGTCGACGGGCACGGCCGCCTCGATCCGCGCACGGTCGTCGACGCGCTGCGCGACGACACGGTGCTGGTGGCCTTCGGCTATGCGAACAACGAGGTCGGAACGGTGCAGGATGCCGCGGCCGTCGCCGCCGTCGCGCGCGAGCGCGGCATCCCGGTCCACCTCGACGCGGTGCAGGCCGCGGGCTGGCTGCCGCTTTCCGGGCTGGGCGCTGACGCGATCTCGCTCGCCGGGCACAAGCTGGGCGCGCCCAAGGGCACCGGCGTGCTGGCCGTGCGCGGCCGCATCCCGCTCGAGCCGCTCCTGCACGGCGGCGGGCAGGAGCGCGGCCGTCGCAGCGGCACCGAGGACGTCGCGGGCGCGGTCGGGTTCGCCACCGCGCTCGAGCTCGCCGAGGCAGAGCGGGCCGAGTCGGCCGAGCGCGTCGGCGCCCTCGTGCGCGGCTTCATCGCGCGCGTGCTGGATGCCGTGCCCGGCGCGCGGCTCACCGGCGATCCTGTGCACCGCCTGCCGGGCACGGCGAGCTTCACGTTCGCGGGCACGAGCGGCGAGGTGATCCTCTTGGAGCTCGAGCGTCGCGGCATCGTCTCGTCGAGCGGATCGGCGTGCGCGGCCGGCAGCGATGAGCCGTCGCATGTGCTCGTCGCTCTGGGGGTGGCCGCCGAGGTGGCGCAGACGGCCGTGCGGTTCACCTTCCCGCACGAGCTCGACCAGCCGCTCGGCCCTGTCGCCGACGCGGTGGCGGCCTCGGTCGCGGCCGTCGGCTCGTCCGGGCGCTGAGCAGCCGGCCGGCGTGCGGGCCGGCGGCGATAGAATCGGATGCCGTGGGAACCGCCGCGATCACGGTCATCGTGCCGGGGCTCGATGTCGCCGCGTATCTCGCCGAGGCCCTCGACTCGTTGCGCGCGCAGAGTCGGCAGGACTGGATCGCGATCCTCGTCGACGACGGCTCGACGGATGCCACCGGCGCCCTGTTCGACGCGGCGGCCGCGGCCGATTCGCGCTTCCGGGTCGTCCACCACGCGCGCCGCCGCGGCCTGGGCGCGGCGCGCAACACCGGGCTCGACCTCGTCGAGACTCCCCTCGTCGGCTTCCTCGACGCCGACGACGTGCTCACCCCGCACGCGCTCGAGCGGCTCATCGGAGCCCTCGATCGGTCGGGCAGCGACTTCGCCGTCGGAGCCTACGTGCGCCTGCGCCCGGACGGGCTCGGCGGCTACGCGGCCGGCGACGTGCAGCCGTGGGTTGCCGCGGCCACGGCGCCAGAGCGGCAGGCCACCACGATCGACGAGCACCCCGACGCATCCGGCAACATCGTCGCGTGGTCCAAAGTGAGCCGCACCGGGTTCTGGCGGCGTGCCGGCCTGCGCTTCCCCGAGGGCCGGCTCTACGAGGACCAGATCGTCGCGCAGCGCATGTACACGGCCGCGCGCGCGTTCGATGTGGTGCCCGATGTCGTGGCGCACTGGCGCGAGCGGGCCGACGCGTCGTCGATCACGCAGCGCCAGCACACCCTCCCCGTGCTGCGAGACTACCTCGACGCGCTGGCGGCGGGCATCGACGTGCTCGAGACGACCGGACACCCGGCCGCGGCCCGGGCGCGTGTGCGGCTCATCCAGGAGATGGATCTCGTCCCGCTCGTGGAGATCGCGCGCACGCACCCCGACGACGCGTACCGCCGTGCCCTCGGCGCGTTCGCGCGCTCGCTCGCGACGCGGGCCGCCGGCATCCCGCTGTCTCCCGGCGTCTCCGCCGCCGCCTTGTGGTGATCCCCCGCCCCGGCCCCAGCCCCAACCGCCCCCAGCCCCCACCGAACCCCCCTCTCCCAAATCTCCTGATCTCGCGCGCTCAGGACGATCCGGCACGGAACGTCCTGACGACGCGAGATAGCCTGATCTGGGGAAACCGGACCGAACGCTCAAGCGCCAGCAGCACCCTGCTGCGCCGCCAGCTGCGCATACAGCCCGCCCCGGGCCAACAGCTCGGCATGCGTGCCCGACTCGACGATGCGCCCGGCGTCGACGACGTGGATGACGTCGGCCCCGACCACGGTCGACAGGCGGTGCGCGATGGAGAGCGTCGTGCGGCCGCGGACCGCGGCATCCAGCGCCTGCTGCACGATCCGCTCCGACACGGTGTCCAGCGCCGAGGTCGCCTCGTCCAGCAGCAGCACGGCCGGATCCTTCAGCAGCACGCGCGCGATCGCAATGCGCTGCTTCTCGCCGCCCGACAGCCGGTACCCGCGCTCGCCGACGACGGTATCGTAGCCGCGCTCGAACCCCTCGACGACGTGGTGGATGTTCGCTGCGCGGCACGCCGCCTCGAGCTCGGCGTCGGTCGCGTCGGGCTTCGCGTACCGCAGGTTCTCGCCAATCGTGGCGTGGAACAGGTACGTCTCCTGCGACACGACGCCGACCGTGTCGACGATCGACTCCATCGCCAGCCGGCGCACGTCGGCGCCGGCGAACAGCACCTCCCCCGACGACGCCTCGTACAGGCGGGGCACGAGGTACAGCACCGTTGTCTTGCCCGCCCCGCTCGGGCCGACGAACGCGACGTGCTGTCCGGGCTCTGCCACGAACGTGACGCCGTCCAGCGTCGCCCGCGAGCTCGGCGCGGCGTCGGGGTAGCGGAACACCACATCGCGGAACTCGACGCGGCCCACCACGCCGGGCGCGGTGTCCACCGACATCGCGTCCGGCGCGTCGGCGATCGCCGGCTCCAAGTCGAGGTACTCGAAGATGCGGGCGAACACGGCTGCCGAGGTCTGCACGTCCAAGGCCACGTGCATGAGCCCCATGAGCGGCCAGAGCAGCCGCGCCTGCACCGTCGTGAACGCGACGATCGCGCCGGCCGTGATGGTGTCGGTGGCGCCGGTGACGAGAAAGCCGGCCACAAGGTAGATGACGGCGGGAACGCTTGCCATGAGCACCTGCACGACGGCGAAGAATCCCTGGCCGCTCATCTCGAGGCGCACTTGGAGGCGCACTTGGTTGCGGTTCTCGTCCTGGTAGCGCGCGGACTCCGACCGTTGGCGGTTGAACGACTTCGACAGCAGGATGCCGCTGACGCTCAGCGCCTCTTGCGTGATGGCGGTGAGCTCTGACAACGACTCTTGCGTCTGCTCGGCGATGCGCATGCGCACCTGCCCGACACGGCGCTGCACGAGCACGAGGAACGGCATCAGCACGATCGCGATGATCGTGAGGCGCCAGTCGATCACGATCATCGCGGCAAGCGAGGCGGCCACCGTGACGACATTGCCGACGACGCTCGTGATGGTGTGGGTGAGCACACCCGCCACGGCGCCGACGTCGTTTTGCAGGCGGGACTGGATGACACCGGTCTTCGTGCGGGTGAAAAAGCCCAGCTCCATCGCCTGCAGGCGCTCGAACAGGCGCACCCGCAGGTCGCCGGCGACGCTGTTGCCGGCCGTCGCGGTCAACCACGTCTGCACAACCCCCGCGCCGGCCGAGAGGAGGAAGAGCGCGATCATGAGCGCGACGAGGTTGGCCAGCAGCGGGATGTCGGGGCGCCCGCCGTCGACGGGGAACAGCGCGTCGTCGAAGATGCGCTGCACCACAAGCGGCGGGACGACAGCGATCGCCGCGCCGACGACCACGAGGAACGCCGTCGTCGCGATGCGGCCGCGATACGGACGAAACAGCGCCACGACGCGGCGGCCGAGGTGCTCGACGCGCGGCGCTTCGGCGTTCTCGCGGCGCTGGGCGTCCGCATCCACTCGGCGGGATCGGGCCGCGCGCGCTCCGCCCATGCTCACACGGGCCAGCGTAGCCGCGCCCGGCGGCTGCAAATCTCAGGCGATCCCCGCCAGCAGGTTCACCACCGTCGCCAGGATCACCGCGCCGAACAGGTACGCGAGCATCGTCTGGGCGATGACGACGCGGCGGATGGCGTTGGTCCGCACGTTCGTGTCGGCGACCTGGTACGTCATGCCGAGCCCGACCGAAAAGTACACGAAGTCGGTGTACGCCGGGGCGTCGGGGTTGCCGTTGAAGGAGATCCCGCCCTGTTCGCTCGTGTAGTACATGCGCGCGTAGCGCAGCATGTAGTCGGTCTGGATGAGCGCCCACGACGCCACAACGCTCAGCACCGCGAGCGCCGCGAACACGAACCGGTCGCCCCTCGGGGCATCGCTCGACTGCAGCAGCACGAGCGCCACCGCGCCCAGGCTCGCCATGCTCCCGGCGAACGCGATGAGCCGCGCCAGGCGGCGGCCCGGATCCTCTCGCGTGGCGTGCGCGCGCGTCTGGTCGGCGTCCATGGGCCACACCACCAGCAGGATCCAGCCCGTGGCCAGCAGCGCGCCGACGGCCCACCCGGCGAGCGCCCCCGCGGCCGGCCCCAGCCATGCCCCGGCGGCGATCCCCGCCGCCACGCCGATGCCGAGCCCGGCCCCGAGGCGGGCCAGTGGCGCCGCGTGCGTGAGCATGACCACATCGTCGCACGCGAGGGGGAATCTTCTGCCGTGCCATCCCGTTAGGTTGTGCGGGCGCCCATCCCTGGATGGCTCCGCCCCGCGAGGAGAGATGTGACCACCGACACCGCAAGCACCCCCGTTCCCGTGCGCGACCGACTCGCGCCGCGCGACTCCCGCGTCGTGTGGCTGCTGCTCGGCGCGGCGTTCGTCGCGATCCTCAACGAGACGACGATGGGGGTGGCGATCCCGCACCTCATCGATGACCTCGGCATCACCGCGCTGATGGCGCAGTGGCTGACGACGGCGTTCATGCTGACGATGGCCATCGTGATTCCGATCACGGGATTCCTGCTGCAGATGTTCCCGACCCGGCGGGTGTTCCTGTTCGCGATGTCGCTGTTCTCGGCGGGCACGCTGCTCGCGCTCGTGTCGCCGGGCTTTCCGATGCTCGTCGTCGCGCGGGTGGTCCAGGCATCCGGCACCGCGATCATGATGCCACTGCTGATGACGACCCTGATGACCGTCGTGCCCACGCACATCCGCGGGCGCATGATGGGCCGGGTCTCGGTCGTGATCTCGCTCGCCCCGGCCATCGGCCCGACGCTCGCCGGCTTCATCCTCGACACCCTGAGCTGGCGGTGGATCTTCGGCGTCGTGCTGCCGATCGCGCTCATCATGCTGGCGATCGGCGCCCGCTGGATGGAGAACATCGGCGAGACCGAGCACGCGCCCATCGACATCCCCTCGGTGGTGCTGTCGGCCCTCGGGTTCGGCGGAGTCGTGTTCGGGCTCAGCCAGATCGGCTCCGCCGGGCGCGGCGAGGGGACGACGGATGCCGCAGCCGACACCGCCACCTGGACGCTCGCCGCGGCGTTCGCAATCGGCGCCATCGCCCTCGCCGCCTTCGTGTGGCGCCAACTGCGGCTACAGCGCATCGACGACGCGCTGCTGGACCTGCGCGTGTTCGGCGCGGCAGGCTTCACGCTCTCCGTCGCGCAGATGCTGCTGCTGTCCGTCGCGTTCTTCGGGGCCATCACGGTGCTGCCGCTCTACTTGCAGCACGTGCTGCACCTGAAGGCAATGGAGAGCGGGCTCACGGTGCTGCCCGGCGCGATCGCGATGGGCGTGCTCGGCCCCGTGATCGGGCGCGTCTACGACCGCTGGGGCACGCGTGTGCTGCTGGCGCCCGGCTCCGTGCTGTCATCCGCCGTGCTCTGGTACTACACGACGATCGACGAGTCGACATCGGTCTGGGTGGTCACGGTCGCGCAGACCGTGCTATCGATCGGGCTCGCCCTGTCTTTCACGCCGCTGTTCACCGCGTCGCTGGGATCGCTGCCGCGCCGCTTCTACTCGCACGGCAGCGCCGTCGTGGGCACGGTGCAGCAAGTGGCGGGCGCGGCGGGGATCGCGCTGATGTTCACCGTCATGTCGGCAACGTCGGCCGGAGTCGTCGAGCACGGCGGCACCGCCGTTGCCGGCGAGGCGGCGGGCACCCGCGTCGCATTCCTCATCGCGGCGGTCGTGGCCCTGCCGACGATCATCGGCGCTTTTCTCATCCGCAAGCCGGACGACGACGCCGAGGACAGCGACCATCCGCCTTCCGGTCGTTGAGCGAGCGAAGCGAGACGAAACGCAGAGCCGAAACGCCCTGTCAGCTGGTCGAGCAGCTGCCGCCGCAGCAGGAGCCGCTGTCGTCGATCTCTGCGATCAGGCTCTTGTCGTCGAGCGAAACGGGCTGCAGCGCGGGGGCGGGAACGTTCGAGGTCGTCATGCTCCCATCGTACGACGACGGCGGCCGTGGCCCGGCGCGGGCATCCCCTCGTCCTGTCATCGAGGTCCGACACGGGCTGCGCGCGGTCGTGCGACGGCGCGCGCTCGCGTACAATCGAGCCGACCGAGTTGGTCTGGGGTATCTGGGGGGAAATCCGTGGTGACGTCTGTCCCTGCCCTCACAACCCGCTGAGCGATCGACCCGCCCGCGCCGATCGACCTATATCCCGGCTCCGTCGTCGACGACCACCTTCGACACGGTGCCCGCCCCGACGTACCCGCCCGCAATCCCGGAGTGGACCCGGTCGTACGACGACGAGCGCCGCGAAGGCGTCGGGGCGATGCGCGGGCTGCTCTGCGGCCTGCTGCTCAGCCTCCCGCCCGCGGGACTGCTCATCGCGGGCATCACGTGGCTGGTGTCAGCTCTCGGCTGACGTCGCGCTCGATCGGCTGCCGCGTCAGTCCCAGGCGAGATAGTCCTCGATCGCGAAAGCGGTGTCGACGGGGTGCGTCACCGGGAACAGGCGCCCCGCGCCGCCGATGCTCACGACGCTGACTCGCTCGGGCGCGGCGGCGCGCAGCCGCTCTCCGCGCTCGGGCGGCATCGTGTCGTCGTCGGCGCCCTGCACGACCAGCACCGGGATCGCCGGCGGCAGCGGGGCGTCGCCCTCCGCCACGCCGAGCAGCAGCAGCCCCAGCGAGCCGTGCCGCGACGCGACGAGGCGAGCGAGCGTGCCGCCGCCGGCGTGGCCGCCGATCCACGCGGCGCCGACGCCCGTGTGCTCGATGACGGCCACGGCATCCGCCGCCTGCTCGTCGGGGGTCGCGTGCGCACGGCCCGATCCGACTCTGAGCACGCGAAAGCCCTCGCCCACGAGGATGTGGGCGATCGAGCCGAGCACGTCGCCGTCCAACCCCCGGTCGGAGACGAGCACCAACGACGGGCCGTCGCCGTGCCCTTCGTCGATGTACGGGACCGCGCGGCCCTCGGGGTCGAAAACGCTGGGGTCCTGCGTCACGGTGTGGAAGCCTCTCTCGATCTCTTGATGCGGGAAGCGCGATCCCGCGGGGTGGACAGCATCATTCGATCCTCCCATGCGGCGCCGGCGCGGGCGCCGCGTGTCTCCGAGGACCTGACCTCCGAGGCCGACGGCCTGCTAGACGTTGAACCGGAATTCCACGACGTCGCCGTCCTGCATGACGTAGTCCTTGCCCTCCAGGCGCGCCTTCCCGGCAGCGCGGGCGGCGGCCACCGAGCCCAGCTCGATCAGGTCGTCGAACGAGATGACCTCCGCTTTGATGAACCCCTTCTCGAAGTCGGTGTGGATGACGCCCGCGGCCTGGGGCGCTTTCCAGCCCTTGCCGATCGTCCACGCGCGCGCCTCCTTCGGTCCGGCGGTGAGGTAGGTCTGCAGGCCGAGCGTGTCGAACCCGATGCGGGCGAGCTGGTCAAGGCCCGACTCGTCCTGGCCGGTGGACGCCAGCAGCTCGGCGGCGTCGTCGGGGTCGAGGTCGATGAGCTCCGACTCGATCTTCGCGTCGAGAAACACCGCTTGCGCCGGGGCGACGAGCGCGGCCAGCTCGGCCTTGCGCGCGGCATCCGTCAACACCGCCTCGTCCACGTTGAACACGAAGATGAAGGGCTTCGCGGTCAACAGCCCCAGCTCGCGAATCGGCGACAGGTCGATGCCGGAGGCCGACAGCAGAACGCCGCGCTGCAGGGCGTCCTGCGCTTCCTGTGCCGTGGCCAGCACCGCGGGGTCGAGCTTGCGGCCGCGCACCTCCTTCTCGTACCGCGCGATCGCCTTCTCGAGCGTCTGGAGGTCGGCCAGCTGCAGCTCGGCGTTGATCGTCTCCATGTCGCTCTGCGGATTGACCGCGCCGTCGACGTGCACGACGTCGTCGTCGCTGAACCCGCGCACGACTTGGGCGATCGCGTCGGCCTCGCGGATGTTCGCGAGGAACTGGTTGCCCAGGCCCTCGCCCTCGCTCGCGCCGCGCACGATGCCGGCGATGTCGACGAACGACACGGTCGCGGGCACGAGCCGCTCGCTGCCGAACACGTCGGCGAGCTGCTGCAGCCGCGGGTCGGGCAGGCTCACGACCCCGATGTTGGGCTCGATCGTCGCGAACGGGTAGTTCGCGGCGAGCACCTGGTTCTTGGTCAGCGCGTTGAAGAGGGTCGACTTGCCGACATTGGGGAGTCCGACGATTCCGATGGTGAGAGCCACGGGCATCCATCCTAGAGCGGCGCGCACGCGACGCCGACGCCGCCCGCGCCACAGAAACCCGCAGTCGCGCGTGCGGGGCGCGGGCGCGACCGAAGGTTTCTGTAACGGCAGCGCGGCGATTCAGGGACGGATGCCGCGGATCGGGCAGCCGCGCGGCGCGCCTCCCGGCCTCGCGCGAGCCGGCGGGCGACGCTGAGGACGTGGCCTTGGACTTCACCGCGATCGACTTCGAGACGGCGAATCCGAGCACCGCGTCGGCGTGCGCCGTCGGGCTCGCTCGCGTGCGCGCAGGCCGCGTGGTCGCGACGGCGGGATGGCTGATCCAGCCCCCGCCCGGCCACGACGATTTCCACCGCGGCAACACGCGCATCCACGGCATCCGCAAGGCCGACGTCGCCGGAGCCAAGCGCTGGACCGAGCAGCTCGACGACCTGTGCGCGTTCGCCGGCGCCGACGTGCTCGTCGCGCACAACGCGGGCTTCGACATGAACGTGCTCAAGCGGGCGTGCGACGCCACGGGGCTCGCGTGCCCGCCGTACCGCTACGTGTGCACGCTGCAGGTCTCGCGCAAGGTCTACGAGCTTGCGTCCTACCGCCTGCCGCTCGTGGCAGCCGAGGCCGGGTTCGGAGAGTTCCCCCACCACGACGCGACCGCCGACGCCCACGCGTGCGCGCAGATCGTCATCGACGCGGCCCGGCGGGTCGGCGCCGCAGACGTGCACGAGCTCGCCGAGAAGGTCGGCGTCAAGGTGTCACAGATCGCGGCCCCCGAGCTGGTCGAGGTCGCGCGCGTGGCGTGAGCCGGATCAGGCTCCGCCGGGCACCAGGCTCATGAGCGCGATGACGGCGGCGGAGACGATGAAGAATGCTCCGACCATCCACCACGAGCTGATCTCGTGGCCCTGCTCGCGGCGCACCCGGAACAGCACGTCCGCGCGCCGCGCAGGGTCGGTGGCATCCGCGATGACGGCCTGCGCCCCGGTGCGGGGCGATGACGAGTGCACCTCTTGGACCGACATGACGCTGCCCCTCCGCCTGGACTGATGTGAACTGTTCCCGAGCGTGCCGCCGTTCACGGCAGACACATCGGATTCTGCCAGACCGCGCCTGGGAAGACGATCACGACGCGGTCACAATTGCCACTCGCGCCACATCCACCTCAATCGTCGCGGCGCTACAGCCATTTCGAGACGAGATGCTCCGACGTGAGGCGGCGCAACGTGCCCGAGCGCCCCCGCAACACGACGCTCTCGGTGTAGACGAAGCCGCCCTCGCGGCGCACCCCGGCCACCAGCGCGCCGTCGGTCACCCCCGTGGCAACGAAGATCGTGTTGTCGCCGCGCACGAGCTCGTCCGCCTCGTAGACGTATCCGTCCATGGCCAGCCCGGCGTCGATGCCGCGCTGGTTCTCGTCGTCGTCGCGCGGCCACAGCCGGCCCTGGATGTGGCCGCCGAGCGCCTTGATCGCGCACGCTGTGACCACCCCCTCCGGGCTCCCGCCGATGCCGACGCACATGTCGGTGCGCGCGTTGTGCCGTGCCGCGTTGATGGCGCCGGCGACATCCCCGTCGCTCATCAGGCGCGTGCCCGCCCCCGCGGCGCGGATGTCGGCGATGAGTTGCTCGTGGCGGGGGCGGTTCAGCACGGAGACAACGATCTCGTCGACGGGCTTGGCCATGGCCTTGGCGAGCAGGCGGATGTTCTCGCCGATGGGCAGGCGGATGTCGACGACCCCCACCCCGGCGGGCCCGGTGGCGAGCTTGTCCATGTAGAAGACGCTCGACGCGTCGAGCATCGTGCCGCGGTCGGAGACCGAGATGACCGACAGCGCGTTGTTGCGGCCGGCGGCCGCGAGCGAGGTGCCGTCGATGGGGTCGACGGCGATGTCACACTGCGGCCCGCGCCCGTTGCCCACGCTCTCGCCGTTGAACAGCATCGGCGCGCTGTCTTTCTCGCCCTCGCCGATGACGATCGTGCCGTCGAAGTTGACGGTGTGCAGGTAGCCGCGCATCGCGTCGACCGCGGCGCCGTCGACGGCCTCCTTGTCGCCCCTCCCGAGGAACGGAACGCTGCGAATCGCCGCCGCCTCGGTTGCTCGGACGAGCTCCATCGCGAGGTTGCGATCGGGATGCAGGGGACTCATGTCCGCCGAGATGCTCACCATGACCCGAGCCTAGCCAGGCACGGACGGGGCTTGGCTAGGCTTGCTGGCAGACCCCCGATCCTTCGAAGGAGCAAAATGCCCGTCGCCACCCCCGACCAGTACGCCGAGATGCTCGACCGCGCGAAGGCAGGCGGCTTCGCGTACCCGGCCATCAACGCGGCGAGCTCGCAGTCGATCAACGCGATCCTGCAAGGGCTCACCGAAGCCGGCTCCGACGGCATCATCCAGGTCACCACCGGCGGCGCGGACTACTTCGCCGGCCACTCGGTGAAGGCCCGCGCGACCGGCGCGCTCGCGTTCGCGAAGTTCGCCACGGAGGTCGCCAAGAGCTACCCGGTCACGATCGCGCTGCACACCGACCACTGCCCGAAGCCCGCGCTGGAGGACTTCGTCCTTCCCCTCCTCGCCGCCTCCGAGGAGGTCGTGGCAGACGGCGGCAACCCGATCTTCCAGTCGCACATGTGGGACGGGTCGGCGGTGCCGCTGGATGAGAACATTGAGATCGCGAGAGAGCTGCTCCCCCGGCTCAAGGCGATCAACGCCATCCTCGAGGTGGAGATCGGCGTCGTCGGCGGCGAGGAGGACGGCGTCAAGCACGAGGGCACGAACGACGCGCTGTACACGACGACAGCGGATGTCGCCAAGGCCGTCGACGCGCTCGGCCTCGGCGACGACGGGCGGTGGATCGCCGCCCTCACCTTCGGCAACGTGCACGGCGTGTACAAGCCGGGCAACGTCAAGCTGCGCCCGGAGCTGCTCGGCGAGATCCAGGAGGGGATCGCCGCCCAGTTCGGCACCGGGGCCAAGCCCCTCGACCTCGTGTTCCACGGCGGCAGCGGGTCGACCGACGACGAGATCGCGCTGGCCGTGGCCAACGGCGTCGTGAAGATGAACATCGACACCGACACGCAGTACGCGTTCACGCGCTCGGTCGCCGGCTTCATGTTCGAGAACTACGCCGGCGTGCTCAAAGTCGACGGCGAGGTCGGCAACAAGAAGGCGTACGACCCGCGCGCGTGGGGCAAGGTCGCCGAGTCGGCGATGGCCGCGCGCGTCGTCGAGGCGACCAAGCAGCTCGGCTCGTACGGCCAGTCCCAAAGCTGACCCGCTTGTGCGGGCGCACGACTCGCTGCCGCCGCCTCGGTCGCAGCGAGCACTGACTCGCACCTACGCAGACCCTCATCCGGCGCTGAGACCCACCGCAGGCACCGAGACCCACCCGCGGCGAGTGGGTCTCGGCGCCGAGAGTGGGGCTCGGCGCCGAGAGTGGGTCTCGGCGCGGCGAGTGGGTCTCGGCGCGCGCTACGCGGGATCGCGGTAGGCGTCGAGGAGTCCCGGCGCGCCCACGGGGCGGCGCACGACCTCGATCTCGTCGCCGGCCTGGACACGCCCGCCGACGACGACCCGCAGGTACGCGCCGAGCCGCCGCTCCCGCGAGAAGCGCTTGACCCAACCGCGCTCGTCATCGCCCCCGACCCAGCGGGCGAACGTTTGGCAAGGGGTGCGGGGCATCGTCACCTCCACCTCGACTCGCGTGCCGATGCGCCACCGCTCCCCGATCAACGCCGCGTTGACGTCGATGCCCTCGACACGGAGGTTCTCGCCGAACCACCCTGGCGGCACGTCACGACCCAGCTCGGCCGCCCAGAACTCGGCATCCTCATGCGCGTAGGCGTACAGCGCCTTGTCGAGGCCGCCGTGATGCTTGCGATCGGCCTGCACATCGGCGTAAACGCCGTACGGCCCGACACGCACCGGCCCCTCGACGGGGCGCTTGTCAATCGCCGTGACGCCGATCGTCCCCGCGTCGGGACGCAACTGGTGGACAACGCACACGGCGAGCAGCCGAGCCATCAGGTGCTCGAGATGTGCTGGATGAAGGCGGGGTCGCCGAGCATCGGCACCGCGAAGCAGACGCCCACGACGATGTAGGTGGCAACGGCTCCGACCAGGGGCGCCCACCACGCCAGCGCGCCCACGCGCAGCCGCCGCAGCGTCAGCACCGCCGTGACGGCGTAGCCGACGACCAGCACGATCGCCGCGACCGGGCCCCACAGCCTGGCCGCGTCGAGGTTCGTGAACTCGCCCTCCATGCCCATCATCCGCAGCGTGCGGCCGATGACCGCCTCGAGCCCGAAGTACGACGGGACCGAGAACAGCACGTTGATCGCGCCGTACGCGAGGAGCGCGATCGTCACGATCCGATCGACCGGGCGGCGCCTCGCAACCGGGCCGTTCCCCGCCGTCGGCGCCGCGGCCGGCGCGGGCTGGTGCTCCGCATGGCCGCTCTCCCACGGCAACGAGGGGTCCGGCTGCTGCATCCGCGCACGCTGCTCCTCCGGCGTCGCGTACTCCCCGTAGCGGGGTCGCGGGCTCTCCTGGCCCGGGTCGGTCGTGCCGCTCACCCGCGGCCCCGCCCGCCGAGCGCGCGGTCGTCGCGGCGGCCCGCGGCATCCTGTCTCAACTCCTTCGGAAGCGAGAACATGAGGTCCTCCTCCGCCGTGCGCACCTCTTCGACATCGCGGTAGCCGGCCGCGGCAAGGTCGTCGAGCACCTGCTGCACGAGCACTTCGGGCACCGACGCTCCGCTGGTCACGCCCACCGTCTCGACGCCCTCCAGCCACTCCTGGCGCACTTCGTCGGCGTAGTCGACGCGGTGCGCGGCCTTCGCGCCGTGCTCGAGCGCGACCTCGACCAAGCGCACACTGTTGGACGAGTTCGCCGAGCCGACCACGATCACCAGGTCCGCGTCGCGGGCGACCTTCTTGATCGCCACCTGCCGGTTCTGGGTCGCGTAGCAGATGTCGTCCGACGGCGGGTCGTGCAGTTCGGGAAAGCGCTCCCGCAGGCGCCGCACGGTCTCCATCGTCTCATCGACCGAGAGCGTGGTCTGCGACAGCCAGACCACCTTCGACGGGTCTCTCACCTCGACGAACTCCGCCTCCTCGGGCGAGTTCACGACGGTGACGTGGTCGGGCGCCTCGCCCGCCGTGCCCTCGACCTCCTCGTGGCCGACATGGCCGATGAGGAGGATCTCGTAGTCGTCGCGCGCGAAGCGCACGGCCTCGCGGTGCACTTTCGTGACCAGGGGGCAGGTCGCGTCGATCGCGCGCAGGCCCCGGTCGGATGCCGCCGCCACAACGGCAGGCGACACCCCGTGCGCGCTGAAGACGACGTGCGCGCCCTCGGGCACATCGTCGACCGTGTCCACGAACACCGCGCCCTTGCGCTCGAGCTCGGTCACCACGTGGATGTTGTGCACGATCTGCTTGCGCACGTAGACGGGCGCGCCGAAGCGCTCGAGCGCTTTCTCCACAGCCACGACCGCGCGGTCGACTCCTGCACAGTATCCGCGCGGAGCGGCCAGCAGCACCCGCTTGTGTCCCTGCACCGGGATATCCTGAAGCCGGCCGCGACGCCCCGGGACGCGGGGAACGGGAAGGCTGACGGTGGGGGTGCTCACCCCTTGATTCTACGGGCGCGCTCCTGCGCGCCCGCTGGCAGAGAACCCTTCGGAGGGGCAGTGACCGAGTTTCGCGCGCAGACTGGGGCGGGCGAGGCGCCCGACCCGGACGCCGTGCACCCGCGCGACTCCAGCGCGCAAGCGCCGACCTCCGTGGCGCGGCTCGGCGACACGATCCGCGGGTTCGTCGAGAAATGGGGCTTCGTGTGGGTCGAGGGCGAGGTCACCTCGTGGAACGCGCGCGGCGGCAACGTGTTCGGCCGGATGAAAGACCTGCACACGGACGCCTCGATCTCGTTCCGCGTGTGGTCGAAGACGCTGCAGCGCCTCCCCTCCGACCTCAAGGTGGGCGACCGCGTCGTCGCGTGCGTGAAGGCCGACTACTTCGTCCGGCAGGGCGACTTCTCGTTCACGGTCTCGGCGATGCGCCATCTGGGCCTGGGCGACCAGCTCGAGCGGCTGGAGCGGCTGCGCGCGCAGCTGCGGTCTGAGGGGCTGTTCGACCCGGCGCGCAAAAAGCCCATCCCCTTCCTCCCGCGCCTGATCGGGCTGGTGACCGGGGAGCGGTCGGATGCCGAGAAAGACATCCATCGCAATGCCGAGCTGCGCTGGCCGCGCGTGCGCTTCCGCACGGTGCACGCCGCGGTGCAGGGCGACCGGTGCGTGCCCGAGACGATGGCGGCGCTGGCGGCGCTGGACGCCGATCCCGAGGTCGACGTGATCGTGATCGCCCGCGGCGGCGGCGACTCGCAGCACTTGCTCGGGTTCAGCGACGAACGGCTCGTGCGCGCGGTGGCGGCTGCCCGCACGCCCGTTGTCAGCGCCATCGGGCACGAGAACGACCACCCGCTCCTCGACGACGTCGCCGACCTGCGCGCCTCCACGCCGACCGACGCGGCCAAGCGGCTCGTGCCCGACGTCGCCGAGCAGCGCGCGATGGTGAGCCAGTTGCGGTCGCGGTTGACGACACGCCTCACACAGCGGGTCGCCCACGACATCTCGCAACTGGAGCAGCTGCGGTCGCGGCCGGTGCTGCGCGCGCCGGAGACGATGCTGCGGGGGCGCGAGCACGAGCTGTTCGTGCTCGTCTCGCGCGGGCGCGAGACGAGCACACGCGCCGTGGAGGCCGGGGCGCGCCGCGTCGACGAGCTGCGCGCGTCGTTGCGGGCGCTCTCGCCCGCCTCGACGCTCGCCCGCGGCTACGCGATCGCGCACCTCGACGGCGGGGCCATCGTGCGCGACGCGGAGCAGGCGCCGGCGGGAGCGGCGGTCGTCGTCACCGTCGCGCGCGGCTCGTTCGCCGCCCGTTCGGAGGGGCGACTCGATGAAACCGGCCGGAGCGAGGCCGAGAACTAGGATGGTGCACATGGCCGTGTCGGATTCGGGCGACGTCGGCGCGCTCTCATTCGAGCAGGCGCGCGACGAGCTTGTCCGCGTCGTGGCCGAGCTCGAGCAGGGCGCCCCGACGCTGGAGCACTCGCTCGCGCTCTGGGAGCGCGGCGAGGCGCTGGCGGCGCGGTGCGAACAGTGGCTGGTCGGCGCCAAGCGCCGGCTCGAGGCGGCGCGCTCGGTCGCGGAGGCGGAGGACTGATGGCGTCGACGCCGCGCGTGGTGGCGGAGCTGGGCCGCCCGGAGACGCCGGAAGAGACCACGGCGCGCAAGGCCGAGTCCTCGCGCGCCTACCGCTCGAGCCAGACGGCTCGCAATCTCGTCGCGGCCCTGCTCGCCACGCTCGCGATCGTGCTGGTCGTGGTGCTCGGCGTGCCCCGCGGCGGCGCCCCTGCCCGTGAGGAGATCGACGTCGCCGACCGGGCGCAGCAGGCGCAGAGCGCGTACGGCGTGGCCGCCGTCGTTCCCACGGTGCCCGGCGACTGGCTGGCCAACGCCGCCGCCGTCGACGCCCGCTCAGACGTGTGGACGATCGTGTACGCGCTGCCCGGGGAGTCTCAGTTCATCCGCGTGTCCCAGGCATTCCACGCCGACGACGACTGGGCGCTGCAGGTGCTGCGCGGCGCCAGCCCACACGACACGGTGACCATCGGCGGCGTCGAGTGGGATCGCTACGACATCGCCGATCCGGCGACGACCGGCAATGTGACCGGCGCCCTCGGCACGCGAGCCGGGGCCGACCACGTCCTCGTGTACGGCGACGCGTCCGACGCCGATCTCGAGCTGGTCGCGAACTCTATCGCCGAGCAGGTGCGCGCGCTCGAGGGGAGCGCAGAATGAGCACCGAGCGGCCCGCGCCGCAACAGGTGTGGGACGAGCTGCGCCACGGCAACGCGCGCTTCATCGGCGGCGAGCCGCACCATCCGCGACAAGACGTCGACCGGCGCCACAGCCTTGCGCACGTGCAGGCTCCTCGCGCCGCGCTGTTCGGCTGTTCCGACTCCCGGCTCGCCGCCGAGATCATCTTCGACGTGGGCCTGGGCGACCTGTTCGTGGTCCGAAACGCCGGCCAGGTGATCTCCGACTCCGTCGTCGGCAGCCTTGAGTACGCGGTCGCGGTCCTCGATGTTCCGCTCATCGTGGTGCTCGGCCACGATGAGTGCGGCGCCGTGCGCGCGGCCATCGACAGCACGCGCTCCGACGCTCCCCCCCTGCCCCCGCACATCTGGCGGCTGATCGCGCCGATCGTTCCCGCGGTGCGCCGCGTGCTGCGCGCGCACGCGACCGCCACCCCGGAGTCGGTCGATCCCGAGCACGTCGGCCGCGAGCACTTGCGTGACACGGTCGCCGAGCTGCTGCACTCGTCGGACGTGATCTCCGACGCGGTCGCCGGCGGGCGCCTGGCGATCGTGGGAGCGAACTACCGGCTCGCCGAAGGCGCAGCCGTGCCAGACATCATCGTGGGCCCCGCGACGAACGCGGGCGCCTGAAGGAAGGAAGAGCCGTGGCCGACAACGAGTACCGCATCGAGCACGACACGATGGGCGAGGTGCGGGTGCCCGCATCCGCGCTCTACGGCGCCCAGACGCAACGCGCCGTCGAGAACTTCCCGATCTCCGGGTCGGGGCTCGAATCGGAACAGATCGCCGCGCTCGCGCGCATCAAGAAGGCCGCAGCCCTCGCCAACAAAGAGCTCGGCACTCTGGACGCGAGCATCGCGGACGCGATCGCCGCCGCCGCCGACCAAGTGGTCAGCGGCGCGCACGACGACCAGTTCCCCGTCGACACGTACCAGACCGGCTCGGGCACGTCGTCGAACATGAACATGAACGAGGTCCTCGCCACGCTCGCCACCCGCGTGCTCGGCGCGCCCGTGCACCCGAACGACCACGTCAACGCGTCGCAGTCGTCCAACGACGTCTTCCCGACATCCGTCCACATCGCCGTGACGCAAGCCCTCATCGACGACCTCATTCCCGCCCTCGACCACCTCGCCGTCGCCCTCGAGGCCAAAGCGGAGCTGTGGCAGGACGCCGTGAAGTCGGGGCGCACGCACCTCATGGACGCGACACCGGTCACCCTCGGCCAGGAGTTCGGCGGCTACGCGCGCCAAGTGCGGCTCGGCATCGAGCGCGTGCAGTCGGTGCTCCCCCGCGTCGGCGAGGTGCCGCTGGGCGGCACGGCGGTCGGCACCGGCATCAACACTCCGCCCGGCTTCCCGCAGCGGGTCCTGGAGATCCTGGCCGCCGAGACCGAGCTGCCGATCACCGAGGCCAAGGACCACTTCGAGGCGCAGGCCAACCGCGACGGACTCGTCGAGGCATCCGGCGCGCTGCGCACGATCGCGGTGTCGCTGACCAAGATCAACAACGACCTGCGCTGGATGGGCTCTGGACCCAACACCGGCCTCGGCGAGCTGCACATCCCCGACCTGCAGCCCGGGTCGTCGATCATGCCGGGAAAGGTCAACCCTGTCGTTCCAGAGGCCACGCTGATGGTGTGCGCCCGCGTGATCGGAAACGACGCCACGGTGGCGTGGGCGGGAGCGTCGGGGGCGTTCGAGCTCAACGTCGCGATCCCGGTCATGGGCACCGCGCTGCTCGAGTCGATCCGACTGCTGTCCAACGCCGTGCGGGTCCTCGCCGACAAGACGATCGACGGGCTGGAGGCCAACCTCGAGCGCGCCGCCGCCTTCGCCGGCATGTCGCCGTCGATCGTGACGCCGCTGAACAAGGTGATCGGCTACGAGGCGGCCGCCAAGATCGCCAAGCACTCTGTCGCCAAGGGCATCACGGTGCGCGAGGCGGTCATCGACCTCGGGTACGTGGAGCGCGGCGAGATCACCATCGAGCAGCTGGACCACAAGCTCGACCTGCTTTCCATGACCCATCCCGGCTGACGGGTCCATAATCGGAGGATGAGTCGCAGGTCGAGACCGATCTCGACGCGTGTGCGGATACTGGGGACGATCCTCGCCGTGGCATTCGTCGGGTTCCTCGTCGTCGGCAGCGTGACCTTTCTCGTGCAGCGCGAGCGCATCCTCGGCGAAGTGGACACGCGGCTTCGCACACAGGTCGGCACGCTCAGCGTGATGGCCACGCCGAGCCCCACCACCAGCGCTGAGACCGAGCAGGCGGAGACGCCCGACCAGCAGCAGCTGGACTCGGTCGAGGCGTACTTGAGCGACACGGTCAGGCGCCTCGTGCCGGGCCGCAACGAAGCGTCGGTCGGCGTGCTCGCCAGCGGCCACCGGCTCGTGCCCGAGACGCTGTCCGGGTTCGACATCTGGCAGAACGACCAGCTCATCGAGCGCGCCGTCGCCGAGGCCCAGGCCGAAGGCGGGGCCGTGCTGGGCACCGCTGCGACCGACAACGGCACGCTGCGCTACATCGCGATCCCGGTGACGATGCCGGGCGATCCGGAGCGCGGCGTCTACATCCGTGCGGTGAACCTCGAGGCGGAGCTGCAGCCGATCACCCTCTCGATGATCACGTTCGCGATCACCGCCGGGGTCACCCTGCTCGCGATCGGCGTCGTCGGCTGGTTCGTGGTCGGCCGGCTGCTCTCGCCGATCCGCCATCTCCGCGAGACGGCCGACTCGATCACGATCACCGACCTGGGCGCCCGCATCCCCGAGCAGGGAAACGACGACATCTCCGACCTCACCCGCACCGTCAACTCGATGCTCGATCGCCTGGAAGGCTCGGTCGACGTGCAGCGGCAGCTGCTGGACGACGTGCGCCACGAGCTGAAGACGCCGATCACGATCGTGCGCGGGCATCTGGAGATGATGGATGCCGCAGACCACACGGATGTCGAGGCCACCCGCGAAATCGGCATCGCCGAGCTCGACCGCATGACCCGCCTCGTGGAGGACATCGACCTGCTCGCCGCCGTCGAGGGCGACCAGTTCTCGATGGGCATGGTGGACGTGCTCTCGCTCACCGCGCGGGTCGGAGAGCTTGTGACGGTCATCCCGGGCCACACGTGGCGCATCGAGTCGCGCGGGCGCGGCCTCGTGGAAGGAGACGCCGAGCGGCTTCTGCAGGCATGGCTGCAGCTCGCCGACAACGCGGCGAAGTACACGCCGGAGGGCACGCCGATCGAGATCGGCAGCACCATGGACGCCACCGGCGCCACCCTGTGGGTGCGCGACCACGGGCCAGGCATCCCGGCCGCCGTGCGCCACCGCATCTTCCGCCGCTTCGATCGCGCGCAAGGCAAGCGCTCGGTCGGCGGATCCGGCCTGGGGCTTGCCATCGTCGACACGATCGCGAAGGCGCACAACGGCCACTGCGTCGTCACCGATACCCCCGGCGGCGGCGCCACCTTCACGATCCGCCTGCCGCTCAGCCTCGTGTCGGACGCGGGTCTGCCCGCTCCGGTGCGGGCGGGAGATGTCGTACTGCAACGGGAGGCGACCGGATGACCAGGATTCTCATCGCGGAGGACGAGACCCGGATCTCATCGTTCGTCAGCCGCGGCCTGGAGGCCGCCGGATACTCCACCGTCGTCGTGGACGACGGCGCGGAGGCTCTCGAGCGAGCGCTGCAGGACGACATCGACCTCGTGCTGCTGGACGTCGGGCTTCCGTCGATGGACGGGTTCGAAGTGCTCACCCACCTCCGAGGTCAGGGTTCGTCCGTTCCGGTCATCATGCTCACGGCGCGCAGCAGCACCCTGGACACGGTCACGGGGCTCGACGCGGGCGCGAACGACTACGTTCCCAAGCCCTTCAAGTTCGACGAGTTGCTCGCGCGGATTCGCTCGCGCCTGCGCGAGAACGTTGCCACCGGCGGCCTCTCGATCGTGCACCAAGACGTCGTGCTCGATCCGCTCACCCGGCGCGCCACGGTCGGCGGACGCGAGCTCGACCTGTCCGCCCGCGAGTTCGCGCTCGCCGAGCAGTTCCTGCGCAATCCCGGCCAGGTGCTCAGCCGCGAACAGCTGCTCAGCCGCGTGTGGGGCCTCGATTTCGACCCCGGATCCAACGTCGTCGACGTGTACGTGCGCTACCTGCGCGGCAAGCTCGGCGCCGACCGCATCACCACCGTCCGCGGCGCCGGCTACCGCTGGGAGTGACACGAAGAAGCCCCCGGCGTTGGGGGAACACCGGGGGCTGAGAGGCCGCGGGCTTGGGGGAAACCCGCCGACCTCCGTCAATCGCGCCAGTCTGGGGAAACGCGCGATTGACCCATCTTCGACCCGGCCACGGAATGGCCGGACTTCTCTTCCGCGTGACGGGCCGCCTGTGCCCGCGTGCCCGTCTCGTGCAGCTGCGCGCCGCCGTCGCGGCGATCGGTCAGCTTGGCGAAGAACGCCCGCCATTTCGCGACGGCGCGGCGATCCCCACTCTGAGCGGCGATCCACTTCTCGACCTTCGACCAGTCGCCGTCGGCACGGTACTGCTGGACCACACGGCGCACGCTCGCCCGGGTGGGGGTGGTCGCCTTCTCCTCCTTCGCGTCAGCAGTGCCCTGCGCCGCGTCCTGCGCGGACTCCGCCTGCTGTGCGGCCGGTTGATCGTCGGCGGCCACGTTGCGCGGCTCGGGGGCGCGCACAAACGTCGCGCGCGTCGTGCGCTCGCCCGACGTGCGCGGCTGGGCGTCGCGCACGGTGTCCGTCGCGGGGGCAGAGACGACAACCGGCGAGACAGACACCGGAACGCCGACGGCGTCGGTGAGCGCAACGGCATGGGAGACCAGGATGGAGCCCGCGACGGCAAGCCCGACCGCGCCGGCGGCTGATCCGCCGATCGTCAGCGTGCGACGTGCGTCCACGTTCGTCCCCCTCGAGTGCTCCCCCTGCACCATCCATCTTCGACGACCAACGTGAGATGAAGGTCCATCTGCGCATGAGATTCCTCTCATCCAGCGGCGGGGCCCCTCAGGCGAGTTCGCCTGCCTCCAACAGGTCGGTCACGAGCGCGGCGATCGCGGAGCGCTCCGAGCGCTGCAGCGTGACGTGGGCGAAGATGTCATGGCCCTTGAGCGTCTCGATCACCGACGCGATGCCGTCGTGGCGCCCGACCCGCAGGTTGTCGCGCTGCCCGACGTCGTGGGTGAGCACGACGCGCGAGTTCTGGCCGATGCGGCTGAGCACGGTCAGCAGCACGTTGCGCTCGAGCGATTGCGCCTCGTCGACGATCACGAACGCGTCGTGCAGGCTCCGCCCGCGAATGTGCGTCAGCGGCAGCACCTCCAGCAGGCCCCGCTCCACGACCTCCTCCAGCACGTTCCCCGACACCACGGAGCCGAGCGTGTCGAACACCGCCTGGCCCCACGGGCTCATCTTCTCCTGCTGGTCGCCGGGTAGGTAGCCGAGCTCTTGCCCCCCGACCGCGAACAGCGGACGGAAGACGAGGATCTTGCGCTGCTGCTGGCGTTCCAGCACCGCCTCCAGCCCCGCGCACAGCGCGAGCGCCGACTTTCCGGTGCCGGCGCGGCCACCGAGCGACACGATGCCCACGTCGGGGTCCAGCAGCAGGTCGACCGCGATGCGTTGCTCGGCCGAGCGGCCGTGCAGTCCGAACACCTCGCGATCGCCGCGCACGAGGCGGTACCCGCCGTCGCCGGTTGCCCGCCCGAGCGCCGAACCGCGCTCGGAGTGGATCACCAGGCCCGTGTTCACGGGGAGGCCGCGAACACTGTCGCTGGATCCGACCTCGCTCTCGTACAGGTCGGCGACCTCGTCGCCGGAGACGTCGATGTCGGCGATGCCGGTCCAGCCAGAGTCGACGGCCTGCTCGGCGAGGTACTCTTCCGCGCTGATGCCGAGCGAGGCGGCCTTGACGCGCATCGGGAGGTCTTTGGACACGACAGTGACCTGGTTGCCGTCTTGGGCGAGGTGCATCGCCACCGCGAGGATGCGGCTGTCGTTGTCGCCGAGCCGAATGCCCGAGGGCAGCACCGACGCGTCGGTGTGGGCGAGCTCGACGCGCAGGGTTCCCCCCTCGCCGACCGGCACCGGGAAGTCGAGGCGGCCGTGCTCGACACGCAGTTCGTCCAGATGGCGCAGCGCCTGGCGGGCGAAATAGCCGATCTCCGGGTCGTGCCGCTTCCCCTCGAGTTCGGAGACGACCACGACGGGGATCACCACCGAGTGCTCTGCGAAGCGGAACAACGCACGAGGATCGCTCAGCAGCACGGAGGTGTCCAGCACATAGGTGCGAAGATCCTCGTCGTTGCTGTCGTCCGCGTGGAGGCGGGCCACCCGGCCCGGCTGCTCTGGTGCTCGTGTCGTCACTGCCGACTCCCGACCCGGGTGTCACCCGGCGTGAACGAGTCGACCGTGGGTCACGAGTCGCGATCCTGGAGGCCGACTCGACCGGGCGCCTTGCCCGATGACTCGACGCTACGGGCGGCGCCCGGCGGCGCGTGTTCCGACACGCGCTTGCGGGTTACCAGCGTGTGAAATGTTCACCTGTGCGCGCGTGGGCGAACGCGGCCCCGTCGAGGTAGCCGGGCGCGCCGTCGAAAGACTCCTGGTACTCGGCGATGCGATCCGCGCTCACCCCCCGAACCTCCGATCCCGCGACGCGTAGTCGCGAATGGCGCGCAGGAAGTCGACCTCGCGCAGATCGGGGCCGAGCGCCTCGAGGAAGTAGAACTCGCTGTGCGCCGATTGCCACAGCAGGAAGTCTGAGAGCCGCTGCTCGCCCGAAGTGCGGATCACGAGGTCGGGGTCGGGCTGGCCGCCGGTGTAGAGGTGCTCGCCGATCTGCTCGGGGGTGAGGCTGGCCGCCAGCTCTTCCAGCGACCCGCCGCCGCGGTCGTGCGCCGCGATGACGCTGCGCACGGCGTCGACGATCTCGTTGCGGCCGCCGTAGCCGACCGCGAGGTTCACGTGCATCCCGGTGTTCTCGCGCGTGCGCTCCTCGGCGTCGGCGAGCACGCGCGCAAGATCCGGAGGCAGCAGGTCCGCGCGACCGACCGTCTTGACGCGCCAGTCCCGTTCCCGCGAGAGGCCGTCGGCGAGCTCGGCGATGATCTCGATGAGGTCGGCAATCTCTTTGCCGTCGCGCTTTCGGAGGTTGTCGGCTGACAGCAGGTACAGCGAGACCACGGCGACGCCGACATCGTCGCACCACCCCAGGAACTCGCGCATCTTGGCGGCCCCCGCGCGATGCCCGTGGGCGGCGCTCGCGTAGCCGAGCTGACGCGCCCAGCGACGGTTGCCGTCGATCATCATCGCGACGTGCTGGGGAACAGACTGAGCCGCGAGGCGCCGCCGAAGGCGGTTGATGTAGATGCGGTAGAGCGGCCCTCGCCCCTCGTTCGCACGCCCCGTGATCACGCCCCCACGCTACCGGCAGCCGGCTGTGTGCCACCATCGGCATGCTGTTGGCACTACTCTGTCTAGCCATGACCCGACGGCTCACGTCCCGACGGCGGGACGCTCGGACGCCCGATGTCCCGCAACTCCCTCTTCTGGAGTCGGCGGACGCCGACGCGCACGCCGAAATCAAGCCGACGTGGCGCGGCTGGATCCACGCCGGAACGTTCCCCGTGGCGATCGCCGCCGGCGCCGTGCTGATCGCGCTCGCCGACGGCACGCCCGCCAAATGGGCGTGCGCGGTGTTCGTGGCCTCGTCGCTGCTGCTGTTCGGCAACTCGGCGCTGTATCACCGCTTCGACTGGCAACCGCGCGCCAAGGCCGTGCTCCGCCGCATCGACCACGCCAACATCCTGCTGCTCATCGCGGGCACCTACACGCCGCTGGCCGTGCTCGGGCTTGCGCCCGAGAAGGGCACCGTGCTCCTGGTGGTCGTGTGGTCGGGCACGCTGCTGGGCATTCTGTTCCGGGTGTTCTGGACGCAGGCGCCGCGCTGGCTGTACGTCGCCCTCTACCTCGCGCTGGGCTGGGCGGCGGTGATGTACATCGTCGACCTGTTCCTGGCGAACTCCGCGATGATGCTGCTCGTCCTCGTCGGCGGCGTGCTCTACACCGTCGGCGCCGTCATCTACGCGCTCAAGCGGCCCAACCCGTGGCCGGGATCGTTCGGCTTCCACGAGATCTTCCACGTGTGCACGGTGCTGGCTTTCCTGTGCCACTGGACGGCGTGCCTGCTCATCGCGATCGAGCCGCTGCGCCCGTCGCTCGGAATGCCCGCCTAGCCAGCGGGGGGCGCGCCTCCCGGACGCGACGGCCCGGAGGAGGCATCCGGCCCCGCGTCGCCGGACTGCTCGGCCAGCTCAGCGTCGAGTTGCGCGCCGATCTCCGCCCGGTACCGGGCGCGGCGGATGCGGCGGAGCATGTCCCACACCAGCAGGATCACCGCCACGGCCATGAACACCACCGCGGCGAAGCCCCACGGGCCCGGTGTCACCAGATCGGGGTCGACCGGAGGCGCCGTTGGCGTCGGGGTTGCGGCGAGGACGGCGATGGTCAGAACGCGCATCGTGGTTCCCCGTTTCTGCGCCGCAGCGCCTAGCCTGGAATCCAGCCTAAGCCGACCACCGCGCCCGAGAGCACATGACGACGCCAGCCGATCTCGATGACCGATACGGTCGCCGCGCCGACCCGCGGCGCCGGCGCGCGGTCTGGATCGCGGCCGTCGCGGCCGCGGCGGCCGTGGTGGGATGGTTCGGCTGGCACACGGTCGCCAACCCGGACAACGGTGTGCGCGCCGATGGCACGTCGTTCCACCTCGAAGAGCGCGCCGTGACCGTCGACTTCCAGCTCACCGCCCCGCTGCGCTCGCGGGTCGCGTGCGCCATCGAGGCGCTGGACGAGGACTACGGAGTCGTGGGGTTCAAGGTCGTGGAGTACCCAGCCTCCGACTCCCCCGTGCGCGCGTACTCCGAGCGCGTGCCCACCCTCGCGGCGGCCACGACGGGTTTGGTGAACTCCTGCTGGGTCACGTAGCCTGGGTCGGACTCCACACTTGACGCCCTGGCGGACGCCGGGGCGTCTCGTTCATCCCGGCGGGATCGCACCCGCCGCAGTCCCCCGAAGGAGGCAGACGTGACCGACAGCCCAGTGACTTTCCTCACCCAGGACGCGTACGACCGCCTCGCCGCCGAGCTCGAGCGCCTGTCGACCGTCGGCCGCGAGGAGATCGCGAAGCGCATCGAGGCCGCCCGAGAGGAAGGCGACCTCAAGGAGAACGGCGGCTACCACGCCGCGAAGGACGAACAGGGCAAGCAGGAGGCGCGCATCCGCACGCTGCAGGCGCTGCTGAAGGACGCCACCGTCGGCGAAGCGCCGGAGAGCACCGGCACCGTGGAGCCGGGCACGGTCGTCACGGCGATCGTCGCCGGAGGCGAGGAGGTGTTCCTGCTCGGCAACCGCGAGATCGCGGCCAACTCCGAGCTCGACGTGTACAGCGAGGCCTCGCCTCTGGGCAGCGCGATCATCGGCCTCAAGGAGGGCGAGAAGTCGTCGTACACGGCCCCGAACGGCCGCGAGATCTCCGTCGAAATCGTCAAGGTCGAGACGTACGACGGGCGATAGCCGGCCTCGCTAGTCGGGGACGACCACCGGGGAGAACCCGGCGTCCTGCAGTGTCTTCAGCGTGAGGGCCTTGTGGTCCTCGCCGCGGGTCTCCACGCTCAACTGCAGCACCACTTCGCTGATCTGCATGCCCTGCCCGTGGCGGGTGTGCAGCACCTCGATCACGTTGGCCCCGGCCCGCGCGAGCAGCTCCGACACCCGCGCGAGCTGGCCGGGCCGGTCGGGCAGGCCGATGCGCAGCGTCATGTAGCGGCCGGCTGCAGCCAGGCCGTGGGCGACGACACGCTGCAGCAGCAGCGGGTCGATGTTGCCGCCGGACAGCACCGCGATCGTCGGGCCGGCCGCCTGCACCTTGCCCGCCAGGATCGCCGCGACGCCGACCGCGCCGGCGGGCTCGACGACGACCTTGGCGCGCTCGAGCAAGGCCAGGATGGCGCGCGCGATGTCGTCGTCGGTCACGGTGACCACGTCGTCGACGAGGTCTTTGATGATCGCGAACGGGATGTCGCCCGGTCGGCCGACGAGGATGCCGTCGGCGATCGTCGGCCGGGTCTCCACCTCGACGGGGCGCCCCGCCTGCAACGACGGCGGGTACGGGGCGGCGTTCTCGGCCTGGACGCCGATGACGCGGACGGTGCGGCCCGCCTCGGCGGCGCGGGCCTTGAGCGCCGCAGCGACGCCGGCGATGAGACCGCCGCCGCCGATGCCCATGACGACGGTGTCGACCTCGGGGAGGTCGTCGAACAGCTCGAGCCCGAGCGTTCCCTGGCCGATCACGACGTCGCGGTGGTCGAACGGGTGGATGAGGACCGCACCGGTGCGCTCGGCGAAGTCCGCGGCCAGCCGCAACGATGTGTCGACGGTCACTCCCTCGAGCACCACCTCCGCCCCGTACCCGCGCGTTGCGAGCAGCTTCGGCACCGGCACGCCGAGCGGCATGAAGATCGTGGCGGGGATGCCGAGCTCTTGCGCCGCCAGCGCGACGCCCTGGGCGTGGTTGCCGGCCGACGCGGCCACAACGCCGCGCGCGCGCTCCTGCGGTGTCAGCCGGGAGAGCCGGTAGGTCGCGCCGCGGACCTTGAACGAGCCGGTGCGCTGCAGGTTCTCGAGCTTGACGTGCACCGGCACGCCCAGCACGTCGGAGAGCGCCTGCGAGGGCTCGAGCGGAGTGTGCTCGATGAGGCCCGCAAGGGAGTTCGCGGCATCCTGGAACTCCGCCAGCGCCGGCACGTCCGTCATCGTCATCGGTTCCTCTTCCTCGGGACGGTGCTCCAGATCAGGTCGGCGTCCTCGGGACGCGCGCCCGTTTCCCATCCGCGAGCAGACAAGTACACCGCGACGACGTTGACGAACGCGGCCAGCGGCACGGCGAACAGGGCGCCCGGGATGCCGGCGATCATCGCGCCGCCGGCGACCACGAGCACGACCGCGAGCGGGTGCACCTTGACGGCCGAGCCCATGAGCAGCGGCTGCAGCACGTGGCCTTCCAGCTGTTGCACGCCGAGGACGACCACGAGCATCCACAGCGCGATCCACGGCCCGTTGTAGACGAGGGCCAGGAACACGGCCAGCGCGCCGGTGACCACGGCTCCGACGATCGGCACGAACGAGCCGAGGAAGACCAGCACCGCCACGGGAATGGCCAGCGGGACTCCGAGCAGGAACGCCCCGAGGCCGATGCCGACCGCGTCGATCGTCGCCACGAGCAGCTGTGTGCGCGCGTAGTTGACGACCGTCGCCCACCCGGCGCGACCGGCCCCGTCAGCGGCAGGGCGCGCCGTCTTCGGGAACAGGCGCACGCCCCACCGCCAGATGCCGTTGCCGTCGGCGAGCAGGCACAGCAGGATGAACAGCGACAGCACCAGCCCGGTCGCGACGTGGCCGAGAGTCGTGCCCAGCGCGAGGGCGCCCGACCACAGCAGCTCGGCCTGCTGCTGGAGGAGCGCCCACGCCTGCGCCAGGTAGCCGTCGATCTGGGCGGCAGTCAACTGCAGCGGGCCGTCGATGAGGTACTGCCGGAGCTGGCGCACCGCCGCGCCGGTGCGCTCCTGCACCGAGCTCCACTCGCGTGTGATCTGCCACACCGCCAACGCCAGCAGTCCCGCGACGATCGCGAGCGTGCCGACGACGGAGATCACAATGGCGAGCCAGCGCGGCACGCGGTGGCGCAGCAGGAACGAGAACGCCGGCCACAGCAGGGCGGTGACGAGGATGGCGACCAGCAGCGGGATGACGAGCAGCTTGAGCTGGATCACCAGCCACACGCAGAGGGCGATCGCGGCCGCCACGACGAGCAACCGCCACGCGTACGCGGTCGCCGTGCGCAGGCTGCGCGGCACGGTCGACCCGATGTCCGTCGTCACGGTGCGCTCGGGGCTGCGCAGCGCGTCCAGAAGCGAGCGGCGCGGCTTGTCGTTCTCGGCCACCCGGTCAGTCTATTTCGCGCGTATGCGCCGAGGGGAATGCCACGCTCGCGTCCCGCCCCGCGCGGATGTGGCGCTGCGCGCCGCATCCCTTCTCCTGACCCGGCACGGCCCGCCACCTTCGCCCCGCGAGCTGACGCCCGTCGGCACGATGTGGCTACGGTGGGAGGGTGAGGCGAGGGGCGGTCATCGGCATCGTCGTGGGTGCCGCTGTGCTGGCCGCCGGGGGCGGCCTCGCGTGGTGGCTCATGCACGGCGAGAGCGCCGCCGACGCCGCGCACCGCTATGTCCACGCCCTCGAGGAAGGCGATCGCGACACGCTCGCCGGCTTCTTGCCCGACGACGCCGATCGCGACCGGCTGTTGGACATGTTTGACGGCGCCACCGGGCGCGTCGCGGATGCGAAGCTGTCGGCGCCGGCGAGCGACGGCGGCTTCAGAGCCGCGGTGACGATCGACGGCCAGCCGGGCGTGGTGCTGTTCATGCTCGACGACTCGTCGGGCGCGTGGCGGCTCTCCGGCGACTACCTCGGCTCGCTCGAGGCCACCGCCACCATCGGCAACGGCGTCGAGATCGGCGGCGTCGCCGTCGCCGCCGGCGCGACGACCGTGCTCCCGGCGGTGTACCCGGTGCGCGCGTCGCCCGTGGAGATTCTCTCCGGCCAGGCGACCGTCGCGGTGACGAACGAGCGTCCCGTGTCGGTCCGGGTCGAGGCATCCATCTCCCCCGACGCGACCGCGCTCGCCCAGGCGCAGCTCGACGAGTACGCCCACCAGTGCGCGCGCTCGGCGACCGCGGTGCCCCCGCACTGCGGCCTCAAGGTGCCGTGGGGCGCCGACCTCGCCTCGCTGACGAGCCTCGACTTCCGCATCGAGCAGACGCCCCAGGTCGAGCTCGCCGCTGACGCGGCGTCGTTCTCCGCCACCGACGGCGTGATCGTCGCGACCGCGCGCGGAGTGGCCCGCGACGGCGGCGAGGGCGAGTTCACCTACCGCGCGGACGACTGGTCGCTGCGCGGCTCGGTGCGCTTCGACGAGAGCGGCATGGTGCTCGCCGTCCGCTGAGCCGCCCCCGAGCCACGCCACGCCCGACCGGCATCTGCGCGGCGGGGCCGCGCCTTAGAACTGGACGCGAGGCGGCTCGGAGATGGCGGCGCCGTCGACCACCTCGAAGAACTCGCGCTCGTGGAAGCCGAGATTGCGGGCGAAGAGGTTGTTCGGGAACACCTTGATCTTCGTGTTCAGCTCACGCACGCCGCCGTTGTAGAAGCGCCGCGACGCCTGGATCTTGTCCTCGGTGTCGACGATCGACTGCTGGAGCTGCAGGAAGTTCTGGCTCGCCTGAAGTTGCGGATATGCCTCAGCAACCGCGAACAGGCTTTTCAGCGCCTGTTGCAGGTGCCCTTCCGCGACTCCCGCGTCGGCGGGGCCGGACGCTGCCAGCGTTTCGGCGCGGGCTCGCGTGACGTTCTCGAACACGGCCTTCTCGTGCGCGGCGTACCCCTTCACCGTCTCGATGAGGCTCGGAATGAGATCGGCACGCCGTTTGAGCTGCACGGTGATGTCGCTCCACGCCTCGTCGACGCGCACATTCAACTGCACGAGCGAGTTGTAGGTCGCCCAGAGGTAGATTCCGACAATGACGAGAAGTGCGACGACGATCAGGACTGGTATCAGCCATTCCCACATGACAGGAGTCTCCGTTCGTTGGTGAGCACATTCTACCGACGAGGTCGCCGCCGCCGAGCGATGTGCGGACGACTCACAGCGACCCCGAGGCGAGGACGGAGCCAACACTTCGCCTACGAGCGGGCCCGCCAAGTCGCCGGCCGCGGGATCACGGTCAACGCGTACGATCCCGGGCTGATGCCGAGCACCGGCCTCGCGCACGGGTATCCACCCGCCGCCCGGGTCGCCCACCGGATGCTGGCTCCGGCGATCACGACCCTGCTGCCCGGCGCGCGCACGGCCCGCGGCGCCGCCCGGCATCTGGCCGAGCTCGTCGTCGGGGCACGCTTGGCCGGACGAACCGGGCTGCACGTGGTAGGGCCACGAGTCGCGGAGTCCTCGCCGCAGTCGCACGACGCCGAAGCGGCCGCGACGCTGTGGGCCGAGTCCGAAGCGCTCATCGCGGCGACCGCCGCGGATCAGGTCGGACAGGACTGATGGTGTTCGAGAGTCTGGGCCGGTTCACCTCCCGGCGACGGTGGTGGGCGCTGATCGCCGCGGTGCTGCTCACCGTTGGGTGCCCCCGCTGGGACTCGAACCCAGACTGGAGCGGGTTTAAGCCGCCTGCCTCTGCCGGTTGGGCTACGGGGGCCCTGTGCCCACCCTAGACGCGCCCGGGGGAGGACATGCGCCGAGCGCAGGAACACACCCACGGGAACATCCTGCGCCCGGCACATCTCCTGCGCTCGGGCGCGCGACGACCGCGGGCTACGCCGACGCGGCGGCCTTCTCGGTGCCCTTGCCGGCCTTCTCGGCGCCCTTGCCGGCCTTCGCGGGCGCCTCGTCCTTCGCGGGCTCGGCGGCCGGCTGCGGCGGACGCGGGCGGGCGGCGAACTCCTCGAACACGTAGCGCGGGTCTTGAACCGCCTCGAGGTTCACGAGGTCGCGGCCGAGCCACAGGTTGTTCCACCACCCCCACAGCACGCGCCACTTGCGCTCCCACGACGGCATCGCCAGGCCGTGGTAGCCGCGGTGCGCGAGCCACGCAATGAAGCCCTTGAGGGCGATGTTGCCCGACTGGAACACGCCGTTGTACAAGCCGAGGCCCGCGACCGCGCCCAGGTTGTGGTGCACGTACTCGCGCGGCGCTTCGCCGCGCAGCACGGCGACGAGGTTCTTGGCCAGCAGCTTCGCCTGGCGCACCGCGTGCTGCGCGTTCGGCACGCAGAACCCGCCGACCCCGCCGCCGGAGAGGTCGGGAACGGCGGAGATGTCGCCGGCCGCCCACGCGCCGTCGAGGATCTCGTCCTCGGTGCCAACCCGCAGGTCGGTGCGGGTGCGGATGCGGCCGCGCTCTTCGACGAGCAGGTCGCTGCCGCGCACGACAGTCGGGTTCGCCATGACGCCGGCGGTCCAGATGATGAGGTCGGACGGGATGACCTCCCCCGTCGACAACTCGATGTTGCCGTCGATCGCGCCAGTGACCTGGGTGTCGAGGTGCACGAACGCGCCGCGCTTGGCGAGGTCCTTCAAGACCCACTCGCTCGTGGGCAGCGACACCTCGGGCATGATGCGGCTCATCGCCTCGACCAAGTGGAAGTGCGTGTCGTCGAACGAGAGCGCCGGGTACTTCGAGATGAGGGCAGAGGCAAGCGAGCGCAGTTCGGCGAACACCTCGATGCCCGCGAAGCCGCCGCCCACCACGACGACGGTGAGCAGCCGGTCGCGCTCGGGGCCAGGGGGCAGCGCGGCCGCCTTGTCGAAGTTCGCCATCAGCCGGTCGCGGATCGCGACGGCCTCTTCGATGGTCTTCAGGCCAATCGCGTTGTCGGCGATGCCCGGGATCGGGAACGTGCGCGACACCGCGCCGGCCGTCACGACGATCTGGTCGTACTCGTGCTGCCAGGGCTCGCCGAGCGCGGGCGTGATGGTGGCGACGCGGTTCGCGTGGTCGATCGCGGTCACCTTCGCCGTCACGACGTTCGTGCGCTTGAGGTGGCGGCGCAGCGCAACGACCGCGTGGCGCGCCTCGATCGAACCCGCCGCGACCTCCGGCAAGAACGGCTGGTACGTCATGTACGGCAGCGGGTCGACGATCGTGACCTCCGCCTCGCCGCGACGCAAATGCTTCTCGAGCTTCCACGCGGTGTAGAAGCCGGCGTACCCGCCGCCGACGATGAGGATCTTGGGCACAGCCTTGCCCGCGGTGCTGGTCACGATCGGGGTACTCCTTGACGGTTCAACTGCTCGACGCGCCGGAGGAGCGCGCCGATCGGATGCGTCGGACAGCAGCGGTGACTCCGAGCCCGATCAGAATAGCAGGGACCGTCACGACGATGAGAGGCAATGTTCCGTAGCGGATCGTGTCCGGCGTGGGCAGCAGGGGCGAACCCGCCGCGGTGGGCGGCTCCGCCGGCGGGAGGGACGGGATGTCGACGGGGCCGACGGACGGCTCGTCGCTCGGCTGGGACGCCGCCCGGCGGAACACGCGGATCCACTCCGACAGGCTCCCCATCGGGTTCTCGTCGACGCGCTCAACCGTCGCCGAGACCGCTCGCTTCGCGTCGACGAGCCCGTGGCCGTAGAGCAGCGACGTCTTGCCCGAGTCGAGCCGCGCCGTCTCGACGATGCGGTTGATGACGTTGGCCGCGTCGAGGTCGGGATGCGCGGCCCGCACCAGCGCGACCACGCCCGCCACGATCGGCGCCGCGCCGCTCGTGCCGCGCCAGTCCACCACACGGCCGTCGGCGGAGACGCCCACCAGCTCTTCGCTGGGCGCGGCCACTCCCAAGGTGATGCCCTGGGTCGAGGCTTCGACGCTCGCCCGGCCCTGGCGATCGACGCCGGCCACCGTCAGCACGCCGGGAATCGTCGCGGGCGCGCCGACGCGCGTCGTGCCGGCGCCCCGGTTGCCGGCTGCGACGACGACCACAACGTCGTTGTCGAACGCGTGCAGGAACGCGTCGTCCCAGCTCTCGTCCCAATCGGGCCGGTTCGTGGTGAGCGACAGGTTGATGACGTCGGCCCCGTTGTCCACCGCCCAGCGCATCGCCTCGGCAATCTGGTCGGTGAACGGCGTCGTCGCCGACGACCCGAACCCCACCGAGATCGAGAGCAGTTCGGCGTCGGGGGCGACGCCGATCATGCCCTTGCCCTTGCCGGCTCCGCGCGCGGCGGCGAGCGAGGCGACCCAGCTGCCGTGGTCGCTGTCGGCCGAGCCCACCGGGGTCCGGCCGTCAGCCGAGCCGAGGCCGGAGACATCCGTGCCGCCGACGACCGCGCCCTCGAACTCGGCCGGCCCCTTGCCGATGCCGGTGTCGATGATGGCGATCTTCACTCCCTTTCCGCGCGTCGTCTTCCACGCGTCGCGGATGCCGTAGTCGTCGATCCAGTACTCGGCCGCGCGCACGGGGTCGCTGCTGTGCGCCAGGCCGGCGGAGACCGCTGCGGGCGCGGGATCGATCTGCGGGCCCGCCACGGCCCCTCCCGAATCCGCTCCCCCGGCCGCCACCGCCGCGCTCACCGCGGCGAGCGCGGCCGCGGCGGCGATGCGCCGCATCCCGACCGCTGTCATGCGGCCTCCCCCGGCGACGCGCACGCGCAGCGGCTGGGCGACCACCTCGACCGCGCGAGCGCGGCGTCGCCGATCGGGTTCACTCCGGCGCCGGCAGCCAGCGCGTGCGCGGCCAGCGCGTGCAGGCACTTCACCCGTGTCGGCATGCCGCCGGCCGAGACCCCCGCGATCTCCGGGACGTCGCCGTAGCGTGCGCGGTCGGCAAGGTACGCGGCGTGGGCGGCGCGGTACGCGGCGGCAGCCTCCGGGTCGTCGAGCGCGGCGGCCAGCTCGGGCATCGCCTGGTCTGCCTCAAGCCGCGACATCTCGGCGGTCGCCTCCGGGTGCGTCAGATAGTAGAACGTGGGAAACGGCGTGCCGTCGGGCAGTCGCGGCGCCGTGGCCACGACGGTCGGGTTGCCGCACACGCAGCGCGCCGCGACCCCCACCACTCCCCGCGGCGGGCGGCCGAGCTGCGCGCCGACGACAGCGAGGTCGATCTCCTCGACGGGCGCGTACGGGGGCGTTGGCACGGGCACTCCTCCGTTCGAGCCTGGCACTCCACGATCGGGGCCAGGCTACCCCGGCGCGCTGGGACGGGACTGTCAGCCGGTGCGGGTCGGCGTCGGGTCGGGCACGCCGACGGTGAGCTTGGTCCGGGCGGTGGTCGCCGTGCCGGCCGAGGCGACCGAGCGCACGAGCTGCGTCATCCAGTCGGACTTCGTCTCCTGCAGCGTGTCGCTCACCGATGCCTCCTCCTGCGGACGGTCGGCCGCGTCGAGGTCGTTGTCGACGAGGTAGACGATCTCGCCCGGCTTCACGTAGTACAGCCGCTCGCGAGCCTGCGTCGTGATGTAAGCGGGATCGTTCCAGCGCGACCGCTCCTGCTCGAGGGCGGCGACCTCGTCGGCGGTCACCTCGACCGACTCCTCGAGCGCGGCGATCTGCTGCCGCTGGTCGATGTACGTGCCCAGCGTGGGCACCAGCACGAACGCCGCCAGCACCACGAGGCCGAGCATGATGACCATGAACCCCGAGAGGCGGATGCCGCCGAGCCATCCGCGCACGTCGACGCGGCGCTCCGCCGCTCTCGCGCTCTGCCGCGCCCGGCGGGAGCGAGAAGGGGGAGCCGTTCTCGCCATCGGCTCCCCCTTTCCCTCTGGTGCGTCAGCCCGTGAAGCGCGGGAAGGCTGCCCGGCCGGCGAACTCCGCCGCGTCGCCCAGCTCCTCCTCGATGCGCAGAAGCTGATTGTATTTCGCGACGCGCTCGCTGCGGGCGGGCGCGCCGCTCTTGATCTGACCCGAGTTCACCGCGACGACGAGGTCGGCGATCGTGGTGTCCTCGGTCTCGCCCGAGCGGTGCGAGAACATCGTGGTGTAGCCGGCGCGATGGGCCATGTCGACGGCGTCGAGGGTCTCCGACAGCGTGCCGATCTGGTTGACCTTCACCAGCAGCGAGTTGGCGACGCCGAGCTCGATGCCCTTGCGCAGGCGCGCCGGGTTGGTGACGAACAGGTCGTCGCCGACCAGCTGCACGCGCGTGCCGAGCTTCTCGGTGAGCGCTCCCCAGGCATCCCAGTCGTCCTCGGCGAGAGCGTCTTCGATCGTGACGATCGGGAACGAGTCGACGAGGTCGATGTAGTAGTCGGTGATCTCCTCAGCGGTCCAGTCGCGGTTGTCGAGGCGGTAGACGCCGTCGTCGAAGAACTCGGTGGCGGCCACATCAAGGCCGAGCGCGATGTCGGCGCCGGGTGTGAATCCAGCCTTCTCGATCGCCTTGACGAGGAAGTCGAGGCCCTCGCGGTTGCTCGGCAGGTCGGGGGCGAACCCGCCCTCGTCGCCGAGGCCCGTGGCAAAGCCCGCGGCCTTCAGCTCGCCCTTGAGCACGTGGTAGGTCTCGGTGCCCCAGCGCAGCGCCTCGGCGAACGACGACGCCCCGATCGGGGCGAGGAAGAACTCCTGCATGTCGATGCCGTTGTCGGCGTGCTCGCCGCCGTTGATGACGTTGAACAGCGGCACCGGCAGCACGTGCGCGTTGGGCCCGCCCAGGTAGCGGAACAGCGGAAGGTCCGCGCTGTCTGCTGCGGCCTTGGCGACCGCGAGGCTCACCCCCAGGATGGCGTTCGCGCCCGCGCGCGACTTGTTCTCGGTGCCGTCGGTCTCGATGAGGATCTCATCGACAATGCGCTGCTCGCTCGCCTCGACGCCCTCGATCGCCGGGCCGAGCTCGTCGACGACCGCGTCGACGGCCTTTGTGACGCCCTTGCCGCCGTACCGCCCCTTGTCGCCGTCGCGCAGCTCGTACGCTTCGAATGCTCCGGTGGACGCGCCGGAGGGGACGGCCGCGCGCTGAACGGTGCCGTCATCCAGCAGCACCTCCACCTCGACGGTCGGGTTTCCGCGCGAATCCAGGATTTCGCGCGCGTTGACTGCCTCGATTAGTGCCACAGAGGACTCCTTGGGTGTGAGGGTGGTTCGCGGGCAGGTCGGCCCGGTCCCACTCTAGTGACGACCCCCGCTTCGCGCGCGGGGCGAGACTCAGCCCGCGGCGTCGGTGACGATGGCGATCGCGACGCCGTCCCAGCCTTTGCGGTCGAGCGTCTGCAGCGCGGTGGCGTCGAAGCGCGGATCGCCGCCGAGCAGGGCGAGCCCTGCGCGCGTGCCCACGACGTCGGACCTCGGCGTGGCGCCGTCGGCCACGAGGCCGCCACGCCCGACGTTGTCGACCACGACGACGGTGCCTGGCCGCCCGAGCCGCGCCGCCCAGTCCAGGTAGAGGGTGTTCGACTCTTTGTCGGCGTCGATGAACACGAGGTCGAAGGGCGGCTCGCTGCCGTCGCGGATCGGCTCCTCGAGGGTCGGGAGCACGTGCTCGCCGCGGCCGAGGCGGATCTCGACCCGCTCGCCCACCCCCGCCCGGTCGAGGTTGGCGCGGGCGACGGCCGCGTTGCGCGGCTCGGCCTCGATCGTGACGACACGGCCGTCGGCGGGGATGGCGCGCGCCATCCAGATCGTGGAGTAGGCGCCGAGCGTGCCGATCTCGAGAACGCGCCTCGCGCCGGAGATGCGGGCGAGCAGGTGCAGGAGCTTGCCGCCCACGGGCGCGACTTCGATGGCGGGCAGGCCCGCGTCGTGCTGCGCCGCGACGGCGGCCTCGAGAGCGGGGTCGTGGCCGACGAGAATGTCGCTGAAGTACGCGTCGACCGCCCGCCAGGCGTCGGGGGTGGGGTCGGTCATGCGTTCCACCCTCGCCGGGTCGGCGTCATCCGTCAACCGCGCTCGTGCCGGACGGGCTGTCCGGCGCGTCGGTGATCGACTCCAGAGCGGCGCGGAGGGCTTCCAGCCGCTCGGCGCCGTGGAGCGCCCGCCATTCGGCCTCCACGTCGGCGAAGATCCGGCGAACCGCGCGCTGGCTCCGCGCGCCGCGCGCGGTGAGCACCACGCTCTTCGCGCGGCCGTCGCTGTCGTCCGGGCCGACGATGAGATAGTCGCGGGCCGCGAGGTGGGCGATCTGCTGGCTGATCGCCTGCTTGCTGACGCCGGACAGCCGCGCGATCACGGCGATCCGCACGGGCCGGTCGGGGCTGAGGTGCCGCAGGATGTTCGCGCCGTGCGCGATCCTCAGGTCCGAATAGCCGGCCGCGGCCAGGCGCGCCTCGCATTCCGCGACGTAGCGCGCCTGGACGCGGCCGAGCAGGGCCCCCAGCGGGTACCGGGGCGGCGAGGTCATACCGACATCATGCCCGTGACGCCGCAGACGACGGCGCGCGCTCGCCGGAGCGCGCCGTACGCGCCATGGCGGGGATGTAAGCCGCGCCCAAGGCCAGGTGCATTGCCAACAGCCACATCCGGTCGCCTGCTTCGATCTGGGGCGTGAGCAGCGGCCCGGACAGCGACAGCAGGACGACGAGGGTGGCGACCGCTGCCCAGATCCGGCACGGACGGGCGAGGCGCCACTCCAACAGCGCCAGCAGCCCCCAGCCGGCGAGCCCGACAGCGAGCGCGACCAGCGCCGCCTGCCACAGCGGCAAGTCGGCCGGCGCCCCGGTGAGAGGCACTTGGATGCCGCCGGCGAGCAGAGCCAGCGCCCACACGATGGATGCCGCGAGAGCTCCCGCGACGACGACGGCGATGCGCGTGGTGATTCTGTGCTTGTTCATGTCAACCTCCTCATTTAGTCAACTGCTTGTCTAATTTACCCACTGAGCACAATTAGTCAAGCGCTTGACTGTTTACAAGCGCGTCGGTTGCCGCGTTCTGCAGCCCCGCACCGCGGATCGCGACAACTGAACAGCCGCTTGCGGAGCGCGCCGTCAGAACCTCACACGGCGGCGCGATAGCGGCTCGGCGTGAATCCCAACACGGCGCGGAAGTCGTGCGTCAGATGCGCGTGGTCGGCGTAGCCGAGCTCGGCTGCGACGTCGGCGAGATCCGCGCCCGGGTCGTCGCGCAGCCGTTGCGCGGCCTCTTGCAGCCGGCGACGCCGGATCATCGCCGCGGGTGAGACGCCCACGTGCGTGCGCGCGACGCGTTGCAGGGTGCGCACCGACACCGACAGCCGCTCGGCGGCGTCGGCCACCCGCAGGATCGCCGCGTCGGCGATGAGCAGCTCGGCCATCGCGTTCGCGAGCCGCCCGTGCGCGTCGACCACGGGGATTCGTTCGATGAGCCAGGCCGAGAACGCGTGCACGACGGCGGCGTGCCGCGCAGCCGCCGGCGAGCGCGCCATCGCCGCGACGACGGCCGTGTGCAGTTCGGGCTGGTCTTGGGGGACGTACGCGTCGACCGTCGCGGCGGGATCGGGCACGAGCGCGGCGACCGCCGCGGGACGCAAGTGCGCGCCCACGGCCCAGCCTCGCCCCGTGAGATCGCGGTGCGAGCGGCGGGTGGTCGGGCCGGCCAGACCTACAGCGGCGGGCTCGACGACCAGGTGGGATGCCGGGTAGCCCACGATCTCCTGACGCGAGGACCGCCCGGGGGCGAGGTTCCACTCGGGGATCCAGAACCACTCCACGAGCTCGGCCGCGACCGGGGGCGGCGGCAGGCGGGTGAACGTCGGAAGCCGCGTCGGGTACAGCACGCCGCGCGAGGGGTCGACCACGACTCCAGGCTAAGCGGCGGTGGCGGCGATCGGTCGCGAATCTCCAAGCCCGCGGCATCCGCCCGCCCGTACCGTGGGCGCATGGACGAGACATCCCGCACTGCCATCCCCCGTGCCGCCGACGGCCGCCACACGACCGACGGAAAGCCGCACGGCGTGACGAGCATCACGCCGTTCCTCGCTGTCCCGCGCGCCGGGGAGGCGGTCGCGTTCTACCGCGACGTGTTCGGGGCGCGCGTGGTCGACGTGACCGAGTCCGGCGGCGTCGTGCACCACGTCGAGCTCGACTTCGGCGACGGCCACCTGCAACTGGGCGAGCCCGTTGCCGACTACCACCTCGTCGCGCCTCCGGCGGGCGAGGACGACTGCTACTCGATCGGGCTGTACGTTCCCGACGTCGACGCGCTCACCGCGCGCGCCGCCGATGCCGGAGCGACCGTGCGCGAGGCTCCGTCGACGTTCGTGTCGGGCGACCGGTTCTCGAGCATCCGCGACCCGTTCGGCGTGCGCTGGTCGATCATGACCCGCGTCGAAGACCTCTCGGAGGACGAGAGCGCCGCGCGCGTCGCGGAGTGGGCCAAGCAGCTGGGCGCCGGGGCCTGAGTCAGCTCAGAGGCTTGAGCTCGAGCGCGTCCGCGCCGGTGCCGGCCGCGACCGTCGCGAACTCCGTGTAGCCGTCGGCAGCGGCGCGCTCGAGCAGCGCCTTGAGGTTCTTCGTGCGCTGCTCGACGCGCACGCGCGCCCCGTCGCGCACCAGCGCGGCTTTGAGCGCCACGAGTTCGGCGACCGGCGCGTCGCGATCGTGCACGAGCACGATCGCGCGCTGCGCGCCCTCGTGGCCGGCCTCGACGAGGTCGACGATCCGCTCGAATCCGATCGAGAAGCCGACCGCCGGCACGTCCTGCCCGAGGAAGCGGCCGATCATGCCGTCGTAGCGCCCGCCGCCGCCGAGGGAGTAGTCGACGCTCGGGTGGGCGAGCTCGAAGATCGTTCCGGTGTAGTAGCCCATGCCGCGCACGAGGAACGGGTCGAAGGCGAGCGGGATGGCTGAGCCTGTCCCGGCCCCTGACCCTGTCCCGGTCCCTGAGCCTGTCCCGGCCCCTGAGCCTGTCGAAGGGCGCGCTGCCGCCACCGCCGCGCCGATGCCGACGAGGTGGGCGACGAGCTCGTCTGGCGCGCCCTCCGGCAGGGCCGCTCGGATCTGGCCTTCGCCGAACGGCGCGCCATCGTCCGGCCGCGGACGCTTCACGAACGCCTCGAAGGCGTCGATGGCGGCCGGCGTCGCGCCGCGGTCGCGCAGCTCTGTCGCGACGCCGTCCGGCCCGATCTTGTCGAGCTTGTCGATCGTGATGAGCACGCCGGGTCGCTCGTCGGCGGCGAAGCCGAAGGCATCCAGCATCCACTCCAACGCGCGCCGGTCGTTGACGCGCACCGTACCGCCCTCGAGTCCGAGCGCGTCGAGGGTGTCGAGCGTCGCGACGACGAGCTCCGCCTCCGCGCGGGGCGACGGGTCGCCGATGATGTCGATGTCGCACTGCACGAACTGGCGGTAGCGGCCCTTCTGCGGGCGCTCGGCGCGCCACACCGGCGCGATCTGGATCGCGCGGAACACCGCGGGCAGCTCGGCGCGGTGCGAGGCGTAGAACCGCGCGAGCGGCACGGTCAGGTCGTAGCGCAGGCCGAGGTCGGCGAGGGCGGCCGAGGCGTCCGCGGCGGCCCGGATCGCATCGGCATCCAGCCCGCGCTTGAGCACGTTGTAGGCGAGCTTCTCGTTGTCGCCGCCCATGCCGGCGTGCAGGCGCCCGTGCTCCTCCATGACCGGCGTCTCGATCTCGTCGAAGCCGTGCGCGCGATAGCGCTCGCGGATCACGGCGAGCACGCGCTCGCGCCGGGCCTTTTCTGCGGGGAGGAAGTCGCGCATGCCGCGCGGAGGATTGACGGATGCCACGCCTCCATCTTTCCAGGCCGTGAGACTCCATACGGCCGCCGAGAAGGTGGGGGGCGCCCGCGCTCTCGGCGACCGGGTGGAGTCTCAGCGATGTGCGGGGCCGGGGCCTTCGGCGACGCGGATGTCGTGCTGCAGCGAGCGCAGGCGCGCGCGGAGGGCGCGCTCGGCATCCCACCCACGCTCCCGGGCGACGGCGACGAGGGCGAGGAGCGCGTCGCCGAGCTCGCGCTCGCTCGCGGGGGGCTCGGGGGGCGGCCCTTCGACAAGCTCAGGGGCCGAGACAAGCTCAGGGGCCGAGACAAGCTCAGGGGCCGGGACAAGCTCAGGGGCCGGGACAAGCTCAGGGGCCGGGACAGGCTCAAAGGGATGGACCTGCGCCGCCTTGGCGAGGAGCTTCTGCGCGAGGGCGAGGGATGGCATCCGCTCGCTGACGCCGTCGAGCACACTCGTGCGCTCGTGCTTCTCGGCGGCTTTCGCGGCGTTCCACAGCACCAGCACCTGTTCCGGAGTTTCCGCCGTCTCGCCCGCGAAGACGTGCGGGTGGCGGCGCACCATCTTCGCCGTCAAAGCGCGTGCCACATCGTCGATGTCGAACGGGTCGTCCGCGTCGCGAGAGGCGATCTCGGCGTGGAAGAGCACTTGCCACAGCAGGTCGCCGAGCTCTTCGCGCAGCTCGGCGCGCGTGCCCTCCTCCACCGCGTCGATCAGCTCGGCGCTCTCCTCGACGAGGTACGGCACGAGCGCGCGGTGGTCGATCTGCTGCGTCCACACGCAGCGGTCGCGCACCGCGCGCATCGTCTCGGCGGCCTCGCGCAGCGGATCCATCGTCCCTCCCTGCTGGTCACCGGCCACCGTACACGCCCTCCGCCCCGTCGCCGCGCGCCTCCGCGCCGCCACCTGCTCTGCCGACGTCTGCTCTGCCGACGTCTGCAATCCGCCGATACCGCCGGTTGCGCGCGGCCAGCAGGATCGCCGCCAGCACGGCCGCCAGCACCGAGCCGAACAGGATCGCGACCTTGGCGCGGCCGTGGCGCGGATCGGCCGACGCGAAGCTCAGCTCCGTGACCAGCAACGACACCGTGAACCCGATGCCGCCGAGAAGGCCCACGCCGACCAGATCCGCCCACCGCAGCGCGGGGTCGAGGCGGATGCTCCGCAGCCTCGTGACCGCCCACGTCGTGGCCACGATGCCGACCGGCTTTCCGACGACGAGGCCGAGCACGACGCCGATCGCGACAGGATCGGCGAGCGCGGCCGCCATCCCCTCCCCTCCGCCGAGGGCGACGCCCGCGGAGAAGAGCGCGAACAGCGGCACGGCCACGCCCGCCGACAGCGGCCGGAAGCGATGCTCGAACACTTCGGCGAGGCAGGGCTCGCCCACAGGGCCGCCGTCGCGGCGACGGACGGGAATGGTGAAGCCGAGCAGCACGCCGGCGACTGTCGCGTGGATGCCGGAGGCGTGCACGAACGCCCACGCCACGATGCCGACGGGCAGGAGGATCAGCCACGCGGCGGCGGGCCTGACATGGAAGCACTGCCGGCGCCGCTGAGCGAGCGCGCCGTACACGCAAACCGCGAGCAGCCCGAGGCCGAGGGGAACGAGCTCGATCTGCTCGGTGTAGAACACCGCGATGATGCCGATCGCGATGAGGTCGTCGACGACGGCGAGCGTGAGCAGGAAGACCCGCAGCGCGCTCGGCACGTGCGACCCGATGATCGCGAGCACCGCGACGGCGAACGCGATGTCGGTGGCCGTCGGGATGGCCCATCCGCGCAGCAGGGATGGCTCGTGCCACGTCGCCCCGAGGTAGCACAGCGCGGGAACGGCGACGCCGCCGGCCGCAGCGGCCACAGGGACGATCGCGATGCGGGGGTTGCGGAGGTCGCCCGCGACGAACTCGCGCTTGAGCTCGAGCCCGACGAGGAAGAAGAACACCGCGAGCAGGCCGTCCGCCGCCCACGCGCCCAGGCTCAGCCGCAGGCGCCAGGGCTCGTAGCCGACCTCGAGGTCGCGCAGCCAGAAGTAGCCCTCCGCCCACGGCGAGTTCGCCCACACGATCGCCACGACCGCCATCGCGACCAGCAGCGCGCCGCCCACAGCCTCGGTGCGCAGCAGCGCGCCGAGGCGAGTCGTCTCCGCCCCGCCCGGGGGAAACGGCAAGGAAGGGACCACAGCGCTCCGATCGGTCAACAAGGACATGCCGACCAGACTTCCCGGCGCACCGCGGCCAGTGTAGCCCGCGGCGCGAGCGCCTGCGCTCGGCCGCGGTGCCCGCTTACACGCTGCGCAGCGCGGTCGTGGGCGGCAGCCGGGCGGCGCGGATCGCCGGCTGCAGGCCGGCGAGCGCTCCGACCACGACCGACAGGCAGATTCCTGCGAGCATCGGCTCCGGCGGCAGGGCGACCGGCTGGCCGGCGAGGGCTGCGAACACGGCCGCCGCGGCGGCGCCGAGGGCGAGCCCGGCCACCCCGCCCAGCAGCGAGAGCGCCACCGCCTCGAGGACGAACTGCCCGGCGATGTGGCCGGGGGCGGCGCCCAGCGAGCGGCGGAGGCCGATCTCGCCGCGGCGCTCGAGCACCGCGACAACCATCGTGTTGGCGATGCCGACCCCGCCAACCAGCAACGCGATCCCGGCCAGGGCGAGCCCGAGCGCGGCGAGAGAGTCGCCCGTCACCTCGCGCGCCCCGGCCAGGTCGGAGAGCTTCGACACCGCGACATACGGCGACCCGGGGCTCGCCGCGGCCGCGAGGATGGCGCGCACTGCGTCGATCCGGCCGGGCGCGGCGCGCACGTAGACCTCGGCGATCTCGCCCACACCGTCGTCGTCCGCGAAGCGCTCGCGCACGTGCGCGTCGCCGAGGATCGCGGCGGTGTCGACGGATGCCGCAAGCCCCGCCGAGCGCAGAATCCCGAGGACTCCGTACCACTCGCCGCCGATCCACACCCGTCCCCCGGCCTCGTCGATTCCAAGCCGCTCCGCCGCCGTCGCGCCGAGCACGACAACCGGCAGCCGGCGGGTGGCCTCGTCGAACCAACGCCCGGCCGCCATCCGCGCCCCGATCGCGTCGAGCACGGACGGCCGCGCCACGGCGAGCCCGATGCCGTTGGTCTCGCCCTCGGGCACGAGGTCGGTGCGGTACACCGCGACGCCCTCGGGCGCGGTCTCGAACACGCCCACGCGCTCGACCCCGTCTTGGCGGGCGATCGTGTCGGGCGCCGTCGCCGGCAGCGGAACGGGCTCGTTGTCCGGACCCTGTCCCGGAGCCACGACGGCGAGGTCCGCGCCCATCGCGTCGAGCTCGGCGAGCAGCTGCGCGCGATTCGACGCGGAGACGCCCGTGAGCGCGACGAGAGCCGCGACCCCGAGCGCGACACCGAGGGCAGCAAGCGCGGCGCGCTGCGGCCTCCCGGCGACCCCCAGCCACGCGGTGCGGGCGAGGTCGGTCGCGCGGATGCGGCTCATGCCGCCGTCCCTCGCTGCTCGGTCGCGACTCCGTCGCGCAGGCGGATGCGGCGGGAAAAGCGCGCGGCGACCTGCTCGTCGTGCGTCACCACGACCACGGCCGTGCCGCGCCCCGCGATGCCGGCGAGAAGTGCCACGACACTCTCGCCGGTGGCGCTGTCCAGCGCGCCGGTCGGCTCGTCGGCGAACAGGATGCCGGGTTCGCGCACCAGCGCGCGGGCGATCGCGACGCGCTGCTGCTCGCCGCCGGACAGCTCGCCCGGCCGGTGGCGGAGGCGCCTCGCCAGCCCCACGGCCTCCAGCGCCTCCGCGGCCCGACGCCGGCGCTCCGCGTGCCGCGTTCCCGAATAGAGCAGGCCAGTCGCGACGTTGTCCACCGCGCTCAGCGTCGGCATGAGATGGAACTGCTGGAACACGAAGCCGATCCGCTCCGCCCGCAGCGCGCAGCGCTCGCGCTCGCGCAAGCCCGCGACATCCCTTCCGTCCACGAGCACGGCGCCCGCGCTCGGCTCGTCCAGCGTGCCGAGGATCGCCAGCAGCGTGCTCTTTCCCGAGCCGGACGGCCCGACCACCGCGACCTGCTCGCCGGGCGCGATCCGCAGACTGGTCGGGCGCAGCACGGTCGTCGGCGGCGGGCCGGGATAGGTCTTCGACGCGCCGCGCACCTCCACGACCGGCGCGCTCATCGCGCCAGCACCACGTCGTCGCCCGCGGCGAGCGACCTGCCCGACCCGGGCACGAGCTCTGACCCGCTGCGCAGCACTTGCGCCCGCGCGTCGGCGACGAGCCCGATCTCGACCGGGACGCGCACGACCCCCTTCTCGTCGACGACCTCCACCGCGTACCCCTCGTCGGCGGTCGCCAGCAGCGCCGTCACCGGCACGACGAGAGTCTCGTGCTCGTCCGCGTTGTCGCGCACCAGCACGCGCACCGCCGCCTGCCCGGCCGCACGCACCGCGGACTGTCTCTTGAACGACACCACCGCGTGCGCCGGGGTGACCTCGTCGCCCTCGCCGGCGGGTGCCCCGCCCGGATCCACCTCCGCGAGCTTTGTGTCGATCTCGTCGCCGCCGGGCAGCACGACAGTCACCGGCGTCCCCGCGACGAGCTCGCGCGCCTGCGCCGATGTGAGGCTCACGATCGCCCGCAGGCTCGTCTCTGTGTACGTGGCCGGGCTCACGTTCCCCTCGCCGAGCCGTGCGGAAACGCTCGCGATGCGGATGCCGGGGGCGTCGGCGACGACGACGGATGCCGCGGCGAACTCCCCCGTGCGCGGCGCGCCCAGCGACTCCTGCCAGTCGCGCACCGCCTCGGCCGTCATGGCGTCGTAGTCTCTGTCGGGGTCCCCGGAGAAGAACCCCAGCCGCTTCAGGTTCTGCTCGAGCTGGCGCACGTCCTTGCCGTCGGGCGATTGCACGGACAGGTCGCGCCAGAAGGGGCGCTTTCCGCGGAAGAGCACCACCGGCTGCCCGTCCGCCTCGTACACGCGCTCGCCCGTCTTCACGACGGCGCCCGCACGCGGCAGCGCCGTGAGCATGCCCGCCGCAGCCGGGAGCGGGACGGCATCGCCGTAGCCCAGCCGCCCGTTCAGGCGCACGTGGCTCACGAGCGTCGCACGCTGCACCGGGGCCGTCACCCGGGGGGATGCGGCGGGTGACGGCGGTGGATCCCACGGGCGCAGAGCGACGACAGCCACGGCGACGAGCGCCGCGACGAAGGCGGTCGCCCACAAGGGCGCTGCCCGCCGCCGGCGGCCCGTCATCCCTCGCCCCCGCTCTCCTCGACGACCGAAATGCCCCCGGAGCCCGGGCCGCCGGCGAACTCCTCGAGCACCGCGTTGAGGTCGAACCCGAGTGTTCCGGACGTCGCCCAGCCGAGCGGCTTCTCCGGGTCGTAGCACTCCTCCAGCGCCCCGCGGAAGTCGTCCTCGGCAAGGGCCGCGGGCAGCTCGACGGCGCCGCCGGCGTCGGGCGCCGGATCGCTCACCCACGAGAACCCCGCGTCGCGCGCGCACCGCGCGAACTCGAGGGCCGCCGCCGTCATCTGCTCTTGCACCTCCTGCATCTGCGGGTCTGACATCGGGTCGGACTCGGGCTGCTCGAAATCGGGGAACTGGTGCTCGCACGCGGCATACGCGTCTTGCGTGTCGGGGTCGTCCACGAAGTAGCCGGACGACTCGACCGCGATCCAGAAGTTTCCCTGGTCGTCACCGGTCGCGAACAGCAGCTTGCCGTCTCCGGTCGTCACGGCGCCCTCCGCCGCCTCCTCTGCGGAGCCGATCTCGAACTCCGTCCCTCCCGTCGACTCCCGTTTCACGAGAACGTGGCCGGCATCCCCCACGGTCGCGTCCACACCCGCGCTTGTCAGGCACGCGACGAAGGCGGCCGCGGCCTTCGCGTCCGGTGTGCTCTCGCCCGCCTCCGGTGCCGCCGCAGCGCACCCCGCCAACGCGAGCACCGCCGTCGCCGTCGCGACGGCGCATCCGATCGTCTTCCTCATCCCCGTTCCCTTCGTCTTCGGTGCAGCCACCCTCTCCTTCGCCGGGTTCGGCGGCGGTCCCGCCCGGCTTGACCGGAAACTGACCGGGAGGGGAGATGCTGGATGCCAGGAGGTGGGCGGATGCGGCTGCTGCTCGTCGACGACCAGCGCGACCTGGCCGACGGCCTCGCCGAGGGCCTGCGGCACGAGGGGTACGCGGTCGACGTCGCCTACGACGGGGGCACGGCGCTTGCCCGGATCGCCGACACCGACGCCGAGCTGATGGTCCTCGACCGCGATCTGCCCGTGCTCACCGGCGACGCGGTATGCCGCATCCTCCGCGAGCAGGGCCACCCGGTGCGAATCCTCATGCTGACGGCCGCGGGAACCCTCGACGACCGGGTGGCCGGGCTCGACCTCGGCGCCGACGACTACCTCGCCAAGCCGTTCGCGTACGTCGAGCTGCTCGCCCGGCTGCGCGCGCTCGCCCGGCGCGGCAGGACGGGCGGGCCCGTGCTGGAGTCGTCGGGGGTGCGGGTCGACACCGTGCGACGGGTCGCCGAACGCGACGGCAGGCCGATGCGCCTCACCCCCAAGGAGTACGGCGTGCTCGAGACGCTGCTGGCCGCGCGCGGCGGGTACGTCACGGTCGACGAGCTGCTCGACGAGGTGTGGGAACGCGGCGAGGAGCGCGGCCGCACGGTCGTGAAGGCGGCCATGCACACGCTGCGCCGCAAGCTCGGCCCTCCCGACGTGATCGACAGCGCGGTCGGCCACGGCTACCGGATCGAGGTGGGAGCGTGAGGTGGGGCTTCCGGGCGCGGCTGGCCGCGCTCATCGCGGGCGTGTTCATTCTCGGCGGCGCGGTGCTGCTGGGCGTGCAGTACCTGCTCGTGCGCGGGTTGTTCGAGCACGGCATCGACACGCTCATGACCGGATGCGTCACCGAGCTGCCGGACGGCGCGGCCGTGTCGGTGACCGGGGAGTCGAGTGCGGCGGAGATCGACGAGCTGTGCGCCCAACACGCTGTGACGGTCGGCGGCACCGGCGACGTCACCTCGATCGTGCTCGGCCAGACGATGAGCCTGTCGCAAGAAGTGCTGTCTGGCCTGCTCGTCGGGTCGGCCATCGTGCTGCTCGTTTTCGCGGCGGTCGCGGTGCTCGCGGCGTGGTGGCTGTCGAAGCGAACGCTCGGGCGCATCGCGCGCATCACCGAGACGTCGCGCGAGATCTCGCGCGACGACCTGCACACCCGGCTGTCGCTGCCTGGGCCTGACGACGAGGTGAAAGAGCTCGGCGACACGATCGACGCGATGCTGGACCGGCTCGAGGACGCGTTCACCCGCCAGGAGCGCTTCATCGCCGGAGCGTCGCACGAGCTGCGCACGCCGCTCGCCACGACCCGGACGCTGCTGGAGATCCCGCTCGAGCAGGGCCGGATCCCCGCCGAGCTCGAGCCCGACGTGCGGCGGGCACTGGCGGCGAACGAGCGCAGCGAGCAGCTGATCGCGGCCCTGCTGACCCTTGCCCGCAGCCGCACAGCGCATGAGCCCCGCGCCGCCGACCCGGCCGACCTGACCGCGGTGGCCCGCGACGTGCTCGGCGAGCACGAGCCGCTGGTCGGCGGGCTCGCGGTGACCCCGCCGGGATCAGGGCCCGTGCTCGCGGTCGCCGATCCCGGCCTCCTGCGGATCGCGGTGGCCAACCTCATCGAGAACGCGATCCGCCACAACCACGACGACGGGATGGTCGCGGTGCGCACGGGAGGCGACGACTCGGAGTCGTGGATCGAGGTGGAGAACTCCGGCCGCGACCTCGCCGGCCAGGACCTGCGGGCGCTCGCCGAGCCGTTCCACCGCGGCGAGCACACGCGGCTGGCCGCGGACGCGGCCTCCGGGCAGGGGCTCGGGCTGGGCCTCGCCCTCGTCGAGTCCGTCGCGCGCAGCCAGGACGGCACGCTCGCACTGTCGGCGCGCGACGGCGGCGGACTCGTCGTGCGGCTCACGCTTCCCGCGCCGGCCGCGCGAGCCTCCCGCGTGATCTGAACGAAACACGACGTGCCCTAGCGTTGAGGGATGCCTGAGCCCACCACCGTCACCGAGGCGATCCGCGTGCTCGGCCGCTCCGAAGCCGGCCAAGAGCTGCCCGCGAAGCTGCGCGCGGACGTGCGCATGCTCGGCGCGCTGCTCGGCCGAGTGCTGCGCGAGAGCGGCTCCCCCGGCCTGTACGAAGACGTCGAGCGGTTGCGCGCGGCCACGATCCACGCCTACACCGACGACTCGCCCGAGGCATTCGCCCGCGCCGAGGCGATCGCGGGATCGTTCACCGTCGAGCGCGCGGACGAGGTGGCGCGCGCGTTCACCGTGTACTTCCATCTCGCCAACCTCGCCGAAGAGCACCAGCGCGTGCGGGCGTTGCGCGATCGCGACGGCCAGCCCGACCGCGCAGGCGGCGCGGACTCGGTCGCCGGGGCGTACGCCCGCCTCGCGGCAGAGACGGATGCCGCGACGGCGCTGCGCCGGCTGCAGTCGCTGCGCTTCCATCCGGTGTTCACAGCACACCCGACCGAAGCGCGCCGCCGCGCGATCTCCACGAGCGTGCGCCGGCTCGCGGCGATGCTCATCGAGCACGATTCGGCGAGCGAGGGCGGAGCCGACGCGCGGCGCGCGCAGCGGCGGATGCTGGAGGAGATCGACACGCTGTGGCGCACCGCGCCCCTGCGCGCCGAGAAGCCGTCGCCGACCGACGAAGTGCGCGCGGTCATGGCGATCTTCGACGAGACGCTGTACACGGCGGTGCCCCGCTTCTACCGCCGCGTCGACGACGCGCTGCAGGGCGGAGAGGGCGGCGCGCGCGCGCCGCTCGTGCGCCCGTTCGTGCGCATCGGATCGTGGGTCGGCGGCGACCGCGACGGCAACCCGTTCGTCACCGCCGATGTCACGCGCGCCGCCGCCGACATCGCGAGCGAGCACGTGCTGCGCGGGCTCGAGAACACCGCCAACCGCATCGGCCGCACGCTCACCCTGGACGCGGCGACGACCCCGCCCAGCGACGAGCTCGTCGGGCTGTGGCAGCGGTTGCGCGAGGCGGACCCCGACGCGGCGGCGGAGATCGCCAAGCGCTCCCCCGACGAGCCGCACCGCCGCATCCTGCTGCTGGTCGCGCGCCGGATCGCCGCGACGCGCACAGGCGACGCCCGCCGGGCGTACCGCGACCCCGACGAGCTGCTGGCCGACCTCGAGACTCTGCAGCGCTCGCTGGTGGCCGCCGGCGCGGCGCGGCAGGCGTACGGCGGGCTGCAGCAGCTGGTCTGGCAGGTGCGCACGTACGGTTTCCACCTCGCCGAGCTCGAAGTGCGCCAGCACTCCGCCGTGCACCGGCGTGTGCTCGACGAGCTCGCCGCAGGCGGCGCGCGCAGCGCCGAGGCCGAGGAGGTGCTCGACGTCTTCCGCGCCATCTCCGACCTGCAGCGGCGCTACGGCCCCGAGGCCGCCGGCCGCTACATCGTGTCGTTCACCCAGTCGGCGGACGACCTCGCGAACGTCCACCGGCTCGCGCGGCACGCGGCCGGCGCCGACGCGGCCCCGGTGCTCGACGTCATCCCGCTGTTCGAGACCTTCGCCGACCTCCAGGCTGCGCCGCGCGTCCTCGCCGAAGCGGTGGAGCATCCCGAATTCGCCCGGCGGCTGGAGGAGACCGGCCGGCGCATGGAAGTCATGCTCGGGTATTCGGACTCGTCGAAGGATGTCGGCCCGGTCGCCGCGAACCTCGCCCTCTACGACGCGCAGGCGGCGATCTCGGAGTGGGCCCGCCAGGCCGGCATCGAACTCACGCTGTTCCACGGGCGCGGCGGAGCGCTCGGCCGCGGCGGCGGGCCGGCGAACTCCGCCATCCTCGCCCAGCCGCCGCACTCCGTCGACGGCCGCTTCAAGCTCACCGAGCAGGGCGAGGTGATCTTCGCGCGGTACGCCGACCCCGCGATCGCGATGCGCCACATCGACCAGGTCGCGGCGGCGATCCTCATGGCATCCGCCCCGTCCAACGAGGAGCGCAACCGCAAGGCGTCCGAGCGGTTCGCCGCCGTCGCGGCGACGATGGATGCCGCCTCCCGCGAGCGGTTCTTCTCGCTCGTGAAGGCCGACGGGTTCGCACGGTGGTTCGCGACTGTGACGCCGATGGAGGAGGTCGGCATGCTCGCGCTCGGCTCGCGCCCGGCTCGCCGCGGACTGTCGGTCGAGTCGCTCGAGGACCTGCGGGCCATCCCGTGGGTGTTCGCGTGGACGCAGGCGCGCATCAACCTCGCGGGCTGGTTCGGCTTGGGCTCGGCGCTCCAGGCCGTGGGCGACCAGGAACTGCTGCGCGATGCGTACACGCAGTGGCCGCTGCTGCGCACCCTCATCGACAACGTGGCGATGAGCCTCGCCAAGACCGACAGGCGCATCGCCCGCCGCTATCTCGAGCTCGGCGACCGCGACGACCTGGCCGAAATCGTGCTCGACGAGCTGGAGTTGACGCGGTTCTGGGTGGAGGCGGTCACCGGTGGAGAGCTGCTGCACAACAAGCCGGTGCTGCAGCGCGCGGTGAAGATGCGCAGCCCGTACGTCGACGCGCTGTCGCTGCTGCAGCTGCGCGCGCTGCGCGCGCTGCGCGAGGCGCCGGAGGGCGCGCCGGCCGACGCCAGCCAGCAGCGACTGCTGCTGCTGTCGGTGAGCGGGGTGGCCGCCGGGCTGCAGAACACGGGCTGACCGCTTCGCGCGCGTCGCTGCCACCGGCGCCGCGCCCCGCGGCTACGGTCGATGGCATGACGAGGACGTCAGAGATGATCGTGGAGGTGTGCCCGGTGTGCGCCTCACTGGATGTGCGCGCGCTCGAGCCCGGGTGGTTCGCGCTCGATCTGGCCCGCGAGACAGAGCTCCGCGATGTCGCGAGCGTCGAGTTCGCGTGCCGCGACTGCGGCAGCACGTGGCACTGAACCGGGCGTCCCAGACACTCAGTCGAGTCGCCGGTCCTCCGCGTGGCGCGCAAGGCTCTGGCCGTAGCGCTCGGTCAGCTGCACCATGAGGTCGGGGGTCTCGCGGTCGACCCCGAACACAAACCCGGGGAAGTCCAGCTCCGGCTGCGCCGCGCCGATCTCCTCGTGCTGGTCGGGCGACAGCAGCCTCGCCGGGTCGCCCACCGCGACCCACCCGATCGGGACGACCGTGCCCTCCGGCAGCGCGGTGCGCCGATGGACGATCGCGTTGATGCGCACTTCGCACCTCCGCCCCACACTCGCGCCGTTGAACACGCGGGCGCCGGAGGCGAGGAACACCTCCTCGCCGACCCGTGCGCCGGCGATGCTCGCGAGCGTGCCGACGAGTGTGTGGTCGCCGATGCGCACGGGGTCAGCTGCGGTGGCGCGGATGAGCGCGTTCTCCATCACGATGACACTGCGCCCCAGCGTGATCGGGCCGCCCTGGGCCGTCACGACCGCGCCGTGCAGGACGCGGCAGTCCGGGCCGATCGTGACATCCCCGCTGATGACGGCGGTCGGCGCGACAACCGCGGACGGATCGATGCGCGGCGACGCGCCCAGGTGTTCGAAGAGCATGGGCCTTCCCTCCTGCTGAGGGTCAGCGTAGCGCGCGAGCACCGATGAACGCCCTCGGGCAGCGCCCCACCTGAGGCCGGGCAGCGCCCCACCTGAACGCAGGCAGGGTCAGGCGACGAGATCGTATCTCGCGCGCCCACCCAGCCGCGGCCGTCGCTCGGCATCGAGCCACGGCGGTGGAATGAACCACGCCTTCGCCGTCGTGCCCTTTCCCTCGATGCGGATCTCCCACCCGTCGTCGTGCACGCGATGGTGGCACGACACGCACAGCAGGATGCCGTTGCCCAGATCGGTCGACCCGCCGTCTCTTGCCCACCATCGGAGGTGATGGCCGACCGCCATCGACGGCGGCGCCCCGCAGAATGCGCAACCGCCATCGCGCTCGACCAGAGCGAGCTTCTGCGCGGGGGTGAACAGCCGCTTGGCGCGGCCCCAGTCGAGGATCTCACTCTCGCCGCCGAGCACGCACGGGATGATCTGCGCGTCGGCGGCCATCCGCCGCACCGTCGCGATGGACACCGGCTGGTCGATGCCGTCGATCATGCCCGCGCCGACACCCGCCTCGAGCTCTTCCAGGCTCACGCGCACGACCACAGTGGCGGACGGCGCCGTGGGCGCGCGGTCGCAGCCGAGCGCGTGACGGCACAGGTCGGCGAGAGCGTCCACGCGCATCTGCGCGACCACGCGCTGATCCGCTACCAGGCTCGGAGCGCCCTCAGCGCCTTCGTGCGCGCAGTCGGCGCGCTCTGCCCGCTCGCAGCGGGCAAGCATCCCGCCCACCAGTCCCTCGATCGCGGCCTTGATCGGCGCGCCCGTCTCGGGGTCGCATTTGCCGTTGAACACGAACATGCCCGACCGGTCGGTGTGGAAACTCATCGAGCGCACGCCCCGGAGCTCTTGCTCGCGCGGCTCGACACCGTCGGGATCGAGGTGCGCCTCGGCGCGGGCGATGAGTTTGTGCAGTTGGTCGAGTGTGAGCCCGGGAGCGGCCTCGGCCAGTCGCTGCTCCATGGCATCGAGCGCCGCCGGATCGGCCCGCAGCGCGACCTTGTCGAGCATCGCGATGATCGCCGACGCCGCCGGCATCCCGATCGCCCCCGCGCGCATCGCGGCCGCCACGTGCGGGCGCTTGGCCGGCATGCTCTCGCCCGTCAGCGTCATCCGCGGAGCGGTCGCCTCGCCGACGGCCACCGTGCGCACCGCGTCGCCGACGCTCACCCCGGTCGTCGCCGAGATCAGCGTCGCCGGCGTGCGGAAGCCTTGCTTGCGAGCCAGCGAGTCTTTGCCCAACTCGGGCCTGGACTGCCTGCCGATCTCGCTGGCCACCGGCGCGTACGCGGCATCCACCGTGCGCTTGAGCAGGCCGAACGCGCGGTTCACGGCCATCAGCTCCCCCGGAGCGAGCCCCTCGACGCCGCGCTCCCCGACCGCGGCGCGCAGCGCGTCGAGCGCTGCGCCCACCGCGTCGAGCGCTGCGCCCACCGCGTCGAGAAAATCGTTCATAGTTTCGATAGTAATCGATCCATATCGCGCATCCAAGCGATTTTCAGATAGATCAATTATTCTTCTTGACCCGGCATTCACCTCAGGCGAGAGCAATCAATCAAGACACGTTATAGCTCTTATCTTCGAGTCTCGACGCCGCTTCCGCAACGTCGGAGAATCGCGCCAATGTCGGAGGATTCGCGCCCAATCCTCCGACATGGGCTCACGTCTCCGACATTGCGACGGGGTCAGGCCGGCGTCACCGGCTCCGGCCACAACTGGTCGAGCAGCTGCCCGACCCACGCGACCAGGCCGGCATCCGGCACCCGTTCCCCGCCCGCCGTCGGCAGCGGCACGACGACCGCCTCGCCGCCGGAGAGCAGCTTCGCCTTCGGGTGCAGCCGCTGCAGCCGCACGCGCATCGAGTCCGCAAGGCGCGCGGGCGCGATCCGCAGGTTCGGCCCCATCGCCACGACATCGGTGAGGCCCGCGCGCGCCGCGCGCCGTCGCAGCCGCGCGACGGAGACGAGCCCGAGCACCTCGGCGGGCGGCTCGCCGTAGCGGTCGCGCAGCTCCTCCACGACGAGGTCGATCGCGTCGTCCGGCGCGCCGACGGCGGCCGCGGCGGAGAGCTTCTGGTACGCCTCCAGCCGCAGCCGCTCGCTGTCGATGTACGCCTCGGGAATGCGGGCCTGCACGGGCAGTTCCAAGCGCAGCTCGGCGGGCCCGGAGACATCCTCCCCCCGGAAGGCGGAGACGGCCTCGCCGATCATCCGCAAGTAGAGGTCGAAGCCGACGCCGGCGATGTGCCCCGCCTGCTCCGCGCCGAGGAGGTTCCCCGCGCCGCGCAGCTCGAGGTCCTTCAGCGCGACCTGCATTCCGCTGCCGAGGTCGTTGTTGACCGCGATGGTCTCCAGCCGGTCGGCCGCGGTCTCCGACAGCGGCTTCTGGTCGTCGTAGAGGAAGTAGGCGTACGCGCGCTCGCGCCCGCGCCCGACGCGCCCGCGCAACTGGTGCAGCTGCGACAAGCCGTGCTTGTCGGCGCGGTCGATGATGATCGTGTTGGCGTTCGAGATGTCCAGGCCCGTCTCGATGATCGTCGTCGACACGAGCACGTCGGCGCGCCGCTCCCAGAAGTCGTCGACGACCTGCTCCAGCTGGTGCTCGCCCATCTGCCCGTGTGCGACCACGACGCGCGCCTCGGGCACCAGCTCGGCGAGCTCGGTCGCCACGCGCTGGATCGACTTCACACGATTGTGCACGTAGAAGACCTGCCCCTCGCGCAACAGCTCGCGGCGGATGGCCGCGGCGATCTGCTTGTCGTTGCGCGGCCCGACGTAGGTGAGGATGGGATGCCGGTCCTCCGGCGGAGTCTGCAGCGTCGACATCTCGCGGATGCCGGTGACTGCCATCTCGAGCGTGCGCGGGATGGGCGTCGCGCTCATCGCGAGGATGTCGACGTTCGCCTTGAGCTTTTTCAGCTGGTCTTTGTGCTCGACGCCGAAGCGCTGCTCCTCGTCGATGATGAGGAGCCCGAGGTCTTTGAACACGACCTTCTCGGTGAGGATGCGGTGCGTGCCGATGACCATGTCGACGGAGCCGTCGGCGAGCCCCGCCACGGTCTCGCGCGCCTCTTTGTCGCTCTGAAAACGCGACAGCGGGCGCACCTTCACCGGGAAGCCGGCGAAGCGCTCGCTGAAGGTCTCCAGGTGCTGTTTGACCAGCAGCGTGGTGGGCACGAGCATCGCCGCCTGCTTGCCCTCCTGGATCGCCTTGAACGCGGCGCGCACCGCCACCTCGGTCTTGCCGAAGCCGACATCGCCCGACAGCAGGCGGTCCATCGGGATCGGCCGCTCCATGTCGGCCTTGATCTCGTCGATCGTCTGCAACTGGTCGGCGGTCTCGGCGAAGGGGAACGCCTCCTCCAGCTCGCGCTGCCAAGGCGTGTCGGGCGCAAAGGCGTGGCCCTTCGACGCCATCCGCGCCGAGTAAAGCTTGACGAGCTCGACGGCGATGTCGCGCACCGCTTTGCGCGCGCGGCCCTTGGCAGCGGCCCAGTCGCTGCCGCCCATCTTCGACAGGGCGGGCGACTCGCCCCCCACGTAGCGCGAGAGGAGGTCGAGCTGGTCGGTCGGCACGTACAGCTTGTCGCCTGGATGGCCGCGCTTGGACGGCGCGTACTCGAGCACGAGGTACTCGCGCACGCTCTTGACCGGATTGCGACCACCGCTGGAGACCTCGCGCTGCGTGAGCTCGACGAACCGGCCGATGCCGTGCGTCGCGTGCACGACGAGATCGCCGGCCTTCAGCTGCAGCGGGTCGACGACGTTGCGCCGTCGCGAGGCAAGCTTCCTGACGACGCGCTGGTCGCTGCCGATCGTGCGCCCGTAGAACTCGGCCTCGGTGAGCACGGCCAGGCGCGGCTCCGGAGCCTCGAACCCGCCCTCCAGCGAGGCCACGACGACGACGGCAACGCCCGGCTCGGGGCCGTCGACGAGGTCGTCGGCCCGGCGGGCGGCGATGCCGCGCTCGGCGAGCACGTCTCGGGCGCGATCGGCCAGCCCCGCGCCGGATGCCGCGACGACGACGCGCCACCCGGCGGCGAGCAGTTCCGCCACGTGCGCCGTGGCGCCGTCCACGTTCCCGTGGAACGAGGGGACGGATGTCGCGTCGATGCGGGTGTAGCCCGGCCCTTCGACAAGCTCAGGGGCCGAGACAAGCTCAGGGGCCGAGACAAGCTCAGGGGCCAAGACAAGCTCAGGGGCAGGGGCCGAGACAAGCGCCGCGCCCGAGTCGAACGCGCTGAGCGTCCACCACACGCCGCCGCGGGCGCGCGCGGCATCCCGCAGCTCCGGCAGCGTGACGAACTCGGCCGCTCCCGAGTCGACGGGCGCGCTCGCGCCGGCGGTCGCCGCGCTCCACGCCGCCTCCAGGAACTCGCGATTGGTCTCGGCGAGCGTGATCGCGCGGGTGACCGCGCGCTCGGGGTCGACGAGGGCGACCGCCGCGCCCGTCGGCAGATAGTCGGCGAGCGTGGCCATGCCGTCCACGAGCGCGGGGGTGAGCGACTCCATCCCCTCGACCGGGATGCCTTCGGCCATCTTCTCCAGCATGCCCCGCACACCGGGCAGCTTCGCGGCCAGCTCGCGCGCGCGAGCGCGGACGCCATCCGTCAACAACAGCTCGCGCGCCGCCACCAGCTCCACTTCGCGGATCTCGCCGGGGAGCGAGCGCTGGTCGGCGACCGAGAAGGCGCGGATCTGGTCGACCTCGTCGCCGAAGAACTCGACGCGGCAGGGGTGGGCGGCCACGGGCGGGAAGACATCGAGGATGCCGCCGCGCACGGCGAACTCGCCACGCCGCGACACCATGTCGACCCGGTGGTAGGCGCGTTCCACGAGCTGCGCCGCGACGTCGGCGAGCCCGTCGCCCCGCTCGCCCACCGCGAGGGTGAGGGGAGCGAGGTCGGCAAGCCCGACGGCGAGCGGCTGCAGCGCGCTGCGCACCGACGCTGTGACAACGAGCGGGGCGGCGCCGTCCCAGTCCGCGACCCGCCGCAGCACGTCGAGCCGGCGGCCGACGGTCTCGGCGCTCGGGCTCAGCCGCTCGTGCGGGAGTGTCTCCCACGCCGGGAAGTCGAGCACGCTCGCTCCCGGCAGCAACGCCTCCAAAGCCGCGCCGAGGCTTTCGGCACGTCGGCCCGTCGGCGCGACGACCAGCGCGGCTGCGGGTTTTCCACTCTGCCGGCGCTTGTCGAGGAGGGCGGCGATGACCGGCGCGTCGAGCCCTATGACCAGCGAGAAGTCGGAATCGATGGATGCCGCGGCGAGCGCCTCGTCCAGGACGTCGGCCTGCGCCAGGGCGCGCGCGATCCCGGAAACTGTCACCGCAGAAGTCTACGTCCGCCGTCGCCGGGGCCCGCCTCGAGCGCGGGCCCCGCGCTTAGCGGTGTCGCGCGCACGCGCCGTGCGACACTAGACGGGTGAGCGATCCGCAGCAGCCTGTGCCCCCGCAGTGGGCTCCCCCGCCGCTACCGCCGGCGGCGCCGTCGGCGAACGGCGCGCCGCCGATCCCGCCGTACGGCGGCGCGTACGCCGCCCCGTACACGGCTCCCGTGCATCCGCAGTACAGCGGCGCCCTCCAGCAGCCCGCGCCGCAGCGGCCGGCTGCGCTGGGGATCATCGCGGTTGTCTTGGCGAGTATCGCCGCCGTCACCACGGCGCCCGCCGCGATCGCCTCCTACCAGATCGGAGTCGGCGCCGGCGCCGGGCTCCTGTCCCTGGGCGCGGGCGACCCGTTCGACATGGGGATCCTCTCCCCCGTGCGCGACTGGGTGCTCCTGGCGGAGGTGTCGTTCTGGACCGGCACGGTGCTGGGCGTGTGGGCGATTGTGCAGGGCATCATCGCGATCGCCAAACGGCGCGGTCGCGTTGCGGGCATCGTCGCGGTGGTGATTGCCGCGCTCGCGCCGTTCGTCTTCACGCTGACGACCTGGCTCGCGTTCTCCTTCGGCCTCACAGAAGGAAGCGGCGCCTTCGTCTTCAACACCTGACGCGCGTCACGCGCGCGGCGCGTGGTGCTTCTGCTGCGCGGCGACCAGACCCTCGCCGACGAGGAGCTCGACGGCGTCCGCCGCGTCGGCGACGATGATCGGCAACTCCTTGCGCTCTGCGGCGCTGAACGGGTCGAGCACCCAGTCCGCGGCATCCTGCCGTCCGTTCGGCCGCCCGATGCCGACCCGCACGCGCGCAAAGTCAGGGGTGTCGAGGGCTTTCACGACATCCCGCACTCCGTTGTGGCCGTTGTGGCCACCGCCGGTTTTGAGCTTGACGCTGTCGAAGGGGATGTCGAGCTCGTCGTGCACGACGACCACCCGCTGCGGTTCGATGCTGTAGAACCTCGCGAGACTCGCGACCGGGCCACCCGAGACGTTCATGAACGTGTTCGGCTTGGCGAGCACGAGCTTCGGCCCGCCGGGCCGCAGCCACGTCTCGGCGACACGGGCGTTCGCCTTGTGGGTCTTGAAGGCCTCGCTGCGACGGCCCGCGAGCTCGTCGACCACGAGCTGCCCGATGTTGTGCCGGGTCACCTCGTAGCGCGGGCCGGGGTTTCCCAGCCCGACCACCAGCCACGTCTCGGCCATGGTCCGGTCCCCTTCGACTCTCTGCCTCCGCCGCCCGCGAGACTGCAACGGCGTGACGAGACTGCGTCAATAGGCCGCGGTCTCGTCCCGCACGTGCAGTCTCGCGGAGTGGCGCTGGGCAGGCCAGCGCTACTCCGCGGCCTCCGCGGCAGGCTCGGCAGCCTCGGCGTCGCCCTCCTCGGTCTCGTTGTCCGCGGCGGCGGTGGCCGCCGGGACGGAGATCGCGACCACGAGCAGCTCGGGCTCGGCAAGGAGCACCGCGCCCTTGGGCAGCGTCAGGTCGGCGGCGGTGATGTGCGTGCCGTCTTCCAGGCCCTCGACGTCGACCTCGACGTGCTCGGGGATGTGCGTGGCCTCGACCTCGAGCGAAATGCTCGGGGCGTCCAGATTGGCGATGGTGCCCGCGAAGGGCTCGCCGAGCACGACGACGGGCACGTCGACCTGGATCTTCTCGCCCTTCTTCACGACGAGCAGGTCGATGTGCTCGATGACCTGGTGCACCGGGTCTTTCTGCACGTCTTTGACCAGCGCGAGCTGCTCCGTGCCGTCGACGTCGATCTCGAGCACGGCGTTCGCGCGGCGGATGAGCAGCGACACCTGGTGGCCGGGCAGCGCGACATGCTGCGGCGCCGTGCCGTGGCCGTAGATGACGGCCGGGATCTTGCCGGCGGCACGGAGGCGGCGGGCAAAGCCCTTGCCGAAGTTCTCTCGCGTCTGGGCGTGGACCTTGTTGTCTTCCGACATGTGGATTCTCCTCGCGGACGTCAGGCAGACGCCCAGTGTTGTGAAGGTCTGGGGTTTCGACTCGAACGCGCACGCGTGAGGAAAGCCGTGAAGCCTGCCGACCGCGTCGATCACGGATGCCGTGGCATCCCTCGCCGAAGTTCAGTCGCCCACTCTACCAGCGCACCGCTACGCTGAAGGCACACCGACCGACGGAGGAACCATGCTCTTGGACTACGGCGCCGCCTCGCACCTGCTGGCATGGGCAATAGGCGGCATTGCCATCCTCGGTTTCACCGGCACCGTGCTCGCCTTCTGGGGCATGGGCCGCCAGGGCCACCGCAAAGACTGACCCGCTGCCGCCCGATCGGGCTGGCGCGTCCGCGAAAAATCTGATCATACTTATATTCGGCGGCTGACGCCGCCGTCTGTGAGTGAGGAGTTCTCGTGGCCGACCCGATTGCCGTGGGCTTCGTGGGCCTGGGCCGAATGGGCGCCCCGATGGCCCGCCACCTGATCGACGCGGGGCACGAAGTCGCTGTCTGGAACCGCACCCCGCACCGCGCGGAGCCGTTCGCCCGCGATGCCGTGATCGGGAAGACGGCGGCCGATGTCGCCCGGCCTGTCGTGATCAGCATGCTGACCGACCTCCCGGACGTCGTCGAGGTCGTCCACTCCGACACCGGTCTTCTCGCCGGCTGGCGGCGCGCGAGAGTCGCCGATCCCGTGCTCGTGGTCATGGGGACGGTATCGCCCACCGACCTTCGGGAATTCGCGTCCGGCCTCCACGCCGCGCACGGCGTGCGTGTCGTCGACGCGCCAGTGAGCGGAGGCGACGTGGGCGCGCAGCGCGGCGATCTCAGCATCATGGTGGGCGGCGCCCAGGCCGACGTGGACGCCGTCATGCCCCTGTTCTCCGCCATGGGCTCGGTGATCCGCCACGTGGGGCCATCGGGAGCCGGGCAGACCGCCAAGGCCTGCAATCAGGTCCTCGTCGCCGCCACCGCGGCGGCGGCCGCGGAAGCGATCACGCTCGCCGAGCGCTCCGGTCTCGACGTCTCCGCACTCCTCGAGCTGCTGTGCGGCGGGCTTGCCGGAGGCGAGCTGCTGCGCCAGAAGGGATGGCGCTTCGTCGAGAAGGACTACGAGGGCGGCGGCGCACTGGTGAACCAGGTGAAAGACCTGCGATTCGCCCTGGCGCAGGGCGCCGCAAGCGGTGTGCCGTTGCCCATCGCGGCCGCCATGGCCGAGTTCTTCGCCACGCTGGTGTCGATGGGTCGCGGGCACCTCGACCACACCGCGGCACAATATCTCTACGAGCTGCACAGCGGCGTGGTCTCGAACGACCAGCGCCCGTGAGTGCCAGCTCGCGGACGAAGGGCGAGAGATGAGCGATGCGGCAACGAACGACGGCGAGTACATCCCCCTCGACGAGGATCTCCCGCACTCCCTTCGGCTGCCGCGGCGAGGCTTGCACGCCGAAGTGACCTCGAGCCTCGGCCGCGACATCGTGGCGGGCGTGCTGGCGCCGGGCGCCTCGATCAACACGGAGGAGGTGTGCGCACGTCTCCAGGTCTCGCGCTCGGTGGTGCGCGAGAGCCTGCGCGCCCTGGAGAGCGTGGGGATGATCAGCGCCAAGCCGCGCATCGGCACGCGGGTCAACCCGCCCTTGATGTGGGACATGCTCAATCCCCAGGTCGTGGCATGGCGGGGGTCGGGAGCCACCTACCTGCAGCAGATGCGCGAGATGCTCGAGCTGCGGCTGGGAGTCGAGGTGGCCGCGGCCGGGCTGGCGGCCGAGCGGATGCCGGCAGCGCGCGTCGAGGATCTGCGGACCCGGCTGGCGAATATGAACGTCGCGGTCGCCCGAGACGATGTGAACCGTTTCGTGGAGGAGGATGCCGCCTTCCACACGATCATCATGACCAGCTGCGAGAACGCGTTCATCGCGCAGATCGCCACTCCCGTGACGGCGGTGCTGGCGACGCGGCAAGACGACGACGCGCGATTCTTCTCCGCGCACACGCCGCACTCCCTCGACCAGCACGAGCAACTCGTGGACGCGATCGCGAGCGCTGACCGCGACAGTGCCGAGAAGTGGGCGCGCGCGATCGTCCAGGAGACGTTGGGCGAGTTCGGGGAACGCGCCTCGCGGTGATCCGACCGCCGTTCGCGGGAGACTTGCCGCTCCGCAAATTAGGCATATAATCTGACTTGTGGGCTACGTGCGCCCGCAGTTAGGGAAGAGGTCGACGCTGACATGAACCTCCACGCGCTCCTTCAAGGCAGACAGAACGACGGCCGTCCCATCCGGGTCGGGCTCATCGGCGCCGGCAGGTTCGGCACGATGTACCTCGCGCAGGCGCCGCGCATCCCGGGCATCGAGATCGTCGCGATCGCCGAGCTGAACCGGCATCGCGCCGAGGAGGCACTGCGCCTGGCCGAGTGGGATCCGGCGCGCATCGTCGACGACATCGCCGACGCGCGCGACGGCAAAGTCGCGCTGGTGGGCGACGCGAACCTGCTCTTCGACGCACCCCTCGATGTGGTCATCGAGGCGACGGGGAACCCGATCGTCGGCACGCGGCACGCGCTGCGCGCGATCGAGGCGGGAAAGCACATCGTGATGGTCACGGTCGAGGCCGATCCTCTCGCCGGCCCGGCTCTCGCCGAGCGCGCACGGCGCGCCGGGGTGGTGTACTCGCTCGCGTATGGCGACCAGCCCGCGGCGATCTGGGAGCTCATCGACTGGGCGCGCACCAACGGGTTCGAGGTGGTCTGCGCCGGCAAGGGCGCCAAGTTCCTCCCGCACTACCACGAGATGAACCCCGACAACGTCTGGGAGAACTGGGAGTTCAGCGCGGAGCTGACGCAGTCCGGCCACCTCAATCCCCGCATGTACACGGCCTTCCGCGACGGCACGAAAGCCGCGATCGAGATGGCCGCGGTGGCAAACGCCGCCGGCCTGCGGCCCTCCGACGACGGGCTGAGCTTCACGCCCGGATCGCAAGCGGACATCCCCAAGGTCTGCCGCCCGAAAAGCGCCGGCGGAGTCCTGGACCACTCCGGCTCGGTGGACGTGATGTCGAGCATGACGCGCGACGGCCAGTGGGTGGACCACCACACGCAGGAGGGCGTGTTCGTGGTCGTCAAGGCGACGAACCCGTATGTCGCCGAATGCCTGTCGGACTTCCCGGGCTGCAGCGACGAGACCGGGGAGTACGCGGCGCTATACCGCCCGCACCACTTCGTCGGGCTCGAGGTGAACACGTCGGTAGCCCACGCCGCGCTCAACGGCGCCGCCACCGGAGCGCCCATCGGCTTCTACGCCGATGTCGTAGCCGTCGCCAAGCGACCCCTCGCCGCCGGCGAGGAGCTCGACGGCGAAGGCGGCTACACGGTGTGGGGAAAGCTCGTCTCGGCCGCCCACTCTCTCCGAGAGAACGCCTTGCCGATCGCGCTTGCGCACGGCGTCACACTCACGAAGGACATCGCGGCGGGCGAGATCGTGTCGCGAGACGACGTCGTCATTCCCGCCGGCCTCGAGGAGGCCCTGCAATTGCGCGCCGAGACCGAGGCGCTTGTTCAGGAGGTGGCATCGTGAACGTCGTGGTGGTCGTGCATTTCGAACCCGTTCCCGGCCGCGAGGCCGAGCTCGAGCAGGCGCTCATCGACTCCCTGCCCGCCGTGCACGAAGAGCCGGGATGCCTGCTCTACGCGCTGCACCGCGACGCCGACGGCCGCATCGTGCTCATCGAGAACTGGGAGTCCGAGGCCGAGCTCGACGTGCACGGCGCCGGGCCGGCTGTCGCCGCGCTGGACGCCCGCATCGAAGGGCTCACGGCGTCCCCACCGCACGTGGCGCGTCTCTCGCCGCTCCCCGCCGGCGACCGCCAGCGCGGCGCTCTCTAGCGCGATGCGCATCAGCATCTTCCCGAAGGGAGAACTCGAGGCGCTCGTGGAGGGCACGCTCGAACTCGACGAGTGGATCGCGCGCGCGGCGGAGCTGCCCATCGAGGGCGTCGAGTTGTACTCACGGTTCTTGAGCGACGACAGTGCCGTCGACCGCGCCCGCGCCGCGCTGGACGCACACGGGCTCGCGATGCCCATGCTGTGCTGCTCCCCCGACCTCAGCAATCCCGACCCGCGCGTGCGCGCCGCCGAAGCGGCGCGCATGCGCGAGCACATCGACGTCGCGCGCGCTCTCGGCGGGCCGGGGGCGTGCTGCCGAGTCCTGACCGGACAGCGCCATCCCGGGCTCGATGCGGAGGAGACGATCGGCATCGTTGCGGAAGCCATCATCGAACTCGTCTCGTACGCGACGGGCGCCGACGTGGTCCTCGGACTCGAGAACCACTACAAGGACGGGTTCTGGCAATACCCCGAGTTCGCGCAACGCCCCGAGGTGTTCCTCCGCGTGCTGGACGCGATCCCGTTGACTCCGCACTTCGGCGTGCAGTTCGACCCGTCCAACGCGCTGACGGCCGGGACCGACTCCGCCGACTTCCTCGAGCTCGTCGTCGATCGGGTCGTCACCATGCAGGCGTCCGACCGCTACCTCGCCGACGGGCTGACCCTCGACGGGCTCCGCGCGGCCGACGGCACGATCGGCTACCACGAGGGGTTCCGGCATGGCGTCATCGGCCGCGGGCTCAACGACTACGGCCGAATCTTCACAACCCTCGCGGAATCGGGGTACAACGGCTGGATCAGCGTGGAGGACGGCGTGAACGGATGGGACGAGATGGCCGCGTCGGTCGAGTTCCTCAGAGCCGCGCGCACGGAGCACTTCGGCGGCTCGTTCGGGCTATCCGTGCCCGCGTCCGCCGTGGCGGAAAGACAAGGCAGCGAACGGAGAGCCCGATGAAAGCGCTCATGAAGGTTGCCCTCGACGGTGACGGCGTCGAGATCCGCGAGTTTCCCGCGCCGGAGCCTGACCCGTGGCGGGTCGTGGTCGACACGGCCGCCGTCGGCGTGTGCGGATCCGACATCCATCTCTGGCGCAACAAGCACAGCTGGGAGGTGTCGCTGCCCGTCGTCATGGGCCACGAGATCGCCGGTGTCGTCTCGCACGTCGGCGCGAACGTCGTCGGCTGGCACGTGGGCGACCGCGTGGTCTGCGAGACCGCGTCGCAGGTCTGTGGCGTCTGCGCCTACTGCCGGAGCGGCGCCTACAACTTGTGCCCTGAGCGGCTGGGGTACGGCGCGAAGAACCACGGCTTTTTCACCGAGCAGGTGAGCGTCGAGCCGCGCATCCTCCATCGCATCCCCGACGCCGTGCCGTTCGAGGCAGCGGCGATGTGCGAGCCGTTCGCGGTCGCCTTCAACGCGCTGGTCGAGCGCGCCACCGTCACCCCGGGCGACGTCGTCGTCGTCCAGGGCGTCGGCGCGATCGGAGTGCTGTGCGCGCAGATCGCGAAGCTGCAGGGGGCGAGCACGGTCGTCGCGCTGCACACCGACAACGACGAGCGTCGCTTGGCCGCCGCGCGCCGCCTCGGCGTCGACCTGTTCGTCAACATCCAGCGCGACGATCCCGAGAGCGTCGTCCGCGGGATCGGCGACGGGAACGGCGCGCACATCGTGGTCGACGCCACCGGCGTCTCAGCCGCGTTCTCCGACTCGATGCGCCTCGTGCGCCCACTCGGCTCCATCGTCAAGGTGGGCTGGGGCCCGCAGCCGCTCGAGGCCAGCCTCGACCCGCTCGTCGCCAAGGCGGTGACCGTGTACGGCTGCTTCTCGCACACGTGGGAGACGTGGGAGCGCGTGCTCGACCTCATGGCACGGGGTCGGCTGGAGGTGGATGCCGCGCTCGGCGGCCTCTACCCGCTCGACGCGTGGCTGACGGCGTTCGAAGACATGGAGTCGGGACGCAACGTGAAGTCCGTCATCCGCTTCTCCCCAACCGACGCATCGTAGCCGCGGCTCACAGCCGGTAGAAGCGCGCCGCCGTGCCGCGGAACATGTCGTCGCGCTCTGCCGCGGAGTACGACTCCGTCAACGCGTCGAAGGCGGCGTAGAGGCGCTCGAGCGTCGAGTACATGCCGTCGACCGGGAAGTTGCTCGCGAACATCACGTGGTCGGGGCCGAACGCGTCGATGGTCTCGTGCACGATCGGCTGGATCGACGCGGCCGTCCACGTGTGGTCGTTGGTGCCGAGAGCCGAGACCTTCACAACGACGCGGGGATGGCTCGCCAGTCGGCCCATGTCGGCGCGCCACGCCGCGAGCCCCTCGGGGTCGCGTTCGATGGGCATGCCGGCGTGGTCGAGCACGATCCAGGTGTCGTCGAACTCGTCGGCGAGGCGCGAGGCCGCCGCCAGTTGCGCGGGGAAGACCTGGAGGTCGAACGACAGCCCGAGCCGGGCCAGCCGCGCGAACCGATTCCGCCACACCGGCTCGTCGATGATGCCGTCCCGGTCGGTGTGCGAGTAGACGGGGTCGGGGTGCCAGTTGAGGATGTGCCGGATGCCGCGCACGAACGGCATCGCGGCGAGCTCGTCGAGCTGCGCATCCGCCCCCGGCGCGCCGAGGTCGGTTCGCGCGACGTGCACGACCGGGAACGGCAGCTCGCCGAGCACTCCGGACAGCCAGGAGGCCTCGGCGATCGCGTCATCAGCGCCGGCCTCGACGTGCACCGCGCCGACGACGGGCAGACCGCCCACGTCGGCGAGATAGTCGGCGGGCAGATAGTCGTGGCGCAGCACCGTGTCGTCGCCGTGGTAGCGCCGTTGCGCCGGGCCGCGCAGCCACGGGTAGGCGGGCGCGCCCGTCATGCTCCACAGATGGAAGTGCGCGTCGATGAGCGGGGGTAGCATGCCGACTCCATTCACTCGAGGTAGGCGTGCAGAGCGTGCGGGGCGACGTCGTCGAGCACGACCGTCGCCTCGAACCCAAGCACGTTCCGCGCGCGGGCGAGGTCGAGCGCGACCGACCGCCCCTCGATCCCGACCACCGGGACGTGAGGGGCGAGGGCCGCCAACACCTCGGCCGTGTCATCGCGAAGGTACGTCGTGGGCGCGGCGACCAGCACTGCGCACTCGGGGTGCGACGGAGCCACGAGCGCGGCGCTGACGGCACGAGCAGCGTCGTGGAGGTCCAGGTAGCTGAACCCGTCGCACGCGGCGCGGCGGGGGTCTTCCCGCATGAGGTCTGCCACGTGCGTGCGGAACGGCTCGCCACCGCGCGCGCCGAGATCTCGGACGAGCGGGTACCGCAGCCCCACCACGTCGACCGGGAAGCGGGCCGCGACGACACGGGCAAGGTCTTCGCCAGCGGCCTTCGACGCGGAGTACCAGTCGCCCAGCTGCGCGGGCTCGAGCTCGTCGTAGGGGAACGCGCGCGGCCAGCGCGGCTCGGGGTGGAGCGGGATGCCGCTCGCGTTGATGCTCGAGGCGTACACGATGCGCGGCACGCCGGCCTCGGCCGCCGCCCACAGCACACGGAACGTGCCGACCGTGTTCGTCGCGTAGACCTCGTCGGGCGTGCCCTCCCACATGCCGGGGTAGGCGGCGAGATGGACGACAGCGTCGGCATCGGCGAACGCGCGCGGCATCCACGTCGCATCCATCACGTCGGCCGATGCGACCGAGCTCCCGTCGCCATCCCTGTCGTACGCTGCCACGTCGTGGCCCTCGGCGACGAGATGGCGATGGACCGCCTTTCCGATGAGGCCGGCGGCACCGGTCAGGACGATCCGGCTCACGTGACCTCCGCCTCGCGTCGCTCGCCTGGCGGCGTCTCGGGCTCGACGCTGTCAGGATCGGGGCGCTGGGATGCCCGCCGGAGCATCGACCACTCCTTGGCTCCTTGGTCGAGGGCGACGGCGAGGATGACGACAGTGCCCGTGACGATCTGCTCGTAGAAGCTCGGCACGTTCAGCAGCACGAGTCCGTTCGTGAGCGCGCCAAGGATGAGCGCGCCGACGATGGTGCCGGAGATCCTGCCCTCGCCGCCCATCAGGTTCGCGCCGCCGATCACCGCGGCCGCGATCGCGGTGAGCAAGTAGGGGCTGCCCCCGGAAGTCTGAGCCGCGTCGATGCGCGCGATCAAGACGAGCCCGGCGAGCGCGGCGAGCCCGCCGGAGAGCGCGTACACGCCGATCTTGACGAGGTCGACACGGATGCCGGACAGCCACGCGGTCTCCTCGCTCCCGCCGACCGCGATCACGTTCTGGCCGAACAGCGTGCGGCGCAGCAGCGCCCAGGCCAGCACGCCGAGCACGAGCACGATGATGACCACGACCGGGATGCCGGAGATGTAGCTGCTCAGCATGATCGAGAACGACTTCGGGATGTTGTAGACCGGGATGCCGTTGGTGACGACGTACGCCGCACCCTGGAACACGCTCATGGTTCCGAGCGTCGCGATGAACGGGGGGAGGCGGAGCTTCGTGATCAGCACGCCGTTGAGCACTCCGCACAAAAGCCCGAGCACAATCGCGAGCACGAGGACGAGGACTGGCGGCCACTCCAGATACACCATGAGGCTCGCGGCGACGACGCCGACGAAGCTTGCGATCGAGCCGACCGAGAGGTCGATCCCGCCGGTGATGATGACGAACGTCAACCCGATGCCGATGATCGCGTTGATGGATGCCGAGATGGCGACATCGCGCAGGTTCGAGAACGTCAAGAAGTTCGAGTTCAGCACGCCGAACACGACGAATATCAGAATCGCCGCGCCGAAGATCCCCGTGGACTGCACGTCGAGCCGTGGCAATCGGATCCCCGTGTCGCGCCTGGTGTCCTCAGACATCACGACATCACCTCTTCCTCTGCTATTCCCATCGCGCTCGCCACGAGCGCCTGTTCGTTGATTCGGTCCCCGGTGTGCTCGGCAACGATCCGCCCATGCCGCATGACCAGCACGCGCCCGCTCAGGGCGATGAGCTCGGGAAGGTCCGACGACACCACGACGACGGCCTTTCCCGCGGTCGCGAGCTCGTCGATGAGCTGGTAGATCTCGACCTTTCCGCCGACGTCGACGCCCTTCGTGGGCTCGTCGAACAAATAGACGTCGGCGTCACGGCGCAGCCACTTCGCGATGACGAGCTTCTGCTGGTTGCCGCCGGAGAACTGCCGCGCCCGCAAGTCCACGTTCGACGGCCGCAGCGACATCCGCTCCGTGACGCGCCGCGCCGCCTCGCGGCGCCGGCGGGGGCGGACGATGCCGCCTGTGGTCTGGGCGAGCGTCGTCGTCAGGCCGATGTTCTCGGCGGCGGACATGATCAGGACAAGACCCTGTTTCTTGCGGTCCTCGGGGATGAGCGCGATCCCGCGGCGCAAGGCGTCGCGAGGCCCGTGGATCCGCACGGGCTTGCCGCGCAAGCGCACCCGTGACGACGCGCCGCGGTCGGCGCGCACGATGGCGCGCAGCAGTTCGGTGCGACCGGATCCGACGAGCCCGGACACGCCCAGCACTTCGCCGGCGCGCACCTCGAGCTCGGCGGGGCCGACGCCGGCGGGATGGACCGCGTCTGCGACGCTGAGCACCACGTCGCCGAGTTTTTCGTGATGCTGTTCTCGTCGGAAGGTGAGCAGCTCTCTGCCGACCATCTGCCGAACGATCTCGCTTTGCGATGTCGCCGCGATCTCGGAACGGTAGCTGACCCGCCCGTCGCGCAGCACGACGACCGAGTCCGACACCGCCATGACCTCGGGCATTTTGTGCGAGACGTAGAGGAGCGCGACCCCCCGCTCCGCGGCTGCGCGCCGGATGAGCCGGAGCACGCCCTGGACGTTCTGGTCGATCATGCTCGTGGTCGGCTCGTCGAGAGCCACGATCCGCGCGTCCGCATTGAGCGCCCTCGCGATCGTCACGGCGTGCCGCTCGGCCGGGCTCAACCGTCCCATCGGCCGGTCGGGGAGGATGTCGAATCCCATCTCCTGCAGGTCGGCGTACGTGCGCGGGAGCCGTTCCCGCGCCGCGGCGCGGTCCGCGCCGCGCTTGCCGATCAGCAGGTTCTGCTCGACCGTGAGCTGCGGGACGACGGCAGGCTCCTGGTGGGCGATGATGACGCCTTCGGCGAGTGCCCGGCGCGGGGTGTGCTCCCCGCGCCGGGCGCCTTCGATGATGATCTCGCCCGCATCCGGGCCGAGCGCCCCGCCGAGGATCGCCAGCAGAGTGCTTTTGCCCGCGCCGTTCTCGCCGGCGATCGTGCACACTTCGCCCGCCGCGACCGTGAAGCTCACGTCGACGAGAGCGCGCACGCCCGGAAAGGACTTGGCGACGTTGCGGAACTCGAGAATCGTCATCTGTCTTGCTCTATCCTCTGGCGGAGCCGGTCACACCAGCGACGATCAGGGCATGCCCTCGGCGTAATCGTCGACGTTCTCCTTGTCGATGATGAACGCGGGCACCTCGATCCACCCTGGGACCTCCTTGCCGGCGAGCAGCCACAGTGCCGCGTCGACGCCCGCGCTGCCCTCGACCATGGGCTTCTGGCTGACCGTCGCGGTCATGTTGCCGTCCATGATCTCTTTCTTCGCCTGGGGGATTCCGTCGGTTCCGACCAAGATGATCTCGCCGGTCTTGTCCGCCTGCTCGATCGCCGCGGCGACACCGAACGCCATGCCGTCGTTCTGGACGTAGAACGCCTTGATGTCCGGGTTGGCGGTGAGCATCGCGGTCGCGATCTCCTTCGCCTTCGTGGCGTCCCACTTCGCGGTCTGCGACGCGACCAGCTCGAGGTTCGGGTGCTTCTCGAGGCCGTTCTTGAAGCCCTGGCCCCGGTTGATCGCGTTGGACGAACCCGGGTCGCCCTCGACCATGGCCACCTCGCCGCCGTCCGGCAGGAGCCCGGCGATGTAGTCGGCGGCGGTCTCGCCCGTGATCAGCGAGTCGGGGCCGGAGTAGACCGTTCCGGGCAGCGTGCCCTTCGCGTCGTTGAGGATGATCGCCGGAATCCCCTTCGCGATTGCGGGCTCGAAGACCGAGTCGAGCGAGGTCGCGGAGATCGGCGATGCCAGCAGCGCGTCGCAGCCCTGGTTGTCGACAGCGCTCTTGGCTTTGTCCAGCTGCTCGGTGATGGCCGCCTCGTCCGTGATGTCGAACGTCTGGAACTCCGCGCCGAGCTCGGCGGCGCGCGCCTCGAACCCGTCCTTGACGAAGGCCCAGTACTCATAAAGCGTGCGGGTGACGTAGCAGAGCTTGACGCCCTTGCCGTTGTCGGGCTCTCCCAGCTCGGTGAGCAGCGTGTCGATGTCCTGCTTCGCGTCCGCGTCGACCAGCGAGACGATGCCGGACGCGGAATCGGCGGACGGGTCGCCGCCTTCCGCCGTCGCGGAGCAGCCGGCCAGCGCCACCATGGACGCGACCGCCGCGCCGATTCCCACGAGATGCCACCTTCTGTGCGTCATTGCGATTCCCTTCTCGGTGCCGACTCATCGCCTGCTGAGAGCACCATGCGCTCAGCGCCCCTACGGGTCGTGCGTTCCCGCTCGAGGTCGCGCGAGCCGACGTCGGCGCCGTGGCACCTTCTCGTTACTGCGCTGTATCGAATAATCGGATAGTCAGATAATAATGCTATATCGTCGCCTGTCAAGGCCGCCCTCCCCCGCCCGCGAGAGAACACCCGGTCGCCGAGGGGTAGTGGGCCTCCCTACCTCTCGGCGACCGGGTGTTCTCTCGGCGGAGTACGGCCGGCTACCGCTCGGGCTGGCGGGGCTACCGCTCGCCGAACGCGAGCAGCACTTTCGACGACTGCGAGGCGTCTGCGGCGACCTCGAAGGCCTTCAGCGCGTCGGCCGCGGCGAACTCGTGCGTGACGATGCCGGACACGTCCAGCGAACCGTCGGCGAGCGCCGCGATGACCTCGTCGAACTCGTCGGCGAAGCGGAACGATCCCGTGATCGTCAGCTCGCGCGTGATGGCGGTGGCAAGCGGCGCGGGAACGTCGCCGGCCCGCTGCAGGCCCAACAGCACGACGGTCCCGCCGCGCCCCGCGGCCGACACCGCCGCGGAGAGCCCCGGCGCTGTGCCGCTGGACTCCACGACGACGTCCGCATGCAGAGCCGCAATCGCGTCGGCGTCGCGCGCATCGAGGACAGACGCCCCCCGGCCCGCCGCGATCTCGCGAGGCAAGGGATGCAGATCGGTCACCGTGACGCGGGAGGCCCCGTGGCGCTGCGCCACCGCCACGACAAGCTGGCCGATCGGACCGGCCCCGATCACCGCGACGCTCTTGCCGCGGACATCGCCCGCTCGCGCGAGCCCGTGCCAGGCCACCGCGGCGGGCTCTGCCAGCGCGGCGGTGCGCAGGTCGAGGCCGTCCGGCAGGGCGTGCAGCATGCGAGCAGGCAACGCCACCCGCCTGCCGAACGCGCCCTGCGTGTGCGGCAGGTGCATCGCGGAGCCGAGGTAGGTGGAGGCGGGCGCGAGGTTGGGACGGTCGGCCGGCCACGGCGTCGACCCGTCGCCGCGCGGCGTCAGCGGGTGCGCCGCGACGCGCGTGCCGGCATCCGGCCCGCTGCCGTCCGCGGCGGGGACGACCACCGTGCCGGAGACCTCGTGGCCGAGAATCAACGGCTCGCGCAGGATCGAGGCGCCGGCCGCGCCGTGCAGCCAGTAGTGCAGGTCCGACCCGCACACTCCGCCGTACGCGATCTCCACGATCGCCTCGTCGTGTGCCGGGCGCGGGCGGCCCAACTCCTCCACTCGCATGTCGTTCGCGGCATGCACCACGACGCCAGGATTCTCCACCCGTTCCCGTTTCCCTCCTGACCACGTCATCGCGCGGCCGAGCGGTCAGACCACCGCCGTCATGCCGCCATCGACATACAAAGTCTGCCCGTTGACGAAATCGCTCGCCGCGCTGGCAAGGAACACCAGCGCGCCGACCAGGTCGCGCGTGTCGCCCCATCGCCCGGCGGGCGTGCGCGTGCGCACCCACGCGGAGAACTGCTCGTCTTCGACCAGTGGCCGGGTGAGCTCGGTCGCGAAGTATCCCGGCGCGATCGCGTTGGCCTGGACGCCATGCGGCGCCAGATCGGCACAGAGGCCCTTGGTGAACATCACGATGGCCCCCTTCGTCGCCGAGTAGGCGGCAATCGACGGGCGAGCCAGCTGCGATTGGACGCTGCCGATCTGCACGATCTTGCCGGAGCCGCGCTCGATCATGCCGCGGGCGACACGCCGAGACAGGTAGAACACGCTCGACAGGTTGGTGCGCACCAGCGCGTCCCAGTCCGCATCGGCGAACTCCGCGATCGGCGCGCGTCGCTGCACCCCGGCGTTGTTGACCAGGATGTCGGGCGTGCCCGACTCCGCCTCCACCCGCGCGATGCCGGCGTCGACTGCTGCGGCGTCGGTCACATCGAAGACGACGCTGCGCACGTCGGCGCCGGTGGCGGAGGCGATCTCATCGGCCGCGGCCGCGGCCTTCGCCGCGTCGCGGCCGTGCACGATCACGGAGGCGCCTGCCGCCGCGAGCCCTTCGGCCAGAGTGCGCCCGATGCCCTGGCTCGAGCCGGTCACCAACGCCGTGCGCCCGGTCAGATCGAACGCCGCAAGACCGTCCGCGGTCATCCGCGCGGCCTCGACGACAGCTTGTCGACCCCCTGCACGGTGACCCGCATCACGTACAGCCGACTCGTCGCGGTGAGGTACAGCATGTTGCGCTGCGGCCCGCCGAACTCGAGATTGGACACCACGTGGGGCATGGGCAGCCTGCCCAGCAACGCTCCGTCCGGATGGTAGATGTGCACGCCGTCCTCCGCGGCGGCCCACACCCGCCCTTCCGTGTCCACGCGCAGCCCGTCGTAGACGACATCGGCTGTCGCGAACGTCGTCTGCCCGCCGAGGCGCCCTCCGTCGACCGAGAAGCGCGCGATGCTCTTGCGCTCGCTGTCGCTGACGTACAGGAGCGTCTCGTCGGGCGAGAAGGCGAGCCCGTTGGGCCCGTCCAGCGCGTCGGATGCCACGGCCAGGCCGTCGTCCTCGCGCCAGCGGTAGACGTTGCGGCTGCCGATCTCCTCCTCGCCGCGATGCCCCTCGTAGTCGTTGCGGATGCCGTAGTGCGGGTCGGTGAACCACAGGCTGCCGTCGGAATGGGCGACGACGTCGTTGGGGCTGTTCAGCCGCTTCCCGTCCCACGCGTCCGCGATCACCGCCGGCGAGCCGTCGTGCCCGAAGCGCACCACGCGACGACCGCCGTGCTCGCACTGCACGAAACGGCCCTCCCGGTCGACAGTCCGGCCGTTGGTGAAGCCGGCCGGCGAGGCCCACGTGTCCACCGAGCCGCTCAGCTCGTCGTAGCGCAGCACGCGATCGTTCGGGATGTCGCTGAAGAGCAGGAACCTGCCTTGCGGCGAGTAAGCCGGGCCTTCGAGCCACCTGCCGTCGTCGAACAGCACGCGCAGTTCGCGATCACCGCCGATTCCCTCGAATCGCGAGTCGAGCGACTCGAAGCGCGCCGGGATCCGTTCCCGCGTCATCCGTGATTCCTCCCGAGCGGCGGGCCGTTCACTTGCCCCACACTGACTTGTAGACGTCACGATACTTGCTCGGCGGGTCGAACACGTCGCCATCGGGCACGTTCTGCTTGGTGACCAGCGCGGGCAGCGCGACGAACCCGGAGTCCTCCTCGCCGGCGATGGCGCGGTTCGCCTCGTCGACAAGCTGCCAGCCCTGCAGCAGGAGCGGCTCGGCGACCGTCGCGGCCTGGTAGTCGACGTTGCGGATGCGCTGGAACTCCGCCGCATCCCCATCGCCCGCGGCGACCGACTTGGGCGGGCCCGCCGGATCGACCCCTGCCGCCCGCAACGCCTGCTGGGCGCCGCCGAAGTAGTTGCCGTTGATGGCGAGGAGGTAGGTGAGGTCGTCGCCGTTGGACTGCAGCAGCTGCGAGATGATGCCCGGCATCCGCTGGTCCGCTTCCGCGATCGGCGAGTCCTGGTACGACAGCACCGTGCACGTCTCGCACGCCTCCACGTAGGCCTGCATCGCTTTCGCCTTCTGCACCGCGATGTCGTACTGCCCGTCGGTGAAGATCGCGACGCCGGCCTCGCCGTCGGAATCGGCCACCGCGTAGGCGGCGGCCAGCTGCGAGACCTGGAGCGGATCAGTGGTGATGTTCGTGAACAGCCCATTGCCCGGGCCCACCGTGGAGCCGGCGTGCCATCCGATCACGGGAATGCCCGCGTCGCCCGCCTGCTGGATCGTGCTGGCCTGCTCGGTCGGGTCGAACCCGCCGAGGATGATCGCCGCAGGCTGCGCCGCGATCGCCTGGCTGAGGGCGTCGGACCGGCCCTGAGTGGTGCCCTTGCCGTCGTACGCGTCGACGGTCCAGCCGATGGCCTCCGCGGCCTCCAGCACGCCCTTTTGCACGGTGTTGATGCCGCCGTTGGTGAGGTCGCTGCCCACGTACGCGACGTGCGCGCCAGGTTGCTGGGCCGTCGGCCCCGTCGACGGCGGCGTGAAGCCGTCGGTCGAGTTCAGGCTCTTGTCGACGAGCTTCTTCGAGAAGTCGACGGCGTCGCCGGTCGGCAGAATGGCGGAGTAGTCCGACACCTCCTCGGCGGGCTTGTTCCCGCCGGTGCCGACCTTCGGGCTGTTGCACGCGGCAAGGCTGAGCGTGAGAGCCAGAGGGGCCACGATCGCGGCGAGCACGATCCTGCGCGGCTTGCGAGTGATCATCACTGGGTGTCCTTTCCCGATTCCGCGGCTCTTGCCTCGCTCGCCTCGTGCTCGACGCTGGCTATCGCCTGGGTGTCGAGAGGCTCCGGCCCCGGCGGTTTGGCCGTCACCGGCGCGCTGTCGGCTCTGGACACGCGTTTGCGAGTCGCCATCGACGCGATCGTGATCGCCGCGACGAGTGTCAGGCCGTTGAACAGCGGCTCGAGGAAGAACTGGCCCGGGAACACCTGCTGCAGCCCGGAGATGCCGATCGTCGTGATCGCGACGCCCAGGATCGTGCCGAGGCCGTTCACGCGGCCGGGGCGAATGGTCGTGGAGCCGAGGAACGCCGCCGCGAGGGCGGGAAGCAGGAACTCGGGGCCGATGTTCGCCTGCGCGACGCCGGCCTGCCGGGAGGCGAGCAGGATGCCGGCCAGGCCCGTGAGCATGCCGGAGGCGACCATCGCGCCGACGACGTACTTGCGGCGCGGGATGCCGGTGAGCCTCGCCGCCGCCGGGTTCGCGCCGACCGCGTACAGGTAGCGCCCGACCGGCATGTAGTCGAGCACGAGCCACACGACCAGCGCGAGCACGAGCGCGATGACGAACGGGCCGGGGATCGGGCCGAGGGTCCAGCGCGTCAGCTCGTCGAAGTAGAGCGCGCGCTCGCCCTGCGAGTCGGTGACCTGCTGGCCGCCGGTGTACCAGTAGGTGATGGCGTAGATCACCTGCCCGGTGGCGAGGGTCGCGATGAAGGCGTCGACTTGGGCGAGCTCGACCAGCAGCGCGTTGAGCAGGCCGATGACCCCGCCGCCGATCAAGACCAGGAAGATGGTCAGCCGGTAGTCGAGTCCGTGCATCTGCCAGGACAACGCCATCACCTGCCAGAGCCCGACGCCGTAGCCGACCGACAAGTCGATCTTGCCGGCGACCATCGGAATCGTCACCGCGATCGCGAGGATCAGCAGCACGGACTTGCTCGAGGCGAGCAGCTGGAAGTTCAGCAGCGAGGCGAAGGTGTCGGGGCGAAGCAGCACGAACAGCAGGAACAGCGCGAGCGTGAGCAGCACCATGCCGTAGTTGCTCGTGAGCTTGTGGAAGAAGCTCGCCCCCGGCCCCGGCTCCAGCGCGGTCGATTTGACGGACGTGTTCATGCTCATGCTGCACTGACTCCTTCAGATGAAGCGGCGTGGCCGACGCTGGCCAGATCGGATGCCGCGGAGATGAGATTCGGGATGGTCACGTCCGAGCCAACGAGCTCGGCGACGATGCGGCCGCGGCCCATGACCACGGCGCGGTGGGCGATCTTGGCGACCTCTTCCATGTCGGTGGAGACAACGACCGCGCCGGCGCCGGTGGAGACGACTTGCCCGAGCAGGTCGTAGATCTCGGCTTTCGCGCCCACGTCGACGCCCATCGTGGGCTCTTCGAGCACGACGATGTTCCGGCCTCGGCCGAAGCAGCGAGCGAGAATGGCCTTCTGCTGGTTGCCGCCGGAGAACGTGTCCAACGACAGCTCGGGGTCGGCGGGGCGGATCTGGTACGGCGCCAGGATCTCGCGGGCCTCGGAGCTCTCGTCGCGGACCGTGCGCGGCTGCCACCACTTCCGGCCCCACACGGCGGGGTTGTAGAACAGGTTCTCGCGCACCGTCAGCCCGGCGCCGACGGACTCCGACTCTCGGTTGGAGGTCGCGAACGCGACTCCCGCGTCCACCGCGTCGCCAGGGTCGCGCGGGCGGTACTCCTGCCCGTCGAGAGTCATCCGGCCACCGGTCGGCGACGTGGCTCCGGCGATCGCGCGGCCGAGCGCTTCCTGGCCCGCGCCGCGCAGACCGCAGATCGCGAGCACCTCCCCCTCGCGCACGGCCAAGTCGATCGGCTCGGTGTCGCCCACGCGAAGCCCGGAGAGCACGAGCCGGTCCCGCTCCCCCGGCGCCCCGATGCGCGGCACCGTGGTCTCGTGCCCGACGATGAGCTCGACCATCTCCTGCGGGGTGAGGTCGCTGACCACACGCTCGGCGACGAGCCGCCCGTTGCGCATGATCACGGCGCGCTGGCAGATGTCGTAGGTCTCGTCCAGGCGATGCGAGACGTAGATCATCCCGACGCCGCTCTCGCGCAGCCGTCGCAACACGACGAACAAGCGCTCGACGTCTCCCTGTGGCAGCGAGGCGGTGGGCTCGTCCAGCACGAGCAGCTGCGGTTTGCTGACCAATCCGCGCGCGATCGCGAGCAGGCTCCGCTCGGCGCGGGGCAGATCGAAGATGCGCGTGCGCGGGTCGATGCCGCCGCCGATCGTGTCGAGCACCTCCTCCGCCTGGTCGACCATCGCCTTCTGGCCGATGGTCCCGAGCCGGCCGCGCGGGTAGCCGAGGCCGAGCGCGATGTTCTCGGCGACCGTCATCCACTCGATGAGGCCCAGGTTCTGGTGGACGAACGAGACCTGCTTTCGCACGCCGGGCGCGTCGATGTCGGCGCCCGAGAGCAGTATCGTCCCGGAATCCTGCTTGTAGACGCCGGCGAGCATCTTGATCACGGTCGACTTGCCGGCCCCGTTCTCGCCCATCAGCGCGACGATCTCGCCGCCGTGGATGTCGAACGAGACATCGTCGACTGCCCGTGTCGCGTAGAAGGACTTGGTGAGCTTCTGCACGCTCAGCAGGGGTGCCCCGTCGGACCCCGCAGTGTTCTCCACATCATCTCCTTCGACAGTGGTGCTCTGGGACGAAGATACCGGCCGAGCGAACAGAGTTCAATACTCTGAACGATTTCCTGTCGACGATCTGCCGCCGTGGATCGCTCAGCGCTCGCCGAACGGCTGCATCGGGTTCTCCATCAGCCGCTCCAACTCGAACAGCTCCTCGAGGATCGTGGCCTGCTGCAGATCAGAGGTCGCGGCCGTCAGGAAGGTGCATCCGATCGCGAGGGCGGGCGAGGAGCTGGAGCGGGGCGGCATCCGCACCGCCACGCCGGAGATGCCCGGGTGCACCCCGTTCTCGTCCACGGCATAGCCGCGCTCGCGCGCTTTCTCGAGCTTGACGAGCAGATCGGGCAGCGTGCGCACACTCTGCGCCGTGCGCCGCGGAAAGGCCGCGGGGTCGCTGAACAGGCGCACGACCTCCTCGTCGGGCAACGCGGCAAGCAGCGCGTTGCCCACCGCGGTGGGAGCCGCCGGAAACCGGTCGCCGATCCCCGCCGTGAGCCGCAGCGGCGCCGTTCCCTCGTGCCGGGCGAGGTAGAGCACGTCGGATCCGTCGAGCATCGCGATCTGCACAACCTCGTGCGAGAGCGCGGGGGCCGTGGCGCAGAAGCGGTAGAACTCGCGCACCTCGTTGAACGAGCGGATGTACGCTCCCCCGAACTCGACAGTGCGGTGCCCAAGGAGGTAACCGGCATCCACTCTCCGGATCAGCCCGGTCTCCTCCAGCACGACGCACAGATTGGACGTCGACGACTTGGGCGCGCTCAGCGCGCGAGCGATCTCCGTGACCCCGACCGGCCTGCCCTGCGCCTCGGTCAGGACGCCGAGGATGCGAACGCCACGGCGCAGCGCCGGGGCAAGATCGCGGGCGGAGCTGTCATCGTCATCGATGGACATGCCGGTCCTTTCCTACGGTCAATAGAACTCGACAGTGTCGACGACCGCACGCAACGGCTGCCCGTCGATGAGCCTAGACGCGTTCTCGGCGAAGCGGCGCGCGACGCGCTCTTCCTCCTTGCCGTCGAGCGCCGCGGTGTGCGGGCTCACCAGCACGCGGGGATGAGACCACAGCGGCGACGATGCCGGCAGCGGCTCGATTTCGAACACGTCGAGCGCGGCGAACGACACGCGCCCGTCGTCCAGCGCCGCGACCAGCTCTCGTTCGTCGATCACGCTGCCGCGGCCGACGCTGGCCAGGATCATGCCCGGCTTGACCGCGCGCAGAACCTCGGATCCGACCAAGTGGTGGGTGCGCGCGGTTCCCGGCAGGGCGACCACCATCGCATCGACCTCGGCCACAGCCTCGGCGAGCCGGTCGAGCGGAACCAGGCGCTCGACGCCATCGACCGGCACCCCGCTGCGGGAGGTCCCCCACACTCGCGCGCCGAGCGCGTCGAAGCGGCGGGCGCACGCAGCCCCGATGCCGCCCAGGCCGACCACGAGCACGGTCAGCTCTTCGAGCTGGCGCATCTCCCACCGCGGGCTCCACGTGCCCGCGGCCTGGTCGGCAAGCAGCCGCGGGAGGCCCTTGGCTCCGGCGAGCACGCTGAACACCGCGAACTCTGCGAGCGGGCCGCCGTGAACGCCGGCGCTCGTGGTGAACACGACGCGCGCCAACGCCTCCGCATCGAGGTTCGCCGCCTTGATCTGGCCTCCCCCGCCGGCCGCCGTGGTCATCACCCAGCGCAGGCGCGGGTTCGCGGCGACGGTGCGCGCGAGCGCTCCCGGGTCGACGTCGGGGATGCCGAACAGCACGTCCGCGCTGTCCACCAGCTCTTCGAACGCGGCCTGCTCGGCGGGAGTGCGCACGTGCTCCGGATCGCCCGACCAATCGGCGGGCCCGCGCATGGGATGCACGAGGCTGTGGTCGCGGACCACTTCCAGCCGCGGCTCCAACTCCTCGATGAGCCTGCAATGCTCCTCGGAAAGCGGCACCGCCACGACCGCCCGCAGCTTCCGCTCGGTCCCAGCCATCCCGCTCTCCCTCTCTTGAGCAAGGTGTGCTCCATCGGCCAGAGTCGCCGTGACACACGATAGCTTAGGCCAACCGACTGGACCTTGTCCGTTCGGTTGAACCCGCTTAGCATGGCTCGCATGAGCGACTCCGCCCTCGACTCCCGCGCGAGCAGCGCTTCCCCCCGCGACGTGGTCGGGATCGTCGGGATCGGCTCCATGGGCACTCCCGTCGCCCAGCACCTGCTCGCGTCCCGCGGCTCCCTCGTCATCCACGCCCGCTCGCCGCGCCCCGAGCTCATCGCCGCGGGCGCGACGTGGGCGGCCACGCCCCGCGAGCTGGCGGCGCAGGTCGACGCCCTCGTGGTGCTGCTGCCCGACCTGCCTGACCTGGAGAGCATCCTGGACGGGCCGGACGGACTGCTCGCCGGGGCCGGAGAGCTGCTGCTCATGATCGCCTCGACCTCCTCGGCCCCGGAGGTGCGCGCGCTGGCCCAGCGCCTGTCGACGCGGACCAACGGGCGCGTCCGTGTCGTGGACTGCCCGGTGTCCGGCGGCGAGGACGGCGCGCGCGCCGGGCGGCTGTCGATCATGATCGGCGGCGACGACGACGACGCCGCGCGGGCGGCCGCCATTCTGTCCGCGTGCGGGACGCCGGTGCATTTGGGGCCGCTCGGCGCCGGCGAGGTCGCGAAGGCCTGCAATCAGCTCGTCGTGGCGGCCACCATCCTCGCCCTCGGGGAAGCCACCGTCCTCGCCGACCGCTCCGGCCTCGACCTCGAGGCGCTGTGGTCGCTGCTGGCCGGCGGCTATGCCGGATCGAACGTGCTGAACAGCCGCAAGGACAAGCTCGTCACCGGCGACGACTCCCCCAGCGGCGTCGCCAAGTACATGGTGAAGGACCTGCGCTTCGCTGACGACATCGCCGGAGCCACAGACACCGCGGCCGTGCTGCTGCCGACCCTCCGCGCCGCCTTCGACGAGCTCGTCGAAAGCGGCTACGGCGACCGCGACATCGCGGTGACGCGTCGCTTCGTCGCCGAACGCGACACACCGGGCACGCAACCCGCCAGCCCGCTACCCTGAAAGGGCCCGCACCCGCCGGCCGATTCCCCATCGATTGGAAGGCCCCGCCATGACCGCTGACCGCACCGCCAACATCGGAGTCGTGGGACTCGCCGTGATGGGCTCGAACCTGGCCCGCAACCTGGCCAGCCGCGAGGGCAACACCGTGGCCGTCTTCAACCGGTCGCGCTCCAAAACCGACGAGCTGGTGCAGGCGCACCCCGAAGCGGGCTTCCTGCCCGCGTTCTCGTACGAGGAGTTCGCCGCGTCGCTGCAGAAGCCGCGCACCGCCGTCATCATGGTGAAGGCCGGCGCGGGGACGGATGCCGTCATCGACGAGCTGGTCCGCGTGTTCGAGCCGGGCGACATCATCGTGGATGGCGGCAATGCCCTGTTCACCGACACGATCCGCCGGGAGAAGGCGGTGCGCGACACGGGCATCAACTTCGTCGGCGCCGGCATTTCCGGCGGCGAGGAGGGGGCCCTCCTCGGGCCGTCGATCATGCCGGGCGGCTCGGACGAGTCGTGGGTCACCCTCGGCCCCATCCTGAAGTCCATCGCCGCGGTCGCCGAGGGCGAGCCGTGCGTCACGCACGTCGGCCACGACGGCGCCGGCCACTTCGTCAAGATGGTGCACAACGGCATCGAGTACGCCGACATGCAGCTCATCGCCGAGGCGTACGA
>NZ_JASGEC010000084.1:0-23568 GCF_047606685.1 Microbacterium sp.
CATCAGGCTTGCGCCCATTGTGCAATATTCCCCACTGCTGCCTCCCGTAGGAGTCTGGGCCGTGTCTCAGTCCCAGTGTGGCCGGTCACCCTCTCAGGCCGGCTACCCGTCGACGCCTTGGTGAGCCGTTACCTCACCAACTAGCTGATAGGCCGCGAGCCCATCCCGGACCGAAGTTCTTTCCAGCTGCTGAAGATGCCTTCGCAGCTCGTATCCGGTATTAGCAGCTGTTTCCAGCTGTTATCCCAGAGTCCGGGGCAGGTTGCTCACGTGTTACTCACCCGTTCGCCACTGATCCAGCGGAGCAAGCTCCGCTTTCACCGTTCGACTTGCATGTGTTAAGCACGCCGCCAGCGTTCATCCTGAGCCAGGATCAAACTCTCCGTGAAGAAATTTTGCTGCGACCACCGGAATAGGGTGACCACAGCGAGTTTGATCTGACCAAAGTGGATGTCATTGCTGACTTATCCGTTTGCCGACCATACGGTCGGTCTTTGATCCAAAGGAATCTCATCCAGCCGAAGCTGGAACGAGGTTATTTGGCATTTGACAAGTGCACGCTGTTGAGTTCTCAAGGATCGGATGCTCCTGCTGCTCGGCCTCTCGACCTCGCCCGCAGGGCAACTTCTCTATCTTACCCCTCCGGCGCGACCAAGGTCAAACCGAACTGAGGCTGATGTGAGGTGGTTCTCCGCTTGAGGGGGCGGGGCTTCGGGGCCCTCCGCTCATCCCTTTGGGGCGAACGAGATACAAACTTACGCCGGTTCCGCAGACCCGGCAAATCGATGCCGCATCCCGGGCGTGTCGCTGCTGTGCGCCGCGTGATTCCGCGGATCAGCGACCCCGGAGCCGCACGGCTTGCACGGTCGCGCACAGTGCCAGCGTGGCCGCGCCCCACACTCCGCACGCGGGCGGGAGCACTCGGTAGGCGAGGTGCTCTGCGTCGAAGCCGGGCGCGAACGGGCCGAGTACCGCGTATCCCGCGCACCACGCGACGACCAGCGCGAGGGGCAACGACAGCCACCACCCCCACCGCGCCCCGTCGGGGAGCACTCTGCGAACCTGCTCCGCGGCATCCGCTCTGCGCAGCCACACGATGGCGCACACCGCGAGGGTCACCAGACCAACAGCGCTGGACCCGTGCTGTAGCCACGTGTGCGCCGGCAGCGGCCCCCACGCCTCATCCAGCGCGGCGATGCCCGCGCGCCCCTCGTGCGTGACGAGATCCCACGCGATGTGCGAGACGGCGCCCACCGCGAGCGCGAGCAGCGTCCAGAGCGCGCCCGCCGCTGACGGAAAGGTCTCACGCAGTCCTGTCGAGGCGCCGGCATCCCATCGCGACGGCAGCCGGCGGGCCAGCCAGCGCGGAGCGAGCTCGCGAGAGGCCGGTCGCAGCGCGCACCGCCACACCAGCAGCAGCACGAGGGCGAGCACGGCTGTCAGCGGCAACCACGAGAACGAGTGCGTCCAGGCGTAGGCGACCGGCGTGCCGCGCACGAACAACGGCAGGTCCGGCGTCATGGCGCCGACCGCGACCGCCGCCGGAACACCCGCGAGCGCCGGAACCCGCCGCAGCGGAAGGAACGGCAACGCGACGACGGCGTGGCTCGGGGTGAACGGCACTCGACGACGCTAGCCCCTCCGCCTGCGCTGGCGCTGAACCCGCCTGTCAGCTCGTGACGAAAAGGCCCGCGAGGGTCTTCTTGCCGCGCCGCAGCACCGAGACGCCGCCGGGTAGCGAGCCCGTCACGACGGCAGTGTCGTCCTCCACCCGCACCCCGTCGAGCGACACGCCGCCCTGCGCGATGGCGCGCCGGCCCTCCGACAGGCTGGCGACAAGCCCGGTCGCCACGAGCGCCTGAACCACGTCGGCGCCCGCCGCGACCTCGGCGTGGGGCAGCTCGCGCAGGGCGCTGCGCAGGGTCGCGGCGTCGAGCGCCGTGAGCTCGCCTCGGCCGAACAGCGCCTCGGACGCCGCGATCACGGCATCCGTGGCATCCGCCCCGTGCACGAACGTGGTCGCCTCCGCCGCGAGCCGGCGCTGGGCCGCGCGCCGGAACGGCTCGGACTCGACGAGCCGCGCGTACTCCTCGATCTCGGCGCGAGTGAGGAACGTGAACACCTTGAGGCGGTCGACGACGTCGGCGTCGTCGGTGTTGAGCCAGAACTGGTAGAAGCGGTAGGGGCTGCACATCTCCGGGTCGAGCCAGATCGCGTTGCCCGCGCTCTTTCCGAACTTCGTGCCGTCGCTGTTGGTGATCAGCGGCGTGCCCAGTGCGTGCACCGAGACGCCCTCCACGCGGTGGATGAGGTCGACGCCGCTGGTGAGGTTGCCCCACTGGTCGCTGCCGCCGGTCTGCAGCACGCAGCCGTACTGGCGGTGCAGCTCCAGGTAGTCGAGCCCTTGCAGGATCTGGTAGCTGAACTCGGTGTAACTGATGCCGGCCTCCGAGTTCAGGCGGGCGGCCACGGCATCCTTTTTCATCATCGTGCCGACACGGAAGTGCTTGCCGATCCCGCGGAGGAAGTCGATCGCGCTCAGCCCCGCGGTCCAGTCAAGGTTGTTGACCATGCGCGCCGCGCTGTCGCCGTCGAAGTCGAGGAACCGCTCGACCTGCGCGCGAAGGTAGCCCACCCACTCCTGCACCGTCTCGACCGGGTTGAGCACGCGCTCGGTGTCGCGCCCACCCGGGTCGCCGATGAGGCCGGTCGACCCGCCCACCAGCCCCAGCGGCCGGTGGCCGGCCAACTGCAGGCGCCGCATCAGCAGCAGCTGCACCAGATTGCCCAGATGAAGGCTCGGCGCGGTCGGGTCGAAGCCGCAGTAGTACGTGATCGGACCCCCGGCGAGCAGGGCGCGCAGCGCCTCCTGGTCGGTGGACACCTGCACCAGTCCACGCCACACGAGCTCGTCCCACACATTCTCGAACGCGGGGTCGTTCGCGGGCGCCAGTGCGATCACGTCGGGTTCAGACACGCGCTTCAGGGTATCAGCGGCGATGGATGGCTCGGCCGCACCTGGGCCGGTGACGCACCCGCGTGCGAGACTGGCGAGATGGCATTCGCGCTTCCCACCGAGCTCGTCGCCGCCGTGCTGTCGGTCTTCCTGTTCCTGGCGCTGTGCGCGGCGCTCGTGCTCGCCGTCGTCAGCCTGCGCCGGCCCACGACCGCGCCGCTCGCGGTGGCCGGCGGCCTGGTCGTGGTGGCGCTCATGGTGGTGCTCGTCTCTCCGGTGGACGTGCCGGCGATCGTGGGGCTGATCCTCGCGCTGCTCGGCGTGACGCTCGGCGCCCTCGGCGGCAACCCGGTGGTGCGGCGCGTGCTGTCGATCGCCACGCACGGCCGCGTGCGCGAGACCGACGACGGCGGCATCGTCGTGCAGAACGAGGCCGATGCCGACGACGCCACGGCCACGGTGCTGCTGCGCGGCGGCACGACGATCGGCTACCTCGAGCGCGTGTCGGCCATCGTGGCGATCCTCGCCGGCTTCCCCGAGGCGGTCGCGGTGATCGTGGCGGTCAAGGGCATCGGCCGCTTTCCCGAGCTGGCAACCTCCGAGGCGCGCGAGCGGTTCATCGTCGGCACGCTGGCGAGCCTGCTGTGGGCGTGCCTCGTCGGCGCGCTCGTGCGCCTCGCCGTGTGGTGAGCCGCCTCACAGCGACTGCCGCAGCAACCCGAAACCCTGCACGACCGCGTGCGCCCCGGCCGTGGCCAACGCCTGCGACACGGCCGACTGGGTGACCCCCTCGCGCTCGGCGAGGTCGCGCTGGGTGGCCCCGAAACAGCGCCCGTAGGCGAGTCGGCGTGTGCGCTCCGCCATCCCCGCGACGATCTCGTCCCGGGCAAGCAGGTAGGCGTTGACGACGTGGATGCCGTCGGCGAGGCCCGGCGCGGCGCCAACCCACGTGCGGGCGGTCGGCGCCGCGCGCTGCTGCATCCGGTGCACGGTGTCGATCGCCGCGCGCGCGGCCCACCAGCCCGGGCCGTCGGGGATTCCGCCGGACGCGGACGGCACCGATTCCATCGGGCCGATGCCGAGCCCGAACCTGCACTGGATGCCGTCGGGAAGGGCGAGCTGGATCAGCAGGAGCGAGGCGAGCGCGGCGTCCAGGCTCGCGTAGACGCCCTGCTGCTCGTCGCCCACGGTGGGGCGCAGCCGGCGCTCGGACACCGGGAGGTCGCGCTCGACGCGGTCGATCGCCTCGTCGAGCGCGCGCTGCGCGGCTTCGCGGTCGGCCAGCAGGCGCGAGCCGACGATGTCGGCGATGGCGGCGATGGGCATAATGAAGTGTATCCCTTATATTCCTAAAAAATAAGGGAAGAGCTGATTACGAGGAGATCAGAGCCCCAGCGCGTGTGCCGCGGCCTGCGTCCGCTCGATGAGCTCGGCGCGCTGCTCGGCCACGCGGGCGGGCGCGGTGCCGCCCGCTCCGCGCCGAGAGGCGACAGAGCCCTCGACCGTCAGCACCCCGCGCACTTCGGGGCCGAGGTACGGCGAGACCTCGGCGAGCAGCTCGTCCGAGGCATCCTCCAGTCCGATCCCCCGATCCTCGCACGCGCGCACGAGAGCGCCCGAGATCTCGTGCGCGTCGCGGAACGGGATGCCTCGCCGCACGAGCCAGTCCGCGACATCCGTGGCCAGCGAGAAGCCCTCCGGGGCCAGCTGTGCCATCCGGTCGATGTCGAACCGCATGGTCGCGACCATGCCGGCGAACGCGGGGAGCAGCACCTCGAGCGTCGCGATCGAGTCGAAGACGGGCTCCTTGTCCTCCTGCAGGTCGCGGTTGTAGGCCAGCGGCAGGCCCTTGAGCGTCGCGAGGAGGCCGGCGAGATTGCCGACGAGCCGTCCCGACTTGCCTCGGGCGAGCTCCGCGATATCGGGGTTCTTCTTCTGCGGCATGATGCTCGAGCCTGTCGAGAAGCCGTCGTCGAGCACCACGAAGCCGAACTCGCGCGTGTTCCACAGGATGATGTCCTCGGCGAAGCGCGACAGGTCGATGCCGATTTGAGCTGCGATGTACGCGAACTCGGCGACCGTGTCGCGCGCGGCGGTGCCGTCGAGCGAGTTCTCCGCGGGGCGGCTGAGGCCGAGCTCGGCCGCCACCAGCGCGGGATCGAGGCCGAGGCTGGAACCGGCGAGGGCGCCTCCCCCGTACGGCGAGACGGACGCGCGGGCCCGCCAGTCGCGCAGCCGCTCGAGATCGCGCACGAGCGGCCACGCGTGCGCTTGCAGGTGGTGGGAGAGCAGGATCGGCTGGGCGTGCTGGAGGTGTGTGCGACCCGGCATGATCGCGCCGTGGTAGGCGTCGGCTTGCGCCACGATCGCGTCGATGAGATCCAGGATGTCGCCCGAGATGATCCGCGCATGGTCCAGCAGGTACAGCCGCACGAGGGTCGCGATCTGGTCGTTGCGGCTGCGACCGGCGCGCAGCTTGCCGCCGAGCTCTGGTCCGACCTCGGCGATGAGCGCAGCCTCGAGCGCGCCGTGCACGTCCTCGTCCTCCGGGCGGGCGACGAGGCTGCCGTCCTTCACGCGGCGCGCGAGGGCGTCGAGCCCTTCGTGCATGCGCCGCTCCTCGTCCGCCGAGAGGTAGGCGGCATCCGCCAGGGCCTTCGCGTGCGCGTGCGAGCCGGCGATGTCGTACAGCGCGAGGGCCCAGTCGAAATGCGTGGAGCGGCTCAGCGCCGCCAGCTCGGGAGCCGGCCCCGATGCGAATCGGGCGCCCCACAGCGCGCCCTCGTTGGTGCCGTCGCTCTTCGCATCGCTCACCGCTCAAGCCTAGCCGGGCGAGCTGCCGCTCCCCGCGGCGCCGGCGTGCTCAGTCCTGCCGGAGCAGCCACACCAACAGCGCCTTCTGCGCGTGCAGGCGGTTCTCGGCCTCGTCCCACACGACGCTCTGCGGGCCGTCGATCACCCCGGCGTCGACCTCGTAGCCGCGATCAGCGGGCAGGCAGTGGATGAAGATCGCGTCGTCCTTGGCGAGGCTCATGAGCTCCTGCGACACCTTGTACGGTCCGAGGTCGCGCAGCCGCGCGAGCTTCTCGTCCTCCTTGCCCATCGACACCCACGTGTCGGTGACGATCACGTCCGCCCCTGCGGCGGCCTCGTTCGGGTCGGTGTACAGCGTCACCGACCCCCCGGTCTCGGCGGCCCGGCGGTCGGCGTCGGCGACCACGTCCTCGCGCGGCGCGTACTCGACCGGCGACGCGACGCGCACGTGCATGCCCGCGGTGACGCCGCCAAGCACGTACGACTGGCCCATGTTCGTGCGGCCGTCGCCGAAGAAGGCCAGCGTCAGCCCGGCCAACGTGCCTTTGTGCTCGCGGATCGTGAGCAGGTCGGCGAGGAGCTGGCACGGGTGGAAGTCGTCGCTCAGCGCGTTGACCACGGGCACGGTCGTGCCCCTCGCCATTTCCTCGAGCCCCGCCTGCGCGTACGTGCGCCACACGATCGCGGCCACTTGGCGCTCGAGCACACGGGCCGTGTCGGCCGGAGTCTCCTTTCCGCCGAGCTGGCTGTTGGCCGTCGAGATGATCAGCGGCACGCCGCCCAGGTCGGCGACGCCGACCGCGAACGAGACCCTCGTGCGAGTGGAGGACTTGTCGAAGATCACGGCGACCGTTTGCGGGCCGGCCAGCGGCTTGAGCTGCCAGCGGTCCTTCTTCAACTCGGCGGCGAGATCGATGATCTCGGCCTGCTCGGCGGGTGTGAGGTCGTCATCACGCAGCAGATGGCGGGTCACTTGACAGCCTCCTCGGCTTCGGGTACGAGCGTGGCCGCGACATCGGCCAGCGCGGCGGCGAACAACTCGGCGAACTCGGCGATCTCGGCGTCGCCGATGATCAGGGGCGGCGCGAGGCGGATGGTCTCGTCGTTGGCGGCGTTGACGATGAGCCCGCGCTCCTGCGCGGCGGCCACGACCGCCTTGGCGACGGGATGGCGCAGCGCCACCCCGAGCAACAGCCCCTGGCCGCGCGTTCCGACCACGAGCGGCGAGCCGATGCCGGCCACCGCGTCGCGCACCTGCGCGCCGCGGACGCGCGCGCCCTCGACGAGCCCGGCGCGCTCGATCTCGGCGAGGACGGCGTCGGCGACCGCGGTGCCGAGCGCATTGCCTCCGAACGTGGAGCCGTGGGTGCCGGGGTAGAACAACTCGCTCGCGGCGCCGAACGTGATGAGCGCGCCGATCGGGAACCCGCCGCCGATCCCCTTCGCGACCGTGATGGCGTCGGGCGTGATGCCGGCGTGCTGGAAGGCGAACCACTCCCCTGTGCGCCCGGCGCCAGTCTGGATCTCGTCGACGACCAGCAGCGCGCCGTGCCGCGCGGTGAGCTCGCGAGCCGCGCGCAGGTAGCCGTCGGGCAGGGGGATGACTCCTGCCTCGCCCTTGATCGGCTCGACGAACACGGCGGCGACGCGCTCGTCGAGCGCTGCCTCGAGTGCCTCGACTGTCGAGTCGAGGAACTCGACCCCCGGCACCATCGGCTGGAACGGCTCTTGCATCAGCGGCTTGCCGGTGAGCGCGAGCGTGCCCATGGTGCGGCCGTGGAACGCGTCGCGCAGCGCCAGGATTCGAGGCCGCTCGCTTCCGCCTTCCCTCGACGTGGCGCCGTGCAGGCGCGCGAGCTTGAAGGCCGCCTCGTTGGCCTCGGCGCCGGAGTTGCCGAAGTAGACGCGGCCGTCCTCGCCGGCGCCGGCGAGGCGCTTGAGCCGCGCGGCGAGCGCGAGCTGGGGCGGCGTCGCGAAGTAGTTGGAGACGTGCGCGAGCGTGGCCGCCTGCCGCGACACTGCCTCGACGAACACGGGGTGCGCGTGGCCGAGCGAGTTGACCGCGATTCCGCCGAGGAAGTCGAGGTAGCGGCGGCCCTCCCCGTCCCACAGGTACACGCCCTCGCCGCGCTCGAAGAGCGCCATCCGCTCGCCGAAGCTGCGCACGAGGTCGCGCGCGGCGGCATCCTGCCACGTCGTCATCCGTTCACCACCTCTGTGCCGATTCCCTTCTGCGTGAAGATCTCCACGAGCACCGAGTGCGGCACGCGGCCGTCGATGATCGCGGCCGTCTCGACGCCGCCCTCGACCGCGTCCAGGCAGGCGCGCATCTTGGGGATCATCCCCGACTCGAGCCGGGGAAGCATGTCGCGCAGCTCGGTCGCCGTGAGGTGCGAGACGAGCGAGTCGCGGTTCGGCCAGTCGGCGTAGAGTCCTGCGACGTCGGTGAGGATCACCAGCTTGGCGGCCTTCAGCGCGACGGCGAGCGCAGCCGCCGCGGCGTCGGCGTTCACGTTGAGCGAGTGCCCCGGCTTGTCGAGGTCGGGCGCGATGCTCGAGACGACCGGGATGCGGCCTGCCGCGATGTGGTCGTGCACAGTCTGCGGGTCGACCTCGACGACGTCGCCGACCCGGCCGAGGTCGTGCGGCACGCCGTCGACGACAATGCCCTTCTGCCGCCCGCCGAACAGCCCGGCGTCCTCGCCGGACAGGCCGGTGGCCAACGGTCCGTGCTGGTTGATCTTCCCCACCAGCTGCGGATTGATCTGGCCGGTGAGCACCATGCGCACCACCGAGATCGCCTCCGTGCTCGTGACGCGGTAGCCGCCCTTGAACTCGCTCGGGATCGCCAGCCGGTCGAGCATGTTCGAGATCTGCGGGCCGCCGCCGTGCACCACGACCGGCTTCACGCCGACGTAGCGGAGGTAGGCGATGTCGGCGGCGAACGCCTCCTGAAGCTCGTCGCTGACCATCGCGTTGCCGCCGTATTTGACCACGACGATCTGGTCGCGGAAGCGCCGCAGCCACGGCAGCGACTCGATGAGGGTCTCGGCCTTCGCCGACGCGGCGGCCGGGTCGGTGTCTTGCAGATCGGTCATGAGGAGTACGCGCTGTTCTCGTGGACGTAGTCGTGGGTGAGGTCGTTGGTGAGGATCGTCGCGCGGGCGTTGCCCGAGCGCAGGTCGATGAGCACGCGCGTCGCGCGCGGAGAGAGGTCGACCTCGTCGCGCGGGCGGTCCGGGCGCCCGGCGGTGCAGACGCGGACGCCGTTCATCCACACATCGACGTCGTACGGGTCGAACACGGCTGTGGTGGTGCCGATCGCGGCGAGCACGCGCCCCCAGTTCGGGTCGCCTCCGAAGACCGCCGCCTTGAACAGGTTGTTGCGGGCGACGGAGCGCCCGACCTCGACCGCGTCGTCCTCGGTGGCCGCGTGCTCGACGTCGATCGTGATGTCGTGGCTGGCCCCTTCGGCATCCTGCTGCAGCTGCTCGGCAAGGCTCTGGCACACGGCGGTGAGCGCGGCGCGGAACTCGTCGGGGCCGGGCGCGACGCCGCTCGCGCCGCTGGCCATGAGGGTCACTTGGTCGTTGGTCGACATACAGCCGTCGGAGTCGAGCCGGTCGAAGCTGTATTTTGCGGCGTGCCGCAGCGCCGCGTCCGCCTGGGCGGCGTCGACGACCGCGTCGGTCGTGATGACGACGAGCATGGTGGCAAGGCCCGGCGCCAGCATCCCCGCGCCTTTCGCCATCCCCCCGACCGTCCAGCCGTCCCGGCTCTGGACAGCACGCTTCGGGCGCGAGTCGGTCGTCATGATCGCCAGGGATGCCGCTTCTCCGCCGTCGGCGCTGAGGCCCGCGATCCCTCGCTCGACACCGGCGAGGACCTTGGCGCGGAAGGCCTCGTCGCCCGTGCCGATCAGTCCCGTCGAGCAGACCAGGATGTCGCCCGCGGAGACGCCGAGGAGCTCTGCGGCGCGCTCGGCGGTCTGATGCGTCGTCTGGAACCCGAACGCGCCGGTGAAGCAGTTCGCGCCGCCGGAGTTGAGCACGATGGCCTCGGCGACGCCGTCTTGGACGGCCCGCTGCGACCACAGGATCGGGTTCGCCTTGGCGCGGTTGCTCGTGAACACGGCGGCCGCGGTGCGCAGCGGGCCCCGGTTGACGACGACGGCGACGTCGGGCTTGCCGGTCGACTTCAGGCCGACCGCGACGCCGGCCGCCTCGAATCCCTGTGCGGCAGTGACACTCACGGCGCGACTCCGTTCACGGCAAGGGCTCGCTGCTCGGGCAGGCCGAGCGCGAGGTTCATGGACTGCACGGCCGCGCCGGCGGTGCCCTTGGTCAGGTTGTCGACCGCGGTCACGACCACGACGCGGCCGGCGGCGCGGTCGATCGCGAGGCCCATGAGCGCGGTGTTGGCGCCAAGCACGTCGGCGGTGCGCGGGAACTCGCCCGCGGGCAGCAGCTGCACGAACGCCTCGTCGCCGTACGCAGCCTCCCACGCCGCGCGGATGTCGTCGTCGCTCGCGCCGGGGGCGATCGGGGCGGTGCTGGTGGCGAGGATGCCGCGGGCCATCGGCACGATCACGGGTGTGAACGAGACGCGGATGTCGGAGAGTGCGCGGGATGTCGGAGGATTCGGCGCGGATCCTCCGACATTCGCGCGATCCTCCGACGTACGCGCGGCGGCGAGCGCCTGCTGGATCTCCGGGATGTGCCGGTGGGTGCCGCCGACGGCGTACGGGTTGGCGCTTCCCAGGATCTCACTGCCGAGCAGGTGCGGCTTGAGGCTCTTGCCCGCGCCCGACGGGCCGACCGCGAGCACCGCCACGATGCCGCCGGGGTCGATGACCCCCGCGGCAACTCCGGGAGCCAGCGAGAGGGAGACCGTCGACGCGTTGCAGCCCGGCGCCGCGATGCGCGACGCTCCGACGAGGTTCTCGCGCTGCTTGCGCCCCTCGCCCACCAGCAGCTCGGGCACACCGTACGCCCACGGCTCGTGGAAGTCTCCGCCGTAGAACCGCGCCCACGCGTCGGCGGAGGCGAGCCGGTGGTCGGCGCCGGCGTCGACGACGAGCGCCGTGTCGCGCAGCGCGTCGGTGTACGGGCCGGACTGCCCGTGCGGCAGCGCGAGGAACACGATGTCGTGCCCTGCGAGCACCTCGGGCGTGGTCTCTTGCAGCGTGAGGTGCGCGAGCGAGCGCAGGTGCGGCTGGTGTCGCACGAGCGGCTGCCCGGCGTTGGAGTGGGCGGTGACAGTGCGGATCTCGACGTCGGGATGGCCGGCGAGCAGGCGGAGAATCTCGCCGCCTGCGTAGCCGGATGCGCCAGAGACGGCGACCGAATAGGTCATGTTTCCACCTTAGTTTCTGGGACGAGGGCCCTTCGACAGGCTCAGGGGCCGGTCCGACAGGCTCAGGGGCCGAACGTCGAGTGGCAGACTGCGGGGATGGCGGTTTACACACACGGGCACCATGAGTCGGTGCTGCGCTCACACAACAATCGGACGATCGCGAACTCGGCCGCGTACCTGGAGCCGCTCTTGCGGCCGGAGAGCACGCTGCTCGACGTCGGAGCCGGTCCCGGCACGATCACCGTGGACTTCGCCTCCCGCGTCGCGCACGTCACGGCGACCGAGATCGGGCCGGCCGAGCTCGCGCTCTCGCAGCGGCTCGCCGCCGAGCGCGGAGCGGCGAACATCTCGTTCTCTGTGGAGGACGCGCACGCGCTGGGCTTCGCCGACGACACCTTCGACATCGTGCACGCGCACCAGGTGCTCCAGCACGTGGGCGACCCGGTGCAGGCGCTTCGCGAGATGCGCCGCGTGGCCAAGCCGGGCGGGATCGTCGCGGCGCGCGACGCCGGTTTCGAGGATGTCACGGCGACGGCCTCGACGTGGTGCTACGCGACACCGGACGAGCGCGCGTGGTGGGGCGGGATGTGGGCCGACCGCATCGTCGAGTCCGCCCTGGCCCGCCAGCTGGTGTCGTCGGGCATGGCGGACGAGAGCGGGCTCCGACGCATCGCCGCGGCGTGGCGCTCGTGGGCAGCGGAGGGCGACGGCTGGTATCTCGTCCCCCACGGCGAGATCCTCTGCCGCGCGTAGCCGGGGCGCACGCCCCGGCTCGGCTCAGTCCAGCAGAGGCGGCTTGCGCTCGGACCAGCGCGTCTTCTTCTCCCAGGCCTGCGCCAGCCGCAGCACCCCGATGTCGTCGTGGTTGCGGCCGATCGCCTGCAGCCCGATCGGCAGGCCGGAGTCGCTGAACCCTGCCGGCATGGCCACCGTCGGAGCGTTCAGCAGGGTTCCGATGGCGGTGACCTCCATCCAGCGGTGGTACGAGGACATCTCCACCCCGTTGACGCTCTCCGGCCAGTTGATGGCGTCCGAGCCCGCAACCGTAAACGGGAACACCTGCGCGGTCGGGAGCACCACGTAGTCGTAGGTGTTGAAGATCTGCTCCTGGAAGGCGCGGTACATCGCCGTCCGCTTGACCGAGCCGTTGAAGGCGTCGAGTCCGGAGATGGGCGCATTGCCGTCGGCGCCCACGGTGACACCCTCGACCTCGTAGATCGCCTCCGGCTTCATGTACTGGCCGAGCGACCCGGCGGCAAGCCCCGACAGGCCGCTGCCGACGATCCAGTGGCGGAACGTCAACCACGTCGGCCAGAGGTCGGTGTTGCCCGCGAATCCGTCGCCGGTCGTGCTGGTGATCGAGGGAAGCTCGTCGATGGTGGTCACCGACATCCCCATCGACCGGAAGGTCTTCAACGCGGCCTTGGTCACCTGCAGCACTTCGGGCTCCATCGGAAGATAGCCGCCCAGGTCGCCCAGCCAGGCGACCTTCTTGCCCCGCATGCTGGCCGAGAGGCCGCGCGCCTCGAAGTCGGAGTCGATCGACAGCGGCTGGCGCGCGTCGTATCCCGCCATGGTCTCGAGCATGAGCGCCAGGTCCTGCGGATTCCGTGCGATGGGCCCCTCCGTGCCGCCCTGGGCGACAAAGGTCTCGTACGGGCGCGGCCCGGTGCCCGGCACCCGTCCATACGACGGCCGCAGCCCGTAGACGTTGTTCCACCCGGGCGGGTTGCGCAGCGACCCGAAGAAGTCGCTGCCGTCCGCGACGGGGAGCATCTTGAGCGCGACCGCGACGGCGGCGCCGCCGCTTGATCCGCCCGCCGACTTCGTCTGGTCGTAGGCGTTGTACGTCGTGCCGTAGACGTTGTTGTAGGTGTTCGATCCGAGGCCGAACTCGGGCGTGTTGGTCTTGCCGATGAAGATCGCGCCGGCAGCGCGCACGCGCTCGACGAAGATCGAGTCGGCGGTGGCTGCCGCGGCGGCGAACGAGTCGCGGAAGAAGCCGGCGCTGGTCGGCAGCCCAATCACATTCGCGAGGTCCTTCACGGCCTGCGGGAACCCGTGCATCCAGCCTTGGTAACGGCCGCGCCGCAGCAGCGCGTCCTTCTCCGCGGCCTCCGCGAGCAGTTCGGCCCTCGGACGCAACGCGACGATTGCGTTGACCGACGGGTTGAACTCGTCGATCTGATCGAGATAGGCCGTCATGACCTCGACGCAGGTCACCACCCGGCGCTTGATCGCGACGGACAGCTCAGCGGCGGTCCAGTCCACGATGCGGCGGAGGTTCTTGGGGCGGCTGAGCGTTCCCACGGTGGCGTGGAGGTCGCCCCCGGCCGCCGCCGCGGGCTCGGAGACGAGCACCGCTGACGCTGCCGCCGCGGCGGCAGCCCCGGTCAGCAGTCCTCGCCGGGACAGGCCACGACGCTCTTCGTGCAGATCATCCACAATGCCTCCTCGATGTTCACGCCACCGGGGAACCCCGATGGGCCGGGGAGATGGTGGACAGAGTCCACTTTTGCACAGGGAGCACGTCCCGACGCAATCATGCGTGCTCAGCACAGGATCATGCGCGCCGACGCGGGCATCACTCGCGCAGCGTCGCCCCGCAGCGCTCGGCGGCAACCGCCACGCCCGCGAGCTTCGCCTCGGTCGCCTCCGCCGCCGTCAGCGTGCGGTCGGGCGCACGGAAGCGCAACGCGAATGTGAGGCTCTTCGACCCGGCCGGCACGCCCTCGCCGCGGTAGTCGTCGACCAGACGCAACGACTCCAGCAGCGCGCCCGCGCCGTCCACGAGCGCGGAGCGCACGGCGGCGGCCGCCGTGTCCGCCGGAACGACGAGCGAAACGTCCTGCGTGGCCGCCGGGTACGCCGACAGCGATGCCGCGACCACCTTCTCGCCTGCGAGCGCGAGCACTCGGTCGAGATCGAGCTCTGCCACCACGACGCGGCCAGGGAGATCGGATGCCTCGGCCACCGCGGGCAGAAGTTCGCCCACGTAGCCGACCTCGACGGCGCTCGGCTGGCCGTCGCCCGAATCCGAGCCGGCCGGAGGCGTCACGGTGAGCACGCCGGTGCGCCCGGGGTGCAGCGCGGCGCGCGCGCCCTGCGCGACGTCGATCTCGACGCCCGCGGCCGCGGCGATCGTGCGCACGGCGTCCAGCGCGTCGACGAGCCCCGCCGCCACGGCGGGCTGCCCCGGCTGCTTGGCCACCGCGTTGCCGGTGACCAGCACGGCGACGTGCCGGCACTGCGGCGGAATCGACGCGTCGAGCTCGACGAGGGTCGCCGCGTCCGGCCGCACCGCCAGCGGCGGCACGTCGTCGGTGCCGTAGCGGGCGCCGGGCTTCGGCAGGAACACGACGCCGGTCTCGAAGATCGCGAGGTCGCTGAACCCCCGCGACACGTTGCGGTGCGCGGTCTGCAGCAGCCCGGGAACGAGCGAGCGGCGCAGGAACGCGGCCTGCCCGTCGAGCGGATTCGCCAGCTTCACACTCTCAAGCCGCCCACCGCCGGCCGACCCGTGCAGGTCGTTCTGCTCTTGCGTCGTGAACGGGAACGACGGCGTCTCCACGTAGCCGGCGGCCGCGAGCGCGTTGGCGACGCGGCGCCGCCCCCGCTGCGCCACGGTGAGACCGCGGCCGGACGGCGGCAGCGGCAGGACCGACGGGATGCGGTCGTAGCCCTCGATGCGGGCGACCTCCTCGGCGAGCGTCCACTTGTCGGTGAGGTCGGGGCGCCACGAGGGCGGTGTCACGGACCACGCCGCGTCGGGCTCGCCCGTCGAGGCATCCTGCACGGCGCAGCCGATTTTCTCGAGCGCGCCGACGATCTCCGCCTCGGTGTAGGCGACGCCGATAAGCGACGCCACGAACGAGCGCGGCAGCTCGACCACGGTCTCCACGCGGGGGGCCATGAGCGCGCCGCCGGCAGCCGTGTCGGCGCCGCCGGCGTACTCGGCCATGAGCTCGGCGACGCGCGCCGCGGCGACGAACGGGATCGCCGGGTCGACGCCCCGCTCGAATCGGCGCGACGCCTCGCTCGGCAGCTTGTGCCGTCGCGCGGTGCGGGCGATCGAGACCGGGTCGAATGTGGCGGCCTCGATCAGCACATTGCGCGTGGCGCCCGACATCTCGGTCGTGCCGCCGCCCATCACCCCGGCGAGGCCGATGGGGCCCGACTCGTCGGTGACGAGCAGGTCTTCGCCGCTCAGCGTGCGCACCTGGCCGTCCAGGGTCTGCAGCGTCTCCCCCGGCTCCGCGCGGCGCACGACGATGCCGCCGGTCAGCGTGTCGAGGTCGTAGCCGTGGATGGGCTGGCCGAGCTCGAGCATGACGTAGTTCGTGATGTCGATCAGCACGCCGAGCGAGCGGATGCCGGCCAACGCCAGGCGGGCCACCATCCATGCCGGCGTGGGCTTGGTCGCGTCGACGTCGCGCACGATGCGGGCGACGAACTCGGTCGCGCCGAGCCGGCCGCGGATTGGCGCCTCGTCGCGCACCGCGACGGGGAAGGCCGCCGCGTCGGCCAGCGCGACCTCGTCCTCCGCCTTCGCGGCCGGGTCGCGGAAGGCCGCGCCGGTGGCGTGCGAGTACTCGCGCGCGACCCCGCGCAGCGACAGCGCGTAGCCGCGATCGGGCGTGACGTTGATCTCGACCGCGACGTCGTCGAGGCCGAGCAGGGCGATAGCGTCCGTGCCGACCGGAGCGTCGAGGCCGAGCTCCACCAGCCGGAGGATGCCGGAATGCTCCTCGCCGAGGCCGAGCTCCTTCGCGGAGGCGATCATCCCGTCGGAGACGTGCCCGTAGGTCTTGCGCGCCGCGATCGGGAACGGCCCAGGCAGCACCGAGCCCGGCAGAGTCACAACGACCTTGTCGCCGACGAAGAAGTTGCGGGCGCCGCACACGATGCCGCGGACGCCGCCGTGGTCGGCGGAGACATCCACCTGGCACCAGCGGATCGTCTTGCCGTTGGACTGCGGCTCCTCGACGAACTCGACCACCTGCCCGACGACGATGGGGCCGTGCAGGTCGAAGCGGTGCACGTCCTCCTCTTCGAAGCCGACCGAGACGAGCGCGGCCAGCACGTCCTCGGGCGTGGCGTCGGCGGCGACGTCGACGTGCTCGCGCAGCCAGGAGAGCGGAACGCGCATCACACCACCATCCCGAACTGCTCGCTGAAGCGCACATCGCCCTCGGCCATGTCGCGCATGTCCTGGACGTCGGAGCGGAACATCAGCGTGCGCTCGAAGCCCATGCCGAACGCGAACCCGGAGTACTCCTCGGGGTCGATCCCCGCCGCCCGCAGCACGTTCGGGTTCACCATTCCGCAGCCGCCCCACTCGATCCAGCGGGCGCCGCCCGTGAAGGTCGGATGCCACAGGTCGAACTCCGCGGAGGGCTCGGTGAACGGGAAGAAGTTCGCGCGGAACCGCGTCTTGGCCTCGTCGCCGAACAGCACCCGCGCCACGTGGTCGAGGGTGCCCTTGAGGTGGGCCATCGTGATGCCCCTGTCCACGACGAGGCCTTCGAACTGGCTGAACACCGGCAGGTGGGTGGCGTCGAACTCGTCGGTGCGGTACACGCGGCCCGGGGCGAGGACGTAGATCGGCAGGTCGCGCTCGAGCATCGAGCGCACCTGGACCGGGCTCGTGTGCGTGCGCATCACGAGGTGGCGGTCGACAGGGTCGACGAAGAACGTGTCCTGCATCTGGCGCGCCGGGTGGTCGGCGTCGAAGTTGAGCGCGTCGAAGTTGAACCACTCGTGCTCGAGCTCGGGCCCCTCGGCGATCTCCCACCCCATGCCGACGAAGATGTCGCCGATCTGCTCCTGCAGGAGGGTGAGGGGATGCCGCGCCCCGACGCGGGCGCGGGCGGGGAGCGCCGTGACATCCACGCGCTCCGACTCAAGCCGCGCCGCGGTCTCAGCGGCCGTGAGCTCGCTCTCCCGCGCGACGAGCGCCTGCGTCACGCGCCCGCGCGCCTGCCCGACGAGCTTGCCCAGCTCGGCTTTGCGCTCGGTCGGCACGTTCCGCAACTGCGCGTTGAGCGCGGCCAGCGCGGATCCCTCCGCGGCATGCGCGGTGCGGGCGGCTTTCAGCTCGGCCGTCGAGGCCGCGGACGCGATCGCCGCGAGCGCGGCGTCGACCGCCGTCGCTACGGCCTCGGGTGTGATGTGGGGGGCGTCGGACACGAGAGTCGAGTCTACCGAGGCGGAGCGGCGCGCCCGGCGCTCGGGATCACCGGGTGACGGCCCGAGTGGCCTTGGATGTCTTCACGACCGTCGTGTAGCCGGGCTTTTTCCCCGTGACGCGGACTTTCACCTTCTTGCCCTTGTGCGCCGCGCGGGGCGTGAACGTCTTCTTCGTCGCGCCGGAGACCGCCTTGCCGCCCACGAACCAGCGGTACGAGATTGTCGTCCCCGCTGTCCAGTGCCCGCGCAGCGCCGTGAGCTTCGAGCCGACCCGGGGCTTGCCGGACACGCGCGGGGTGGCGGCCGTGAGCGTGTGCGGCGCGAGCGACACGCGCACGCGGGCGCTCGCGGCGCTGACGGATGTCACGGCGATGCGGACACCGGACGCTCCTGCGCTCGTCGCGCGCGACACGAAGGTGTTGCCGGCGCCGTACGACATGACCGCGGTCGACCCGGCCCAACGCGGCAGCACGGTCGAGGTGCGCGACTGCCACCCCGTGCAGGCGCTCGCCGGTGTGCAGCCCACCCTCAGAACGCGCACGCCGGGCGCGTAGGCCGCCGCGCCGGCCCACGACTCGGCAGAGACTCCCGTGTAGAACGACTGCGCGTCGCGTCCCGTCCCGGACCGGTACTCGATGTACAGCACGTCGCCGGTGAGCGGGTCGTGGACCTCGAGGCCCCGCGTTCCGGCGAGCGAGCTGGCGGCCGCGAGGGTGAAGCTCCCCGACGCGCGGACCTCCCGCAGCGCCGTGCCGCGGGGCAGCGCGTCCAGTAGCGCCTTGTGCGTCACGTTGAGCTCGGCGATGTGGCGGGTGTTGCTGTGCTCTCCCCACGTGTAGCTGCCGCCCATGACGTCGTAGAAGTCGCGATACTCCACCTGCGCGCACTCCGGGCCGTCGACCGCGGGCCGCGCGCACGAGGTCGCGTTGGAGTGCTCGAGGCCGAGGTTGTGCCCGATCTCGTGGAACACCACGCCGTCCCAGTCCTCGGGGCTCGCAGGGTCGACCGCGGCCCACACGATGCCGCCAGCGTGCAGCCGGCCGACGGTGGCCTGGCCGATCGCGCCGTCGCAGACCCCGGCCGGCACGAGCACGACGAGGTGGGCGGAGTTCTCCGACGCCCAGTAGTAGGAGTCCGAGCCCGCGCCGGTGACGCCGGTGCGGTTGAAGCCCGACGCTCCGGCCGCGAGCTCCCACATTCCGTCCTGGTCGCACAGCTCGGCGGCGGTCTTCTCGACGTACTGCACGGGCAGCGGGCGCGTCACCTCGGCGATCTGGCCGTTGGACTGCGACACCCAGAACTCGTCGAGCCGCTCGACCAGGTCGTCCACGACGCTCGTCGACGGCGCGTCGCCTCCCGGCAGGCCCGCGTACAGCACGTCGACAGTGTGCGCCGTGGCGGCTGTTGACGACGACACGCTCGGTTCCACTTCGGCGGCGGCCACCTGCAACGCCGCTCCGGTATCGGCGCTCACGTCCGCGACCAGCTCGCCGAGCTCCGCGGCATCCGCGGTCCGGCTCCTCGCGGTCCGCCGGGCGACCTCGGCGCGCACCTCCTCGGAGACGACGACCGTGCCGTCGAACCGGTCGCCGGAGACGGCGCTGGCCACCGCGTCGCCGGTCAGCTCGACGCGGGCGCCGTCCGCTGTCACCAGCACGACCGCGCCGCCGCCTGTGGCGTCGGGCTCGACGGGGGTCACCTTGAGCACGCCCTCCAGCGGCACCCGTGCGGGTGTCTCCGCGACGGCCGCGGCTGGCGCCGGGGCGAGCAGGCCGAGCACCACGACGGATGCCGCCATGATCCCGGTCGCGCCGGCTCGATTCGCTGCGCCATCCATCGTTGTGCTCCCCCTCCGTCGTGGAGGCACACGAGAAGACGCCCCCTCCCCGAGGCGAATCAGGCTACACCACGGTCGCGTCGATGGCTTTCACCGACCGGCGCGTGCGCTTTTCGACGACGAACGCGAGGTACGACAGCGCCAGGCACATCGCGACGTAGATCGTTCCCGCGATCATCGCCGACGGGATCAGCGGCGAGCCGAAGTTCGCGTTCGAGCCGAGGAGCTTGGCCGTGTAGAGCAGTTCGGGGTACGTGATGATGAACCCGAGCGCGGTGTCTTTCAGGGTCACCACGAGTTGGGCGATGATCACCGGCATCATCGCGCGAACAGCCTGCGGCAGCAGGACCAGGCGCATCACGCCTGACTTGCGCAGGCCGATGGCAAGGCCTGCCTCGCGCTGCCCGCGCGGCAGCGCTTCGACGCCCGCGCGGATCACTTCGGAAAGCACCGAGCCGTTGTAGGCGACCAGCGCGATCACGACCGCCCAATAGCTGGGCATCTTGATGCCGACGACCGGCAGCCCGTAGTACAGCAGCAGCATGAAGACGAGGACCGGGATGGCGCGCAGCACTTCCACGACCCAGGCCACCGGGCCGCGCACCCACGCGTGGTCGGAGAGCCGGCCGATCGCGAGCGCGAACCCGAGCACGACGGCGCCGACCGCCGCCGCGGCGAATGCCGACACGGTCGCGAGCGTGGCGCCGCCGATCATCTGCCACACGCGGGTGTAGGTGAACAGCTCCCATTTGCGCGCGCTGAACTGGCCGGTGTCGACGAACCGCCACACCACGAAGCCGATGACCGCCACGACCACCACGACGGTGGCCACGCCGAGAGCGCGGTTGCGGGCGCGGGCGCGCGGGCCCGGCACGTCGTAGAGGACGGAGGTCATCGCGCCACCCTCCACTTCGCCTCGAGGCGGCGCTGCAGCCAAGCCAACAGCAGCACGAGCGCGACAAAGGCGACCATGACCAGGAGGATGGTCACCATCTGGTTCTCGCCTTGCTCGCTCATGTTCGCGCGGATGTTCCCCAGGTTGACCACGGAGAAGCCGGAGGCGACGGTCGTGTTCTTCAAGAGCGCGATGAACACGCTCATCATGGGCGGGATGACCGATCGCGCCGCCTGCGGCAGCACCACATAGCCCATCACCTGCCCGAAGCTCATCCCGAGCGCGCGGGCCGCCTCGGCCTGGCCGACCGGCACGGTGTTGATTCCCGAGCGCAGCGTCTCGGCGACGTAGGTCGCGGTGTAGACGCCGAGCCCGATGATGGCGAGCACGAGGTAGCTGCCGCGCGGCACCCGCACGAGCAGGGGCACGGCGAACGCGAAGAAGAACAAGACGAGGGTCAACGGGGTGTTTCGGATCCAGTTGACGTAGACGGCGCCCACCGCTCGCGCGACGGGGATCGGCGACACGCGCATCGCGCCGACGACGAAGCCGAGCACGAGCGCGATGGCGCCGCCGGCGAAGAACAGGACGAGCGTGCCGACCAGGGCCTCGCGCCACAGGTCCGGATGGTCGAAGACCTGGTTCACCGCTCTCCTCTCCGCCGCGGGTTGCTGTGTCGGGCGGGGCGCCCCCGGGCCCGCCCCGCCCCGTCGCCTACTCGACCGGATCGACCGCCGGCTGGGTGCCTTCGACGCCGGCCGCGCCGAGGTTCTTCTCAAAGATCGCCTGCCAGATCGGCCCGCCGTCGGTGAACATCGTGTTGACGAACTCGACGAAGGCGGTGTCGCCCTTCGCGATGCCGACGCCGTAGCGCTCCTCGCTGAACGGCTCGCCGACCACCTTCAGGTTGTCGGGGTCTTGCGCCGCGTAGCCGATGAGGATCGCCTCGTCGGTGGTCACCGCGTCGACCTGCCCGTTCTTGAGCGCCTCGACGCACTCGGAGTACTTGCCGAACTCCTCGGTCTTCGCGTCGGTGTCGGTCTTGATCCTCTCGATCGAGGTGGAGCCGGTGACCGAGCACACGATCGTGTCGGAGGTCAGCGAGTCGACTCCGGCGATGTCCGAGTCGGCTGCCACGAGCAGGCCCTGCCCGGTGACGAAGTACGGCCCGGCGAACGAGATCAGCTCTTTGCGCTCGTCGGTGATCGAGTAGGTGCCGACGTAGTAGTCGATGTCGCCGTTGACGATCGACTGCTCGCGTTGCGCCGAGTCGATCACGGAGTACTCGATGTCTTCCTCGCCGTAGCCGAGCGATGCCGCGATCCAGCGCGCGATGTCGATGTCGAATCCGCTGCGCTCGCTGGTGGTCGGGTCGAGGTAGCCGAGGTTGGGCTGGTCTTCCTTGACCCCGATCCTCACCTTGCCCGCCGCCTTGATCCGGTCGTACGTGGGGCTGCCTTCCAGCGTGACGTCGGTGGCGACCGTGAACCACTCGCCGGACGCCTCGGGATCTGTCCCCGCGGTCCCGCCGGTCTCCCCCGGTGTGCCGCTGTTGCAGGCCGTCAGTGTGAGCGCTGCCGCCGCGGCGAGGCCGATGCCCGCCAGAATTCGTGACTTACGCATGTGAACCTCCTCTGGTTCTGTGTGTGCTGTCGTGTGCGTGCGGTCCGACGTTCGGGTCCGTGCGGATCGTCGATGTGCCGGTGTGTGCGATCTGCCTCCTTCTGGTTCGCGGTCGTCAGTGGGTGATGAGCTTGGAGAGGAAGTCTTTGGCGCGAGCGCTCTTCGGGTTCGTGAAGAACTCGTCTGGCGTGGCCTCTTCGACGATCTGCCCGTCCGACATGAAGACGACGCGGTCGGCGGCCTTGCGCGCGAAGCCCATCTCGTGGGTGACGACGATCATCGTCATCCCGCTCTGCGCGAGGCCCACCATGACGTCGAGCACCTCGTTGATCATCTCCGGGTCAAGCGCGCTGGTCGGTTCGTCGAAGAGCATGAGTTTCGGGCTCATCGCCAGGGCGCGGGCGATCGCGACACGCTGCTGCTGGCCGCCCGACAACTGCGCGGGCAGCTTGGACGCCTGCTGGCCGACGCCGACGCGGTCCAGCAGCGCGCACGCCTCGCGCTCGGCATCCGCTTTCTTCATGCCTTTGACCTTGATCGGGCCCAAGGTGACGTTGTCGAGGATCGTCAGGTGCGCGAACAGGTTGAACGACTGGAAGACCATGCCGACATCCGCGCGCAGCCGAGCGAGCTCTCTGCCCTCCTGGGGCAGCGCCTTGCCGTCGATCACGATCGAGCCGCTCGTGATCGTCTCGAGGCGGTTGATCGTCCGGCACAGCGTCGATTTGCCGGAGCCGGACGGCCCGATCACCACCACCACCTCGCCGCGGTTGACGGAGAGGTTGATGTCGGTGAGCGCCTGAAAATCGCCGTAGTGCTTCTGCACGTCAGAGATCACGACGAGCGGGTCGGCTCTGCCGGTCGAGCCGGCTGGGGGTTGGGGTCGGCCCGGCTCATCGCTTAGCGCACGCACCATCCGCACACTCTATGCACGCTCGGCCCGGTGAGGACAGGAACCCGGTGCGACATTTACCGCTTCGTAACAACCGTGCTCACGCCCGAGCGGCCCGTCGATGTGCCCGTCAGTGCGCGGCGCGCTGCGCGAACGCGCTCTCGTACAGGCAGACGCTGGCCGCGGTGGCGAGATTGAGCGACTCGGCCGCCCCGTAGATGGGCAGCCGCAGCGACGCGTCGGCGAGGGCGAGGGATGCCTCGTCCAGCCCGCGCGCCTCGTTGCCGAACAGCCACGCCGTCGGCTCGGCCAGCAGCGCGCGGTGGTCGAGGAAGTCGCCGCCGCCGACATCGGCCGCGATGACGCGCAGCCCCGCGCTCCGCGCGCGCTCCACCGTCGCGGGCAGCTCGGCGCCGACCGCGACGGGCACGTGGAACAGAGATCCCGTGGTCGCGCGCACGACCTTCGGGTTGTACGGGTCGACGGTGCGGCCGGTGAGCACGACAGCATCCACTCCCGCGGCGTCGGCCGCGCGGATGATGGTGCCGAGGTTTCCCGGGTCGCGCACCTCCTCGCAGATCGCGACCAGGCGCGGGGATGCCGCGAACACGTCGCGCACGGATGTCGGCGCCTGCCGGGCGACGGCGACGACGCCCTGAGGTGTGACCGTGTCAGCCATCGCCTCGATGACCGCCTCGGTCGCGAAGAGCACCTCGACACCGGCGTCGCGCGCGCTGTCGTGCACGTCGCCGTGGCGCTCCATCGCGGTCGGGGTCGCGTACAGCTCCTCCACCGCGCCGGGCGCGAAGCGCAACGCCTCGCGGACGGCCTGAGGGCCCTCCAGCAGGTAGCAGCCGGTCTCTTGCCGGGCACTGCGTTTGGCGAGTTTCGCGACGGCACGCGCGCGCGGCGACCGGGGGTTCTCCAGCACGGAATCAGTCTAAGGTTCGAGCCGCGCCTCCGCTGGCCGCGGCGGCGTCCCGCGCGCGTGCCCGGCCGGCCGGCCG
>NZ_JASGEC010000085.1:0-22592 GCF_047606685.1 Microbacterium sp.
GCCCGCCGCCGACCGCGCGGCGGTGCTGCGGCGCGCCGCCGCGGCGCTGGAGGCGCGTCGGGCCGAGCTCATCGAGGTCGCCGCGTCGGAGACCGGCAAGGTGCTCGCCGAGGCCGACGTCGAAGTCAGCGAGGCCGTCGACTTCGCCGCCTACTACGCGGCGACCGCGCGCGAGCTGGACAGCATCAGCGGCGCGGTGTTCACGCCGTCGCGCGTGACCGTGGTGACTCCGCCGTGGAACTTTCCGATCGCGATTCCGGCCGGCGGCGTGCTCGCGGCGCTGGCCGCCGGCTCGGGCGTCGTGTTCAAGCCCGCGCGGCAGGCCGGCAGGTGCTCGGCCGTCGTCGCCGAGGCGCTGTGGGAGGCGGGCGTGCCCCGCGACGTGCTCGCCCTCGTGCGGCTCGAGGACCGCGCGCTCGGCCAGCGGCTCGTGTCGCATCCCGACGTCGACCGGGTCATCCTGACCGGCGCGTGGGAGACGGCGGCGATGTTCCGCTCGTGGCGGCCCGACCTGCCGCTGCTCGCCGAGACGAGCGGCAAGAACGCGATGGTCATCGCCCCGACCGCCGACCTCGACCTCGCGGTGGCCGACCTCGTCAAGAGCGCGTTCGGGCACGCGGGGCAGAAGTGCTCGGCGGCGTCGCTCGCGATCCTCGTCGGGCCCGTCGCGCGCTCGAAGCGGTTCTTCCGCCAGCTGGAGGACGCCACGCGCTCGCTGCGCGTCGGGCCGCCCGACGACGCGCTGAGCGAGATGGGCCCGCTCATCGAGCCGCCGCACGGCAAGCTGGAGTGGGCGCTGACGACCCTCGACGAGGGCGAGAAGTGGCTCGTGGAGCCCCAGGCGCTCGCTGCGAACACGTGGTCGCCCGGCATCCGCACCGGCGTGCAGCCGGGGTCGCGCTTCCACCTCGAGGAGTTCTTCGGCCCCGTCCTGGGCATCATGACGGCTCCGTCGCTCACCGCCGCGATCGAGCTGCAGAACGCCGTCGCGTACGGGCTGACCGCAGGGCTGCACACGCAGAGCCCCGACGACCTCGCGGTGTGGCTCGACACCGTGCAGGCGGGCAACCTCTACGTCAACCGCGGCACCACCGGGGCGATCGTGCAGCGCCAGCCGTTCGGCGGCTGGAAGCGCTCGGCGGTCGGCGCGGGCGCCAAGGCGGGCGGGCCGAACTACCTCATCGGGCTCGGCTCGTGGCGGGCCTCCACGAGCGCGGCGCCGTCCACGACGCTGCACCTGCGCGGGCTGGACAGCCGCATCGCGCTGCTCATCGAGGCGGCGCAGCCGAGCATGGACTACGAGGCGTTCGAGTGGGTGCGTCGCGCGGCGCTGTCCGACGCGATCGCGTGGGACCGCGAGTTCGGGCAGGTCAAGGACGTCTCGCGACTCGCCGTCGAGCGCAACCTGTTCCGCTACCGGCCTGTCCCGGTCGCGGTGCGCGCCGCCGGCGATGCGGGCTGGCAGGCGCTCTTGCGCGTGATCGTCGCCGGCGTTCGCGCCGGGTCGGCGTTCTCGGTGAGCACCCCCGTGGGGCTCCCCGCCGACGTGCGGCGGCTGCTCGGCGACCTGGGCGTGCCGGTGTGGGTGGAGACCGACCAGGAGTGGGTCGAGCGGATGTCGGTGCGCGACGACGGCGGCGAGCCGGCCGCATCCCGCCCTCCGCGCGTGCGCCTGGTCGGAGCGGCCGACTCCGTCGCCGCTCTGCGTCTCGCGCTCGCCGAGGCGACAGGCGGCGACCCCGACCTCGCCGTGTACGCCGACGAGGTCACGACGGCGGGGCGGATCGAGCTGCTGCCGTTCGTGCACGAGCAGGCGATCGCGATCACCGCGCACCGTTTCGGCAACCCCGACCCGTGGAGCCAGGCCGTCGTCTGAGGCCGGATTCGGCAGCCTCAGAGAAAGAACTTATCTTTCTATACCTTCCGCCGCGGCTCGGTCAGGATGGGTCGTGGGACGGATGGTATCGGCGTGTGGGGCGCTGAGTTCGGGAGCCGTCCTCGTCCCAGACCTTCTGGGGACTGAAGCGGCCCCGGCGGGCGGGGGGCTATCCGCCGCCGGGGCCGCTGCTTCCGTCTGCTGAAGGCGAGTCGCGCACCATGAACGTGTCGACGAGCCCGCGCGCGGCGATGCCGAACAGCGTCCACTGGCCCGGCGCCGACTCGTCGTCCTCGGCGATCTCCAGCATGGGGTGGTCCAGGCCCTCCGCGGCGCGGACGGCGAACCCCTCGCCCAGCGCCGCCATCGCCTCGGCGAAGTCGCGCACCGTGAACGGTCGCCGCATGCGGTACCCGAAGCGGTCCATCATCGCGGTGTAGAAACGGCAGAAGTCGGCGATCGACTCCTCGTGGCGCTCGGCGCTCGCCTCGCGCAGCTCGGGCCACGCCCCCGCCGCCGTGCGCAGCGCGAGTGCGGTGATGAACGCGTGCGAGTCGCGCGACTCGGGTCGAAGGTGGAATTGCGCGGCGTAGATCACGTGGTCCAGCGCCGCCGCCCGGATCGCGTCGTCGATCGTGCCGTCGCCGTCCAGAGCGCCGGCGACAGCGGCGATCGCGCTGGAGGCGGGCGAGTCGAAGCGCAGCCGCATCATCTCGATGGCCAGATCGCGGTGGAAGTCGGTCTGGTCGGCCCAAATGCGGTATGCCGCCCCCGTGGTCAGCCCGACGCCGCGCAGCACCTCCTGCAACCGGATGTGCTGGACTCCGGCGGACGCTCCCCGCTCGAGCAGCAGTTGCAAGCCGGCATCCAGGATCAGTCGCCGAGTCTCCTCGGCTGTGCGGCGCGCCATGCCTCACAGCTTTCCCGGTCGGTGCCCGCTCCGGCAACCTGATGTGCGATCGCGTTGCAGGAAAGATCGATCGCCGGAGGTGCGAGAATGGATGCCGGCGTGCCCTCTGGGCCTCTGGACAGCGTCCGCCACCTTCGCGAAGGAGCTGAATTGTCCACGCATCCAGAATCCTCGACGTCCGCCGCGCCCGCCCGCGTGCAGCACCGTCGGCGCTACCTCATGTGCCGGCCCGAGCACTTCACGGTCAGCTACACGATCAACCCGTGGATGGAGCCGGCCAAGCCGACCGATACCGCCCGTGCCCTCAGCCAGTGGCAAGTGCTCCACGATACGTACCTCGCGCTCGGCCACGAGGTCGAGCTCATCGACCCGGTCGAGGGGCTGCCCGACATGGTCTACACCGCCAACGGCGGGTTCGTGATCGACGGCGTCGCGTACGGCGCGAAGTTCCGCTACCGCGAGCGCGGGCCGGAGGCACCGGCCTTCATGGCCTGGTTCGCCAGCCACGGCTTCGACGTGGTCGACCCCGTCTGCGTGAACGAGGGCGAGGGGGACTTCCTGCTCGCCGGCGACACGATCCTCGCCGGCACCGGCTTCCGCTCCACCGACGACAGCCACCGCGAGCTGCGGGACGTGTTCGGCAAGGAGGTCGTCTCGCTCACCCTCGTCGACCCGCGGTTCTACCACCTCGACACCGCGATCTCGGTGCTCGACCCCGTCGTCGGCCCGGGCGGGGTCGACAGGGCCAACATCGCCTACCTGCCGCACGCGTTCGACGAGCGCAGCCAACGAGTCCTCGCCGAGCGGTTCCCCGACGCCATCCGCGCGTCCGACGAAGACGGCGCGGTGTTCGGGCTGAACTCGTCGAGCGACGGGCTCAACGTCGTCATCTCGCCGCGCGCGACGGGGTTCGAGGCCCAGTTGCGCGAACGAGGATACAACCCGGTGCTCGTCGACCTGTCCGAGCTGCTGCTCGGCGGCGGCGGCATCAAGTGCTGCACTCTCGAGCTGCGAGGGCGCGCATGAGCGCGGGCGGCGGGCAGGAGCACGTCGCCCGCAACTACGATCCGCTGCCGGTGGTCGTCGCCCGCGGCGAGGGGGCGTGGGTGACGGATGTCGAGGGCAAGCGCTACCTCGACCTGCTCGCCGCATACTCTGCGTTGAACTTCGGGCACCGGCATCCCGCGATCATGGCCGCCGCCGCCGAGCAGCTCGACCGTCTCACGCTCACCAGCCGCGCGTACCGCAACGACCGGCTCGACGCGTTCGCCGCGGCGCTGGCCGAGCTGTGCGGCAAAGACCTCGTGCTGCCGATGAACACCGGCGCGGAGGCGGTGGAGACCGGCATCAAGGTCGCCCGCGCGTGGGCCTACCGCGTGAAAGGCGTGCCGGCCGGCGCGGCGGAGATCGTCGTGGCGCACGGCAACTTCCACGGGCGCACCACGACGATTGTGGGCTTCAGCGACGACCCCGCCGCGCACGACGGCTTCGGGCCGTACGCGCCCGGGTTCGTTCCGGTGCCGTTCGGCGACGCCGCGGCGGTCGAGGCGGCGATCACGCCGCACACCGCGGCCGTGCTCATCGAGCCCATCCAGGGCGAGGCGGGAGTCGTCATCCCTCCCGACGGCTACCTGCGCGCGGTGCGCGAGCTGTGCGACCGGCGGGGCGTGCTGTTCGTCGCCGACGAGATCCAGTCGGGATTGGGGCGCGTGGGCACGACCTTCGCGTGCGACCGCGAGGGCGTCGTGCCCGATGTGTACTTGCTCGGCAAGGCGCTGGGGGGCGGCATCCTGCCCGTCTCGGCGGTCGTCGCCGACTCCGACGTGCTCGGTGTGATCCGCCCGGGCGAGCACGGCTCGACCTTCGGCGGCAACCCGCTCGCCGCCGCGATCGGGCTGCGGGTCGTGGAGATGCTGGCGACCGGGGAGTTCCAACAGCGCGCCGTGGCGCTCGGCGCGCACCTCGAGGCGCGGCTGCGCGCGCTCGTCGGCCACGGCGTCACGGACGTGCGCGTCGCGGGCCTGTGGGCAGGAGTCGACCTCGACCCGGCCGTCGGCACGGGCCGCGACGTGGCGGAGCGGATACTGGGGCGCGGCGTGCTGCTCAAAGACACGCACGGGCAGACGGTGCGCATCGCGCCGCCCATCGTCGTGCGCTCCACTGAGCTGGACTGGGCGATCGAACAGTTGCGCGCGGTGCTCGCCGGCTGAAGGCGGCCTCGCCCCGCTCAGTTCGCCAGATCAGGATATTTCGCCGGGTCGGGCTGATTCCGCGCACGGCGTCCTGACTGCGCGAAATCGCCTGATCTCGGCAAAGCCGGAGCGGGGCCGCTGAAGGGCGTCGTGAAACACTGCGGCAACACGAGCGGCACTAGAGTCTGGGTATGGGCGACCTGTTCGACGGCTATGGCTCCACGTTGGCCCCCCGCAAGACGGCATCGGGAATCCCGGCTTTCGACGAGATGTTCGGCGTTCCCGAGCACCCCGGCGCCGCGGCGGAGTCGCGCGAGGCGTACCGCGAGCTGTACAGCGCGCTGGCCCGCATGACGCAAGAGGAGCTGCGCGGCCGCACCGACTCGCTGGCCAGCTCGTACCTCGCGCAGGGCGTGACGTTCGACTTCGCGGGGGAGGAGCGGCCGTTCCCGCTCGACGCGGTGCCGCGCATCATCGCCTACGACGAGTGGTCGGGCGTCGAGGCCGGCGTCAAGCAGCGCGTGCGCGCGCTCGAGGCGTTCCTCGACGACGCGTACGGGCGGCAGCATTGCGTGCTGGACGGCGTGCTTCCGGCCGCCCTCATCGCCTCGTCGCAGTACTTCTACCGGCAGGCCGCGGGGATCCACAGCGCCAACGGCGTGCGCATCCACGTGTCGGGCATCGACCTCATCCGCGACGAGCACGGCGAAATGCGCGTGCTGGAAGACAATGTGCGCGTGCCGTCCGGCGTCAGCTACGTCATCTCGAACCGCCGCGTGATGGCCCAGACCCTGCCCGAGCTGTTCGTGTCGATGCGCGTGCGCCCCGTGGGCGACTACCCGAACAAGCTGCTGTCCGCGCTGCGGGCGTCCGCGCCGCCCGGCATCGACGATCCGAACGTCGTCGTGCTCACCCCCGGTGTCTACAACTCCGCGTACTTCGAGCACACGCTGCTGGCACGGCTCATGGGCGTCGAGCTCGTCGAGGGCCGCGACCTGATTTGCGCGGGCGGCAAAGTCTTCATGCGCACGACCCGCGGGCCCAAGCGGGTGGATGTCATCTACCGCCGCGTCGACGACGACTTCCTCGATCCGCTGCAGTTCCGCGCCGACTCGATGCTCGGCGCGCCCGGGCTCATGCTCGCGGCGCGCCTGGGCAACGTCACGATCGCCAACGCGGTGGGCAACGGCGTCGCCGACGACAAGCTGCTGTACACGTACGTGCCCGACCTCATCCGCTACTACCTGTCGGAGGAGCCGATCCTCAAGAACGTCGACACGTGGCGCCTCGAAGACCCGGGAGCGCTGGAAGAGGTGCTCGACCGGCTCGACGAGCTCGTCGTCAAGCCCGTCGACGGCTCGGGCGGCAAGGGGCTCGTGGTGGGGCCGGACGCCTCGCCCGCCCAGCTCGACAAGCTGCGCAAGCGGCTGCGCGCCGACCCGCGCGGGTGGATCGCCCAGCCGGTCGTGATGCTGTCGACCATCCCGACTCTCGTGGAGGACGGGATGCGGCCGCGCCACGCCGACCTGCGGCCGTTCGCGGTCAACGACGGCGACAACGTGTGGGTGCTGCCCGGCGGGCTCACCCGGGTCGCGCTGCCCGAGGGCCAGCTCGTCGTCAACTCCAGCCAGGGCGGCGGCTCGAAGGACACGTGGATCGTCGGCGGCTCGGCTCCCGGCCAGATCGAGTACGGCCGGCGCCCCGGCCGGACCGGCCACATCAGCGACCACGACGCCACCGAGACCGCCGCGATCCCGATCATCTACGACACCCAGTCCGAGCCGGCGCACTCGCCGCAAGACGCGCCGCGCGACCGCTCCCAGCAGCAACAGCAACAGCAACAGCAACAGCAACAGCAACAGCAGCAGCAGGCGTTTGGCGTTTCGTCTCGCTTCGCTCGCTCAACGGGCGGCACGGCAGACAGCCCGGTCGTTGAGCGAGGAGCGCAGCGACGAGACGAAACGCAGACGGTGGCGGACGCCGGAGGTGCAGCATGCTGAGCCGCATCGCCGAGTCGCTGTTCTGGATCGGGCGGTACATCGAGCGCTCCGACGGCACCGCGCGCATCCTCGACGTCCACTTGCAGCTGCTGCTGGAAGACCCGTGGATCGACGAGAACACCGCGTGCCGGTCGCTGCTGAGCGTCATGGGCTCGTTCCCGCCCGAGGGCGTCGACCAGGTGCGCCGCGGCGACGTGCTGGCGCGCCTGGCCGTGGACCGCGTCAACCCGTCGAGCATCGCCTACGCCCTCGCCGCGGCCCGCGAGAACGCCCGGCGCGCCCGCGAGATCGTGAGCACCGAGCTGTGGGAGTGCCTCAACACGACGAACGCGCGGATGCCGCGGCGCATCAACAACGAGAAGGTGCACGAGTTCTTCCAGTGGGTGCGCGAGCGGGCGGCGCTGGCCGTCGGGGTGGTCGACTCGTCCACCAGCCGCGACGAGGCGTGGCAGTTCTTCACGCTCGGCCGCAGCATCGAGCGCGCCGACATGACGGCGCGCATGCTCGCGACGCGGTCGCTGACCGAGGCATCCGGTCCGTCCTGGACGACCATCCTGCGCTCGTGCGGCGCGTACGAGGCCTACCTGCGCACATACCGCGGCATGCCGAGCGCCAACAACGCCGCCGAGTTCCTGCTGCTGGACCGGCTGTTCCCGCGGTCGATCGTGTACTCCGTCGCCGCAGCCGAGGAGTGCATGCGCGCCATCGACCCGCGCGAGGACCGGGTCGGGCACTCGAACCAAGTGCTGCGGGCGCTCGGGCGCATTCGCAACGACCTCGAGTACAGCCCGATCGGCGAGATCCTCTCCGAGCTGCCCGAGCACATGGACCGCGTGCAGGCGGTCACCAGGGAGGCCTCCGAGGCGATTCGCCAGCGGTTCTTCCCCACCCACGCCGAACCGAGCTGGATCGGAGAGACGTCATGATGGTTCGACAGGCTCACCAACCGGGGCGTTGCCCCCGCAAGCGGGAGCAACAGGCATGAAGAGACTCCGCATAGAGCACGCCACCGGCTTCGGCTACGAGGGCGAGGTGTCGGCGTCGTACAACGAGGCGCGCATGCTGCCCTCCACGAATGACGGGCAGTTCGTGCTGAGCTCGTCGCTGGAGATCGACCCCTCCACCGCGGTCAACGCGTACGTGGACTACTTCGGCACGAAGGTGAGCGCGTTCGATGTGCTCTCGCCGCACCGCGAGCTGAGCATCACGGCGCGCAGCCTCGTCGAGGTGCGCCCGCGGCCCATTCAGCACGCCGACTTGCTGTGGGACCGGCTGGCGCTCGAGGCGGCGCGCTCGATCGAAGCGGTCGAGCAGTTGGCGCAGTCCGCACGCACGGCGCCGCATCCCGAAGTCGTCGACCTCGCCCGTTCGATCGCCGGCGCGCATGCGCATCCCGGCCGGGCGGCGCACGAGATCGCGATGGCGGTCGGCGACGCGGTCGAGTACATGCAGGGCGTCACCGGCGTGCACTCCACGGCGCGTGAGGCGTGGGAGGCGCGCAAGGGCGTGTGCCAGGACATCGCGCACGTCACCCTCGGCGCGCTGCGCGAGGTGGGCATCCCGGCGCGCTACGTGTCGGGCTACCTGCACCCGCATCCGGACGCCGCGATCGGCGAGGCCGTCGCGGGCGAGTCGCACGCGTGGGTGGAGTGGTTCGCGGGCGACTGGCAGGGGTTCGACCCGACCAACAACATCGAGATCGGCGACCGGCACGTGCTGGTCGGCCGCGGCCGCGACTACAGCGACGTCGCGCCGCTGCGCGGCGTCTACGCCGGGCCGTTCAAGTCGACGCTGCACGTCAAGGTGACGATCACGCGCGAAGCGTGAGTCGCGAACGTCGGAGAATCGGGCGGATGTCGGAGGATTCGGCGTGAATGCTCCGACAGTGAGCCGACTCTCCGACATTCGGGAGGGGACAGGATGACCCGGGAGTTGTACGGGATGCCGCTGGCCGACGCGCGGGCCCGGCTCGGCGGCCTGGAGCCCGTGGCGTCGATCGAGGCGTCGACGGCGGCGGGGAGCCGCCGCATCCGCGTCGTCAACGGCCCTCTCGATGTCGACCTGCTGCCCGATCGGGGGCTGGATGTCGCGCAGGTGCGCGCGCACGGCGTGCCGATCGCGTGGACGTCGGCGACCGGCTTCCCGCCGCTGAACGCCGACGCTGCCGACGGCCGGGGGTGGGCGCGCGCCTTCGGCGGCGGACTCGTCACGACGTGCGGCCTGCTCAACTACGGGCCGCAGGCAGTCGACGGCGGTATCGCGCACCCGATGCACGGCCGGTACTCGTCGCTTTCTGCCCGCGTCGTGCGGGCGGACGTCGTCGACGACGAGGTGGTCGTGGAGGGCGTCGTGCGCGAGGCATCCCTCTTCGGCTCCGACCTCGAGCTGCGCCGGCGGATCACGTCGCCGATCGGCCAGACCCGGCTGCGCATCGCCGATGTCGTCGTCAACCGCGGCAACGACGCCGTCGAGCCCATGGTGCTGTACCACGTGAACTTCGGCTGGCCGCTCGTCGACGAGGGCACGCGGCTGGTCAGCCCCGCGCTGGCGGTGGAGCCGCGCGACGCCGCGGCCGCGGCCGGGCGGGCGAGGTGGGACACGTTCCCGGCGCCGGCGCACCCCTACCCTGAGCAGGTGTTCGCGCACGCGCTGCCGGCCGGCGGCGAGGCCGAGGTGGTGGTGGACAATCCACGCGGGCTCAGTGCGCGCGTGCGCTTCGACGCGAGCGCGCTGCGCGGCCTGTTCCAGTGGCGGGTCGCTGAGCCGGGATGCCACGTGCTCGGCATCGAGCCGGCGACGGCGCCGACGATCCTCGGGCGCGCCGACGCGCGCGAGCGGGGCCTGTTGCGTGCGCTCGAGCCCGGCGCGGCGCTGGAGCTCGGTGTGGAGCTCGAGCTCGCCGGCAGTCTCTAGCCCCCGGCGGCGACGGCGCGGATCGCTCCGCGCGGGCCCCGCTCGCGCAGCATCTTGCCGGCGGCGATGTAGGCCACCGTGAGGCGGGCGTCGTCCATCCCCAGCGCGCGGGCGACGAACACGCCCGGCTGCTCTTGGTCGGCCACGGCGGCGGCCTCGAGCTCGGCGAGGCGGGCGTCGCTGGTCACCAGCCGCGCCTCGGGGTCGCGCGCGCCGCGCAGCAGGCATTCCCGCCACGCGGCGAGCACGAGCGCGCAGCGCGCGATGCCGGCGCCCGCCGCGAGGCGGTCGGCGATCACCGGCGCGAGGAACTTCGGGATGCGGTCGGAGCTGTCGACGACCTGGCGGGCGAGGGTGTCTTTGATCGCCCGGTTCGAGAAGCGCGCGATCAGCTGCGCCCGGTAGTCGGCGAGGTCGATGCCGGGCACGGGGTCGAGCGTCGGCTCGGCCTCGTCACGCATGTAGTCGGCGATGAATCCGGCGAAATCGGCGTCATCGCACACCTCGTGCACGTGGGTGAAGCCTTCGAGCAGCGCGAGGTAGGCCATCGCCTGGTGCGACGCGTTGAGCAGCCGCAGCTTCATCTTCTCGTAGGGCGCGACGTCGGCCACGAACTGCGCGCCGACCCGCTCCAGCTCGGGGCGCCCCTGCGGGAAGCGGTCTTCGACAACCCACTGCGCGAAGCGCTCCGAGCACACCGGCCACGCGTCGCGCAGGCCCGTGAGCGCCTCGACGGCGTCGAGGTCGTCGGGAGTGGTCGCGGGCGTGATGCGGTCGACCATCGAGTTCGGGAAGGCGACCTCCGCGCCGATCCAGTCGGCCAGCTCCGGGTCGGCGTGTCGCGCGAACGAGGTGAGCGCTGCGCGGGCGGCCTCGCCGTTGCCCTGGATGTTGTCGCACGACAGCACCGTGAAGGGAGGGATGCCGCACTCCCGCCGCCGCGCGAGGGCGGCCGTGAGAAAGCCCCACACCGTCGCCGGCCGCGCCACCGGGTCTGCCGGGTCGATGCCGTAGCCGGCCTCGGTGACGGTGAGCGTCGCGATGCGCGTCGTCGGCGCCGCCAGGCGCTCGATCACCGCCTCGGGGTCGTCCGGCGCGAACAGGTACTCGGCGACGGCGCCGACGACGCGGGCGTCGGCGCCGCCGTCGGGGGAACGCGTGACGAGCGTGTACAAGCGGTCTTGCGCGGCCATCGTGTCGCGCATGCGAGCGTCGAACGGCATGAGCCCGATGCCCGACAGCCCCCACTCGGCGCTGCCGCCGTCGTTCAGCAGGCCGTCCAGGTACATTGCGAGGTGCGCGCGGCTGAACCCGCCTAGACCGAAGTGCACGACTCCGGGTATCGTTCTGTCGCGATCGTAGCTCGGCGTGACAACGTTGTCGGATGCGGAGCTCAGCGTCGAGCTGTTCAAGTCGGCCACGGCCGAGAGTCTAGTCACCAAGAAGGGAACACTCGCGTGAGGGATTTCGAGGGGCGCACCGTCCTTGTCACCGGCGCGGCCGGGGGGATCGGAGGCGCCACCGTGCGCCAGTTGGTCCACCGCGGCGCGGAGGTCATCGCCGCAGGAAGGGACGCGGAGTCGCTGTCGGAGATCGTGGCCGAGACCGGCGCGCGTCCGCTCGCGTTCGACCTCGAGTCGGAGGACGCGATCCGCGACGCGCTGGAGGGACTCGACGTGTGGGGGGTGGTCAACTGCGCCGGGTACGGCGGCGAGATCGCCACGCCGCAAGACACCGACATCGCGGTGTTCGACAAGGTCATCTCGATCAACGCCCGCGGCGCGCTGCTGGTCACCAAGTACGCGGCGCGCGAGATGATCCGGCTGGGCCGGGGCGGCGCGATCGTCAACGTCTCCAGCCAGGCGAGCCTCGTCGCGCTCACCGGCCACATCTCGTACGGCTCGTCGAAGGCGGCACTCGACAACATCACGCGGGTCTCCGCCCTCGAGCTGGGCCCGCACGGCATCCGCGTCAACGGCGTCAACCCCACTGTCGTGATGACCCCGATGTCGGCCTGGTACTGGGGGAGGGAAGACATCGAGAAGCCCTTCCTCGCGCAGATGCCCCTCGGCCGGTGGGCGACCGAGGACGAGATCGCCGCCCCCATCGTGTTCCTGCTCAGCGACGAGGCGTCGATGATCTCCGGCGTCTCGCTGCCGATCGACGGCGGCTACACCGCGCGCTGAGGAGGAGGCCCGACATGAAACGCGTTGTCGTCAGCGCCGCGGGCATCACGCTCGTCGACGCGCCCCGGCCTGAGCCGCTCGCCGGCGAGGCGCTCGTGGAGACTGTCGTCAGCGGCGTCTGCGGCTCTGACACGCACGCCGCCGCGGGGCACCATCCGTTCGTCCCGCTGCCCTACCACCCCGGCCACGAGGTCGTCGGCGTCGTGCGCGCCCTCGGCGACGGCGTCGAGAGCGTGCGGGTCGGCGATCGCGTCACGGTCGAGCCGACGCTGCCGTGCGGGGACTGCAAGATGTGCACGACCGGCCGGCAAAACCTCTGCGAGAGGCTGCAATTCTTCGGCTGCGGCTACGAGCAGGGCGGGATGGCGGACTTCTTCACGGTTCCGGCGAACCGCCTCCACGCCATCCCGGCGGGGATGAGCGATCTGGATGCCGCGCTCATCGAGCCGCTGGCGACCCCGGTGCACGCCGTGCGGCTGAGCGGGGGAGTCGAGGGCAAGGCGGTCGTCATCATCGGCGCGGGCACGATCGGCCTGCTCGTGCTCGCCGCCGCACGGCACGCCGGGGCGCGCACGATCGTGATGACCGACCCGCTGGAGGGCAAGCGCGAGCGCGCGCTGCAGCTCGGCGCCGACGCCGTGTTCGACGCGACGCGCCCCGACGTCGTGGCGGCGGTGCGCGCCGAGCTGGGCGAGAGCGCGGATGTCGTCTTCGACTGCGTCTCGATCCAGTCGACGCTCGACCAGGCGATCGAGATGGCGATGAAGGCCGGCACCGTGGTGATCGTCGGAGTGCCCACCCGGCCCGTGACGGTGCCCCTTCCGCTGGTGCAAGACCGCCAGGTGCGCATCCAGGGCAGCGCGACCTACCTGCCGGTCGACTACGCGACGGCGATCGAGATCATCGCGTCCGGCGCGGTGCGCTCCGACGACATGGTCACCGCCCGTTTCCCGCTCGAGGAGGCGGCGCGCGCGTTCGCCGCGTCGGCGGGCGGCCAGGAGGTCAAGGTCGTGGTCACACGCGAGAGCGCCGCGTGAAACCCATCGCCGAGGCGGCCCACGACGAGCTGCCGTACGACCGCGCGGCCGTGACCGTCGGCTGGGCGCACTTCGGGGTCGGCAACTTCCATCGCGTGCACCAGGCGCTGTACGTCGACCGCGCGCTGCGGCGGGGCGACGACCTGTCGTGGGGAATCGTGGGCATCGGCGTCTCCGACGGCTCCGCGGCGCGCGAGAAGGCCGAGCGTTTCCGCGCGCAGGACGGCCTCTACACCGTGACCGAGTTCGACCCGGACGGCACGAGCACCGTGGCGGTCGTCGGGTCGCTCGTGGGCTACCTGCACGCCCCGGCCGAGCCCGAGCGCGTGCTTGGGCTGCTCTCCGAGCCTGCGGTGCGGATCGTGTCGCTCACCATCACGGAGGGCGGCTACGTCGTCGACGACACGGCCGCGGACAGCGCGGCGCGGCATCCCGCCACCGTGTTCGGCTATCTCGTGCGCGCGCTCGCCCGCCGTCGCGCCGCCGGGGTCGCGCCGTTCACCGTCGTCTCGTGCGACAACCTCCGCCACAACGGAGCGACCACGCGCCGCGCGGTCGTCGGCTACGCCGCCGCGACAGACCTCGAGCTGGCGGGCTGGATCGAGGAGAACGTCGCCTTCCCGAACTCGATGGTCGACCGGATCGCGCCGTACGTCCCGGCCAAGCAGCGCGCCCGCCTCACCGCCGCGAGCGGCATCGACGATCAGCTTCCGGCCGTGGCGGAGAGCTACCTGCAGTGGGTCGTCGAGGACGACTTCCCCGCCGGCCGGCCGGCTCTGGAGGCGGTCGGCGTGCAGCTGCGGCCCGACGTGCAGGCGTTCGAGGCCGTGAAGGGGCGCATGCTGAACGCGTCGCACGTGCTGCTGTCGTACCCCGCTCTGCTGCTCGGGCACCGTCTCGTCGACGAGGCGATGCGCGACGATCGGGTGCGGGCGCTGGCCGACACGTTCCTGCGCGTCGACGTTATGCCGCTGCTGGAGGCGCCAGAGGGCGTCGCGCTCGACGAGTACCGCGACCTGCTGCTCGGCCGCTTCGCCAACCCGGCGATCGGCGACCAGCTCGTCCGCATCGCCGGCGATGGCGCGGCGAAGATCCCGGTGTTCCACACCGCGACCGTCGAGCAGCTGCTCGAGCGCGGCGCCGACGTGCGGCGCGAGGCGCTGCTGTTCGCCTGCTACGACCGGTACCTGTCGGGCGTCGACGAGAGCGGCGCCCCCTTCGCGCTCGCGGAGCCGTCGCTCACCGAGCGGGACTGGACTCTCGTGCACGGCGACGATCCGCTGGCCGTGCTCGGCGTCTCGACGTTCGAGCCGCTCGGGCTGGCGCGGCATCCCGTGTTCGTCGCCGAGTTCCTGCGCATGCGCGAGCTCATCCGCGCCGGGGGCGTCGTCGCGGCGGTCGACGACGCCATCCAGGCCCCCACCGGTTCACCCAGATCAGGGGATTCGGCGTAGTCAGGACGATTACTCGAGTGGCCGTCCTGCGCACGCGAAAGTTCCTGATCTGGAGAAGGCGGCATGGATGCTGGTGAGTTCCCCAGATCAGGGGATTCGGCGTAGTCAGGACGATTACTCGAGTGGCCGTCCTGCGCACGCGAAATGTCCTGATTGGGGAAGAGGGCGCGGATGCCGCGCGGGGCGTTCCTGCGCGCGGCGGGGCAGCGCTCAGCGGATCGCGAGGCGGAAGCCGTCGCCGTCGGGCACGACCTCGAGCTGGTCGAGCCGGTCGACCACGAGGTCGGCCGCGCCCAGCTCGGCCGTGTCGTGCGTGCCGGTGATCGCGACCACGGCGCAGCCCGCGCCCTGGGCTGCGACGATGCCGGCTGGCGCGTCCTCGAACGCGACGCAGTCCGCCCCCGCGACACCGAGCAGGGCGGCGGCGCGCGCGAACGGCTCGGGATCGGGCTTGCCGCGCTCGACGTCGTCGAACGTCACGACGACGTCGGGCCGCGCAACCCCGGCGGCGGCGATGCGGTTGCCGGCGATCAGCCGCGTGCCGCTCGTGACGATCGCGCGGCGCGGAATCGCCTCGAACACGGCGCGCGAGCCCGGGATCAGCGCGACGTCGGCGACATCCTCCGCCTCGAGCTCGGAGATGCGGTCGAGAGCCTCGTCCACGCGCTCGGGCGGGAACATCGCGTTGATCAGGCTGGATGCCGGCTGCCCGTGGCCGGAGGCGAGCAGGTCGAGCCCGACGCCGTACTCGGCGGCGAGCCGGCTCCACGAGCGCAGCACGGCCGGGGTCGAGTCGATGAGTGTGCCGTCGAGGTCGAACAGCCCCGCCGCGAACCGTCGGGACAGCAGCGGGGCGTCGGCTGCCAGCTCGCGGTGCACGCCGAGGTGGCGCAGCACGCGCGTCACCTGCTGGGCCGGTGACAGCGACGCGTCCAGTCTCAGGTGGGGGACTGCGGGCGGGATGCCGGCTGCCGGCAGCGCGTGCGCGTCGCGCGCGGCGGAGCGCTGCGCGCGACGCGCGGCGATCACCGTGTCGTCGGCCTCCAGCCACACCACGACCGGCTCCTGGCCGCACGCCTGGACGAGCAGCTCCCACTCGGGCCCGCCCGTCAGCTCCGCCGTGAACGGGGCGGCCGCGACCGCGCCCACCCCGGCGTCCGCCTGCTCGGCGATCACGGCCCGCACTGCCGCGTAGCGAGCCGGCCGCACGGTCTCGCGCAGCGCCGGGTCGTTCCAGTGGGCGCCGGGGAACGCGCGCTCGGCGATGGCGTCCAGCAGGGGGTTCGTGAGTGTGTCGAGGTCGACGACCGGCAGCGCGAGCACCCGTGCGAGGGCGCGCGCCAGCGTGCTCTTGCCCACGCCGGCGGCGCCGGCGACGACCAGGAATCTCATTCTCGGGGGGTCTTCCGAATCGGCTTGGATAACATTTCCGTATCGCTCTTGACAACGTTGTCGTAACGAGCCGAGTATAGCTTCCAGCAGGGCAATTTCAGATCCCACACCGTGGACGACGATGATGTCGAGGAGCACCATGGCGCACAGCGAAGGCGCAGCCGGTTCCGCGGAACCGGTCGCCATGGGCCGCGCCCGCATCACCGATGTCGCCGCCCGCGCCGGGGTGAGCATCAAGACCGTCTCGCGCGTCATGAACGACGAGCGCGGCGTGCGCCCCGAGACGCGCGAGCGCGTGCTCGACGCCGTCCGCGAGCTGCGATTCGTGCCCAACACGATGGCGCGCTCGCTCAAGACCGGGGGCGCGGAGGCGATCGGGCTGCTGATCGACGCCTTCTCCGACCCGTTCTTCTCCGAGTTCGCCAGCGTCATCGACGAGCTCGCCCTCGAGCACGAGCTGATGGTGCTCGTCGCCAGCACGAGCTTCGACGCCGAGCGCGAGAACGACCAGCTGATGCGCCTGGCCGGCAACCAGCTGCGCGGCCTCATCATCGCGCCGGTGGCCGTCGACGCCGAGCAGTTGAGGGCGCTGCGCCACCGCTTCCCGATCGTGTGCGCCGACCGCGCGCGCGAGGGCGTCGACTCGGTCGTGATCGACGACTTCGGCTCGGCCTGCGCCGCCACCGCGCAGCTCATCGCGCACGGGCACACCCGCATCGGCTTCGTCGGTCGCGAGGACCGCTACCCCACCAACACGGCGCGCCTGCGCGGATTCCACTCGGCGATGTCGGACGCGGGGCTCGCGGTGGACGACACGCTCATCGTGCGCCACGGCCGCGACCGCGCGTCGATGGCGGCGCTCACCGCCGAGCTGCTCACGCGCCAGGACGCGCCGACGGCCGTGCTGTGCGGCACGGTGCGCGCGTCGATCGCGACGATCGACGCCATCCGCACCACTGGCGCCGCCACCCCCGCGCTCATCTCGTTCGGCGACTTCGAGCTCGCCGACGCGGTGCAGCCCGCGATCACGTGCATCGACCAAGACCCGCGGGCGATCGCGACCGCCGCCTTCGAGCGGCTGCGGGAGCTCATCGCCCAGCCCGACCTGCCTCCCGCGCGCATCGTGGTGCCGACCTCGACGATCCGCCGCGGCTCGGGCGAGCTCGCGCCATCCACCACCCGCATCGGAGTCCCCACGTGAAGCCCGTCCTGCTCCCGCCCAACCCGGTGCAGCACTTCTACCGCGGCGGCGATCGCATCGCGGCCCTGCGCGGTATCGTCCCGGAGACGGACCGGCAGCCGGAGGAGTGGCTTGGCGCGACTGTGACGCGGTTCGGCGACCCCGTCACCGGGCTCGCGGTCACCGCCGACGGCGACGTGCTGCGCGACCTCGTCGCCGCGGCGCCGCGCGCGTGGGTGGGCGAGGGCGCGGGCAGCTCCGCGTCGGATGTCGGCGTCTTGGTGAAGCTGCTCGACGCGCGCCAGCGGCTGCCCGTGCACGTGCACCCCGAGCGCGGCTTCGCCGCCGCGCACCTGGACTGCCCGTACGGCAAGACCGAGGCGTGGTACGTGCTGGAGACCGAGCCCGACTGCGCGTTCTACGTCGGCTGGCGAGAGAGGGTCGACCGCGACGAGCTCGACCGCCGACGCGACGCGCAGGACAGCGAGTGGATGCTCGACCACCTCAACCGCGTCGTGGCCCACGAGGGCATGGGCGTGCTCGTGCCCGCCGGCACCGCGCACGCGATCGACGGCGGCATCTTCGTGATGGAGGTGCAGGAGCCCACCGACTTCTCGATCCTGCTGGAGTGGTCGGTGACGACCTCGACGCGCGACCAGTCGCACCTCGACCTCGGGTTCGACACCGTCATGCCGGCCGTCTCCACCGCCGCGCTGGGCCCGGAGGAGCTCGCCGCCCTCGTCCGCCCCGCGGGCGAAGGCGCGCCGCGGGGCACGACCCGCTCGGTGCTCCCCGCCGCCGCCGACCCGTACTTCCGGCTGCGCACGGCGGCCGCCGGCGCCGCCTTCGAGGCGGGCTTTGCCGTCGTTCTCGTGACCGAGGGCGAGGGCGCGCTGACCGCGGACGACGGCACCGCCGTCGCCGTGCGCGGCGGCGAAGCGTACGCGGTGCCCCACGCGTTCGGCGCGTGGCGCGCGAGCGGCGACGCCACGGTGCTGGTGGCCGGCCCCGGGGCGGGCTGGCCCGCGACATTGCGGTCGGGAGGCGTGCGTTGACGGACTACGTCGCCGGAATCGACATCGGCTCGACGAGCATCAAGCTGCTCGTCGCGACGCCCGACGGCCGCGAGGTGCTCGTGGTGAGCCGGCGCTCGCCGTGGACGAGCCTGGACAACGGCGAGGCGGAGATGCCCGCCGACCAGCCGCTGTCGGTCGTGCGCGAGCTGGCGGCCGAAGCCGATTCCGCGCTCTCCGAGAGCGGCGCGTACCGCATCCTCGCCGTGGCCGTCTCGGGTATGGCGGAGGCCGGTGTGCTGCTGGATGCCGACGACACCCCCGCGGCGCCGATCATGGCGTGGTTCGACCCGCGCGGAGGCGAGCAGATCCTGCGCACGCCGCAGGAGTTCCGCGACGAGTTCATGGGCCGCACGGGGCTGCCGGTGGGCCCGCTCGCGACGATCTCGAAGATCCTCTACTTGCGAGAGTCGGGGGTCGCGCTGGAGGGCAAGACGTTCCTCAACGTGCCCGAGTCGATCGTGCACGGCCTCGGCGGCCCGCGCGTGGCCGAGTACTCCCTCGTCTCGCGGACGGGACTCATCGACCAGGACGACTCCGAGCCGTGGGATGCCGCGCTCGATGTCGTCGGTGTCGGCCCCGGCCTGCTGGCCGAGCGCGTCGGCGCGGGGCAGGCGGTCGGCGAGGTGCGCGACGACAGGATGCCGACGGCCTTCCAGGGCGCGGTGCTCACCGTGGCCGGCCACGACCATCTCGTCTCGGCCGTCGCCGTGGGCGCGACGGCGTCGAGCGAGCTGTACGACTCGATCGGCACGGCTGAGGCGCTCGTGCGCGTGCTCGACGACACGCTGCCCTTCGACGCGCGCGACCGGCTCGCGCAAGCGGGGATCAACACCGTGCGACACGTGCTGCCGGGCAAGTACGTGCTGCTGGCCGGCACCAAGGCGGGGCTGCTCATGCGGCGCGTGCTGCAGCTGCTCGGCGTGCGCGACGAACGCGGCCGGAAGGCGCTCGACGAGCTCGTGATGGGGCTGCCGGTGCGGGGCGGGCTCGGCGGCGGCGCGCTGGAGGTCTCCGGCGCGCGCAACAACGACGGCGTGCTGAAGGTCGCCGCCAACAGCGACGGGCTCTCGCCCGAAGAGCTGTTCTGCGCGACGCTGCTGCACGGCAACGACATGTGCGCCGAGCTCATGGAGGTCATGGACCGCGAGGTGGCGGCGCCGACATCCACTCTGCTCACCGGAGGCTGGTCGAAGATGGCGAGCGTCGTGCGCGCGCGCGAGCTGATCCTGCCCGCCGTGTCGATCGCGCCCCACGAGGAGGGCACCGCGTACGGCGCCGCCCTGTTCGCGGCGTTCGCCGCCTCCGGTTCGCGCGCCGAACGCTTCGAGGAGTTCGCCTCCTCCTTCCTGGCGGCGCACGCCGTCGACCTCTCGCCCACCAGATCGGAGCAGCAATGACCAGCACGACCCCCATCCGCACACACACCGAAAGGAGTTGACATGCCCGTACCCGTGCTCGAGGCTCGAGGCCTGTCGCGACAGTTCGGCCACGTCCGAGCCCTCAACGAAGCGGACTTCGAGGTGTATCCCGGCGAGGTCACCGCGCTGATCGGCGACAACGGAGCCGGAAAGTCCACCCTCGTCAAGGCGCTGTCGGGAAACCTCGCGCTGGACAGCGGCACCATCAAGTTCGACGGCGAGCCGATCGAGTTCACCCACCCCCGCCAGGCCAGCGCGCTGGGCATCGAGACGGTCTACCAGGACCTCGCCCTGGCGCCCCACCTCGACCCGGTGCAGAACATGTACCTGGGCCGTGAGATCCCGGCAGGCGGCATCGGCGGCCTGTTCGGCTTCATGAAGACCAAGGAGATGGCCGTCGCCTCGCGCGCCGCGTTCGACGACCTGGGGGCGACGGTGCGGTCGCTCACCTCGCCGGTCGGCGAGATGTCGGGCGGGCAGCGCCAGGCGATCGCGATCGCCCGCGCCGTGCACTGGGCCGACCGCCTGGTGTTCCTGGACGAGCCGACCGCCGCCCTCGGCGTGCGCCAGACCAAGAACGTGCTCGAGACCATCCGGCGCGTGCGCGACAAGGGCATCGGCGTGGTCTTCATCAGCCACTCGATGCCGCACGTCATCGAGGTGTCCGACCGCATCCAGGTGCTGCGGCTGGGCAGCCGCGTGGCCACGCTCAACGCCAAGGAGACCACGATGGAGGACCTCGTCGGCTACATGACCGGCGCGATCACCCAGGAGGGCGAGAAGTGAACACGAAACCTCGCACCGAGACGGTGGCGATCGGCACGACCGAGCCGAAGCCCAACGCCTTCGTACGGATGCTGAAGGCACAGCAGTTCCAGATCCTGCTGGTGCTGATGCTGATCGTGCTGGTGTTCTGCGTGCTCGCGCCCGACACGTTCGCGCAGTGGTCGAACTTCCGGCTGATCATCCAGAACGCGTCGATCCTCGCCGTCCTCGGCATCGGCATGACCTACGTCATCATCACCTCCGGAATCGACCTGTCGATCGGGTCGGTGCTCGTGTTCTCGGGCGTCGTGTCGGCGATCGTGATGCGGGAGATGGGCGGGCAGGGATGGGGCGTGGCCGCCGTCGGCATCGTTGTCGCGGTCGCGTCCGGCATCGCGTGGGGCCTGCTCAACGGCTTCCTCATCGCGAAGGGCAAGATCCCGCCGCTGATCGTCACGCTCGGCACCTTCGGCATGGCCCTGGGCCTTGCCCAGGTGATCACCGGCGGCATCGACATCCGGCAGGTTCCCACCGTGCTCACCGAGACCATCGGCTACGGCAACGTGTTCGGCACGATCCCGACGATCTCGGTCATCGCGCTCGTGCTGCTGGTGATCGGCGGCGTCCTGCTGCATTACACGAAGTTCGGCCTCTACACGTACGCGGTCGGTTCGAGCGAGCTCGCCGCCCGACGCGTCGGCGTCAAGGTCGACCGCCACCTGATCCTCATCTACACGATGACGGGCGGGCTCGCGGGCGTTGCCGGCATCCTCTCGCTCTCGCAGTTCTCGACGACGGCCATCGCCGGCCAGTCGCAGACCAACCTGAACGTCATCGCGGCGGTCGTCATCGGCGGCACCTCGCTGTTCGGCGGCGTCGGCACGATCTTCGGCACCGTCGTCGGCCTGTTCATCCCGGCCGTGCTGCAGAACGGGTTCGTCATCACCGGCGTCCAGCCGTTCTGGCAGCAGATCGCGGTCGGCGCCGTGCTGATCGCGGCGGTCTACATCGACCAGGCGCGTCGCGCTGCCGCGATGCGAGGAAGCACCCAAAGCCTCTGGAGCAAGCTCTTCAGCGGAGGCCGGCGCACCTGAGGCGCGCCGGTCGCAAACAACCCAACCACCACAGAGAGAAAGAAAACACTATGACGTGGAAGAAGAAGGCACTCAGTGCCGCGGCCCTCGGCGCTGTTGCCGCGTTGGCCCTCTCCGCCTGTTCCAGCGGCGAGACGCCGACCAGCAGCGGGGAGCCCAGCGGCGGCAGCACCGACGGGGCGACGGTGACGTTCGTGCAGGGCGTCGCCGGCGACGAGTTCTACATCTCGATGGAGTGCGGCATCAAGGAGGCGGCCGAGGCCGCGGGCGCCACCGTCACGGTGCAGGGCCCGCAGAAGTTCGACCCGACACTGCAGAAGCCGCTGGTCGACGCCGCTGTCGCCGCCAAGCCCGACATCCTGATGATCGCCCCGACCGACGTGACGGCCATGTACGCGCCGATCAAGGCCGCGGCGGACGCCGGCATCAAGGTCGTCCTCGTGGACACCACGCTGGAGGACCCGTCCATGGCGGTGTCGCAGGTCTCCAGCGACAACGAGGGCGGCGGCAAGGCCGCCTTCGAGGCGATCAAGGCCGCGCGGCCGGACGGCGGCAAGGTGCTCGTGGTCTCGGTCGACCCGGGCATCTCGACGACGGACGCTCGCGCCAAGGGCTTCGAGGACGCCGTCGCGGCGGACTCGAAGTTCGAGTCGCTCGGCGTGGAGTACAGCCACAACGAGCCGGCCACCGCGGCGGAGATCGTGACGGCCGCTCTGCAGGCGAACCCCGACATCGTGGGCATCTTCGCGGCGAACCTGTTCGCCGCCGAGGGCACCGCGACCGGTGTGCGCCAGGCCGGCAAGACCGACGACGTGACCATCGTCGGCTTCGACGCTGGCCCCGCCCAGGTCGAGGCGCTGCGCGAGGGCACCGTGCAGGCGCTCGTCGCGCAGGAGCCGGCCACCATCGGCAAGGACGGCCTCGAGCAGGCTCTGAAGGCGCTCGCCGGAGAGCCCACCGAGGAGCAGATCCAGACCGGGTTCACCATCATCACCCAGGACAACCTGGAGACCGATGGCGCCGACGCGGTCTACAAGTCCAGCTGCTGATCCATCCCGTGGTGGGCGGGGGCGCGGGCCCCGCCACCACCCCCCCCCCC
>NZ_JASGEC010000086.1:0-7230 GCF_047606685.1 Microbacterium sp.
CCGCCGCCGGGGCCGCCGCCGCGGCCGAGCTTCCGTTCGCCGCGCCCGCCGCCGTGCTCACCCCGCCACCGCCGGGGGTCGCGGCCGAGGGCCAGCGCTTGCGACGCGCCGTGCCATGGGCGGGCTTCATCGTCGTTGGCTTCTTCGTGCTCATCTGGCTCGCAGCCAACGCCGGCCTTTTCAGCCGGTTTTTCTCGTTCTTGAACTGAGCGCGTCAATCGGCCAGGGTCCGCTGCCACACCGCGCGGCGGGCCGCCTGCTCGACAGGGTCGGGCACTGGCAGTGAGGCGATGAGGCGGCGCGTGTAGGCGTCGGTGGGCCGTCCCAGCACGTCGGCGGTCGGCCCCGCCTCGGCGATGCGCCCGTGGTGCAAGACCACCACCCGGTGCGCGAGCATGTCGACGACCGCGAGGTCGTGCGTGATGAACAGCGTCGCGAAGCCGAAGCGCTCCTGCAGCTCGCCGAACAGGTCGAGCACGCGGGCCTGCACCGACACGTCCAGCGCGCTCGTCGGCTCGTCGGCGATGAGCAGCTTCGGGTCGAGCGCGAGCGCCCGAGCGAGCGAGGCGCGCTGCCGCTGCCCGCCGGAGAGCTCGTGCGGGAAGCGATCGCCGAAGGCGGCGGGCAGCTGCACCGCCTCGAGCAGCTCGTCGACCTTCGCTCGCGCCGCCGCGGCGTCACGCGCGCCGCCGTGCACGATGAGCGGCTCGGCGACGTTCTGCGCGATGGTCGAGAGCGGATTGAAGCTCGTGGCCGGGTCTTGGAACACGAAGCCGAGCTCTTTGCGCCGAGGACGGAAGGCGCGTTCTCGCACCCCGCGCATCTCTGTGCCCAGCACGCGCAGCGAGCCGCCCGCGACCGGGGTGAGCCCGGCGATGGCGCGGCCGATCGTGGTCTTGCCCGACCCGCTCTCGCCGACCAGGCCCAGCACTTCCCCGGGCGAGATCGTGAAGTCGACGCGGTCGACGGCGCGGAACGCCGAGCGCCCGAACCGCCCGGTGTACTCGATCACCAGCTGGTCGGCCACCACCACGGGCTCGGCGGTCACCGCGGCCTCGGGAATCGGCCGGTCAGCGACCTGCATCCGCGGCACCGCGTCCAGCAGGCGCCGGGTGTACTCGTGCGCGGGCGCCTCGAACAGCTCGTGCACCGGCGCGGTCTCGACGATCTCCCCCTCGAGCATGACGGCGACCCGGTCGGCCAGGTCGGCGACGACGCCCATGTTGTGCGTGATCAGCACGATCGCGGTGCCGTCCTCGTCGCGCAGGCGCCGCAGCAGGTCGAGGATCTCGGCCTGCACGGTGACATCGAGCGCGGTGGTGGGCTCGTCGGCGATGATCACCGCGGGCTCGAGCGCGAGCGCCATCGCGATGACGATGCGCTGCTTCTGCCCGCCCGAGAACTGGTGCGGGTAGTCGTCGACGCGGCGCTCGGGGTCGGGGATGCCGACCCGGCGCAGCATCTCGACGGCCCGCGCCCTGGCCTCGGCCTTGGAGTGCCGGCCGTGCGCGCGCAGCCCCTCGATGAGCTGCCAGCCGACTGTCCACACCGGGTTGAGCGCGGTCGACGGCTCCTGGAAGATCATCGCCGCCTTCGTGCCGCGCACCTCGCGCAGCGCCCGCGCGTCGAGCCCTGCGACATCCGTCCCGTCGAGCACCACCGCGCCGTTCACGGTCGCCGTCTCGGGCAGGAGCCCCAGGATCGAGCGGGCGGTGACGGTCTTGCCGCTGCCCGACTCGCCGACCACGGCGAGGACTTCGCCGCGGCGCACGTCGAGCGACACGTCGCGAACAGCGCGCACGTCGCCTCCGTCGGTCGCGAACGCCACGTCGAGGTGGCGGATGTCGACGGCCAGCCCGTCCGCGGAGATCGCCATCACTCCACCTCTCCCAGGAACTCGCGGGTGGCGGGGCGAGTGGCCGACACCGCGTCGGCGGGCGTCTGCCCCTTGGCCCGCCGGCGGGCGCGCAGGCGGGGGTCGGCGAGGTCGTTCAGGCTCTCGCCGATGAGCGTGATGCCGAGGATCGCCAGCACAATCGCGATGCCGGGCGGGATCGAGGTCCACCAGATTCCCGCGGCCACGTCGCTGATCGACTTGTTGAGGTCGTACCCCCACTCGGCGGCGGCGGTGGGCTCGATGCCGAAGCCGAGGAAGCCGAGGGCGGCCAGGGTGGCGATCGCCTCGGAGGCATTGAGGGTCACGATGAGCGGGAGGGTTCGCGTCGCGTTGCGCAACACGTGCCGGAACATGATGCGCGGAGTGGACGCGCCGATGACTTTCGCCGACTCGACAAAGGCTTCGGATTTGACGCGCACGACCTCGGCGCGCACGACCCGGAAGTACTGCGGGATGAACACGACGGTGATCGACACCGCCGCCGCGAGCACCCCCGGCCACAGCCCGGACTGCCCACCGCTGATCGCGATGGCCGCGACGATCGCGAGCAGCAGGGTCGGGAACGCGTAGATCGCGTCGGCGACCACCACCAGAACGCGGTCGACCCAGCCGCCCAGATAGCCGGAGACCAGACCCAGGAGCACTCCGACGAACACCGACAGCGCAAGCGCCACGAGGATGACCATCAGCGCGGTCTGCGCGCCCCACAGCACGCGAGAGAGCACGTCGTAGCCGCCGACCGTCGTGCCGAACCAGTGCGCGGCGCTCGGCGGCTGCTGGGAGCCGAAATTGCCGTCCGGCCCGCGCAACTGGTTGTAGCCGTACGGCGCGATCCACGGAGCGAGCACGGCGGAGAGGAGGAACAGCGCGGTCAGCACTAAGCCGACAATCAGCATCCCGCGCTGCAGGCCCACTGACTGCCGCAGCTGGTGGACGATCGGCAGGCGGTCGACGAGGCGCCGCGAGCGCACGGCCATGTCAGTACCTCACCCTCGGGTCGAGGAAGGCGGCGATCACGTCGACCACGAAGTTCGTGAGCGCCACGATGATCGCGATCAGGGCGACGATGCCCTGCACGGCGACGAAGTCGCGCGCGGAAAGGTAGGCGGCCAACTGGAAGCCGAGGCCCGTCCACTCGAAGGTGGTCTCGGTGAGCACCGCGCCGCCGAGCATCATCGCGACCTGCAGTCCGATGACGGTGACGATGGGGATGAGCGCGGGCTTGTACGCGTGCTTGCGCACGAGGCGGTACTCGGTGACGCCGCGCGAGCGCGCCGCGTCGATGTACGGCATGTTGTGCGTGCCGATCACGTTGGTGCGCACGAGGCGCAGGAAGATGCCCGCGGTGAGCAGGCCCAGCGTGAGGGCGGGCAGCACGGCGTGGGCGAGCACGTCGCCGACGTACGCCGCGTTGCCCGACGCGATCGCGTCGACGAGGTAGATCCCCGTGCCACCGTCGCGGCTGAGCGCGATCTCGGTGCGCACGCTGGCCCGGCCGCTCACCGGCAGCCAGCCGAGCCATACCGAGAACACGAGCTTCGCGACGAGCCCGGAGAAGAACACCGGGGTCGCGTAGAAGAGGATGGCGCTCACGCGCAGCACCGCGTCCGGCGCCCGGTCGCGCTTGGCTGCGGCGACCAGTCCGAGCGGGATGCCGACGATGAACGCCACCACCAGGGCGTACACGACGAGTTCGAGCGTGGCCGCGCCGTATGTGAGCAGCACATGCGTGACGGGCTGGTTGTCGGTCAGCGTCGTGCCGAAGTTCCCGGTGAGGATCTGGCCCAAGTACTCGAAGTACTGGACGATGACGGGGCGGTCGTATCCGGCTTCCTTGATGCGCTCGGCCAGTTGGTCGGCCGGAAGGCGCCCGCCGAGCGCCGCGGTGATCGGGTCGCCGGTGAGCCGGATGAGGAAGAAGACCAGGGTGACGAGGATCAGCACGGTCGGGATGATCAGGAGGAAGCGGACCAGGATGTACCGGCCCAGCATCCCCCCGCCTCCCGAGCGGCGCGCCGCCAGTGCCGGGGGCGGCTCATCGACCGGCGCCGCGGCGACGTCGCTCGTCGTCATAGAGGGAGCCTAACTGCGTTGCGGACTGTCTTGGCGGCGAGTCGGTGGGGCGGCCCCGCGGCCGCCCCACCGGTGCTCCCGCTACTTGGTCAGCGGCGCGAAGCGCAGCTTGAACGACGCGTCGAGAATGACGCCGTCGACTCCTGTCGCGGCCACAGCGACCTGTGCGCCCTGCAGCAACGGGACCGTGGACAACAGCTCGGCCACGCGAGCCTGGATGTCCTCGATCTCCTGTGTGCGCTTGTCCGGGTCGGTCTCCACCGCCTGCTGCAGGATCAGCTTCTCGGTCTCGTCGTCCGAGAAGTGGTTCCCCAGGAAGTTGTTCTTCAGGAAGAACGGCGTGAGGTAGTTGTCCGCGTCGGAGTAGTCCGGGAACCAGCCCAGCTGGTACGCCGGGTACACGTCGGCGGTGCGGTCCTCGGAGTACTGGACCCACTCGGTCGACTTGAGGTCGACTTCGAACAGGCCGTCGGCCTCGAGCTGCGACTTGACCAGCGCGTACTCGTCGCCCGACGAGGGGCCGTAGTGGTCCGGGTTGTACTGCAAGCTCAGCTTCACCGGCGTCGTGACGCCCGCGTCCTCGAGGCGCTGCTTGGCCTTGGCGGCGTCGGGGCCGCCGTTTCCGTCGCCGTACAGCTCCTTCAGCACCTCGGTGGCGCCGGTGAAGCCCTCCGGCACGAAGGAGTACAGCGGCGTGTAGGTGCCCTTGTAGACCTGTTCCGAGATCGCCTCCCGGTCGATGAGATCGGCCACCGCCTGGCGCACCGCGAGGGCCTTCTTCGAGTCGGCGTCAGACGTCTTCGCGCCGTACGGCTGGGTGTCGAAGTTGAAGACGATGTAGCGGATCTCTCCGCCCGGGCCGTTGACGACCTTCACGCTGTCGTTCGTGCTGAGGTCGTCGACATCCGTCGCCGAAAGGCTGCGGTACGCCAGGTCGACATCGCCCTCCTGGACGGCGAGCTTGAGGTTCGACGACTCGGCGAAGTAGCTCAGGATGACGCCCGCGTTCACTGCCGGGTCCAGCAGCCCCTGGTAGTTCTCGTTCGGGGCGAACTCCACGGTCTTGTTGAAGTCCCACGAGGTGATGCGGTAGGGGCCGCCGAACGCATCCGCGTCCACAATGTCCGCGTCGGGGGTGACCGCGTCCGCGGAGAACACCTCGTCGTCGACGATCGCGCCGGGGAAGCTGGTCAGAATGAACGGGAACACCTGGTCGTTGGCGGTCTTCAGATTGAAGACCACCGTGGTGTCGTCGGGCGTCTCGACGCTGTCGAGGTTGTAGAGCAGGCTCGATGCGCCGTTCGGGTCGGCGATCTTGAGGTTGCGGTCGAACGAGAACTTCACGTCGGCGGAGGTGAGGTCGTTGCCGTTGGCCCACTTCAGACCGGCCGGCAGCGTCACCGTGTACTCAGTCGGGGCGGTGAACTCCGCCGACTCGGCGAGGTCGGGCACGACCTCGGTGCTGTTGTAGTCGGTGTTCACCAGGTACGGGAACACCTGGGTCTGCACGGCGAGCGAGCCGTTGTCGTAAGAGCCGGCCGGATCGAGAGTGGTGACCTTGTCGGTGGTGCCCACGATGATCGGCTCGCTCGAGCTGCCCTCGTTGGTCGACTCGTTTCCCCCGCCGCCCGCGCAGCCGGCGAGGAGAAGGGCCGAGGTCCCGAGGGCCCCGACGGCGAGCGCGAGACGTCCAGGCCCGGAATGGTGCAGTGACATAGTGCTACCTCTGCTGTTGGTGAAGTCGGCGGCGCGGGTGTGGCGCCGCCCATCCGGCTATCTTCACTCCCGAGCGCGCGCGAAGCATCGCTCCGTGTCGTTTCGTGACGAGACTGAGACCCTCACGCGGTGACACCTGGTGCCGCCGGGCGCTCAGGCGGCAGCGCGAGACGGCCTCCGCAAGCACTCACGCTCTGATCCCCAGGGGGATCAGAGCGTGAGTGTTCGCGGGGCGCCGCGCTCCCGATCGGATGGCGCCCGAAGCGACGGCGTCGAGGGAACTACCGCCGAACGGTGCGAGTCACCTTCGAAGCCTTGGTCACCGTCGTGTAACCGGACTTTTTGCCCGTCACCTTGACGGTGATGCGCTTGCCAGCCTGCGCCTTCTTCAGGGTGTACTTCGACTTCGTCGCGCCCGTGATCGCCTTGCCGTCCGCGTACCACCGGTGGGTGAGCGTGACTCCGCTGTCCCACGTTCCGGGCTTGGCGGTCAGCTTCTCGCCGATCTTCGCCGTGCCCGAGATCTTCGGGGTCGGCGTGCTCGAGAGCGCGCTGTCGGGCTCGGTGACGTTGATGATGTCGACCTTGCCCGTGCTGCCCCACGTGGACACCCAGACCTCGCCCGTGTCCTCGACCAACCCGAAGTTCATCCCCCGAGACCGGGTTCGTCCACCAGCCCTCGGCCGCGCTGCTGGCCTCGTCCGGCAGCCCGACCCGCGCCACCACGGCGTCCGCGCCCCGCTTGGTCAGATCCAGCACCAGGATGAACCCCGGCCCCTCGCGGCGACGCGTCACGCCGCCGACACGCTATTCCACGCGCTGCGAAGTACTACATATTGCGTGGTACTGTGCATTCTGAACCTAAGCGAAGGGGGCGCGGTGGACACCACGCAGTTGCTCAAAGGCGTGCTGGATGCGGCGGTGCTCGCCGTCATCCAGCACGACGACGGATACGGCTACGACATCGTGCGTCGCCTGCGCGACGCCGGGCTCGGCGACGTCGGCGACGCGTCGGTCTACGGCACGCTGCGGCGCCTCTACAGCGCGGGCGCGCTGTCGAGCTACGTCGTGCCGTCCGACGGCGGGCCGAACCGCAAGTACTACGCCATCAACGCGCAGGGCCGCGACCTGCTGGCGAGCCAACGCGCCGATTGGGCGCGCTTCGCCGGGGCGATGTCGGCCTTGCTCGACGCCCCCGCCGCCAAGCCCCTGCGCACGATCGGAGAGAACCGGTGAACACCACGACATCCACTGCCCTCGACATCCGTATCTCTGCGTTTGCCGCAGCCGTGCGCCGCGAGCTCGGCGACCTGCCCGTCGAGGAGGTCGACGATCTGGTCGACGGGCTCGAGGCCGACCTCGCCGACCAGGCCGCCGACGCCGGCGACGGGTTCGAGCTGCCCGAGCCGGTCGCGTACGCGAGCGAGCTGCGGTCGGCCGCGGGGCTGCCCGAGAGATCGGATGCCGCCTCCGCCCGTGTGCCGCTGCGCGAGCGCGTGGCGCGGGCCCGCGCCGCGGCATCCGCCCGCCTGCGCTCGTCGCGC
>NZ_JASGEC010000087.1:0-19542 GCF_047606685.1 Microbacterium sp.
CCCGCCCTGCGCCCGCGCCCTGCGCCCACCCCCGCGCGCGCCCGCGCGCGCGCCCTCGCCCCCGCTCAGCAGTCGCTATGTGCGATGCCGCGGGCGCTGCACCCGCCGAAGATGACGGCCGAAGCGCGCGCCTCCCGCTCAGCAGTCGCAACATGCGTATGCGCCACGCGCCGCACCCGCAGATGGTGACTGCGCAGCGACGGTCACGCGTGGGTGATCACGCCCACGTGCGCGACCGGATGGCGCGGCGCACCCGCGCAACGAGCTGTGCGGGTGCGCCGAAGAGCTGCTCCTTGGTGACGCGGATGACGATCCAGCCCATCGCAGCGAGCTCTTCGTGCCGTGCGATGTCCTTCGCCCACTGCACGGGATCGAGCAAGTGGTGCTCACCCTCGTACTCGATCGCGATCTTCAACAACGGGTACGCGAGGTCGACGACCGCGACAAGCCGCCCCGACGGGTCGTACACCGCGACGTTCAGGTCGGGCTCTGGCAGTCCATAGTCGACGAGCACCAAGCGACAGCGCGTCTCGGTGCGCGACGCGCTGCGCGTGCGCACTCGCTCGACGGCCGCGCGAAGCGCCGGGCCGCCAACACGACGGCCCACGGCGAGAGCGGCGCGCAGCTGCTCGACCGTCGCCAGCGGCGGCGGGTCGCCATGGAACATCGGCTCGCGCACGAGGGCGTCCGCGGCCGCGACCAGGTCGTGCGGGTCGCGGATCACGGCCCCGAGCATCGCCCACGTGCTGGCCGGCGATGCCATCCGCAGTCCGCGCTCCGGGTGCTCGACGACATGCGCGTACCCCGGCTGGACTTGGTGCCCGACGACCCCTCGCCGCCGCGGGTGCCGGTGGGGAGCGAAGACGCCCACGTCGAGACCGCGCTCGGGATCGACCAGCTGTCGCGGCAGCGGCATCCCCCACCCGATCGCGGCGGTGACATGGGTGAGGAACTGCTCGTCGGACATCAGCATCGCGAACAGCTCGGCCTGGCGCATGATCGCGTGCCGCGCGCGCTCGTGCTCGCTGCCGTCGAAGTCTCCGCCGTGGCTGGAGGTGACTCGGAGCCCTCGAAACGGCGCCTCCAGGTCGGCCGCCCGCAGCCGCGACGGCGACGTGCCGGCGCGCAGCGCCCCGCTCACGGTGAACGCGGTTCCCAGCTCTCGGGCAAGTTCGGCTCGTCTCATGCCGTCCAGGATGCGACCGCCCAGCGCTCGCGCGGGGCGCGGTCGGCGCATCTGTGCACAAGTCCGCCCCGACACGGCCCTGTGCAGGAACAGGCGGCCCGGGAATCCGTGCCCGCTCCGCAGTCGCCTTCTGCGGTTGCCGCCGACCACAGACGCGCGCTTTGCGACTGCTGAGCGTTCAGAACGCTGTCGGCGCGTGCGACCTGAGGGCGCCCGAGGGTCCGCGGGTCAGCGGAAGGCGGGGATGCCGGTGATCGCCTCGCCAAGGATCAGGGTGTGCATCTCGTGGGTGCCCTCGTACGTCGACACCGACTCGAGGTTGTTCATATGGCGGATGACCGGGTACTCCAACGAGATGCCGTACGCCCCGAGCACCGAGCGCGCCGTGCGGCAGATCTCCAGCGCGGCGCGCACGTTGTGCCGTTTGCCGAGCGAGACCTGGTCGGGGCGCAGGCGCCCCTCGTCTTTCAGCCGGCCGAGCCGGTGGGCGAGCAGCGTGCTGGTCGCCAGCGCGGTAGCCATGTCCGCGAGCTTGTGCTGGGTGAGCTGGAAACCGGCGATCGGGCGGCCGAACTGCACGCGCTCGGCCGCGTACTCGGCCGCCGCCGTCAGCGCCGCACGCGCGGCGCCGGTGACACCCCACAGGATGCCGAAGCGCGCCTCGTTCAGCGCGCTGAGCGGGCCGCGCAGCCCGCGCGCGTCGGGCAGCATCGCGCTCGACGGCAACCGCACGCCGTCGAGCACGAGCTCGCTGGTCACCGACGCCCGCAGCGACAGTTTGTGGGGGATGTCGGCCGCGGCGAATCCGGGAGTGTCGGTGGGCACCGCGAATCCGCGCACGCCATCGTCGGTCTGCGCCCACACGATGGCGACGTCGGCGATCGAGCCGTTCGTGATCCACATCTTGCGGCCGTCGAGCACCCAGTCGTCGCCCGAGCGGCGGGCTCGCGTGCGCATGCCCGACGGATCGGAGCCGTGGTCGGGCTCGGTGAGGCCGAAGCATCCGATCTTCTCCCCCGCGGCCATCGCGGGCAGCCACTGCTGCTTCTGCTCCTCAGAGCCGAAGCGCCAGATCGAGAACATCGCGAGCGAGCCCTGCACCGACACGAGCGAGCGCACACCGGAGTCGCACGCCTCCAACTCGGCGCACGCCAGGCCGTACTGGGTCGCCGTCATGCCCGCGCAGCGGTAGCCCTCGAGGTGCATGCCGAGCACGCCGAGCTCGCCCAGCTGCCGCGCGAGTCCGCGCGGATCGTCGATGCGGCCGGCCTCGAACCAGTCGGCGACGCGCGGCTGCACGGATGCGGCGAGCCACTCGCGCAGCGCCTGCCGCACGGCTTTCTCGTCGTCGTCGAGCAGCGACTCCACATCGGCCAGGTCGGCGACGTCGATGGTCGGTTGCGCCATGGTCTGCTCCTTCGCGCCCGGCGGGCTGTCTCGTCTCACTGCAGGGCCGAGGTCAGGCGCGCGAGGTTGTCGAGCACCGTGGAGCGCAGCGGCTGCTTCTCCCACTCCTCGAGGGTGAGCTCTCGCGACAGCTCTCGGTACATCTCCTCGACCCCGCGCATCTCCGCGACGAACTCCCCGCCGCGCACGAACAGCGAGATCTCCATGTTGAGGCCGAACGAGCGCATGTCCATGTTGCTGGAGCCGATGATCGCGAGCTCGTCGTCGACGGTCATCGACTTGGAGTGCAGGATGAACGGCTTGCGGTACATCCAGATCTTCACGCCCGCCTTCAGCAGCGCCTCGTAGTAGCTGCGCTGCGCGTGGTAGACCATCGCCTGGTCGCCCTCTTCCGACACGAACAGCTCCACCTGCAGCCCCCGCTCGCACGCCGTGGTGACCGCCAGGAGCAACGCCTCGTCGGGCACGAAGTACGGGCTGACGATGATGACCTTGCGCTGGGCGTAGTAGAGCAGCGCGAGGAAGAGGCGCAGGTTGTTCTCGCCGTCGAACCCGGGCCCCGACGGCACGACCTGGCAGTCGAGCTGGCCGGGGCCTTCGGTGACGCTGAAGATGTCGATCTCGTCGCTGAGCACCTGGTCGGTCTCGCTGTACCAGTCGGAGAGGAAGACGCCGTTGATCGACGCGACGACCGGGCCCTCCAGTCGCGCCATGAGATCGACCCAGTGCAGCCCGCGCTTGATGTTCTTGCGCAGGTTGTAGGTCGAGTCGGTGATGTTCTGCGAGCCCATGAAGGCGACCGACCCGTCGACCACGAGGAGCTTGCGGTGGTTGCGCAGGTCGGGACGCTGGTACTTGCCCCGCAACGGCTGCACCGGCAGCATGAGGTGCCACTGCGCGCCCATCGCGTCGAGCCGCTCGAGGGTGCGCCGGTAGAACGGCTTGCCACGGTTCGCCCAGTGGTCAAGCAGCACGCGCACCGTGACGCCGCGCGCGGCGACTTCCTCTAGCGCGCGGAAGAAGTTGTCGGTCGAGGGGTCGGACTGCAGGATGTAGAACTCGACGTGCACGTAGCGGCGCGCGGCGCGGATGGCGTCCGCCATCGTGTCGAGGCTCTTCTGGTAGTCGGAGATGAGGTGCGCGTCGTTGTCGCCGGACAGCGGCATCGCGCCAAGGTTGCGGTTCAGCGCGACCAGCGACAGGTACCCGGGCGGAGGGTCGGGGCGCAGCGACCCGAGCTCCAGGTTCTCGCTCGTCTCATGGATGTACCGGTTGATGCGGGCCTGCTTCTTGCGCCGCTTGCGCGGCAGCCGCGGGTTTCCGATGAGCAGGAACAGCAGCACGCCGACCAGCGGGATGAAGTAGATCGCCAGCAGCCACGCGGTGGCGGCGGTGGGCCGCCGGTTGCGCGGGACGACAATGACCGCCGTGATGCGGACGGTCACATCGAACACCAGGACGAGAAGCAGCCACCACGTCGCCTCGACGGTGACGGTGATCATGACGGGGTGGTCGGGGCGGGCGGCAGCCCGCGCTTGGCGCGCTCCTCCGCCTCGATCTCGGAGTACACCCGGCGCTCGGTGCGGTCGATCCGCAGGATCCCGCGCAGGATGAAGAAGAAGACCGTGGCCACGATCACTGTGGGCGCGAGCGCCCACAGCACCGCGACCCAGTAGTTCTCCATGGCACCAGGCTACTTGACGAGCGGGAAGAGGATCGTTTCGCGGATGCCGAGGCCGGTCAGCGCCATCAGCAGCCGGTCGATGCCCATTCCCATGCCGCCCATCGGCGGCATCCCGTGCTCCATCGCCCGCAGGAACTCCTCGTCGATCGTCATCGCCTCGAGATCGCCCCGGGCGGCCAGCTTCGCCTGCTCGACGAACCGCTCGCGCTGGATCACGGGATCGACCAGCTCGGAGTACCCCGTCGCGAGCTCGAAGCCGCGCGTGTACAGGTCCCACTTCTCGACGACGCCGGGAATCGACCGGTGCTCGCGCACGAGCGGGCTCGTGTCGACAGGGAAGTCCATGACGAACGTCGGGCGCGTGAGGGAGTCCTTGACGAAGTGCTCCCACAGCTCCTCGACCCACTTGCCGTGGGTGGGATGCGGCGGAGCGTCCACGCCGACCCTCGCGGCGAGCGCCTCGAGTTCTGCGACGGGCGTCTGCGGCGTGATGTCGACGCCGGACGCCTCGACGAGCGAGTCGTACATCGAGAGGCGGTCCCATTCGCCACCCAGGTCGTACTCCGTGCCATCCGCCCATGTCACGGTCGTGGAGCCGGCCACGGCGATCGCCGCGTTCTGGATCATCTCCTGCGTGAGGTCGGCGATGCCGTTGTAGTCGGTGTACGCCTGGTAGGCCTCGAGCATCGCGAACTCGGGGCTGTGCGTGGAGTCGGCGCCCTCGTTGCGGAAGTCGCGGTTGACCTCGTAGACGCGGTCGATGCCGCCGACGACGGCGCGCTTGAGGAACAGCTCGGTCGCGATGCGCAGGTACAGCTGCGTGTCGAACGCGTTCGAGTGCGTGACGAACGGGCGGGCGCTTGCTCCGCCAGGCTGCACCTGCAGCACCGGCGTCTCGACCTCGACGAAGCCGTGGCTGTCGAGCGTTTTGCGGATGCTGGTGTTGACCTTCGCGCGCGCGAGCACCGTGTTGCGAGCCTGCTCCCGCACGATGAGGTCGAGGAACCGCGAGCGCACGCGGCTCTCCTCGCTGAGCTCGGTGTACATGTTCGGCAGCGGCAGCAGCGCCTTCGACGCGATGCGCCAGTCGCTGACCATGATCGACAGTTCGCCGCGGCGGCTGGAGATCACTTCGCCTTCGACGAAGACGTGGTCGCCGAGGTCGACGAGCTCCTTCCAGCGCGCGAGTTGCTCATCGCCGACGCTGGCGAGCGAGACCATGGCCTGGATGCGGCTGCCGTCGCCGGCCTGCAGGCTCGCGAAGCAGAGCTTGCCGGTGTTCCGGCTGAAGACGACCCGGCCGGCGACCCCCGCGACGACGCCCGTCTCTTCGCCGGCCTCGAGGTCGCCGTAGCGCGCACGGAGGTCGGGAATCGTGTCGGTGATCGGGAGCGTGACGGGGTACGCGCCGCCGCCCGCGTCCTCGCGCTCGGCATTCAGGCGCTCGCGCTTCGCGAGCCGCACGGCCTTCTGCTCGATGATGTCGTCATCGGCGGGCGCTGTGGGCGCGGCGGACTGGTCGGGCGCGGCGGACTGGTCGGGCGCGGCGGACTGGTCGGTCATCGGCGGGGGCTCCTCGGGAGGTCGACCCCCAAGTCTATCCGCGGGCCCTCGGCGCGCTCGCGCTCGCGACCACGTGCGCACGAAGGTGGCGCGTGGCGTCGCATCCCCTCTCCGGATGCGGCGCAAACAGACACTTTCTTTGGGGCGCCACGACACTCACGCTCTGATCGCGGAGGGGATCAGAGCGTGAGGGAGCCGGGGAACACAGAGCGCGCCGATCAGTCGTCGAGCGACGCGGCGGGGAGCGCGTCGACCTCCGACGCGGGGTTGGCATCCGCGAGCGCGTGCTCGACTGTCGAGTGCACGAGCGCGGAGAGGAACGAGCCCGGGGCGTCCACGCCCGCGTCGGCGAGCAGCGCCGTCGCCTGGCGCACGATCGAGCGCGAGAACGAGGTCGCGGTCGCGATCGCCTCGGCGTACGCGGCGCGCTGGGCGTCGGCGATCACGACGGGCTCGCATCCGATCTCGACCGCGAGCGCCTGCGCGATCGGCAGGAACGGACCCGGCGCCGCGACGCCGGCGTGCGCGTCGCGAAGCGCGCGCAGGTCCATCGATGTGCCGGTGAACGCGATCGCCGGGTGCACGGCGATGGGAATCGCGCCGCGGGAGGCGGCGGGCTCGAGCGCGGCGAGGCCGTGCGCGGGGTCGGTGTGCAGCACGAGCTGGCCGGGTCGCCACGCCTCGAGCGCGGCAAGCCCGGCGACGAGGCCGGGCAGCTCGCCGTGCGGCACCGCGATGACAACGAGCTCGCTGCGGCGGGCAACCTCGACCGCGTCGAGCATGGGGAGGCCCGGAAGCATCCCCTCGACCCGGTCGGGGTCCGAGCCGCGCGTGATCGCCGTCAGCGCGTGCCCCGCCCCGGCGAGCGCCGCCGCGAGCACCGGGCCCACTCGGCCCGCGCCGATCACGCCGACGCCGAGCCGGCCCTCCCGCGCGGTCACGGCTCGCCGCCCTCGCTCGACGATCCCCAGCGGTGCGAGCGATCCACCGAGGCCGCGGCGATCGCGTTCGCCTCGACCGTGTCGAACAGCCGCAGCGCGGCATCCCGATCGATCGCGCCGAGCCTGCCCGACACGGGTCCCGCGATCGTGTGCGCACGCGCTCGCGCCACACCGAGGGCGCGTTCGAGGGGGCCCTGCTCCAGCCCGATGCTCTGCAGCCGGGCGAGCGGGAAGATCCCGAGCGCGCGCCGCACGATGCCCTGGCGCAGGAACAGCGCGTCCGGCGAGACGAGGAATCCGTTGCGCCGCCACGTCAGCAGGCGCAGGATGCGCGCGCGGGGCGGAGTGTTCGTGTACGGGTCGTCTGTGCGGGGCCCCTGCGCGCCGTCGGCGAGCACCGACTGCCACTGGTCGGCGGGCAACCCCGGCAGCAGCAGCCGCAGCACGCGCGCGACGTCGTCAAGGGTTCCGACCGGGAGCACGCCGCTGAACTGGTCGGACTGCCCGTCGCTCGAGCTCCGCCCGGAGAGCCTGTTGATGTGCACGGTCCACCAGCCGGCGGGCCGCCACAGCAACGGCTGCGAGATCTGCACGGCGTGGACACGACCCGGCGGCAGGATCTCGGTGATCGTCGTGAACAGCCCGAACGTCACGCGCACGCCGTTGGGCGTGGGCGCGATCGAGTACCGCAGCGAGCGGGCGATCGAGCGCACCCAGTACGCCGCGAAGCCGATGAACGTCGGCACGAGCGAGAACAGCACCCACGGCGTCGCGAACACCGCGCCGAGCACGGCCGCGACGATGATCCCGATCAGCACGAGCGCGGTGCTGCTGAGCAGGTGGGATGCCACGAGCCGGCCGACCGGGATGCGCACCACAGAATCGGGTTCGGCGATGGGATCCTCGGCGCCGACGATGAGGCCCGTGATGCCGTCGCTGACCACGGAGGCCGCCGCAGCCATGCCCCCGGTCTTTGGGCGCCCGGCCCCTGAGCCGCCCGCCCCGGCCCCTGAGCCGCCCGCCCCGGCCCCTGAGCTTGTCGAAGGGCCGCCGCGCGCCGCCTCCGCGGCGAGCCGGCGGCCCGATGCGAGGCGAAGGATGTCGGCGCGCACCGCCTCCGCGGTGGCGGTCGACAGGTACTCGAGCTTGACGTTGGAGTCGAGCCCCGCGCCCACGACCTCGAGCTGGGCCATGCCGCACAGGCGCGCGACCATCTGCCGCGTGAGGTTGACTCCCTGCACGCGGTCGAGCGGGGCTCGACGGTGCTGGCGGAACAGCACGCCCGTGCGCACTTCGACGACCTCGCCGGTGATGCGGAATGTGTGGAAGCGCCACGACACGTAGAAGGCGCCGATCAGCACGAGCACGACCGCGAGCACGACCAGCAGCGCGATCAGGAGGAGATTGTGCTCGAGCACGTAGTCGAACGGGTCGCCCGGCATCTCGCCGTCGTACTCGAACTCGGGCACGAACATGGGCATGAAAAACTCGAGCAGGCGCTCGCGCAGGTTGGAGATGACGATGCCGAGAACGACCAGCAGCACGAGCCCGCCGCGAAACAGCGGAGTGAGCGGATGCAGCCGGTGCCATTCGCCGTCCGCCAGCGGCGAGCGCGCCCCCGCGATCGGCCGCCCTTCGACAGGCTCAGGGACCGGGTCGGTCACAGTCCGGTCCTCCTCGTCTCCGCGACGTCCACGAGGGTGTCGCGCAGGCGCTCCGCGGCTTCCTGCGCGAGGCCCGGGATGACGACGCCGGTCGTGGCGGCCGCGGTCACGAGTTTGAGCTGGGCGATGCCGAACACACGGTCGAGGGGGCCGTGCGTGATGTCGACGAGCTGCATGCGCCCGTAGGGGACCGCGACCATGCGCTGCCACAGGATGCCGCGGCGGAACACGATATCGTCTCGGCGCAGCTGGTATCCATACGCGCGGGCCTGCCGCGGCGTGATGGCGAGCATCCACGCGAGCACGACGATGATGGCGCCGACCGGGAGCCACACCCACGCCTGGTGCGCGAACAACCAGGCCGCGAGCCCTGCCGCGACGACCAGCAGCAGGAGAAAGCCAGTGTCGATGAGCCGCACCCAGACGTACTGGCGCGAGAGCTGGTGCCACGTGCCGTCGCCGAGAGGCAGTCGATTGGGGTTGCGCGGCTCTTTCACGACGTCGAACGTGCCGTGGTCGTAGACGGGGTCGCGCTGCCCTTCGACAAGCTCAGGGACCGGGAGGGAAGGCTCAGGGACCGGGAGGGAAGGCTCAGGGGCCCGGAGGGAAGGCTCAGGGGCCCGGAGGGAAGGCTCAGGGGCCCGGAGGGAAGGCTCAGGGGCCGGGGGCACAAGATCAGGAGCCGGACGGCTGTGCTCCGGGATGTTCGTCATCATCGTCCTTCCGTATGGTGCACAAGTGCTCGGCCACGAGACCCGCCGCGACCAAGGCGCCGCCGGCGATCGCCGTGGCGACGACCTCTCCCATCGAGCCTAACGAGGGCGAGACGGGACGGGTCACGAGGAACAGCACGAGCCCCAGCCCGAACCCGCCCGCCGCGGCGCCGACGATGCTCGATGCCTTGGCGAGCACCACGACCCGCAGCGCGCGGAACGGGTTGACCGCGCCGGGGGCCGAACCGCGCGTCGCGCGGCGGATCGGCACCGCGAACACCACGACCAGCGCCCCGAGCAGCAGCAGGAGGATCGGCAACGAGACCGTCGGCGTGAAGGTCGCGCGCCCGCTCGCGGTGAACAACTGGTCGAGCACGAATCCGGCCGCGCCGCCGAGGACGGCGGCCACCACGAGGGCGGCGGGACTCGTGCGGCTCATTCGCGCTCCCGCAGCCGCGCGAGCAGCTCGTCGACCCGGCCGTGGCCGGGAAGCACAGCGTCGGGATCGACCGCGAGCCACGGGCCGAGCACGAAGGCGCGCTCGGCTGCCCGCGGGTGCGGCAGGGTCAGTGCCGCGGCATCCGATCGCACGTCGCCGTAGGCGACGAGGTCGAGGTCGAGGGTGCGGTCCGCCCACTTCCCAGTGTCCGGTCCCTGAGCATCCCCCTCCGGTCCCTGAGCTTGTCGAAGGGCCCGCACCCGCCCATGCCGCGCCTCGATCGCGTGGAGGTATCCGAGCAGCACCGACGGCGCGAGTCGCGTCGTGACGAGCGCGACGGCGTTGAGGTACGCCGGGGCCGAGGCATCCGGCCCGTTCACGGTCAACGCGACCGTCTCGATCGGCTTCGACGCGACGACCCGCTCCACAAGCGGCAGCCGCTCGAGCTCGCGCACGGCGGCCGCGAGCGTCGCGGCCCGGTCGCCGAGGTTGGCGCCGAGCGCGACCACCGCTTCCACGGGCGCACGGCCTCGCCCAGCGCGCGCGGGAATCCGGAGGTCGCGGGGCGGGTCGGGGATCCTCGGGCTCACGGCATCCTCTCCCGCACGATCGTGACCGCCACGTCGTCGAACGCCGGCGCGATCGGGGCGGATGGCTTGTGCACTGTGACCTCGACCGTCGCGACCCGCTCGTCGCGGAGCACCGCGGCGGCGATGCGCTCGGCCAGCGTCTCGATGAGGCTCACCGGCTCGCCGCCCACGATCGCGGCAATCTCGTCGGCGAGCTCGCCGTAGTGGACGGTGTCGGCGACGTCGTCGGATGCCGCAGCCGCGCGCAGCGGCAGGCGCAACGCGACGTCGACCACGAACTCCTGGCCCTGCTCGCGCTCGACGTCGTACACGCCGTGGCGTCCGCGCGCGCGGACGCCGCGCAGCACGATGCGGTCTAGCTCCACAACGCCCCCTCCCGCCACGCGGACTCGACGGCGAGCGCGTCGCGCGTCGCGGCAACGTCGTGCACGCGCACCGCCCACGCGCCGGCGCGCGCGGCGAGCACGCTCGTGACGGCGGTCGCGAGGTCGCGGCGGCGCTCCGAGGCGTCCTCCCCCAGCACGTCCGCGAGAAACCGCTTGCGGCTCGTGCCGACGAGCACGCGCAAGCCGAGGCCGGTGATGGCGTCGAGGTCGCGCAGCAGCGCCCAGTTCTGCGGCGCGGTCTTGCCGAAGCCGATGCCGGGGTCGACGACGACCCGGAAGGGAGGGATGCCGGCTGCCGCCGCCGCGCCCGCGCGCTCGCGCAACTCGCCGGCGACGTCGCGCGCGACGTCGCTGTACACCGCGCCCGCGTACATGTCGCGCGACGGGCCGCGCCAGTGCCCGAGCACGATGTCGGCGTCCGTGCCGGCGACCGCCGCCAGCATGTCGGGGTCGGCCAGACCACCCGACACGTCGTTGACGATCACCGCGCCCGCCTCGACGGCGGCGACCGCCGTCGAGGCGTTGAGGGTGTCGATGCTGACCGCGACCCCCTCGGCCGCGAGCGCGCGCACGACGGGGAGCGCCCGCTGCTGCTCGACCGCGGCCGGAACGCGCTCCGCGCCCGGGCGCGTCGACTCGCCGCCGACGTCGACGATCGTCGCTCCCTCGGCGCGCAGCCGCAGCGCGTGCGCGACCGCCGCCCCGAGCTCGGCGTGCCGTCCGCCGTCGCTGAACGAGTCGGGCGTGACGTTGAGGATGCCCATGATCGCCGTCACGTCGCCCTCCGGTCGCCCCGCGAGCGAGCGCAGCGAGCGAGACGAAACGCGGTGACCGGCGAGATCACGGCGGCGCCCCGATCAGAGCGATCAGCTCGGCGCGGGCGGCGGGCTCGGCGAGGGAGCCGCGCGCGGCGACCGTGACGGTCGTCGCCTCCTGCTGCCGCTCGCCGCGCGTCGTCACGCAGTCGTGCGAGGCGTCCAGCACCACCAGCACTCCGTGCGCGTCGAGCGCGTCGTCGATCGTGTCGGCGATCTGCTCGCCGAGGCGCTCCTGCACCTGCGGCCGCGCGGAGAGGATCTCGACGACCTTCGGCAGCGCGCCGAGGCCCACGACGCGCCCGCCGGGCAGGTACGCGATGTGCGCGCGGCCGCGGAAGGCCAGCAGGTGGTGCTCGCAGACCGAGCGGAAATGGATGTCGCGCAGCATCACGGCGCCCGACGGCGTCGTCTCCGGCGCGGGCCCGCGCGAGATCGAGATCGTGTGCCGCAGCGGGGCGGCGGCATCCTGCCCCACTCCGGCGAAGAACTCGCCGTACGCGTCGGCGACGCGCTGCGGGGTCAGCTTGAGACCGGGACGATCGGGGTTCTCGCCGATCGCCTCGAGGATTTCGCGCACTGCGGCGGCGATGCGCTCCCTGTCGACGGCCACGGTTCGAGCCTACGCGGTCGCCCTCGGCCCCCGGTCGGGGCGTTTCGTCTCGCTTCGCTCGCTCAACGACCGGGCGCGGTCAGGCCGTGGCGGGCCGCGGCGGAGCCGCGGGGCGGCGCACCGGCGAGGTCGTCGACGCCGGCTCGGCCGCGACATCCGCCGCCACCGGCGTTTGACCCTGCCGGACCGGCACCTCCACGGGCGGCAACGCCGACACCGGGCGCCGGTCGCTGGAGAGCCATTGCGGCCGCGGCGGCAGCTTTTTGATGTCGGTGAAGATCTCGGCGACCTCGAGGTGGTCGAGGGTCTCCTTCTCGAGCAGCGCGAGCGCGAGCCGGTCGAGGATCTCGCGGTTCTCATTGAGCACGCGGTACGCCTCGTCGTGCGCCTGCTCGATGAGCGCGCGCACCTGCACGTCGACGCGCTCGGCCACCGTCTCGGAGTACTCGCGGCCGTGGCCCATGTCGCGGCCCATGAAGACCTCGCCCGACCCCTGCCCGAGCTTGACGGGGCCGACATCCTCGGTCATCCCGTACTCCGTGACCATCTTGCGGGCGATGTTGGTCGCCTTCTCGATGTCGTTGGACGCGCCGGTCGTGGGGTCGTGGAACACGATCTCCTCGGCGACGCGCCCGCCCATCGCGTACGCGAGCTGGTCTTGCAGCTCGTTGCGGGTGACCGAGTACTTGTCGTCGAGCGGCATCACCATCGTGTAGCCGAGCGCCTTGCCGCGCGGCAGGATCGTGATCTTCGTGACCGGGTCGGTGTGGTTCATCGCCGCCGCCACGAGCGCGTGCCCGCCCTCGTGGTACGCCGTGATGAGCTTCTCCTTGTCCTTCATCACGCGCGTGCGGCGCTGCGGGCCGGCGATGACGCGGTCGATGGCCTCGTCGAGGGCCCGGTTGTCGATCAGCTGCGCGTTGCTGCGCGCGGTCAGAAGCGCCGCCTCGTTGAGCACGTTCGCCAGGTCGGCGCCGGTGAACCCGGGCGTCTTGCGGGCGACGACCTCGAGGTCGACCCCGTCGGCGAGCGGCTTTCCGCGGCCGTGCACGTCGAGGATCTTCTGGCGGCCCTTCAGGTCGGGGGCGTCGACGCCGATCTGGCGGTCGAACCGGCCGGGGCGCAGCAGGGCGGGATCGAGGATGTCGGGACGGTTCGTCGCGGCGATCACGATGACGTTCGCCTTCGGGTCGAAGCCGTCCATCTCCACGAGCATCTGGTTCAGCGTCTGCTCGCGCTCGTCGTGTCCGCCGCCCATGCCGGCGCCGCGATGGCGGCCGACCGCGTCGATCTCGTCGATGAAGATGATCGCGGGGGCCGACTCCTTGGCCTGGTTGAACAGGTCGCGCACCCGGCTCGCGCCGACGCCGACGAACATCTCGACGAAGTCGGAGCCCGAGATCGAGTAGAACGGCACTCCCGCCTCGCCGGCGACGGCCCGGGCGAGCAGCGTCTTGCCGGTTCCGGGCGGGCCGTACAGCAGCACGCCCTTGGGGATGCGCGCGCCGACCGCCTGGAACTTGGCTGGCTCCTTGAGGAAGTCCTTGATCTCCTCGAGCTCTTCGATCGCCTCGTCGGCGCCGGCGACATCCGCGAACGTCACCGTCGGCGACTCTTTCGACACGAGCTTCGCGCGCGACTTGCCGAACTGCATCACCTTGCTGCCGCCGCCTTGCGCGGAGGAGAGCAGGAACCAGAAGAGCACGCCCAGAAGCAGCAACGGGAACATCAGCGACAGGAATCCGTCGAACCAGGTCGGCTGCGGCACGACGTCGTTGAAGCCGTCCTCGGGCTGGGCGTCGTCGATCGCGGCGACGACCTCGTCGGCGCGGGCGGAGCCGTAGTAGAACTGCACGTCGCGCGCGCCCTCGAACGCCTCGGACAGCGTGAGGTCGACGCGCTGGTCGCCGTCGGTGTTGACGACCTTCGTGACGGTGGAGCCCTTGAGCAGGTCGAGACCCTGCTGCGTGGTGATCTGCTTCACCCCGCTCAGGCTCGACATCAGCAGGAAACCGACGATGAGCAACAGGCCGATCAGCAGCACGTAGACCAGCGGGTTGCGGGTGAGTTTCTTGAGAGTCATGTCGCTTTCAGGGTATCGCGGGCCCCCTATGGCCGGACTGTGCATTCGCCCACGGCGTACGGCCCCGTGCGCGCCGCAGGCGCCCCCGGTCGCCCCGCGAGCCGCAGGCGAGACGAAACGCCCCGCCCCCGCTACGCGTACACGTGCGGTGCGAGCACCGCGACATCCCGAAGGTTCCGGTAGGACTCGGCGAAGTCGAGGCCGTACCCCACAACGAAGTCGTTCGGGATGTCGAACCCGATGTAGCGCACGTCGACCTCGACCTTCGCGGCGTCGGGCTTGCGCAGCAGCGCCAGCACCTCGACGGAGGCCGCTCCGCGCGACGCGAAGTTCTCGAGCAGCCAGCTGAGGGTGAGGCCGGAGTCGACGATGTCCTCGACGATCAGGATGTGCTTGCCGAGGATGTCGGTGTCGAGGTCTTTGAGGATCTGCACGGCGCCGCTCGACTTGGTGCCGGCCCCGTAGGACGACACCGCCATCCAGTCCATCGGCACGACTCTCGGAAGCGCTCGGGCGAAGTCGGCCATGACCATGACCGCGCCTTTGAGCACCCCGACGAGCAAGAAGTCCTTGTCGGCGTAGTCGGCGACGACGTGCGCCGCCAGTTCGTCAAGCTTGGCGAGGATCTCCTCCTCGGTCACCAGGACGGTCGTGAGGTCGTGGGCGATGTCGGCTGCGCGCATGCGCCCAGTCTAGGGAGCACCGTCCGCCATCCGTCACCCGCATCGCGCGCGGCCCGCCCGCTCAGCAGTCACCTCTTGTCGATGCGCGCCCAACCCACCCGCAGAAGGCGCCTGCTGAGCATCCGCGCACTCGCTCAGCAGTCGGTTCCGGCGGGTGCCGCGCCCGGCCCACCCGCAGAAGGCGCCTGCCGAGCGAGACCGTCGCCCCGCCTCAGCGCGCCGTGAACTCGACGCGGCCGCCCACGCGGCGGGCGCGGCATCCCGGCAGGTCGATCGGGCCCTGGCCCGCCCAGTCGGTGACCAGCCGCGCGACCTCGAGCGTGTGCGCGCGCGACAGCGACACGCCGAACTCGCTGGCCACCACGTGCCGGATCAGCCGGTGCCGCAGCGCGGCGGGGTTCGCGGCGAGCGCGCCGACCGACACCGCGATGCCGGCCTCGGCGGGCTCGACGACATCCTCGATCGTCTCGTCGATCATCTCCGCGAACGCGTCCGAGTCCTCGCGCAGCTGTTCCGCGGTGCGCGCGAGCGCCTCGGCGATGCCAGGCCCGAGCTCGTCCTCGAGCACCGGCAGCACACGCCGTCGCACACGCACGCGGGTGTAGCGGTCGTCGTCGTTGTGCGGGTCGTCCCACGGCCGCAGCTGCTGCGCGGCGCACGCGGCGCGGGTTGTCGCGCGGCGTGCGCCGAGCAGCGGACGAAGAAGAGGGATGCCGCGAAGCTCGCTGCGCGGCGCCATCCCCTGCAGGCTCGCCGAGCCCGAGCCGCGGGCGAGCCCGAGCAGCACCGTCTCGGCCTGGTCGTCGAGCGTGTGGCCGACGAGGATCGCCGCCGCCCCGGCATCCATCGCCTCGTCGGCAAGCGCCGCGTACCGCGCGTCGCGCGCCGCCGCCTCGGGCCCGCCGCCCGCACCCACCTCGACGCGCACGACGCGCGCGTCGAGGCCGAGAGCCTCCGCCTGCCGGGCCGCGCCCGCCGCGACGTCTGCCGAGCAGTCTTGCAGCCCGTGGTCGACCGTCACGCTCCGCACGCGCAGCCGCATCGCGCGCGCCTCGAACGCGGTCGCCGCCGCGAGCGCGAGGGAGTCCGCGCCGCCCGACAGCGCGACGACCACTGTCGCGTCGGCAGGCAGCCCCGCCAGCGCCTTGCGGACCGCGAGGCGAATCTCGGCGATGGCAGGGTCGAGGGGTCCGGCGGGGCTCACGCCCCCACCGTACCGGCGGTCAATCCGCGGCGGGGTCGCCCCATGCTCGCCGCATGAGGTACGTGACGTCGCGATCGAGGTGGGCAAGCTTGACGTCCATCGTGTCGAACCGAGCGTTCATCTCAGACCGCAGCGACTCGAACTTCGCGTCCATGGAGTCGAACTTCGCGTCCACTGCCTCGAACTTGGCGCTCATCGTCCGCGACAGCAAGGTCGTCATGAGCGTCATGCCGCCCAGCATGGTCGCGGTGAACACGCCGATCAGCGTCCAGATCTGCGGATCGTTCACGAGGCTCACCTTTCCATGATGACGGGCGGACTTCGATTCTGCTACCACCGTGGGACACGTCGCCCGAGGGAGCGGAAATCTGTGGACAAGCGAGCCGATGCTCTGCCGGTGCAGGAGCAAACGACACCGACCCGCGGCGCTAGGCTGGTCGGCGGCATCCACCCGTTTGAAGGAGCACACCATGGGCGCGTACGACGCCGTCATCGAGATCCCGCTCGGCAGCCGCGTGAAGTACGAGGTCGACCACGGCACCGGCCGCGTCTTCCTCGACCGCATCCTGTACACCCCGATGGGCTACCCCGCGAACTACGGCTTCTTCGAGAACACGCTCGGAGAGGATGGCGACCCGCTCGACGTGCTGCTCCTACTCGACCGCGACCTGTACCCCGGCATCCTGGCGAGTGTGCGGCCGGTCGGCGTCTTGAAGATGAGCGACGAGGCCGGGGGCGACGACAAGGTCGTCGCCGTGCTCGCGAAAGACCCGCGGTGGGCGCACATCCAGGATGTCTCCGACATCGACGAGTGGACCAAGGGCGAGATCGGCCACTTCTTCGAGCACTACAAGGATCTCGAGCCGGGCAAGTGGGTCAAAGTCGACCAGTGGGCGGATGCCGCCGAGGCCGAGCGCCTCGTCTCGGAAGCCTTCGCGCGCTTCGACGAGCACGAGGGACAGACCAAGACCCAGGGGTCGGGCGCAGCGCCGAACACGCTCTAACGCGCCCTCACCCCGCCACTCGCTCACCGCGAGCGAGCCCCGCGTCAGACCGAGACGCCGCGGCGCGCCATGAACGGCGTCGGGTTGACCGGGCTGCCGTGCACGTACACCTCGAAGTGCAAGTGGCACCCGAACGAGTTGCCCGTGTTGCCCTCGTAGGCGATAACCTGGCCCGCGCGCACGTGTTGGCCAGAGCGGACGGCGAAGCCGCCGGGACGGATGTGGGCGTAGCCGGTGCCGATCCCGTTGCCGTGGGCGATCTTGATGTAGTTGCCGTAGCCGCCGTTGTACCCCGCGTACACGACGCGACCCGAGTGGGCCGCGAAGATCGCGCGGCCGCAACCGCCGGCGAGGTCAACGCCGAGGTGGAAGGTGCTGCCGCAGAAGCTCGGCCCGCACATAAGCCGGCGCGGCCCGTACCCGAACGTGCGCCGCCCGCTGCCGGGGCGCGCCCACCCGCTGCTTTTGACACGGCCGCCGCCGCTGCTGCTGCTACTACTGCTACTGCTACCACTGCGGGCTGCCTTCTCGGCAGCCGCGCGCTGCCGGCGCAGCCGCGCGGCCCGGGCGCGGCGCCGCGCCTCGACGCCTTCCTTGTAGGAGGTGATAGTCTTCGACGTCTTGTCGCGCAACGCCTCGAGCTGCGCCTCCAGCACCTCGAGGTGCTCGGTCTGCGCATCCAGCGCTGCCTGCGCCGCGTCGGCGGCCTCTTGCGAGGCGACCATCTTCTCCTCGGCGATCTGCTGCAGGCGGTCGCGCTCGGTGCGCGCCACGGCCGCCTGATCGCTCAGCGACTGGGCGGCGTCACGGGCGGTCACCGCCGCGGCGTAGACATCCTGGTTGCGCTCGAGCAGCTTGTCCATCTGGCCGAGTCGCGTGAGCAGGTCGTCGGCGCCCGACCCCGAGCCGGAGAAAAGCAGCTGCAGCGACGTGTCGTCGCCACCGTTGCGATAGAGCTGGACGGCGAGGCGGGATGCCTTCTCGGCCGCCTCGTCGGCGAGGGCGGCCTGCTCGTCTGCCTCGTCCTGCAGGTCGTCCGCGCGCTTGGCGGCGGCGAAGAACTCCTGCTGGGCCTGGTAGAACTCCGAAGCGCGCTGCTCGGCGATCGCCTTGGTGCGCTCGACTTCGGCGGCGAGGCTGGCGATCAGGTCCTCGATGCGGGTGATCTCGCGCGCTTTGGCGGCCTGGTTGCGCTTCGCGCGCTTGACGTCGTCCCACGACGGGTAGTCCGCGGCGAACGCGGCGGGCGCGTTCGGCGACGCGAGCGTGATGGCGGTCGCGACGCTGAGCACCCCCACGCCCAGCGCAGTGCGGCGGTTCATCACAGCGGGCCACAGCGCGCGCTGCTCTGCGGGAGACGGCGCGCAGCCGCACTCCACGACGGCAGTCCCGGCTTCCGCCGAGCCCGCACGAATCTCACTTGACGCAGTCACAACGTCCTTCACATTAGCAACATCAGTCACAGATGCAAGGGTTTTCCCTGTCCCCTCGCTTCATGATGCTCTTTGGCCGCCCGATTCCGATAGAGAATCGCGGATGCCTTGCCAGATACTGAGCCGGCCTTGAGCGCCGTGATACCGCGCCACAGGGCCTCTCCGGCGATTGGCGCAACAGGCATCCATTGCGTATGCTTGAGCGTCGGTAAGCGTGAGCACCGGGTTGATTCTGATCGGGGGTTCGCTCGGCCCCATCGTTTAGCGGCCTAGGACGCCGCCCTTTCACGGCGGTAGCACGGGTTCGAATCCCGTTGGGGTCACCCGCACAACTTAACAAGCATGGCCCTGTAGCGCAGTTGGTTAGCGTGCCGCCCTGTCACGGCGGAGGTCGCGGGTTCAAGTCCCGTCAGGGTCGCTCCGAGCGACGGGCCCTTCGAGGAGGGCCTTTCGTGTAGGACGCGGGATCCTCGGATGCCGCGCGGCTCTGTAGCTCAGTTGGTAGAGCGCACGACTGAAAATCGTGAGGTCACGGGATCGACGCCCGTCGGAGCCACCACCTAAAGTCGCGGTCCATCAGGCTTTTTCCGGCCCGACGCCTTGCTTCTCACCCAGTCCTGCTGGGTGCGGGCCATTCTTGGGCCATTTCCGCGGCCGGACTTGCCCTTGCGCCCTGCCCCGGCGCTCTCGCCGGTGGCGCCACTGAGCGCCTGGTCGAGCACGGCTCCGGCGCGCAGCGCGACGCCCTCGCGGGCACGGGAGTACCGCTCGGTGACCTGGAGGCTGGAGTGCCCGAGGGTCGCCTGCACGTCGGGCGCGCTGGCCCCGGCGTCGAACAGGATCGTGGCGAACGTGTGGCGGAGGTCGTGCATCCGCAGGTCGGGCCGACCGATCGCCACCCGCAGCACGTCCCAGTCGACGGCGCGGCGCGCGTTGTGGTTGGTGAGCCGTCCGCCGTCCGGCCCTGCCAGTAGCAGCTCGTCCGGCTTCTTGCCGCGGGCGGCGTCCTCGGCATAGGGGCGCAGTGCGGCGATGAGCGGCACCTCGCGGGACTTGTGGCTCTTGGGGCTCTGCTCCACCAGCTCGCCGTTCCTGCCGGGGCTCAGCGACCGGCTGACCCGGATGATGTTGTGC
>NZ_JASGEC010000088.1:0-6939 GCF_047606685.1 Microbacterium sp.
GGTCCGCGGCGACGCGCTCGCCGAGCCGGACCGCGAGGCGCTGGCCGGCCTCGTGCGGCGCCGGGCCGCGCGCGAGCCGCTGCAGCACATCACCGGCGAGGCGCCGTTCCGCCACCTTGTGCTGCGTGTCGGGCCCGGAGTGTTCGTGCCGCGCCCCGAGACCGAGATCGTCGCGCAGCTGGCCATCGACGCGCTGGCCTCCGCGGCATCCCCCTCTCCGATCGCCGTCGACCTCGGCGCCGGCAGCGGCGCGATCGCGCTGGCGCTGGCGACCGAAGTGCCGCACGCGCGTGTGCGCGCTGCCGAGAAGTCGCCCGCCGCCTTCGCGTGGGCGAGGGAGAACTTCGCCGCGATCGGCGCCGCGAACGCGAGCGTGCACCTGGTCGGGCTGGAGGACGCGTTCGGCGACCTCGACGGCACGGTCACGGTGGTCGTCTCCAACCCGCCGTACGTGCCCGACGACGCGATCCCCCGCGACCCCGAGGTGCGCCTGTTCGACCCGCCCGAAGCGCTGTACGGCGGGCCGGACGGGCTCGACGCGGTGCGCGCGCTGAGCACGACCGCGCTGCGGCTGCTGCACCCGGGCGGCGCGCTCGTGATCGAGCACGGCGAGTGGCAGGGCGGGCCGATTCGCGAGTTGCTGTCGAGGGATGGATGGCGGGCGCTGGCCACGCATCCCGACTTGACGATGCGCGACCGCGCGACCACCGCGATCCGGCCCTGAGCGTCACGCGGGGCGCGCCCAGGCGGCGCGGGGCGCGCCACGTAGACTGGACCGGTCATGTCCCCCCTCTACGACTGCGGCGACGAGGCGCAGCTGCTTGCCGGCATGCGCCACGCGAGACAGGCCATCGCCCGCGGCGAGCTCGTCGTGCTGCCGACCGACACCGTCTACGGCGTCGCCGCCGACGCCTTCTCGCCCGCCGCGGTGCAGCGGCTGCTCGACGCGAAAGGCCGTGGCCGGCAGTCGCCGCCGCCCGTGCTCGTGCCCGGGCTGGCGACGCTCGAGGCCCTCGTGGAGAGCGTGCCGCAGCCGGTGCGCGACCTCGTCGACGCGTGCTGGCCGGGCGGGCTCACGATCGTGCTGCCGGCGCAGCCGTCGCTGGTGTGGGACCTCGGCGAGACCCGAGGCACCGTCGCGGTGCGGATGCCGGCGAACCGCCTCGCGCTGGAGCTCCTGGAGGAGACCGGGCCGCTGGCCGCCTCGAGCGCCAACCTGACCGGCCGGCCCGCGGCGGTGACCGCCGACGACGCGCAGGCGATGCTGGGCGACCGCGTGGCGGCGTATCTGGACGGCGGCCCGTCCGAGACGGGGGTGGCCTCGACGATCGTGGACGCCACGAGCCTGGTCACCGAGGACGAGCCGCTGGTGCGCGTGCTCCGGGCCGGCGCGGTGTCCAACGACCGGCTCCGCGACGTGCTGGGCGACCTGCTCGAGCCCGACCCGCCGGAGCTCGACGCGTGAGACAGTACGTCTTCGTCATCATCCTCACCGCCACGCTCTCGCTCGCGTTCTCCTGGGGGGTGTGGCGGCTGAGCCTGCGCTACAAGCTGTACCCGGGCATTCGCGAACGCGACGTGCACACGAACCCGACGCCGCGGCTCGGGGGAGTGGCGATGTTCCTGGCGATCCTCGCCGCCTTCGCCGTCTCGGCCGCCATGCCGTACTTCTCGCTCGTGTGGGAGAACCCGGCGCAGATGTACTCGATCCTCGCCGCCGCGACCCTCATCGCCTTCATCGGCATCGCCGATGATCTGTGGGACCTGGACTGGATGATCAAGATCGGCGCGCAGTTCGCCGCCGCCGGCATCGTCGCGTGGTTCGGCGGCCTGCAGATCCTCTCCCTCCCCATCGGCGGGATGACGGTGGTCTCCAGCTGGCTCAGCCTCGCCCTCACGCTGTTCTCGATCGTGATCGTGATGAACGCGGTCAACTTCATCGACGGCCTGGACGGCCTGGTCGCCGGCGTCTGCCTCATCGCCAACGGCATCTTCTTCGTCTACTCGTACCTGCTCGTGCGCGACTCGGGCGCGTCGTCGTACTTCAACCTCGGCTCGTTCCTCGCGGCGGTGCTCATCGGCGTGTGCGTCGGGTTCCTGCCGATGAACTGGAGCCCCGCGAAGCTGTTCATGGGAGACTCGGGCGCGCTCGTGCTGGGCCTTCTCATGGCGACGTCCGCGATCGCCGTGACCGGCCAGATCGACCCGGCCCAGATCGCGCCCGGCCCGTCGGAGGCCGGCGGCCTCGGCCGGTCGCAGCTGCTCGGCGCGTTCGTGCCGATCCTGCTGCCCGTGGTCATCGTGCTCGTTCCCCTGCTCGATTTCGGGCTCGCCGTCATCCGCCGGATGGGTGCGGGCAAGTCGCCGTTCTCGCCCGACCGCAAGCACCTCCACCACCGCATGCTCGATATGGGGCACAGCGACCGCGGCGCCGTGCTCATCTTCTACGCGTGGACCGCCGTGGTCGGGTTGTCGATGCTGCTCATGTACGTGTTCTCGATCTACATCACGCCGGGCCAGTACTGGCCCGGGATCGTCTTCGGCGCGGTCGGCCTTGCCGCGTGCCTGGTCGTCACCTTCCTGCCCGCCACTCGCCGGCGCCGGGCCGCGCGCCCCGTCCCCACCCTGGAGAGCCGTCCATGACCACTCCCGCTCGCCCGTCCCACTCGGTGATCCTGCGCAACACGCTCATCTGGTGCGCTGTTGCCACCGGCGCTCTTGCCGCTGCCGGCGCCGTGGTCGGCTACCTCGTCGCCGGGCAGAGCGGGCTGTGGAGCGCCCTGATGGGCGTGCTGCTGGCCGCCCTGTTCCTCGGCATGACCGCCGCGATCATCCTGTTCGCCGGGAGGTTCGAGGGGCCGACGAAGTTCCAGATCTTCTTCGGGATCGTCATCGTGGGATGGCTCGTCAAGCTCATCGTCTTCATCGTCGTGCTCCTCGTGCTCCGCGCCCAGCCGTGGGTGCACGGGCACGTGTTCTTCTTCGCCGTGCTCGCCAGCGTCGTCGCGTCGCTGGTCATCGACCTCGTGGTGATGGCGCGGGCGCGCGTTCCCTACGTGGGCGACGTCGCGCTGCCCGAGTCGTCGGATGAGCAGGCGCCGGGGCAACGCGGCACATGACGCATCCAATTCCTTGCTAGTGTGGTCACGTCGCGCGCAGCTGCGGCATCGGACCGCCGAACCGGGCGGTCTGTGCTCTGCTCGGCGACGCTCATGACCATCGTCGCGCCGTCCCGTCGGCGCCCCGAAGCCGGAGCCCACGCTGTTGACCAACGTCGCGTCACTGATCGCCAACGTCGCCGCAAGCGATGATGGCGAATTCCACGGCCCGTCTATCGAGGAGTTCTTCCCGCCCGCGTTGCTGTTCGAGGGCACGCCGTTCGAGTTGAACCGCCTCATGGCCATCCGCATCCTGGTGGTCGTCGTGCTGGTCGTGCTGTTCTGGCTGGGCACGCGCAACATGCGCGTCGTGCCGTCGCGCGGCCAGGCGGCGATGGAGTTCGCGCTCAACTTCGTGCGCAAGGGCATCATCTACGACACGCTCGGCGAGCGACTGGGGCGCCGCTACGAGCCGATCATCATGTCGATGTTCTTCCTCATCCTCGGGATGAACCTCACCGGCACGATCCCTGGCCTGCAACTGGCCGGCACGGCCGCGATCGGCCTGCCCCTGGTGCTGGCCCTCGTCTCGTGGGGAACCTTCATCTACGCGGGCATGCGCGAGAAGGGGATGAAGTTCTGGAAGGACTCGCTGTTCCTGCCCGGCGTGCCCAAGGTCCTCTACATCCTGCTCACGCCATTGGAGTTCCTCTCCACCTTCATCGTGCGCCCCGTCACGCTCACACTGCGACTGACGATGAACATGGTGGCCGGCCACATGCTGCTGGTGCTGTGCTTCTCGGCGACGCACTTCTTCTTCTTCACGGTGCTCGCGCAGGGCAACTTCCTCGGCCTCCTGGGCGTCGGCTCGTTCGCGTTCGGCATCGCCTTCACCGTCCTCGAACTGTTCATCGCCGCACTGCAGGCGTACGTCTTCGCCATCCTGACCGCCATCTACATCCAGCTCTCGGTCGCGGAAGAGCACTGAACGCCTCCGCAGACCGTCCCAACCACCCCTTGAAAGGAACCGTTCCGTGAACATCGTCGGACAACTCGCACCCCTGGCCTTCGGCCTCGCCGTCATCGGCTCCGGTATCGGCGTGGGCTACGTCATCGGCAAGACCATCGAGTCGGTGGCCCGCCAGCCTGAACTGCAGGGCCGCCTGTCGAGCCTGATGTTCCTCGGCGTCGCTCTGACTGAGGCACTCTGCTTCATCGCGATCGCGGTCGCGTTCATCCCGTTCCCCACACCCGGTCAGTGATCGGCCCCGACAGCCAAGGAGTCTGAATGCTGATCGCATCAGTCACCGTCGCCGCGGAGGAGACGACCGAGAGCCCGGTCATCCCCGCGATTCCAGACCTCGTCTGGGGCACGATCTGCTTCGTCATCGTCCTGGTGTTCTTCATCTGGAAGGTGATCCCGAGCCTGAACGCCGTGCTCGACGCGCGCAAGGACGCCATCGAGGGCGGGATCAAGCGCGCGGAGGACGCCCAGGCCAAGGCTGCGGCGGCTCTCGAGGAGTACACCGCGAAGCTCGCCGACGCGCGAGGCGAGGCTGCGGGCATCCGCGACGCCGCGCGCAGCGATGGCGCGAAGATCGTGGCCGAGGCGAGAGAGGCCGCCCAGGCCGAGGCGGCGCGCATCGCCGCCACCGCGCACGCGCAGATCGAGGCCGAGCGCCAGTCCGCGTTCGTGTCGTTGCGCGGCGAAGTCGGCACGCTCGCGCTCGACCTCGCCGGCGGTGTGATCGGCGAGTCGCTTTCCGACGACAAGCGTGCCCAGTCGGTCGTGGACCGGTTCCTCGCCGAGCTCGAGTCGTCCGAAACGGCAGGTAAGGCGTAATGGGCAGCGCGACCACTCAGGCCTTCGCGGCGACCAGGACGGCACTGGACGCCGTCCCGGGCGTCGACCTCGACACCGCGCGCGAATTGTTCTCCGCCGCGCGGGTCGTGGGCGACTCGTCGCAGCTGAGCGGCGCGCTGGCTGACCCCGCGGCGCCCGTCGAGGCGCGCACGCGCGTCGTCGCCGACGTCTTCGGCGGCGCGCTCGCGCCGACGACGGTCTCGCTGCTGACCAATGCGGTCCAGCAGCGCTGGTCGCACGCGTCCGACCTGGTCGCCGGCATCGAGGATCTCGCCATCCGCGCCGCGGCGATCGCCGAGCCGGACGCCGACGTCGAAGGCGAGCTGTTCGCCGTCTCGCAGGCGGTGGCCGCCCATCCGCAGCTCGAGCTCGCGCTCGGCAGCCGGCTGGGCGCGAGCTCGGCCAAGGGCGAGCTCGTCGAGCGAGTGCTGGGAGGCCGCGCGAGCGCGGCGACCGTGCTCATCGTCTCGTCGCTCGTGCAGCAGCCGCGCGAGCGCCGGGTGCGCCAGCTGCTGGCCAGCGCGATGCGGATCGTCAGCGATCAGCGCGGCCGCACGGTGGCGACAGTGTCCACCGCCACCCCGCTGAGCGCCGAGCAGTCGACCCGGCTCGCCGCGGCGCTGGCCAACAAGTACGGGCGGGATGTCTCGCTCAACGCTGTGCTCGACCCCCACCTGGTCGGCGGACTGCGCGTGCAGATCGCCGACGACGTGATCGACGGCAGCATCTCCGGACGCCTGGCGGATCTCCGCCAACGGCTCGCCGGCTAACGACCTCCGCCTCCGGGCGGCGCGGGCCAGGCCCGCACAACAGCTCCACTACAAAGGGAAGACAATGGCAGAACTATCGATCAGCCCCGACGTCATCCGCGACGCGCTGCGGGACTTCGTCGCCGCTTACGAGCCTGCAGGCGCCGCGGCGACCGAGGTCGGCACCGTCATCGATGCCGCGGACGGCATCGCGCACGTCGAGGGTCTCCCCGGCGCGATGGCCAACGAGCTCCTCTCGTTCGAGGACGGCACGCAGGGCCTGGCGCTGAACCTCGACGAGCACGAGATCGGCGTCGTCGTGCTCGGCGACTTCTCGGGCATCGAAGCCGGCCAGCAGGTGCGTCGCACCGGCGAGGTGCTGTCGGTCGCCGTCGGGGACGGATACCTCGGCCGCGTCGTCGACCCGCTCGGCAACCCGATCGACGGCCAGGGCCCGATCGCGTCGGACGGCCGCCGCGCCCTCGAGCTGCAGGCGCCCGGCGTCATGCAGCGCAAGAGCGTGCACGAGCCGCTGCAGACGGGCATCAAGGCCATCGACGCGATGATCCCGGTCGGCCGCGGCCAGCGCCAGCTCATCATCGGCGACCGCCAGACCGGCAAGACGGCGATCGCGATCGACACCATCATCAACCAGAAGTCCAACTGGGAGTCGGGCGACCCCGACAAGCAGGTGCGGTGCATCTACGTCGCGATCGGCCAGAAGGGCTCGACGATCGCGGCCGTGCGCGGCGCCCTCGAGGACGCCGGCGCGCTGGACTACACGACGATCGTCGCCGCCCCGGCATCCGATCCGGCCGGCTTCAAATACCTCGCCCCGTACACCGGCTCGGCCATCGGCCAGCACTGGATGTACGACGGCAAGCACGTGCTGATCATCTTCGACGACCTGTCGAAGCAGGCCGAGGCCTACCGCGCGGTGTCGCTGCTGCTGCGCCGCCCGCCGGGCCGCGAGGCCTACCCCGGCGACGTCTTCTACCTGCACTCGCGGCTGCTGGAGCGCTGCGCGAAGCTCAGCGACGACCTCGGCGCGGGATCGATGACGGGCCTGCCGATCATCGAGACCAAGGCGAACGACGTGTCGGCCTACATCCCGACCAACGTGATCTCGATCACCGACGGCCAGATCTTCTTGCAGTCCGACCTGTTCAACGCGAACCAGCGCCCCGCGGTCGACGTGGGCATCTCGGTCTCCCGCGTGGGCGGCGAC
>NZ_JASGEC010000089.1:0-6613 GCF_047606685.1 Microbacterium sp.
CCCCCGCGCGCCGCGCCCCCGCGCGCCCGGTCCGCGCGTTTCGCCAGATCAGGGTATTTGGCGTGCTCAGGACGTTACGGCTGATATCGTCCTGAGCCCGCCGAATCTCCTGAATTTGAGAACAAGGCGGGGTCATCAGCTTTACTTAGTAAAGCTAATAAGCTATGCTAAGCATCAGCATGTCAGACCCCGCAACACCCGACCCCGCTCTGGCGAGCGAGGCATCCGATCTCCGCATGGCGACCTTTCGGCTCGCCCGCCGGCTGCGCGCTCAGCGCGCCGTCGACTCGATGAGCGACGGCCAGTTCGCCGTGCTCGCAGCCCTCAAAGTCCACGGGCCGCACACGCTCGGCGAGCTCGCCGACCGCGAGCGCGTCACCGCGCCGTCGATGAACCGCACGGTGAACTGCCTCGAGGAGGCGGGATGGCTCGCCCGCAGCGCCGACGACGCCGACCGCCGCAAGGTCAACATCGCCCTCACGCCGGCCGGCCGCGCGGTCGTGGAAGAGACCGCGCGCCGACGCGACGCGTGGCTCGAAGACCAGCTGGCCGCCCTGACCGGCGACGAGCGCGACATCCTGCGCCGAGCCGCCGCGCTCCTGCGGGAGGTGGCCGACACGTGATGCCCACGATGTTCCGATCGCTGTCGCTCTACAACTTCCGCGTGTGGACGGTCGGCGCCCTCGTCTCCAACATCGGCGGCTGGATGCAGGCGACCGCCCAGGACTGGGTCGTGCTCACCGAGCTGACCGACAACGACGCCACCGCGATGGGCGTCACGATGGCGCTCCAGTTCGGCCCGCCGCTGCTGCTCGTCAGCGCAACCGGCTGGGTGGCAGATCGCTTCGACCGCCGCCGCCTGCTCATGGTCACGCAGTCGACGCTCATGGCCCTCGCGATCGCCGTCGGCGTGCTGCTGCTGAACGGCGTCATGACGCTGCCGCTCATGTGGGGCTTCGCCCTCGCGTTCGGGCTCGCGAACGCGTTCGACGTGCCGGCGCGGCAGGCGTTCGTGTCTGACCTCGTCGCCCGCGAGAACGCGTCCAACGCGGTCGCGCTCAACGCCGCGTCGTTCAACACGGCCCGGCTCATCGGCCCGGCGGTCGGCGGCTTGCTCATCGTGCTCGTCGGCGCCGGCTGGGTCTTCGTCGTCAACGCCGCCACCTTCCTCGCGATGATCGTGGCGCTCCTGCTCGTGCGCGCCGACGAGCTCGTGCCGCGCGTGCGCTCCACCGGCCGCACGCGCATCGGCGAGGGCGTGAGCTACGTGGCGGGCCGGCCCGACCTGCTCGTCACCTTCGTGATGGTGTTCCTCATCGGCGCGTTCGGCATGAACTTCCCGATCTTCGCGTCGACGATGGCCGTCGAGTTCGGCCAGGACGCCGACGGCTACGGCGTGCTCAGCTCGGTGCTCGCGATCGGCTCGCTCGTCGGCGCGCTCTTGGCCGCACGCCGCGACCGGGCGCGCATCCGCGTCGTGATCGTCGCGACCGGGGGCTTCGGGGTCGCCGCGCTCGTGTCGTCGTTCATGCCCACGTACGGGCTCTACGCCCTCACTCTCGTGTTCGTCGGCTTCGCCACGGTCTCGACGTTGACGACCGCGAACGGGTACGTGCAGACCACGACCGACCCCGCGCTCCGCGGGCGGGTCCTCGCCCTCTACATGGCGATCCTGATGGGCTCGACACCGATCGGAGCGCCCATCGTCGGCTGGGTGGCGAGCGCCTTCGGGCCGCGCGCGGCCATCCAGGTCGGCGCGGTCGCGGGCCTCGTCGCGTGCGCCATCGGGCTCGCGTGGGTCGTCGCGTCCGGCCGCCTGCACCGCCACGAGACGAAGCGCTTCCGCCTCACCCTCGACGCGACCGTGCCGGTTGACGTCCTCTCCGCGGTTCCCGAGGAATTCAGCGACGAGGTCGTGGCGACCACGCCGATCCGGCTGCCGCAGCCGTCGCGGAGGGATGCCGCCTGACCGGCCCGGCTGGCTAGACTCCCGGGATGGCGCACGTGACCAAGCTCGACGCCGAACGGCGGCGCGAAGAGCTCGCCGAGCTCGCCCGCCGGCCCGACGGCGTCGCGATCGAGGCGGCCGCGGAGCTGTTCGCCGTGTCATCCATGACGATCCGGCGCGACCTGCTCGAGCTCGAGGCAGAGGGGCGCGTGCGCCGCACGCGCGGCGGGGCGTCGGCCGCTCCGACCGCGCGACCGTTCGACGCGCGCAAGGCGACGCGCGCCACGGCCAAGCGCGCGATCGCGGCCAAGGCGCTGGCCCTCGTGCCCCCGAGCGGGACCATCGTGCTCGACGCGTCGAGCACGATCAGCACGCTCGCCGCGATCGTCGGCCCGCGCGACGGCCTCGCGGCCCACACCAATGGGATCGAGACCTTCCAGCTGCTGCAACGCCTCGACGGCGTGACCGCGATGCTGACGGGCGGCGCCGCCGAGCCGACGACCGGAAGCCTGATCGGGCCGCTCGCGTGCCAGGCCGCCCGCGCCGTGTACGCCGACGTCTTCTTTGCGTCGGCCGCGGCGATCGACCCGCGCGACGGCAGCTCGGAGGTGTCGCTCGCCGAGGCCGAGGTCAAGCAGACCATGGCGGCGAACGCGCGGCGGTGCGTGCTGTGCCTCGACTCCAGCAAGCTCGGCGCGCGCTCGGTCGCTCGCGCGCTGACCCCCGACGACATCGCGGTGCTCGTCACCGAGCTGCCGCCCGACGACCCCCGGCTCGACCCGTATCGGTGGATTCCGACGATCCTGTGACACCTTCGGCAGCAATATGAGAATTTGTGTTACTTTTAACATGAAATGACGCGCAACGCCCGCGCCTCGAACGCCCCGCGGAGACCCACTTGACCAATCCGACCGTCGCCGATCTGATCGCGCGCAGCAACCGCCTGGGCGCCGACCCGGCCACCACGAACTACGCGGGCGGCAACACCTCCGCAAAGGGCTTCGACCTCGATCCCGTGACCGGCAAGCCGGTCGAGCTGATGTGGGTCAAAGGCTCGGGCGGCGACCTCGGCACGCTCACCGAGTCGGGCCTGGCCGTGCTGCGGCTCGACCGGCTGCGCGCCCTCGTCGACGTCTACCCCGGCATCGACCGCGAAGACGAGATGGTCGCCGCGTTCGACTACTGCCTGCACGGCAAGGGCGGCGCGGCTCCGTCGATCGACACCGCGATGCACGGGCTCGTCGACGCCGCGCACGTCGACCACCTGCATCCCGACTCCGGCATCGCGATCGCCACGGCCAAGGACGGCCGCACGCTCACGAAGCGGATCTTCGGCGGCAAGGTCGTGTGGGTGCCGTGGCGGCGCCCCGGATTCCAGCTCGGGCTCGACATCGCCGCGATCAAGGCGAAAAACCCCGACGCCGTGGGCTGCATTCTCGGCGGGCACGGCATCACGGCGTGGGGCGACACGTCGGAGGAGGCCGAGCGCAACTCGCTGTGGATCGTCCAGACCGCGCAGGCGTACATCGACGAGCACGGCCGGTCCGCCCCTTTCGGCAAGCCGCGCAAGCGCTTCCAGGCCCTGCCCGAGGCCGAGCGCCGCGCGAAGGCGGCGGCGCTGGCGCCGACAATCCGGGGCCTCGCGTCGACCGACAAGGCGATGGTGGGCCACTACACTGACGACCCGCGCGTGCTGGAGTTCCTCGGCTCGGCGAAGGCTCCGAAGCTCGCCGAACTCGGCACGAGCTGCCCCGACCACTTCCTGCGCACGAAGGTCAAGCCGATGCTGCTCGACCTGCCCGCCGACGCCCCGGTCGACAAGGCGATCGCCCGCCTGAAGGAACTGCACGCGGCGTACCGCGCCGACTACCGCGCGTACTACGACGCGCACGCCACCGCGGACTCCCCGGCGATCCGCGGCGCCGATCCGCTCATCGTGCTCGTGCCCGGCGTCGGCATGTTCTCGTTCGGCGCGAACAAGCAGACCGCGCGAGTCGCCGGCGAGTTCTACCTCAACGCGATCACCGTGATGCGCGGCGCCGAGGCGCTGTCGACGTACGCGCCGATCTCCGACGCCGACAAGTTCAGCATCGAGTACTGGGCCCTCGAAGAGGCCAAGCTACAGCGCATGCCGAAGCCCCGCACCCACCAGGGCCGCATCGCCCTCGTCACCGGCGCGGCATCCGGCATCGGCAAAGCCGTCGCGACGCGCCTCGCCGCCGAGGGCGCGTGCGTCGTGGTCGCCGACCTCGACCTCGACAAGGCCCGGGACGCTGCGGCGGAGCTGGGAACGGCGGATGCCGCGATCGGCGTCGCGTGCAACGTCGCCGACGCCGACGCCGTGCAGGCCGCGGTCGACGAGACGGTGCTGGCCTTCGGCGGCGTCGACCTCGTGGTCAACAACGCCGGCCTGTCGCTGTCCAAGCCGCTGCTGGAGACGACCGAGGCCGACTGGGACCTGCAGCACGACGTGATGGCCAAGGGGTCGTTCCTCGTCTCGAAAGCGGCAGCCAAAGCACTCGTCGAGCAGGGCATGGGCGGCGACATCGTCTACATCTCGTCGAAGAACTCGGTGTTCGCCGGGCCCAACAACATCGCATACTCCGCCACGAAGGCCGACCAGGCCCACCAGGTGCGGCTGCTCGCGGTCGAGCTGGGCCCGCACGGCGTGCGCGTCAACGGCATCAACCCCGACGGCGTCGTGCGCGGCTCGGGCATCTTCGCCTCCGGCTGGGGCGCGAACCGCGCCGCCACGTACGGGATCAAGGAGGAAGAGCTCGGTCAGTTCTACGCCAACCGCACGATCCTCGGCCGCGAGGTCGTGCCCGAGAACGTGGCCGACGCCGTCTATGTGCTCACCGGGCCCGAGCTCAGCCGCACCACGGGCCTGCACCTTCCCGTCGACTCCGGCGTCGCCGCCGCGTTCCTGCGATGACCGGCGGGGGCGCGGTCGCCGCGATCGACCTCGGCGCGACGAGCGGTCGCGTCATCCTCGGGCGCGTCGGGCGGGACACACTCGAGGCGACGGCGGTGGCGCGGTTCGCCAACGACCCGGTGCGGGCAAGCGACGGGCTGCACTGGAACACGCTCGGCCTGTACGGCGCGGCGCTCGACGGGCTTCGCGACGCGTTCCGCGCGGAGCCTGAGATCGCGAGCATCGGCGTCGACTCGTGGGGCGTGGACTACGGGCTGCTCCGCGACGGTCGCCTGCTCGGCATCCCGTTCCACTACCGGGACGAGCGCACCGCGCACGGCGTCGAGGCGGTGCACGAGCGCGTTCCGCACGCCGAGCTCTACGCCCGCAACGGGCTGCAGCTGCTGCCGTTCACAACGTGCTACCAACTCGCGGCGGAGCCGCGCGACATCCTCGCCCTCGCCGACACACTGCTGTTCACGCCCGACTTGTTCGGCTACTGGCTCACTGACATCGCGCGGGCCGAGCGCACGATCGCCTCGACCTCGGGGATGCTCGACGCCGCCACCGCGGAGTGGGACGACCAGCTGCTGGAGCGGATCGGCATCCCCCGCGACATCCTGGCCCAGCTCATCACCCCCGGCGAGGCGCTCGGCGCGCTGCGGCCCGACGTCGCCGACGCGATCGGAGCGGATGCCTCGGCCCGCGTCACCGCCGTCGGCTCGCACGACACGGCGTCGGCCGTCGTCGCCGTGCCGATGGACCGCACGGCGGCCGCCTACATCTCGTGCGGAACGTGGGGGCTCGTCGGCGTCGAGGTCGACCGCCCCGTGCTGACGGATGCCGCCCGCACGGCCGGCTTCACGAACGAGGGCGGCGTCGACGGCCGCACGCGCCTGCTGCACAACGTGATGGGGCTGTGGGTGCTCAGCGAGGCGGTGCGCACGTGGGAGCGCGCGTCGGGCGAGCAGATCGACTTCGCCGCGCTGCTGGCCGCGGCCGAGGATGTCGACCCGCAGTCGGTGCCCGTCTTCGACGTCGACGACGGGCGGTTCCTACCCCCCGGCGACATGCCCGCGCGCATCGACGCGTGGTGCGCCGAGCACGGCATCGCCCCGCCGGCGGCGTCACCCGCGGCCTACGCGCGGTCGATCATCGAGTCGCTGGCGCAAGCGTTCGCCGACGCCGCGGTCACCGCCGGCCGGCTCGGCGGCGTCGACGTGCGCACCATCCACATCGTCGGCGGCGGATCGCAGAACCGGCTGCTGTGCCAGCGCACCGCCGACCGTTCGGGCCTTCCCGTGCTCGCCGGACCGGTCGAGGCCACCGCGCTGGGGAACGTGCTCGTGCAGGCGCGCGCGCAGGGCTTCGTCGCGGGCGCGCTGGAAGACCTGCGCGAGCTGGTCGCCCGCACGCACGTGCCGCGCCGCCACGACCCGCGCTGAGCCGTCAGTGGGCCCCGCGGTGAGCCTCGCCACCGCCCGCTTCGCGTTTCGCCAGATCAGGCTATTTCGCGGGGTCAGGACGTTTCGCGACGAATCGGCCTGACTGCGCGAGATCAGGAGATTTGGGCAACACCACTGTCGCTCACGCCGAGGGGTCGGTCAGCTCCCGGGCGGGGTCGGGGTCGACCGTGACGGTCGGCTCGGGCAGCCCCACGAGGTGCGGCAGAACGGTGGATGCCTGCGCCACCGCGTGCGCGCCCCACGCCGCCGCCGTCGCCGCCGCGGCGGCGAGCGCGTCGCCCCCGG
>NZ_JASGEC010000090.1:0-9930 GCF_047606685.1 Microbacterium sp.
CGCGCGCGCGATTCGCGCGCGCGACTGCGGGTCTCTGTAGCTCGAAGCCTCCAGCCAGCCCGTGGGCGAGCGACTCGCCTCAGGCCGCCGCGAGCACGCCCGAGAGCCGGGCGTACGAGGCTTCCATGCCGTCGGCCATGCCGGTGGCGAGGATCATGTCGCGCGTCTCGAGGTCGGGGTACTCGATGAGCAGCGTGATCAGCCTCGCGCTGTGGGCAGCCTACAAACCGCGGCGCCTTGCCGCGACGGCGCTCGAGCTCATCGAGGACGAGCGCCACGAGCTCGTGTTCAGCGCGGCCTCGATCTGGGAGGTGACGATCAAAGCCTCCCTCGGCCGCGACGACTTCGACGTCGACCCGCGCGTGTTCCGTCGCGGCCTGGTCGAGAGCGGCTACGCCGAGCTTCCGATCACGTCGGCGCACGCCGCAGCGGTCGCCGATCTGCCGGCGCTTCATCGAGACCCGTTCGACCGGATGCTGGTCGCCCAGGCGCGTGTGGAAGGACTCACCCTGCTGACCAACGACGAGCTCGTCGCCGCCTACGGACAGCCTGCGCGGCTCGCCTGACCGCCCACCGAAGAGGCGGCGCTTCGGGCGCGCGTGCCGCGGCGGCTGGGGTTCAGCGGATGACCGCGGAGCTAGGGACCGCCGAGCCGAGCACTTCGTGGGAACCCGCGGCGCTACAGATACCCGCAGTCGCGCCTGCGAATCGCGCGCGCGACTGCGGGTTCCTGTAGCGCCAGCCGGGGCCGGCCTCAGGGAAATGGCGCGGATGCAGGTTTCTGTAGCGCGAGACCCGTGCGCCACGGTGCACGCCATTACTCGCCGCCCTCCGGAAAGAACAGGTCCTCGATGCGGCACGCGAAGATCGCGGCGAGGCGGAACGCGAGCGGCAGCGACGGGTCGAAGTGCCCCTTCTCGATCGAGATGACCGTCTGACGCGAGACTCCGAGCTCGTCGGCGAGACGCTGTTGGGACCAGCCGGCGTCGGCGCGGCGGTCGGGAATCACGTTGCGCATCAGCGGGCCGCCCGCGCGATCACCCAGTAGCGCAGCCCGAAGTCGGCCATCGCCAGGCCGCCGAGCACGACGAACAGCATGCCGGTGTCGATGCTGAGCCGGGTGATGCTGAACGCCGCGGCGCCGAGGCCGAGGATCGTGAGGATGTCGTGGAACGTGCCGGTCGCGGCACGCCCGTACCAGACGCTCTCGATCGACTCCTGCGGCCGCTCCACGCCGCCCGCGATCGTCGACCAGTCGACGAGCAGCGCCCAGCAGAGCGCAGCGGCGGCGGGGAGGGTGATGACGGCGCCGACGACGAAGCCCAGCCACGAGCTGCCGTGCTCGCCGAAGAGCGCGAGCAGCGCTCCGAGGCCGCTCGCGACGATGAGGCCTCCCGCGAGCGAGAGCGCGAGCAAGAGCGCGCTCCCGCCGCCGAGGCGGCTGCGACCCCAGCGCGAAGTGGCGCGGGGAGAGACAGGGGTGGTTTCCATGTGTTCCTCCTTCAACATGCCCTCGCTTCCGAGGGAGTAAAGGAGACTTTACAGTCAAGGATGCTTTACGTCAAGTGCACTTGACACGCTGCCGCCCTCGTAGACTGGTACCGCCTCGACATCCACTCCTCAGGAGCCCGCGTGACCAACCCCCGCACCGCGACAGCGGCATCCGTCCGTCCTGTCGCCGACACCGTCGAGAACGCGATCGCGACGCCCGACCGCGACCAGCCGTACGCCGCGCTCGGCCTGAAGGACGACGAGTACGCACGCATCAAGGAGATCCTCGGACGCCGGCCCACCGGCGGCGAGCTGGCGATGTACTCGGTGATGTGGAGCGAGCACTGCTCGTACAAGTCGAGCAAGGTGTACTTGCGCCAATTCGGCGAGAAGACCAACGACGCCATGACGCAGCGGCTCATGGTCGGCATGGGCCAGAACGCCGGCGTCGTCGACATCGGCGAGGGCTGGGCGGTCACGTTCAAGGTCGAGTCGCACAACCACCCCAGCTACGTCGAGCCGTTCCAAGGCGCGGCCACCGGAGTCGGCGGCATCGTGCGCGACATCATCTCGATGGGCGCGCGCCCGGTCGCGGTCATGGACCAGCTGCGCTTCGGCGCCATCGACCACCCCGACACGGCCCGCGTCGTGCACGGCGTGGTCAGCGGCATCTCGTTCTACGGCAACTGCCTCGGCCTGCCCAACATCGGCGGCGAGACCGTGTTCGACCCGGTGTACCAGGGCAACCCGCTCGTCAACGCGCTCGCGGTCGGCGTGCTGCGCCACGAGGACCTCAAGCTCGCCAACGCATCGGGCGCCGGCAACAAGGTCGTGCTGTTCGGCGCGCGCACGGGCGGCGACGGCATCGGCGGCGCCAGCATCCTCGCCTCCGACACGTTCGCCGACGGCGGCGGCGGCAAGAAACGGCCCGCCGTGCAGGTTGGCGACCCGTTCGCCGAGAAGGTGCTCATCGAGTGCTGCCTCGAGCTGTACCGCGGCGACCTCGTCGAGGCCATCCAAGACCTCGGGGCCGCGGGCATCTCGTGCGCGACCAGCGAGCTCGCCGCCAACGGCAACAGCGGCATGCGCGTCGACCTCGACGGCGTGCTGCTGCGCGACCCGACGCTCACGCCGGAAGAGATCCTCATGAGCGAGAGCCAGGAGCGCATGATGGCGATCGTCGAGCCGGGCAAGCTCGACGACTTCCTCGCGGTGACGCGGAAGTGGGATGTCGAGACGAGCGTGCTCGGCGAGGTCACCGGCGGCGGGCGCCTGGAGATCTTCTGGCACGGCGAGCAGATCGTCGACGTCGACCCGTCCACGGTCGCCGTCGACGGGCCCGTGTACGAGCGGCCGGTCGCCTACCCGTCGTGGATCGACGCGCTGCAAGACGACTCGGCGCGCGCCCTGGCCCGCACCGACGACGCCGCGACGCTGCGCGACCAGTTCACGCGCCTCGTGTCGAGCCCCAACCTGGCCGACACGTCGTGGGTGACCAACCAGTACGACTACTACGTGATGGGCAACACCGCGCTGGCCTTCCCCGACGACGCCGGCATGGTCCGCGTCGACGAGGAGACCGGCCTCGGCTTCGCGATCGCCACCGACTGCAACGGCCGGTTCTGCCAGCTCGACCCGTACGCCGGGGCGCAGCTCGCGCTCGCCGAGGCGTACCGCAACGTCGCCGCGACCGGCGCCGAGCCGACCGCCGTCACCGACTGCCTCAATTTCGGCAGCCCCGAGAACCCCGAGGTCATGTGGCAGTTCTCGCGCGCAGTGGAGGGGCTGGCCGACGCGTGCGTCGAGCTCGGCATCCCGGTCACCGGCGGCAACGTGTCGTTCTACAACCAGACCGGCGACGCGCCGATCTTCCCGACCCCCGTGGTCGGGGTGCTCGGCATCATCGACGACGTGGCCCGGCGCGTGCCCAGCGGGTGGCAGGACGCGGGCGACAACATCTACCTCCTCGGCGTCACGTCCACCGAGCTGAGCGGCTCGGCGTGGGCGAGCACGATCCACGGCCACCTCGGCGGCCGGCCGCCGCGCGTCGACCTCGCGCAGGAGAAGCACCTCGCGCAGCTGCTGCACGCGGCATCCCAGCAGTCCCTGCTCGCCAGCGCGCACGACCTCTCCGACGGCGGGCTCGCGCAGGCGCTGGCCGACTGCGTGCTGCGCTTCGGCGTCGGCGCGCGTGTGTGGCTGAACGAGATCATGGAGCGCGACGGAGTGGATGCGGCATCCGCCCTCTTCTCGGAGTCCACCGGACGCGTGCTCGTCTCGGTGCCGCGCGAGGACGACGTGCGCTTCCGCGGCCTGTGCGACGGGCGCGGCTACCCCGTGCTGCGCATCGGCGTGACCGACGCCTCGCCCGCCGGCGAGAACGAGCTCGAGGTGCAGGGCGTGTTCCGCATCGGGCTCGACGAGCTGCGAAGCCTGTCGACCGGCACGCTGCCGGCGGCCTTCGGCCCGACGGTCGTCGAGGGCTGACGCGCGGCTGCTTCTTGCTCCGAAATCCCCTGATCTCGTGCAATCAGGGCGATCCGGCGGCAAAACGGCCTGCGCACGCGAAATCCCCTGATCTGGCGAAACCAAGATCGGACCGGTGGCCGCGCCTAGACTCGTGGCATGACGAGTGACGACGAGTACGACACCTACGACGAAACGCGGCAGCGGCGCGTCAAGGTCGTCGCGTGGGTCACGATCGTCGCGCTCATCCTCACCGGCGGCGGGTTCACGGTCTTCGCGCTGCTGTTCGGCTAACCCCCGCGCGCAGCCGCGCGGTTAGCATGAGACGGTGGAGCCATTCTTCCAATGGCTGGGCGACTTCTGGTGGCTCGTCTTCCCGCTCATGGGCGTCATGGGCGGAATCGGCAGCGCGTGGGAGCGAGCGGCGAGGCGCCGCCACCAGCGGCGGCTGGAGATCCTCCACGCCAAGGCGGAGATCAAGGCGGCGCAAGCCGCCGCGCGCGGCAAGCCGCTGCCGGCATCCCTCTCCCGCCCCGCGCAGTCGGCGCGCCCCGAGTCCCTCGCGACCCAGCTCGAGCGCCTGTTCGCCGCGCACGACGAGGTCACGCGGCGCTGGCTCGAGTACGAGCTGGATGTCGCGAAGCTCATCGCGTACCCGGCCATGAGCGACGGGCGGCAGCCCCTGACGGCGGCGTTCCTGCGCGCGAAGAAGGCGGCCGACAACGTGCGCCCCGAGTCCGCGGCGGCGAAGGTCACGGCCGACCAGCTCGCCGAGTACCGCAGCGCGGTGACCGACTTCGAGGTCGCCTTCGACGTGGCCGAGCGCGACGCGCGCCGGATCAAGGATTCGTCGTTCACGGTCGCTGAGCGCAAACGGCTCGACGTGGCAAAGCAGCTGCTGACGGTGGCGATCGACCAGGCGGCGACCCCGGCGGAGCGGCAGGTCGCCTATCGCCGCGTGCGCGAAGAGCTCGACGGGCTGATCTCGCTGTCGGACGACGCGATCGAAGTGCTCGAGCAGAAGGTCGCGCTCGAGTTGACGACGGGCGCGAGCCCCGTGGTGGATGCCGCGGGCGCACCGCCACAGCCGCGGCTGGCGCCGCCGCGGCCTCCGGCTGCGCCTGCCGAACCCCCCGCGCCGCAGCCGAAGTCGGGGCCGTGGCCGGTGCCGGCCCGCACAACGAACACGGCCCCGGGCCGGGTCGTGCGGCCCAAGCCGCATCCCTGACCCTCGCTCAACGACCAGAACCGGATCTCCTGATTTCGCACAGTCAGGGCGATCCGGCGCACAACGTCCTGACCACGCCAAATCGCCTGATCTGGCGAAACGCGGAGGGGCCGGAGGAGGGCGCGGGCGGCGCCGCCGCGGCCGCCGCCCGCGCCCCGTCTCATCCGGCCCCCTGCTCCGGACGCTTGAGGCCAGCCAGGTACGCCATCATGCGCGCCGTGAGGAACCCTCCGTTGTACTGGCCGATGGCGGCGAACTGGTCGGCAACGGTTCCGGCCCGCAGCAGTCCCGCGACCTCGTAGCCCGCGACGCTCAGCACAGGCTCGGTGCCGTTGGCGCGCAGCAGCTCCACCTCGCTGGCGAGTTGCTGTCGGCCCAGGTCGAGGGCCCGGCCGAGCACCGCGTCGTAGGTCACGTCGACGACCGCCAGGTTGTCGTCGAGCACCGCGTTGTTGTAGTACTTGTCGATGAGCGCCTGGTTGCGGGCGAAGTTGTTCAACCCGTAGCCGAGCGTCGCGTACTTCGCGTTTGGCTTGTCCTCGCCGATGTAGTCCTCGATCACGGGCTGCACTTGCGCCTGCGACACCGCGGCCGCCACACTCAGATCGACATTGGCGAGCCGGTTCATCATGATGTCGTCCGAGATGCCGTTGCTCTCGGCGAGCGGGGCGATCACGTCCTCTTTGAAGGCGGCGAAGTTCGCGTCCGCACCGCGGCGGAAGAAGTCGCCGACCTGCTCGAGGTCCACATCCTCCGCGATCGGAGCGCCCGGGTTGTCGCGGCCGACCTCGAACGCCGCCGACGCGTTGGTGATCTGCGAGCGCGCGAGCTGCGCCCACAGCACGGGGAGGGTGAGCTGCGTGAACATCTCGTCGAGGCTGGTGAACTCGTCGTTCTTGAACTTGTCCTCGATGTCGGCGACCTGCTGCTCGGCGAACAGCAGCAGGGAGTAGGCGTCGAACGCGCCCGCGTAGCCGCCTACGAGCCCCTCGACGTCGGCGACATTCTTCGGCTCGTAGGCAGACAGCCGGTCGAGGAAGGCCATGAACTCGCGGTTCGCGGTCGATGTGTCGAGTGCCTCCTCGAACAGGGTGCCGATTCCGGCCACTCCCTGCGTCACGAGCGGCTGCACCAGCTCGCCGACGGCGGTGAGCGCCTCGTACGCGGCGGCCGCCTGCGCGGCCAGGTTGTAGGCGCCCGCCTGCAGCCCCTGCCGGGACAGGTCTTCGGACTGCGCCGCGTAGGAGTCGGCGAGTGCGACCAGCCCGCTGTCGGCGAACACCTTGCGGATGACCTTGGGCAGCCGCTTGAAGTCGGTGCGAGCGGAGGAGTAGCGCGCGAGCGCGGCATCCGTCTGCGGCTTCACCTTGTCGTACGACGTGTTGTCCAGCCGCGGGTCGCGCGCGACACCCGGCAGGTCGATGTCCTTGCCGGTGAGCTCGTGATAGGCCTCGTAGATGTCGCCAACTTCGACGACCGTCACGCCCTGGCGCTCGCCCATGCGCACGACGTCGACGAGCTCGCCTTTCGCGTCGGGAGTGTTGCGCAACCCCATCGGGATCAGCACCGTGGTGAAACCGGCCTCGGCGGCGGCGGAGACCTTCTCGGGGATGCCGCCCACCGGCCCGATCGTGCCGGTCGCGTTGATCGTGCCGGTCATGGTCGTCTTCTTCTTGAACGTGTCGCCGCGGGAGACGGCGATGAGCCCCGCGGTGGTGAGGGCGCCGGCGCTCGGGCCGTCGACCTCGCCGTCGGTCTCGAACCGGAACTCGCCCTCCAGCGGCTGGCCGAGCAGCAGCGTCGAGGCGATCGCGGCGTTCCAGGCGCCGGCCTGCGACTGGGCGCCGATGCCTCCCACCTCGTCGGCGGAGAACTCGACGCGGAAGTCGCCCTTCTCCTTCGGCTCGGAACGGCTGATGATGGTCGTGCCCGTGGCGCCTTCTTCGCCGGCCACGGCCAGCCAGGTCACGGTGATGCTCGAACTCGTCTTCTCCAGTGGCACCGCCAGGCATCCCGACGCGACAAGCGCGACGGAAGCGGCGAGGGCCACCGGGACGAGAGTGCGGCGGATGTGGAACATCGTCTCCTCCTTGGGTCCGCCTTCATCCTCAACCGCGAGCGCGGCGGCGACGGTGCTCTCCGGGCAATCCCGAACGATCCCGAACGGACCGATAGAATCGCCAGACGCGGGCGGCGGAGGTGACGGATGGATGCGACGACCCGCCGCGCACGCGCAGACCCCGCGCCGGCCACGCTCGACGAGCTGGCCACGCGCCTCGTCGAGTTCCGCGCCCGCGCCGGATCCCCGTCGTTCAGCGAGATCGCCCGACGCGTGACGGCGCTGCGCACGGCGCGCGGGGTGCGCGCGAGCGAGCGATCGCCGGGCCGCATCACGGTGTACGACTGCTTCCGCGCCGGCAGGCGCCGAGTCGATGCCGCGCTCTTGCTCGACATCGTGCGGGCCCTCGGCGCCGACGCCGCCGAGACGGCCAGGTGGCGGGAGTGGTGCGTCGCGCTGCAGCGACCCGAGGCGGGGGATGCCGTGGTGCCCACGCATCGCGACGCGCCCGCGCTGGCACACCCGTTCGTGGGCCGCGCGGTCGAGGCCGACGCGGTGATGAGCGCCACCGGCCCCGTGCTCGTCACGGGGCCGCCCGGCGCGGGCAAGACGCAGGTGGCCGCCCGCGCGCTGCGCGCGCTGCGCTCGGTGGGGCGGATCGACGGGATCGTCACAGTCGACCTGCGCGCCAGCAACATGTCCACCGCCGGCGTCGGGGCAGCGACGCTCCTGGAGTCGGTGGCCCGGACGCTGGGCATCGAGCGGGCGATCGACGCCATCGGACCCGCCGCGCTCGGCGAGCGGGCGCAGTGCGTCGCGGACGCGCTCGAGCGTGCCGGCGTCGCCCTGCTCGTGGACGACGCCGGCGCGCTCGGGGCCGTGCTGCCTCTCCTCGAGCACGTCACGTCCACGCCGCTCGTGGTGATCAGCCGCACGCTGCTGCCCGTGCCGCCCTCGGTGCGGGTGGTCGAGGTGACCACGTGGACGGGCGACGACGGCATGGCGCTGCTGACCGACGCCGCCGGGGCGGAGCGGGTCGCCGCCGAGCCGGGCGCCGCCGCCGACATCGTCGCGCTGTCGGGCGGGCTGCCGCTGGCGATGGCGCTGGCCGCCGCGCGCGTGGGCGGCAAGCCCGACTGGACTCTCGCCGAGCATCGCGACGCGCTGCGGGCGAGGCTTGACGCTGGCCGCCTCGACGACCCGGTGAGCGACTCGATCGCGCTGTCGCTGCGCCTGCTCGCCGATGAGGAGCGGCGCGCGCTGCGCCTGTTCGCCACGCTGCCGTGCGAAGACCTGCCGGCCGATCTGGTGGCGATCGCCGTCGGCCCCGCCGGCGCGGAACGCCTGCAGGCATCCCTTCTCTCCAGCCACTGTGTCGAGGAACGGATGTCGGGCCGGCTGGGCATGCACGCGCTCATCCGCGCGTACGCCGCGGCGCTGTCGTGGGACGACGACCCGCAGAGCGCCCGCGACCAGGCTCTGGACCGCCTGGCCGACGCGTGCGTGGACCGCGCGTGGTCGGCAGCCACCGCGCTGCGCCCCGGCCACCCCGTGAACTTCCCGAACGCGCCGCAGTCGCCGGCGCCGATGGCCCTCGAAGCCGCCGAGGCGTGGCTGGCCGCCGAGACCAACAACCTCGTGCTCATCGCCGAGGCACTCGCCGAGCGGCGGCCCGAGGTGCTCGTCGGCATCGCGCAGGCGCTCGGCTGGTACCTCGACCGGCAGGGGCTGCAGCCGCTCGCCCTGCGCCTGCACGCCCGAGCGAGCGCTCTCGGCCAGCGGATCGGCGACACCACGGCGGTCGCGATCGCCGAGAACGCGATCGGGCAGGCCAAGCTGCGGCTCGGGCACGACGACGCGGTCGCGCAACTCGAGCGCGCCGCGGCGCTCGCCGAAACGACCGGCCTGCCGCGCCTGCGGATCACCGTCATGAACGCGCTCGCCATCGCCGCCGCCCAGTCCGGCGACATCGCGACCGCGCTGACGCGCTTCGAGCAGACGCTGGCGCTGTCGCGCGAGCACGGTTTCGACGAGTTCGTGGGGCTGACCATCGACAACATCGCCGTCTCGCTGCGCCGCCTCGGCGATATCCAGGGCGCCCTGGAGCGCCACCGCGAGGCGTACGAGCTCGCGTGCGCGCACGGCGACATGCTGCGCGCGGCGACGGCGATCAGCAATCTCAGCGACGACCAGCTCGCCGTCGGCGACGTGGAGGGGGCGCTCGCGTCGGCGACGAGAGCCGTGGAGCTCACGGCGTCAGGCGGCGGCGAGACCCACGCGTACGCGGTGACGAACCTGGGTCTGGCCCGCGCCGCGCGCGGCGATGTCGACGAGGCGATCGCGTGCCACGAGCAGGCGTTGAGCATGGCTCGCGCCATGTCGGATCCGGTGCTCGAGGCCGCCGTGCTCTCGAATCTCGGTGTGGCGCTGCGCGCGAGCGGTCGCGCCGCCGAGGCGGTCGCCGCGCTAGAGCTCGCGCTCGAGGTCGCCACCGCCCATGACATTGCCTACGAGCGTGGCCGGGCCGTGCTCGAGCTCGCGGAGACCGTGCACGGATGCGGCGATGCCGCCCGGGCGCGGGCGCTCGCTGTCGAGGCGGTCGCCGCGTTCCCCGACGAGCGCTCGCCCGAGCGCTCGAGGGCGCTCGGGCTGCTCGAGCGCACGGCCGCGTAGCCCGCCCCGCGCC
>NZ_JASGEC010000091.1:0-12963 GCF_047606685.1 Microbacterium sp.
GCCCGCCGCGCCGCGCGTGGCCACCGCGAGGGAGGCGCCGCGGCGAACGGCGTCGCGCGCCACGCGAATCGCCGCCCGCTCGTCCTCGCCCGCCGAGCAGAAGGCGACGTCGAGGTGCGCGAAGCCGTGCGCCACGGCGCAGTCCTGGCTGATGTGGATGCTCGGCGCGATCGCCCGCAACCGGCGCACGAACGCCGCCGCGCGGGGCAGCATCCCGATGTGCACCCACGCGTGTCGCGCGATGAGCGCGAGGTCAGCGTCTGACGGCTCATACTCGGCCGTCACTCCGAAGTCCTCTCGTTCGAACACCCGATCGCCGTCGGGCGTCAGCCGGATCTGGGTGACCGCTGTCGGGCCGTCCGCGGCGACGAGCCCATCGGCGGCGACCTGGTTCGCGCGCAGGGCCGCGGCAATGAGCGCCCCGTCCTCGTCGCGCCCGATCGCGCCGAAGTACGCGGCGGGCACGCCGGCCAGCCGCGCCTGCACGGCAACGTTCAGCGCGTTTCCGCCGACCAGCACGCTCCCGTCGCTGTAGCGGTCGATCGTGTTGTCGCCGACGGCGGCGACGCTCGGGCGGCGCATCGAAGTCCCGGCCTCAACCGCCGTCAGTAGTCCAGCCGGCGGTAGTAGCGGCGTGTCGTGAGCGGGTGGTCGCGGAGCACCTCGAGGTGGGCGCTCACGCGCTCGAGCACGGTCGCGACGAGCACGTGGGGGATCAGCGACTTGACGTCGGCTGAGATCCCGGGGAGCGCGAACTCGGCCGTGTCGACGACGGTGATCCGATCGGTCACCGACGGGAGCCAGCGCTCGACGCGTTCGGCGAGTGGGCGGGACGCGTCGTCGCCCTTGAACAGGATCACGCTCACGCCGCTCTCCACCAGCTCGAGGGTGCCGTGGAAGAAGTCGGACGCGTGGATGGGGCGCGTGCGGATCCACTGCATCTCCTCGAGGATGCAAGTGCCGTAGTACCACGCTTCGGTCCAGGCAGGGCCAGCCCCCGTGATGATGTGGTACTCGTCGTGCTGGATCGACCGGGCGATCTCCGCCGCCGTCGGCTCGTACGACCTTTTGACCTCCAGCAGCAGTGCGGGAAGCGACTGCAGTTGCGACACAGTGGAGTCGAACGCGTCGTAGCGGCCGAGCCGATTCAACAGCGCGAGGGCGATCACGAGGGACTGCAGGTAGAACGACTCGGACGACGTGTCGTCCGCCGCCGAGACGGTGAACGTGTGGTCGGCGGCCACCGCGACGGGGGAGTCCGCGTGCGCGGTCAGGCTGATGACGCGGGCCCCGCGCTGGTGCGCGTGCTCGAGCGCGGCGATCGCCTCCGGTGTGGTCCCCGACAGCGAGGGGATGACGACGATGGACTGGGGGCCGAGGTTGGACGAGCCCACGGCGACGAGCTCCGCCGCGTTCTCAAGGTAGACCGGGAAGTCCGAGAGACGGGCGATCAGCTGGGCGGCCGGCTCCATGAGCTTCCCGGCGCCGCCGGCGCCCAGGAAGAAGAGATTGCTCGCGCCGTCGTCGAAGAGCGAGCCGACCACGCGCTGAATCGAGCGCGTGTGCGAGAGAGCCTCGTTCTGGATCCTCAGAAACCGCTCGGGGTCGAAATTGAGCACGGAATCGCCTCCGTCGGTGCGCGGAATATGTCGGACAACAGTATGAGTAGTCTGATGACTTGCCGTCAAGCGACCGGCAGCCGCAGTTGGGCGCAGGTCCCCGTGAACTCGCGCATTTCCGTGGTGTTGAGGCGACGTGCCGCGATCCTGTCTTCCGTCCGTCGGGATCCGGCGGAGAATCGTTACGGTTTTGTCATTGACACCGGTATCAATGCATCCCTAGACTCCGAAACGATCGCGTCGCGTGACGCTTATCACACAGAGAGGTTAGGTGCAACATGCGGGCAACACGGCACAAAGTAGCCCTCGCGGGGGCCGTTGGCGCGGTGCTGGTACTCAGCGGCTGCACGGCGGCGTCCACGGGCGGCGGCGACACGTCGACGACCGACCTGAACGAGGTCGAGTACAAGGGCACGATCTCCTTGGTGAACAAGTTCTCCGACCCGAGCGTGTCGGAATACTTCCCCGAGATGGCGAAAGAGTTCGAGGCAGAGCACCCCGACGTGACCGTGGAGGTGCAGCAGGAGTCCGACCAGGGCTACAAGGACAAGATCAAGGTCCTCGCCTCCTCCAACAGCATCCCCGACATCTACTTCGCGTGGCCGGGGTCGTACGCGAAGCAGTTCGTCGACGCCGGGCTCGCGCTCGATCTCACCTCCGTCATCGGCGAGGGCACCGAGTGGAACGAGTCGCTCGCCGCTGGCGCGGTCGGAGCTGGCGTCTACGACGGCAAGAACTACGGCGTTCCGCTCGACCTGGACGCGAAGTTCATGTTCTACAACAAGAAGGTCTTCGAGGACAACGGCGTCTCTGTCCCCACGACCTTCGACGAGCTGCTCGGAGTGTGCAAGGCGCTGAAGGCGAAGGGCATCACACCCGTGAACTTCGGCAACAAGGACGGGTGGCCGGGCCTGCACTACGTGACGCAGTTGAACGCGTACAACGTGCCGGCCGCGACGCTCGACCAGGACTACTCGAGCGACGAGCCCGCGTACACCGACCCTGGCTACGTCACCGCCCTGTCGGAGTTCCAGCAGATCATCAGCGAGTGCACCGACACCGGCAAGACGGGCAACGGCATCGACCACACCGACGCCCAGGTCGGGTTCGCCGACGGCAAATCGGCGATGATGTACCTCGAGTCGCTGGAGATCGGCCTGCTCAAGGACACGCAGCTCGACGAGGACGGGATCGGCATGTTCCCGCTGCCGGCTCCCGCTGACGCCGCAGGCGACCTCGGCGCGCTTGTCGGCGCTCCCGACCTGCTGCTGGTGAACTCGAAGTCGGAGAATCCCGCTCTGGCCGTCGCGTTCCTGAAATTCATCGTGTCCAAGCAAGGCGCGGCCAAGATGCCCGAGCTCATGAGCGGCTACCCGAGCCCGGTCAAGGACTCGCTCGACCCGGACACCACGGACCCCGAGACCGTCGAGGCCATGGACCTACTGGCCCAGGCGTCGAGCCTTGCCATCTGGCTCGACACCGTGACCGACCCCCAGGTCGCGCAGGCGTACCTCGCGGGCGGCGAAGCCCTCGTCGGCGGCACCAGCACTCCAGAGGACGTGATGGAGTCGGTGCAGCAGGCAGCCGCAGGCTCCTAGCAGGCAGCGCGCTGTGCAACCCGCCACGGTCACCGAGACGACGGCCACTCAGGACAGCGGCCGCGCCGGCCGCCGATCGCCCCTCCGGGCGATCGGCGGCTGGCGGTCCTCGCTGTGGGTCCTGCCCGGACTGGTGCTGATCGCCGTCTTCGTCTACTATCCGCTGCTGGAGAACATCTACCTCAGCTTCTTCCAGTGGTCGGTGTTCGAGCCGATCCCCGAGTTCGTCGGCGGCGCGAACTACGCCCGCGCCATGGGCGACCCGATCTTCTGGCGATCGCTGCTCAACAACATCGCGTACGCGGTCGTGTCGCTGGTCTTCCAAGTGACGGGCGCGCTCGTGCTCGCCGCGCTCGTGGAGACCTACGTGCGAAAGCACGGCGGCATCCTGCGCGCGATCTACTTCATCCCGTCGGCGATCTCGTTGACCGTCGCGGGCCTCTTGTTCTACTTCATCTACCAGCCGCAGACCGGAATCCTGAACGAGGCACTGCGCGTCGTCGGGCTCGGCGACCTCGCCCAGGCGTGGCTCGGCCAGGAGACGACGGCGATCTGGGCCATCATCTTCATGAGCCAGTGGCAGAGCTTCGGCTACACCACGCTGCTCTTCTCGGTCGCGATCCAGCGCATTCCCCGCGAGCTGTACGACGCCGCCGACCTGGACGGCGTCGGATCGCTCGCTCGCATCTGGTACATCACGACACCGCTCGTGCGGGAGATGAGCACGCTGCTGATCATCGTCACCGTCACCGGCGCGTTCCAGGTGTTCAACGAGGTCATGGTCATGACCTCCGGCGGCCCGAACAACAGCAGCCAGGTGCTGGGCACGTGGCTGTACCACGCGGGCTTCATCAACAACGACTTCGGATACGCGGCGGCGATCGCCACCGTCGTGTTCGTGATCACGATCCTCCTCGCCATCGCGCAACTGTGGATCTCGAGGCGAAAGAGGGTCGAGTGGTGAGCGCGACCACGAATCGAACAGTCAGCCGGCTCGGCTTTGCCGGCATCCTCCTCCGCCTGGTGGTGTGGGGCATCCTCGTGGTGACGGCCCTGGTCGTTATCGTCCCGCTGCTGTGGATGCTGGTGAGCAGCCTCAAGGTGAACACAGAGTTCCTCGCCGACCCGTTCGGGTTGCCGACCACGCTGTTCTGGCAGAACTTCGTGGACGCGTGGAATCTCGGCGTCGGCCAGTACATGTGGAACAGCGTGATCGTCACCGTCGCGTCGATCGTCGCGACCACCTTGATCAGCGCGTGGGCGGCATTCGGTCTGACCAAGCTGACCATCCCGTTCTCGCGTCCCGTGCTCTTTCTGATCGTGGGCGGCATGATGCTCGCGCCGACCGTCGCGCTCATTCCGCTGCTGCGCCTGCTGCAGAGCCTCGGGATCTACGACTCGCTGCTGGGCCTCACGATCCTGTACACGGCGTTCCGCATTCCGTTCACGACGTTCCTGATCCGCTCCTACATGGTCGACCTGCCGCACGAGGTGGACGAGGCGGGCCTGCTGGACGGATGCTCCAGGGCGCAGCAGTTCTGGCGTCTGACGCTGCCGATGTCGATGCCGATCATCGTGTCCGCGATCATCCTGCAGTGCCTGTTCGCGTGGAACGAGTACTTGTTCGCGTTCATCTTCGTCAGCAGCACAGATACCATGACCCTGCCGGTCGGCCTCGCCAATCTGGCCTCGAAGCTCTCCACGAACTATCCGATGATCTTCGCCGGCATGACCATCGCGTCGATCCCGATGATCGCGGCGTTCTTCGCGGCACAGCGGTTCTTCGTCCGCGGTCTTGCCGAGGGGGTCGGGAAGTAGTCAGCGCCATGGCCTCTGCCCGTATGCGCGTCGTCGTCCTCGGCGGCGGGATCCTGGGGTCCTCGACGGCCGCCCACCTCGCGCGCGGGGGCGCCGCGGTCACCCTCGTCACCTCCGGCGCGATCGCCGACGGCGCGTCCGGCCGCTCCATTGCGTGGCTGAACTCCTCGGGCGAGCGCACCGCCGACTACCACTACCTGCGGCTGATGGGCCTGGACCGCTACCGCACGTGGGGTGCGAGGCGGCCGGACAGCGCCCGGTACCTGCGCTTCGACGGGGCGCTGAAATGGGCCGACGCAAGCGAGGGCGAGAGCTACCTCGACACGTTCGCGTTCGAGCGCGGGATCGGCTACGACGCGGTGTGGCTCGACCGCGGCGGCGTCGCCGAGCTGGCGCCCGACGTGAACGCCGACGCGGTCGCGGCGGAGGGGGCCATCTTCAACCCCGGCGAAGGCTGGGTGAGCCTTCCCGATCTGATCGCCGTGCTGCTGGAGGAGGCCGTGGGCGCCGGGGCGCGGGTCGTCGAGCATGCGGGGGCGGCGCGCGTGGAGGTCGTGGGCTCGGCGGCGACCGGGGTCGTGCTCGGCGACGGCACGCGGATCCCCGCCGACCACGTGGTGCTCGCCACCGGGGCGGGTGTGCCGGCCCAGCTCGCGGCGTTGGGCGTGGAGATCCCGGATGCCACCCCGGCGGCGTTCGTGGTCGTCACCGACCCGGCGCCCGTGCGCGTGAAGACCGTGCTGAACACTCCGCGCGTGGCCGTGCGGCCGACGCCCGACGGACGGCTCGTGCTCGACGCGGGTTGGGCGGAGCGGTCCATCGTGGTGGGGGAGGACGGGTCGATCACCGTGCCCGCCGAGTCGGTGCAGGGCCTGCTCGACGAGGCGTCCACCGTGCTCGCGGGCGCTCCGCGCCTGACTCCGAGCCGTGTGGGGGCGGGGCCAAAGCCGGTCCCCGGCGACGGCGAGCCCGTCGCCGGGGCCGTGCCGGCTGTCTCGCGGCTTTCCGTGCTGTTCACGCACTCCGGGGCCACACTCGGGCTGATCCTTGGCGAGCTGGTCGCGGAGGAAGTGCTCCTCGGCCGCCCGTCGCCGGTGCTCGCGTCGTTCCGCGCCGACCGGTTCAGCGCCGCCGCGCAGACCCGACCGGTCGCCACCGGGGCGTGGACGCCGGTGACGACTGCCTGAGCCTCACCATGGCTCTCGGGCAGGGCCATGCGTCATTGGCCGAAACCGCACCACCGTGCCACCCACGACAGAATGCGGCTGCGCATGCGATCGCCCACGAACAGCTCGATCTCGCCGGAGTTCCCGCCGACCTCGACGCGGACGTCGAAGACAGTGCCCCGCTTGTCCTCCTGAACGGCGTGCGGGTCGCAGCGGAAAGGCACGAGCGGGAGTCGGCGCACGACCGGTGTGGTGTCGTTCGCGTCCACGCTGACGTCGACCGGGAAGGCGCCGTCCTCGGCGGCAGAGCCGAACGCGAGCAGGTTGGTCTCCTGCACCGCCGAGACGACCGCCTCCGCGTCGTCGGTGGGCGTGATCGTGAGCTCGAGCGTCGCCGGCTCTCCCGGGGCGGATGGCTCGAACCCGGTGAACTCGACGACCGCGGCGCGGCGGAGGGCTTCGGCGAGGCACTCCCGCTCGTGCAGCGGCCCGAGGAAGCCGAACGGGTCGTCGGCGATGGCGCGCGCCTCGTGCCCGTCGTCGCCGAGCTCGAGCACGACCACCGGCTCGGCGTCTTCGGCGGGGCACCGCGCCGGCGGGAGTTGGACCCGCACATCGACCCGTGCGCCGGGCGGAAGCGTGCTCGAGCGCTCGACCACCCGCTTCGCGGCTCCTTCGAAGCGAGCGTCCTCCACGCGCACATCGCCAACGCGCAGTGTCTGGTCGCTGCCGTTCACGATCCGCACTTGCGCCTGCCGCGTCGCCACGTCCGACCGCTGCTGCACGATCATTGCCCGCACTCCCGCGGGCAGGCCGTCCGCGCTTGAGGGCGCGGCGCGCGCGGAACAGCCGCACAGTGCCCCCAGCGCGACGGCGCACAGCGCCGCGGCGAGCGCGACGTCGCGTCGCGCGCGGTCGGCGAGGAGGTGTCGTGCCATCCCTTGCCATTCTCCTCTCACGGCCGAATCCGCCGCGCGCCGGCCCGCCCGCGCGCTCGCCGGGTTATGGTGGGGATTCCTCGCGCCACGGGAGGGGACCGCATGGGATTCGAGTTCGCAGCGGACATCTGGCTGTGGAGCGCGCACACCGTCGTCGTCGTCGCGTACGCCGCTTTCGCCGTCGTGGGTGTGGTCCTGGCGGTCATCGACCTGCGCTCGCATCGGCTGCCGAATCGCATCGTGCTGCCGAGCTACGTCGGCGCGATGGGCTTGCTCGCCCTCGCCTGCCTGCTTGGCGCGGACTGGTGGCAACTCGCCCGCGCCGGCGCCGGGATGGCGGCGATGTTCATGTTCTACTTCGCGCTGCGCCTTGTGCGGCCCGCCGGCATGGGCGGCGGCGACGTCAAGCTCTCCGGCGTGGTGGGGCTGTTCCTCGGCTGGGCGGGATGGGCGCCGCTCGTCGTCGGCGCCCTCGCGGCGTTCCTGCTCGGCGGCATCGCCGGGCTCGTGCTGATGGCGGCTCGCAAGGCCGACCGGCGCACCGCCATCCCGTTCGGCCCGTTCATGCTCCTCGGGGCATGGGTCGGCATCGTCGCCGGGGACGCCCTCGCCGGCCTGCAAGGAGGAAGCCATGTCGTCTGAGACGACCCCGGTGAAGCGGCTCGTCGCGTGGGCGCTGCGGCGCCGGCCGGTGCGCGCGGTCCAGCACTACTTCGGCCAGAACGGCCCCATGCTCGCAGACAGCATCACCTATCGCACCCTGTTCTCGGTGTTCGCCGGCGTGCTGCTCGGGTTTTCCCTCGCGGGCCTGTGGCTGGCCGGCAACCCCGACGCGTTTCAGGCGCTGACCGACGCGGTCGACGCGGCGATTCCCGGACTCGTCGGCGCCGACGGACTGATCGACCCCGCCACAGTGCGGGCGCCGGTCGGGCTGTCGCTGGCCGGCGCGGTGTCGCTGGTCGGTCTGGTCTCCGCCGCGACGGGCGCGATCGGATCGCTGCGAATCGCGCTGCGCGTGCTGTCCGGGATGCCTCGCGCAGACGTTTTCGTCCTGTGGGCGGCGCTGCGCAATCTGGTGCTGGCGATCGCGATCGGGGCAGGGCTCGGGGCGTCCGCCGCGGCCACGTTCCTCGGCACGGCGTTCCTCGGCACGGTGCAGGGATGGCTCGGGCTCACCAGCGCCCTGGCAGGCGGGGCCGCGTGGGCCCTGGGAGTCGTCGTCACATTCCTGCTCGACGCGGGTGTGATCGCGCTGCTGTTCGCCGCCTTGTCGGGGCGGCGTCCGCGCCCTCGGGCACTATGGCCCGGTGTGCTGCTGGGCGCCGCGGGCCTCACCGTGCTGCAACAGCTGTCCGGGCTGTTCGTCGGCGGGGCGTCCGCCAACCCGCTGCTGGCCTCGTTCGCGTCGCTCATCGCGCTGCTGCTGTGGTTCAACCTGTCGGCCCAGGTCATCCTGATCGCCGCGTCGTACATCGTCGTCGGGCCGACCGAGCGGGACGACGACCGCCTCGCCGCGCCGGACGCGGCATCCTCTCCGACGGCCGGCTGAAAAGCGTTAAGGCTCTCGCTTTCGTGTCGAGGCCTTCCGTTGTGTACGGTTTCTAGGTGACCGATGACCGCACAGAGCCGCTCGTCCCGTCCCATCCCCTCGCGCTCGCCCCTGTTCCATCGCCGCCGAGCAACGTCGACGGGTTCGTGCGGGAGTTCTTGTCGAACCTGAACTACGACCGCGGCGTGCCGTTGTCGTCGTCGACGCTCAACGACCAGTACTTCGCGCTGGCGTACACGGTGCGCGACTACCTCGTCGCCCGGTGGCTGGAGGACCAGCGCCGTCAGCGCGAGCTGCAGTCCAAGGGCGTGTGCTACCTGTCAGCCGAGTACTTGCTCGGCCGGCAGCTCGACAACAACCTCCTGGCCAGCCGACTCACCGACGTCGCGACGGAGGCGCTCGCCGCGTGCGGCATCGACATCGACGATCTGCGGCAACTGGAGGTCGAGCCAGGCCTGGGCAACGGCGGCCTGGGCCGGCTGGCAGCGTGCTTCATCGACTCGCTCGCCACGATGAGCGTGCCGACCATCGGCTACGGAATCCGCTACGAGTACGGCATCTTCCGCCAGACCTTCGTCGACGGCCAGCAGGTCGAGCAGCCCGACGCGTGGCTGGAGATGGGCTCGCCGTGGGAGTTCCCGCACCCGGAGGCCGCGCAGACGATCTCGTTCGGCGGACACACCGAGAAGCACACGGACGACGACGGCGTCGAGCGCACGCGCTGGATCCCGGGATGGAACGTGCTCGCCGTCCCGTACAACTACATGGTGCCCGGCTACCACAACGGCCGCGTCAACACCCTGCGGCTGTGGCGCGCGGTGGCCACGAACAGCTTCGACCTGCGCGTGTTCAACTCCGGCGACTACGAGGAGGCCGTCCGCGCGCAGACGTTCGCGGAGAACATCTCCAAGGTGCTCTACCCCGAGGACTCCACGCCGCAGGGGAAGGAGCTGCGGCTGCAGCAGCAGTATTTCTTCTGCGCCGCATCCATCAACGACTTCCTCGACCACCTGCTCACGAGCGACTACCCGCTCGAGAAGCTGCCGGACCGCGTCATCTTCCAGCTCAACGACACGCACCCGGTGATCGCGGTGCCCGAGCTCATGCGCGTGCTCGTCGACGAGCGCGGCATGGACTGGGACGCGGCGTGGGAGATCACTCAGCAGTGCTTCGCGTACACCTGCCACACGCTGCTGCCCGAGGCGCTCGAGGTGTGGTCGGTCGAGCTGCTGGAGCGGCTGCTCCCGCGACACATGGAGATCATCTACCGCATCAACGAGGACTTCCTCGACGCGGTGCGCGAGCGCTACGGCGACGACGAGATGCGCATCCGCAACATGTCGATCATCCAGGAGCACCCGTCCCGCGCGGTGCGGATGGCGTACCTCGCCACCGTCGCCGGCGCGAAAGTGAACGGCGTCGCAGAGCTGCACTCGCAGCTGCTGCGCGACAAGGTGCTGCCCGACTTCAACGACTTCTTCCCCGGCAAGTTCACCAACGTCACCAACGGCGTGACGCCGCGGCGCTTCCTGCGGCTGGCGAACCCGGAGCTGGCCGGGCTCATCACCGAGGCGCTCGGGGTGGGCTGGACGGTCGACCTCGACCGCCTGCGGGGGCTCGAGACGTTCGCCGAGGACCCCGAGTTCCGCGCGCGGTTCGCCGAGGTCAAGGCGGCCAACAAGCGCCGCCTCAGCGACGTGCTGCGCGAGCGCGACGGCTTCGAGGTCAGCGACGGCCACATGCTCGACGTGATGGTCAAGCGCCTGCACGAGTACAAGCGGCAGATGCTCAAGCTGCTGCACATCGTGACGCAGTACGAGGGGGTCGTCTCCGGCCGGATGCGGGCGGCCGACGTGACGCCGCGCACGTTCGTGTTCGGGGCGAAGGCGGCGCCGGGCTACCTCATGGCCAAGCGCATCATCCACCTCATCAACGCCGTCGGGTCCGTGGTCAACGCCGACGAGCGGCTGGAGGGCCGCCTCAAGGTGCTCTTCCCGCCCAACTACAACGTCACCCTCGCCGAGCGCGTCATCCCCGCCGCGGACCTGTCCGAGCAGATCTCGCTGGCCGGCAAGGAGGCCTCGGGCACGGGAAACATGAAGTTCGCGCTGAACGGGGCGCTGACGATCGGCACGGACGACGGCGCGAACGTCGAGATCCGCGAGCTCGTCGGCGACGAGAACTTCTTCCTGTTCGGAATGAGCGAGCCGGAAGTCGAGGCGCTGTGGGCCAAGGGCTACCACCCGGCCGAGTTCTACCAGCACGACGCGCGGCTGCGCAGCGCGATCGACCTCATCGCCTCGGGGGCGTTCTCGGGGGGTGACCGGTCCACCTTCGAGCCGATCGTGTCGAACCTGCTCTACGACGACCGGTTCATGGTGCTCGCCGACTACGCGTCGTACATCCAGGCGCAGGAGCGCGTGGACGCGGCGTACGCGAACCAGGACGCGTGGACGCGATCGGCGATCCTCAACATCGCGCGGTGCGGGTTCTTCTCGTCCGACCGCTCGATGCGCGACTACATCGAGCGGATCTGGCACACGCCCCCGATGCTCTAGGGTGGGGCGTTTCGACTCGCCTCTCTGGTCGCCCCGCGAGCGAAGCGAGACGAAACGCGGCGACCGTCAGCGCGCGTGGCGCTCGACGAACGTGCGCAGAATCGACCCGGTGTGCGTCACCGGCAGGCGGCGCACGGCGTCGAGCGTGAGCTGCAGCTCGTCCGCCGCGAAGTATCCGTGGCCGGCGTAGGCGTGGATGCGGGTGATGATGCCGTCGAGGTCGAGCTCGGGGTGGAATTGCGTCGCGTACACGTTGCTGCCGACCCGGAACATCTGCACGGGGCACGCGTCGCCCGAGGCGAGCAGCGTCGCGGACGGTGGCAGCGCGCGCACGGCCTCCTTGTGGCCGACGAACGCGGGGAACACGTCCGGCAGGCCGGCCAGCAACGGATCGGCAGCGCCCGCCGCAGTGCGCCGCACTTCCACGACGCTGATCGGCTCGCGGTGCATCGCGTCGATCACCGCACCTTGGTGCGCCCCAAGCGTGCCCACTCCGTAGCAGGCGCCCAGGAACGGGAAGTCTTGTTCCACCACCCGATCGAGCAGGTCGCGGAACTCCGCCTCGACGCGGTGCTGCACCTCGCTCTTGCTCGAGGCCGGGTCGGAGGTGTTGAACGGCCCGCCGCCGACGAAGATCCCCGAGTAGTCTTCCAGGTCGACGTCGCCGAGCGGGCGGCGCTCCATCCGCACGCGCTCGAGCTCGCGCTCGTCCAGTCCGCTGTGGCGCAGGAACAGGGCGTACTCCTCATCTGCCGGGAGGTCTTCAGCGCGGGTTGCCAGGAGCAGAAAGGGTTTCATCGGCAGTGATTCTATGCCGTCTGCGGCATGGAATCGCGCCGCTTGGGACATCAACTGCCCACGGCCGCGGGGCGGCGCCGTCGGCGTTAGGCTGGCGGCAGGAGGCCACCATGGCGATTGCGCGACTGCACGGGGGCCCGCTCGACGGGCAGGTCATCCCGTTGGCCGATCCCGCTCAGAACCAGCTGATCATGCCGTACAGCCAGACCCAGGTCGTCTATCGACGACAGGGCGAGCGCGAGCACACGGGCTCGAGCGACGGGCCTGCCGCGGCGGCTTTCTGGTTCGTCGAGTCTGAAGACGACATCAATCCCGACCCCGACGGCCGAGACGCATGATCGCCGAGGGCGCGCATCGCTCAACCGAGGTCGAGGTCAAGCACGACGTCGCGCCCGACACGCCGCTTCCGGACTGGTCGGGATTGCCGGGCGTCGCGCGAGTCGGCGGCCCGGAGCTGCGAGACCTCGACGCGAGCTACCTCGACACCGACGACCTGGCGCTGGGGCGAGCCGGGTACGCTCTGCGGCGCCGCACGGGCGGTCCCGACGCGGGCTGGCACATCAAGGGGCCGCGCGGCGCCGACGGGGGGCGTGTCGAACTGCAGTGGCCGCTCGCCGACGACGTGCCCGCGCAAGCACGGGAGGCGGTCGCCACCGTCACCACAGCCCCGTTGCGCCCACTCGCGCGCATCCGCAGCCGGCGCACCGCCTACGCATTGCTGGACGCGCGAGGCGAGGTCGTCGCCGAGTTTGTCGACGACCGGGTGGTCGCCACCGACCAGCGCACTGCGACGACGCGCAAATGGCGCGAGTGGGAGTTCGAGCTCGGTCCGGCAGCGCCGGCCGGCGCTGCCGGACGGGCGGCGCTGCTCGCGGCTGCGGCGGCCGCGGTGGGCGCCGCCGGGGGCGGCCCCCCGGCA
>NZ_JASGEC010000092.1:0-31006 GCF_047606685.1 Microbacterium sp.
CGAGCGGGGGCGGCGGGGAGCCCGCATCCGCGCGGGATGCCGCGTCGCCTCGCTGCGCGCGCGCCTGCGCCACCGAGACCGTCAGGCCGTCATGGTCTCCCAGAACGGCAGGCTCTGCCGGCGCGGCGGGACCCGACGGGCGAATGACGGTCTCGGCCAAGTGCTCGGCTCCGAGCGTCTCCTGCTCTGGCGCCAGGGCCTCCGGGGCCAGTGTCTCGGCCGCGATCTCGGCGTCATGGGCGAGCACGCCCTGCACGACGGTGGCCGCGCGATGCGACGTCGCCTGATCGTCCGGCGCGGCCACGCGGTCGCCGATCGCCACCAGGCGCGCCCGAACCACGCCGTCGCGCAGCGGCAACGCCGAGTCTGCGCCGACGTCGGCCCCCGGCATCCGCAGCGCCGCCCGGGTCGCCGGAACGACCCGTTCGGACCATGTCGTCACGCCCTCGCCGGAGACGACCTCCTCTCCGGCGACGACGTGGAACGCGCCACGAGCGGCCAGCCGCAGCGCGCGCCCTTCGTCCAGTGCCACCGCGAACGCGGGGATCGCGGTCATCGACGTGCCGAACGCGCCGACGAGCGCGTCGAGCACGGCCGCCAGCCCCCGCCCCTCGTCGAGCTGCTCCCAGAGCCGGGTCGCGAGCGCGGGCGGAAGCTGCGCGTCGACGAGCACGGCGCCGTGCTGCGTGACGATCGCCGTGGCGTCGCCGGGGATGTAGGTCGTGTGCGGCATCAGCGCCGTCCCCCGATCCGCTCGGAGCGGGGAGCGGTGTCCTCGTCGATCTCGTCGGCATGCGCGGCGGTGGGCAGCGTGCTGTGCGGCCAGCCGCTCTCCGCGCGCGAGCGCACCGAGAGCGCGTCCACCACGACCACAGTGATGTTGTCGCGCCCGCCGTAGAGCAGTGCCTCGCGCACGAGCCGCGTTGCCGCCTCCTGCGGGTCGTGCTCTGTGCGCAGCACGGCCTCGATGCGGTCGGCGTCCAGCTCGCCGGACAGCCCGTCCGAGCACACCAGGATGCGATCGCCCGGCTCGGCCGGCAGCAGCCAGTAGTCCGGCTCGGAATCGGCGCCCGCGCCGATGGCGCGCGTGATGACGTTGCGCCGGCGGTCGCCCGCCGCGTCCTGGGCGGCCAGCTCGCCGCGGTCGACGAGCTCTTGCACGACGGAGTGGTCGACGCTGACCTGCTCGAACTCGCCCTCGCTGATGCGGTACGTGCGCGAGTCGCCCAGGTTGACGGTGAGCCAGTATCCCTCGCCGTCGACGTCGGCGATGGCCACGCCCGACAGCGTCGTGCCCGCCCCGGCCCCCGCCCCGGGCGGAAGCGCTTCGACACGCTGGCGCGCGCGGGCGACGACCGCGTGCAGCTGCTCGCTGTCGACACTGGGGCGGCCCGCCAGGCGCGCGAACTCGTCGATGACCGCCGCGCTGGCGATCTCGCCGGCGCCGTGCCCGCCCATGCCGTCGGCGACGAGGAACACCGGCGGCGCCGCGATGTGGGAGTCCTCGTTCACGGCGCGGCGCAGCCCGGCATCGGTCGCGGAGCCGCTGGCCACGGTGATCGGCGAGCCGGTCACGACACTCGCCCCACGGTCGCGGCGCGGTCGCCGAACTCGAGCCGGTCGCCGACGCGCAGGATGGCGCGCTCTCCCGCGGGGAGCAGCGTGCGCACGCCGTCGCGCACGAGCGCGGTGCCGTTGGTCGAGTGCCGGTCGACCACCCACACGGCGGTGTCGTCGGCGTCGATCTCGAAGTGGGTCTTCGACAGCGACAGCGTCTCGTCGCGCACGGGCACGCAGACGGCGCCGTGCTCGGCGGCCGGGTTGCGGCCAAACAGGGTGCGCCCGTACACGGCGACGCGCGTGCTGTCGTCCCACGAGAGCACGGCCCGGGGCGTCGGCGCGGCGACGGTCTCGTCGACCTCCACAGGCCCGTCGGCCGGAGAGCTCGCGCCGAAGTCGGGGATGCTCGAGATGATGCCGAACTCGTGTGTCATCCCTGCTCCTGCCCGTTCTCGCGCCGCCACGGCCACCGCCACGACGACGGCCACCGCCACGGCCACCGTACCGCCCGCCGCTCGCGCGCCGCTGTGTTCCGAGGCCCCGGCAGAGCGAATCTGGTGCCGGCCAACAGCGCCCTCAGGCTCAGCCTGGCACGCACGCGCCGCCACGGCGACCGCGATCGTCCCATGTCGCTGACGATCTCGTCCACCTGGCGCCAGAACTCGTCAACGTCGGCGGCGCTGGGGTCGGCCGGCCCGAACACTTCGGCGTCGGCGCGTTCGGCGAGCACCGTCACCCGCGGCTCGGCGAACGCGTCGCCGACCACCACAGCGTCTTCGCTGCGCGTCGCGCCGCCGCGCAGCGCTGTGCCGTAGTCGACGGCGCGGTCGACGAGCTCGTCCCAGCCGCCGCTGATGCGGTCGGCGCTGCGCTCTGCCTCGAGCCGCCGCCGGCGGCGCGCCGCCTTGAGCCCGCCGATGATGACGAACGGCGCAGCCAGCACGGCCAGCAGCAGCAGCGAGACGCCGCCGATGGCCAGCACGAGCGCCAGAACCCCGCCGTCGCCCTTGTCGTCGTCATCGGGGTCGCGGTCGTCGGGGATCACCGACGGCAGCTCGGCCGGATCCTGCTGCGGGGGCGGCGGCTGCAGCACTTGCGGCTTGGGCTCGACACGCGGCTTTGTGGTCTGCGTGTCAGGCGTCTGGTCCTCCGGCGGAGTCGGGTCGAACGGCACCCAGCCGACGCCGTCGAACGCGACCTCGACCCACGCGTGCAGGTTGTCGCCGTTGGCCTCGAAGACCGTGCCCGCCGGTTCGTCCTCGTCGGGGTGGAAGCCCATGACCACGCGCGCCGGGATGCCCAGTTCGCTGGCCAGCAGCGCCATCGCGACGGCGTACTGCTCGTCGTCGCCCACCATCTGCTCGGCCTCGAGGAGGGTCAGGATGCGCTCGGCGCCGTGGCCGGCGCGCGAGGGGGACGCGATGTCGAGCCCGTGGCTGAAGAAGCCGTCGGTGGCGAGCATCGACTGCAGCGCGCGCACGCGCTCGATCGGCGTCTCCGCCTCGGCCGTGGCGTCGGCGGCGATGTCGGCGAGCTCCTGCGGCACGTGCTCGTGCGTGGGCATCTTCAGCGGCGCGAAGGGGGTGTCGGCAAGGCTCGCGTCGCTCGGAGTATCGGCCACCACGGTCTCCAGCGTGTACGCGTCGCCCTCGCGCAGCCCGAGCGTGACGACCGCCGTGTCGGTGCCCTCGTTGTAGTGGCCGGTGCGGCGCAGCTCGTCGGCGCGCGGGCCGTCGAACGAGACGCTGCGCACCTCGCCGACATCCGGCATCCACACGCCCGTCAGCCCCCGGATCGCGACCCGGACGGACACACTCTCGCCGTTCGCGTCCGCCGACATGTTGCCGCGCAGCGGCGTGAACGCGCTCGACGAGCCGGCGCCCTGGTCAGACACGGTGAAGACCTGGCCCGAGTAGGCGTCCATCGTCGCGAGCCGCACGCGCGCGCCCTCGGGCAGCCCGGTGACCGTGAACAGCGGCGTTGTGGCCGCGTCGCGCACGTAGCCGCGGAACGACTGCAGCGGGCTCGGGTAGTCGCGCACGTCGAAGGGCGGGATGACGATGTCGCGCAGGATGTACCGCGGTCCGGCCGGAGCAGCCACGGCGCTGGCGCCGACGCCCGCCACGACGGCGACCGCGACCACCGCCGCCGCCAGCACGACCCGGTTGCGGCTCGTCGGGGGCGATGCGGCCTCGTCGCCCAGCGGCACCGCCGCCTGCGAGGGCGCCCATGACTGGTGGAGGGCGAGCCACGCCGCCGCGACCACGGCGAACAGCGCGCCCTCCACGAGCGGGGCGGCCGGCTCCGACGTGCCGAGGGCGATCTGCGCGACGAGCAGCACCGCGGCCGGCAGCAGGGCCCACACGGCGGGCCGCACGCGCAGCGCGAGGCTGCCGGCGAGCACAGCGGCGACCAGCAGCAGCAGGAACGGCACGAGGTAGAACCCGTCGACGCCCGCCACCGGCGGCACCGTCGTCAGCAGCTCCTTCCACGACATGACGATGCCGAGCGCGAGCTGGCGGAGCGTCTCGACGGTCGGGATGACGCCGATGATCGCCGTGTGCGACAGCGCGAGCGCCCCGCCCAGCACGAAGTAGGCGACCACGGTCGCCGCCGCGACCACGAGCACGCTCCAGCGGCGCTGCGCCCCGAGCATGGCGATGCCGAGGCCGACCAACGCGCCGCCGATGGCGGCGACGAGGTAGCCGGGACCGGCGAAGGTCGGCCAGAACCCGACGATCGGCACGGCGAGCAGCAGCGCCGTCGCGCTGAGATCGACGACCCATCGGCGGTCGGGCGTCACGACAGCACCTTGAACAGGGCGGGCGGAAGCTGGTCGAGCGCGCCGATCGTCACGACGTCGGCGTCGCCGATGCGGCGCAGCGCCGCGGACGCGCCCGTGTCGGCGACCACCGCGAGCACGCGGGCGCCGTAGGGCAGCCGCGCGCACGCGTCGCGCAGCTTCGCGGCGCCGACACCCGCGCCGCACACGAGCACGACGACGCTGGCCAGCGGCGCGCTGGCGGCCACCGAGCTCGCGAGCTGCACGATGTCGCCCTCGCGAGAGCGCGACGGCTCCAGCCCGGACAGCGAGTCGAGGAAGCGCTTGCCCGTCTCGGCGGGCAGAGCCCTGCCCTGCACGTGCACGTCGACCCGCCGCGAGTCGCGCAGCGCGCGCAGCCCGAGCGAGCCGGCGGCCGAGATGGCGAGCTCGAAGTCGTCGGCGTGGCCGTAGTCGCCCGGGCGCCGCGACAGCGCGATCACGAAGTGCGAACGGCGGGTCTCCTCGTACTGGCGCACCATGAGGGCGCCCATCCGCGCGGTCGAGCGCCAATGCACGTGGCGGCGGTCGTCGCCGGGCTGGTACTCGCGCAGCGCGTGGAACGACACGTCGTCGCTCGACAGGTCGGTCACCGGCATCCCCTCGAGGTCGCGCACGAACCCGAGCGAGTTCCCCTCGAACAGCACGGTGCGCGGGTGCACGTACAGGTCGACGGGCTCGTCGCGGTTGTGCGCGCGCTCGAACAGGCCGAGCGGGTCGCCGCGCACGACGCTGACCGGGCCGACCTGCAGCACGCCGCGGCGGGCGGTGGGGATGGCGAACAACTCCTCCACCGCCTCGCCCGCCGCCAGCCGGCGCACGGCGAAGACGCCGCGCCCGGCGCCGACAGGCATCACGACGCGGGAGGGGAGGATGGCACGAGTGCCCGGGTTCGACAGCGTCAAGGCGCCGATCGCGCGCTCGCCGACCACGACCCGGTCGCGGTTGAGGTCGAGCGACACGTCGTACGTGGTGCGCCCGATCACGAACAGCGCGCACAGCGCGATGAGCGCGATGAGGACGAGGGCGGCGACAGTGAGCTCGAGCCATCCCATCACCGCGCCGCCCGTCCACAGCAGGATCGCCGACCCGACGAGCACCCACGCGGCGGGCCGCACGACGGCGGCGATCGCCCGCAGCCGCCGGAGGACGAGGGATGCCACGGCGGCGGCATCCCACCGTCGCGCCGGCGCGACCGTCTCCGCGGTCATCAGGCCGCGGACCTCGCTTGGGGCGCGGCGACCTCGTCGAGCACCCGGCCGACCACGGCGGCGGCGGTCGCGCCGGCGAACTCCGCCTCGGGGTCGAGCACGATGCGGTGCGCCCACACCGGCTCAGCGAGCGTCTTGATGTCGTCGGGCGTGACGAAGTGGCGGCCGTGGGCGGCGGCCCACACCTTCGCGATGCGCACCATCGCGAGCGACCCGCGCACCGAGACGCCCAGCCGCGTCGCCTTGTCGTCGCGCGTGGCCTCGGCCAGCAGCGCGACGAATCTCAGCACGGCGGGCTCGACGTGCACGGTCGAGGCGAGGTCGGCCATGTCGGCCACCGCGCCGGTCGTGATGATCGCGGGCAGGTGCGCCGAGGGGTTGCGGTCGGCGGCCCCGGCGAGGATACGCTCGGCCACGTCGAGGTCGGGGTAGCCGATCGAGGTCTTGACGAGGAAGCGGTCCAGCTGCGCCTCCGGCAGCTTGTAGGTGCCCGCCTGCTCGATCGGGTTCTGCGTCGCGATGACGAGGAACGGCCGGCCCGTCTCGTGCGTCACGCCGTCGACGGTGACGCGCGACTCCTCCATCACCTCCAGCAGCGCCGACTGCGTCTTCGGCGAGGCGCGGTTGATCTCGTCGGCGAGCACGATCGAGGCGAACACGGGGCCGCGGTGGAATTCGAACCGGCGCTCGGCCTGGTCGTAGATCGTCACGCCGGTGACATCCGACGGCAGCAGGTCGGGCGTGAACTGGATGCGGGCGCTCGTGCCCTGCACGGTCGCGGCGAGTGCCTTCGCCAGGCTCGTCTTGCCGGTGCCCGGCGCGTCCTCCAGCAGCACGTGGCCCTCGGCGAGCATCGCCGACAGCACGAGCGCCACCACGTCGGCCTTTCCCATCAGAGCCTGGTCGACATTGTCCACCAGCCGCGCGAAGGTGCCCTGGAACCAGGCCGCCTGGTCGGGAGTCATCGTCATGCCGTCGTGTCCTTCTCGCTCGTTTCAGTACCAGGTGAAGTGCGGCGTCGACCCCACGCCGACGATCTGGGCCCACACCTCGCGCCCGGGGAAGCCGATGTAGCAGGTGAGGTCCACAGAGCCGTCCTCGGGAATGTCGTAGCGGCGCCCCGCGAACGGGTCGTTCGGGGCTTCGCTGTGGAAGCAGTTCACCTGGTAGTTGCCGGAGGGGAAGTTGGAGACGTTCAGCCGCAGCCGCGCGCACGACGAGTGGCTGCAGTTCTCCATCACGGTGTCGGTGCGGCCCTTGGAGATCGTGTACGTCGGCTCCGGCGGGTCGGAGGTGCGGGCCGAGGCGCTGTTGGTGGACGTCTGGCCCTCGGCATCCGTTGCCCGCACGGTGACCTTGTGCGTCTCGGAGTACCCGTAGCTTTCCGTCTTGTTGCCGCTCGCCTTGACGGTCTGCCAGCTGCCGTCGTCGATGCGGATCTCCATCTTCGAGATGTCGCGGCCGTTGCGGGACGGCGCCGACCACGAGAACGTGATGTTGGTTCCGCTCGACGACGCCGCGGCGCCGGGATCCCCGATCGGGCCGTACGGCGCGACGGTGTTGGATGCCGCGGACGCGTCGCCGTCGAAGCGCACCCCGTCGATCGTGGCGTAGGCGCGCACGCGCACCGAGTACGTTCCGTTGTTGGCCACACCGCTCGTGATGGTCTCGCCATCCCAATCACTGCGCCACGCGCCGTTGTTGACCGAGTACTCGTAGTGCAGTTCGCTCGCGGTCGCCCCGTTGCCCGACGCTGCCTTGTACGTCACCGACACCCGGTTGTTGCCGGGGGTGGCGACCACCTTCGTCGGCGCGGACGCGTTGCCGAACGCGCGCAGCGGGGAGGACAGACTGCTCCATGCGCCCCATCCCGCCTTGTTGCTGGAGCGCACGCGGAACGTGTAATCGGTGGACGAGTTGTCGACCGTGACCGCCTGCGAGGTCTCGGAGCCGGAGATCGACACGGTGCGCACGACCGACGAGCCGCGCCGCACCTCGAGGGTGGAGCCCGAGATCGCGTCGCCGTTGTTCGCGGGCGCCGTCCACGAGACCTTCAGCTGCGACTGCTCGCCGACCGGCTGCAAGCGCGTGACGGTGGGCGCCGCGGCAGCGTCGGGCTCGCGGGCCGGGACCTCGATCGCCGACCAGCCGCTCCATTCGGACGGCTCGGGGGCGCGATTGTGCGCTCTCACCCGCACTTGGTAGGCGACGCCGTTCTCGAGCCCCTCCCACGTGAGGGACTCGCCTTTCACGCCTGTCTTGCGGGCCACTCCGGACGGCGGCGCCGGCGAGATCTCCAGCGAGAACGAGTCCACCGGCGAGCCGGGCGTCGGCGGCGTGTCCCACGCGACCCGCAGACTGCCGTCTCCGAACTTCAGCGTCGGCGGTTGCGGCGTGTCCGGCCGCGCGTCCGGCCGCGCCGTCTCCGACGCCGCCGACGGCTCAGACGTGCCGACGAGGTTGGTGGCGGTGACCACGAAGTTGTACTCGACGTTGTTGGTGAGCCCGTTGAGGGTGCACGTGGTGGCCGCGCACTGCTTGGTGTAGCCGCCCTTCGTGGAGGTGACGGTGTACCCGGTGATCGCGGCGCCGTTGTCGATCGGCGGCGTCCACGACAGCACGACCGTGCGGTCCTGGACGCTGGCGACCGTGGGGCGGCCGGGCGCGTCCGGCTTGCCTTTCACGGTGAGGCGGATGCGGCCCTCGGCCTCGCGGTCGCGGTCGCCGGTGGCATCCTGCACGCGGTAGCGGACCACCATCGTGCCCACGAACGCGGGGTCGGGCTGGACCGACACTGACGTCCCCGAGACGCTGACGACCTCGCCCGAGCCCGACTCGACGATCGCGGTCGTCACGACCAGCGGCGTCTCCGGGAAGGGGTTGAAGTCGTTCTCCAGCACGCGGACCTCGACGGTCTCCCCCTGGTGCGCCTCGGGCACGCGGTCGTCGTTCGCGGTCGGCAACGGCCGGGTCGAGGCGCCCACGCGCACGCTCACCGTCCCCGTGACCGCCTCCGCCTCGCCGTCGTCGAGGCGGACGCGGATCGACGCGACGGTGTCTGTGGCGGTGTCGGCCGACGCGCTCACGCGCAGCGTCTGGCCGTCGACCTCGGCGGTCAGTCCGGAGGGCACCCCGTCCACGACTTCGTACCGAATGCGCTCCAGGTCGCCCGGGTCGGGGTCATCTGTCAACGCTCCGAGATCGAGGGAGACCGGCTCCTCGCCGGGGGCGACCTCGATCTGGCCGTCGGTGAACGCGGGCGGCTGGTTCTCCGGCGGCAGCACCGTGATCGGGACGGTGAGGGTCGCCTTGTTGCCCTTCGGGTCGTCCGGCCCGTCGCCGTCGGTCACCTCGAAGACGAGGGCGTCGTCGCCGAAGTAGCCGTCCGCGGAGGTGTACGCGAGCGTGCGCTGGTCCTTGACGAGGTCGTCCCCGTTGGCGTGCAGCGCTTGCACCCGGTCGTGCTCGGTCAGCACGACGCCATCGCCGCTCCACGCGCGCACGTGGTCGGCGAGCGGCAGTTCGACGGTCTCGCCGCTTTCGACCACGAGCGGCTCGGTCGAGGCCAGCGTGGGCGGCAGCTCATCGAGCGAGGGGACGAAGACGAAGGCGGATGCCTCCAGTCCGTCCTCGTCGGTCACGGTGTAGGCGAGCAGGCGCGCGGTCTCGTCGAGGGTGACGCGCACGACGCCGCCTGAGACGACGCGGGCGCCCTCCCCGTCGACCGACACCGTCAGCGCCTCGCGGGTGCCGTCGGGGTCTTCGTCGTTGTCGAGCACTCGCACATCGACGGTCGCGTTGCGCACGTCCTGCGCGAGCACGCGGTCGTCGCGAGCGATCGGCGACGACAGCGGCACGTCCTCTTTCACCGTGACCTGCAGCACGGCGGTCGACTCGGTGCCGCGCTCGTCTGCGACGGTGTATTGCAGCGATGTCTCCAGCGGGCGGTCGGGAGAGGTGACGATGACGCGGTCTCCGGCGACCTTCGCCGACAGCCCGGGCACATCGGGCAGGACCAGGCCGCTCGAGACGAGCCCGAACAGGTCGCCGTCGGGGTCGGAGTCGTTCTGCAGCACGGGAACGGCGACCGAGCGGCCGGGGCGCATCACGATGCTGTCTTTGACGGCGTACGGCGCCTGGTTCATCGACTCGGCTGGCGCGATGCCGACCGTGACGCTCGCGGTCGCCTCTTTGCCGAGCCGGTCGCGCACACGGAACGAGAACCGGTCGACGCCCGAACTCGCGTCGAGGGCCTGGTAGACGAGGTGGTCGGCGCCCACCTCGACCCGGCCCTTGGACGGCGAGCCCGCCAGCCCCACGAGCTCGACCGAGTCGCCGTCGGGGTCGATGCCGTTCAACTCGATCGGGATGCGCACGGTCGACCCGGCGAGCACACGGGCGGTGACCTCCCGGGGCCGCGGCGCGGCGTTGGCCTCGTCGTCGCGCGGCAGCACCTGGATTTTGACGTACCCGGCATCCTGCTGCCCGGTCTCATCCGCCACCTGGTACGTCGCGTACACGGTGCCCGGCTCGTCGCCGGCGAGGAAGCGCACGGTGTCTTGAGAGACGAAGACCGTGCCCTCGCTTTCCTCGGGCAGCGGCGGCACGAGGTCGGGGAGGACATGGATGGGCGAGCCGCTCGGGCTGTAGTCGTTGCTCAGCACGGGAATCGTGACGACATCGCCCACGCGCACGATCGCGGTGTCGTCCTCGGCCACCGGCGGGCGGATCTTCGACGGAGCGGGCACCGGGATCACCACGACCGACCCCTCGGCGCTCTTCGCGCCGTTGGAGATCCGGTAGCTCACGACGACCTGCTCGCCGAGCGCCGCCTGGTCGGCGATCCGCAACGTCTCGTGCCCCAGCACCGACACCGATATGCCGCTGCCGGGCGCCATCGTGACCGACTGCACGACGAGAATCCCGCCGGCCGGGTCGATATCGTTGGCGAGCACGTCCACGAGCACCTCGCCGCCGCTGGGCAGCAGCGCCACGTCGCGCACCGCGATCGGCGGATCGTCGTTCTGCCGGTCCTCGACGACGTCGACGCGCACGACGCCGGGCACGCCGTTCGCGCCCGCCGATGCCAGGTACTGCACGTAGTAGGTCTGCGCGGCCCCGGCCGAGAACGTGAACGTGCCGTTCACCGGGTCGAACGAGGTCTTGGCGCCCTTCACGTCGTCGACGCGGGTGAGGCGCAACCGCTCTTTGCCGGAGCTGATGTCGTTGTCCAGCGGCGAGACCGTGACGGTCTCGCCGACGCGGGCGACCACGTGGTCGGCCGTCGTCACCGGAACGGTCGTGCCCTGCGGGCGGACATCGAGCCGCAGCACGCCCTCGGTGACCTTGCTGCCGTCGGAGACCGTGACCGGCACATCCTTGCGTCCCATCGACCCGCCGACGGCTCGATAGGTGACGCGGCCGTCCGGGGTGAAGTCGACCTCGTCGCCCTGCTCGGCGGTGACGCTGGCGAGAAACACGTCGTCGCCGTCCGGGTCGATCCAGTCGGGCAGCACGTTGTACGCGACCACCCCGCCCGACTCGACGGCGATCGTCGGCTTGCGCTTCTGCTCGGGCGCGGTGTTCTCCGACCAGTCGCGCACGGTCAGCGTCACCGTCGCGCGGTCGGTGCCGTGTCGTCCGTCATCCGCCTCGTAGGCGAACGTGGCGCGGCCCGACGCGTCCTCCGGCACCGAGATCTGCAAGCCGGCGCCGTTGTTGATCAGCTCCACCGATCCCAGCGACGGCCCGTCGTCGGGCAGCGACACCGTGAGCACGTCGCCGTCCGGGTCGTTGTCGTTGTCGAGCACCGGGAGCACCGTGGTGCGGCCCGGGCGCACGCCGAACGAGTCGTTCTCGGCGACCGGGGGCGTGTTCTGCTCGGTGCGCTCGGGCAGCGTCGTCTCGACGGTCTCGTCCGAGGTCTCCTCCTCGTCCTGCTCGGAGTCGCCCTCCGGCGGAGTGAGGTCGTCCCAGTTGTCGACCTGCTGCAGGTCGTCGTTGGCCAGCCAGGCCGTGCCGCCGAACGTGTCGTTGAGCACGACGACGTCACGGTTGACCCGGAACCGCAGCACGGCCTGATCGTCGACATCGGGGATGTCGGCGCGGAGGTCGTCGTCGTCGCCCGCGCAGTCGCGCACGAAACGAGCCGAAGCCGCCCACGCGCCGTAGACACAGCCGTTCAACGAGACCGGCTCCGCGGGAGCGCCCTCCGCCCCCGCGGGCGTCTCGACGGGGTCGGACCCGTCCAGCGGCGCCTGCACGAGCCCGGCCGGGGTCGCGAGCACGACCGACGGCGCGGCCGCGGACGGCTGCTGCAGCACCGCGCCATCGGCGACGGTGGTCTTGTGCCCGCCCGACCAGAACAGGCCGCCGGTGGCCGCGTCGAGCACGACGGCGATGTCGCCGACCGCGGTGATGCTGGCCTGCGCGCCCTTGGCGAGGCCGTCGAGCGTCGACGTCGACGGGTCTTGCGGCGCGCCGTCGGCGTCGACCGGGATCGTGACGACCGCGCGCTTTTCCACCGACACCGCGTGCACGGTGCCGTCCACCCCCACTGCGACCGCCGCGCCCGCGCCCAGCTTCACGAGGGGCTTCGTGCCTTCCAGCTCGAATCCGGCCACGCCCGCCGCCGGCACGACCCACAGCGCGCCGCTTTGCGCGTCCATGATCGCCACCGTCTTGCCGCCGAGCGCGACCGTGGCCCCGGCGGGCACCGACGCCGAGTCGGCGAGCACCACGAGCGACGGGTCGACCGTGGTGACCACGCCCGTCGTCTCGTGGACCAGCACCGTGTTGCCCGCCTGCAGCACGTCGTAGTCGTCGGCCGGAGTGCGCAGACCGCTGTCGATCACCCGCGACGGGTGGTTGAAGTGGCCGACGAGCATGCTGGACTGCTTGGTGATCCAGACCCCGCCGTCGTGCAGGTCGACCTCGGTGGTGGGATGGCCCTCGTGAAGGAACGCCATCGTGGCGATCGCCACCGCCGAGGCGGAGAGGATGCCGACAGAGGCGAGAGTTCGCGGGCGTGCGCGAAGCCACGCGAAGGACTTCACCGGCGCAATCTCCCCCGGGGCTCGTCATCTTGCTGCTCGGCGCCCGCCGGGAGAGTCGACGGGCGTGGTTCCAGCACTGCGAGGCGGTGCGGAGCCCCCTCACGCGACCGCCGTGTCGATCCTAACCGAATCGCGCACGACCCGCGGATGGGGAGTATCACCCATCGGCGGCCGCCCGCCAGCATCCCTCGAGGTGGTCATCGACCATGCCCGCCGACTGCATGAGCGCGTACAGGGTCGTCGAGCCGACGAAGCGGAAGCCGCGCGTGCGCAGCGCCGTGCTCGCAGCATCCGACTCCGGCGTCGTGGCCGGCACGTCGCCGAGGCTGCGCGGACGCGGGCGGGGGCGGGATGGCGCGAACGACCACAGCAGCGCATCGAGCTCGCCGTCATCCATTCCCTCGACGATGCGCGCGTTGGAGATCGTGGCCTCGATCTTGGCGCGGTTGCGCACGATGCCGGCATCGGCCATGAGGCGGGCGATGTCGCCGTCGTCGAAGCGCGCGACGGCTGCGGGGTCGAAGCCCGCGAACGCGGCGCGGAACGCCGGCCGCTTGCGCAAGATGGTGATCCAGCTGAGGCCGGCCTGGAAGCCCTCGAGGCTCAGCTTCTCGAACAGGGCGCGGTCGCCGTGCAACCGGCGGCCCCACTCGTCGTCGTGGTACCGGCGGTACTCGGCCGCGCCGGGGCGGGGCGCGGTGTCGGGCTCGGGATCGTCGCCCACCCAGGCGCAGCGCGCAATGCCGTCGGGCCCGATGCGCAGGTCGGTGCTCACTCCCCCACCGTAGACCGGGGTCGGCGGGAACGTCAGCGCTTCGTGACGGCCTTCTCGGCGACGGGGGCTTGGCCCGAGGCGGCGAGCGCGGCGTAGTGCGCGCGCGCCTCTTCCTGCCGCTCGCGCTCGGCGCCCGACGCGATCGGCGCGCGCACATGCTCGGGCGCGAAGCCGAAGGCGTCGACCAGGTCTTGAGCGTGCGGGCGCAGCCGGGCGCACAGCCGGTCGATGTAGCGAGTGACGGATGCCGCGCGCTGCGCCGACAGCCGCCCGTTGACGAGGTGCCAGGCGAGGTGCTTCTCGATGAGCCACAGCCCGAACAGGTCGCGCAGCCACGACAGCACCTGCCGCGTGCCCGAGTCGCCGAGGCCCGCGACGGCGTCGCTGAAGGCCTCCCACTGCAGCAGCTCGCCGTGCGCGCGCGCCGCCTCGATCAGCTCGCTCTGGTGCGCGTTGAACAACGCGGCGGCATCCACCGGCGACAGTTTGCGCGCGGGGCGCAGCGCGGCCGCGACATCCGCCACCATCTGCTGCACACGCCCCGACAGCAGCTCGTGCTGCTGCTCGACGCGCAGCCCGAGCTCGACCGACCGCGCCGTGGAGCCGAAGTCGGCGACCGACTGCCCGAGCTGGCGCAGCCCCGCCCCGTGGAACACCTTGCCGGCGGTCTGCCCCACCGCGAAACGCGCGAGCGCCGCGGCGTCCGCGCCGGCGAACTGCGTCGCGTAGTCGCTGAGCAGCCGCTTGCCGACCAGCTGCAGCAGCACGTTGTTGTCGCCCTCGAACGTGACGTACACGTCGAGGTCGTGGCGCAGCCCGGTGAGGCGGTTCTCGGCGAGGAAGCCCGCGCCGCCGCACGCCTCGCGGCACTCCTGGACGGCCGCGAGCGCGTTCCACGTCGACAGGGGCTTGAGCGCCGCGGCGAGCGTTTCGAGGTCCTCGCGCTCGTCGGGGGTGTCGTGCGCGCCGCTGAAGACGCCGTCGAACGCGATCAGCAGCTCGTCGTGCGCGAAGAACTGCGCGTACGTCTGCGCCACCAGCGGCAGCAGGCGCCGCTGGTGCTTCGCGTAGTCGAGCAGCACGACCTCGTCGGCGCCGGCTCCCGAGTCGAACTGGCGGCGCTGGTTCGCGTAGGTGACCGCGATGTGCTCGGCGAGCGCGGCCGCCGTCGTCGCCGCTCCATCCAGCGACACGCGGCCCTGCACGAGCGCGCCCAGCATCGTGAAGAAGCGGCGGCCCGGAGACGGGATGTCGGAGCTGTACACGCCATCGGCATCCACTCGCCCGTAGCGGTCGAGCAGGTTGAAGCGCGGCACGCGCACGTGGTCGAAGTGCAGGCGGCCGTTGTCGATGCCGTTGAGCCCGCCCTTCACGCCGTCGTCCTCGCCGCCGACGCCGGGCAGGAACGCCCCGTCGGCGTCGCGGATCGGCACATAGAAGCAGTGCACGCCGTAGTTGACGCCGCCCGTGATCAGCTGCGCGAACACCGTCGCCGCGACGCCGTGCAGCGCGGCGTTGCCGAGGTAGTCCTTGAATGCGCCGCGGAAGGGCGTGTGGATGACGAACTCCTCGGCGTCGGGATCGTAGGTCGCCGTCGTGCCGATCGCGGCGACATCGGAGCCGTGCCCGGTCTCGGTCATCGCGAACGCGCCGGGGATCGAGAAGTCCATGGCGCCGGGCAGCCACGCGTCCCAGTGCTTCTTCGTGCCGAGCTGGTGGATGGCGGAGGCGAACAGCCCCCACTGCACGCCGGATTTGATCTGCAGGCTCGGGTCGGCCAGCACGAGCTCTTCGAAGCCGGCGATGTTCGCCCCGTTGTCTTCCAGGCCGCCGTACTCCTTCGGGAACGCGCGGCGCGATCCGCCCGCGTCGACGAGCAGTCGCACCTGGCCGCGCACGCGCTCGCGGTGCTCGGCCATCGGCATCCCGTCCACGCGCCAGAACGCGGGGTCCTTGATCAGCTCGCGCACCTCTCGGCGCGTGGACGCCCAGGTTCCCAGCAGCAGACCGGTGACTTCGGGGATGTCGACGCGCGGCTGGGCGGCGGGTCGCGTTTGGCGGATGGCAGCATCGGCCATGGATCACCTTTCGATGAGGGGTGCGGGATGCTTCGACGGTAGGACTCCCACAACAGGCATCCAACTCGATTGTCGCATTCCCACACGCGGGCGCGACAGCGCCGCGGGCGGCGGTTGTGCGCTTCCGACATCCCTCGCCGCCTCAGAAACGCGGCGCGTGTAAAAACCACGTGTCGCCCATTGCTTGCCCTCGGCGGCGGCGCCAGACTGGGCCAGCCTCGACGAATCGACGGGCCGAGCCTGAGAAGGAGTGCGCACATGAGCTCATTCGGAGACCAACTGCTTCGGCGCAAGCCGATCGTCTTCCAGAAGCAGCACCACGCGGGCGAGGAGCTGGCGCGAAATCTCGGCACCTTCCAGCTGATGATGTTCGGCGTCGGCGCGACCGTCGGCACTGGCGTCTTCTTCGTGCTGAGCGAGGCGGTGCCCGTCGCAGGCCCCTCCGTCATCATCTCGTTCCTGCTGGCCGCGGCCGCGGCCGGGCTTTCCGCGCTGTGCTACGCGGAGCTGTCCTCGTCGATCCCGGTGAGCGGCTCGACTTACTCGTTCAGCTATCACGCGCTCGGCGAAGGCGTCGCGGTCATCGTCGGCGGCTGCGTGCTGCTGGAGTACGGCGTGGCCGTCTCGGCGGTCGCGGTCGGCTGGAGCGGCTACTTCAACGAGCTGCTGCACCAGCTGTTCGGGTGGCAGTTGCCCGTCGAGCTGTCGGTGTCGTTCATCCCCGGCGACGACGGGGTGGCCACCGGCGGCGGCATCAATCTGCCGGCCGTCGTGCTCATCGCCCTGTGCGCGCTGCTGCTGATCCGCGGCGCGTCGGAGTCGGCCACGATCAACGCGATCATGGTGGTCATCAAGCTCGGCGTGCTGGTGCTGTTCACCGTGATCGGCATCAGCGCGTTCAACGCGGACCACTTCTCGAACTTCTTCGCGCAGGCATCCGGCATCGGAGCGGCCGCCGGCACGATCTTCTTCTCCTTCATCGGCCTGGATGCCGTGGCCACGGCAGGAGAGGAGGTGAAGAACCCGCAAAAGGCGATCCCGCGCGCCATCATCGGCGCGCTCATCATCGTGACCTCGATCTACATCCTCGTGTGCGTCGCGGGCCTTGCCGCCGAGCCGGCCGAATGGTTCGGCACCGAGGAGGCCGGCGAGGCCGGCCTCGCGAAGATCCTGGAGAACGTCACCGGCACGCCGGTGTGGGCGACGATCCTCGCCGCAGGCGCCGTCATCTCGGTGTTCTCGGTGACGCTGGTCACCCTGTACGGGCAGACCCGCATCCTCTTCTCCATCTCCCGCGACGGGATGGTCTCGAAGAAGTTCGAGCAGGTCAGCCCCAAGACGGGCACGCCGGTGTTCAACACGGTCGTCGTGGCGATTCTCGTCGCGATCGTCGCGGGTCTGGTCCCGTCCGACTACCTGTGGGACAGCGTGTCGTTCGGCACGCTCGTGGCCTTCAGCGTCGTCGCGATCTCGCTCATGCGCCTGCGTCGCACGCACCCCGAGCTGGAGCGGCCGTACAAGGTGCCGCTGTACCCGGTCGTCCCGATCCTCACCGTCGTGGTCTGCCTGTACGTGCTCACCAGCCTCAAGCCGATCACCTGGATCATTTGCGTGTCGTGGCTGGCGATCGTGTTCCTCTTCTACCTCGGCTACGGCCGCAAGAACGCCACGCTGAGCCACTACACGTCGGAAGAGGAGATCGCCGAGCCGATCCGGGAGGAGTTGGACAAGTGACCTACCTCGTCGGCTACAGCCGCCACAAAGACGATCGCAGCGCCATCGAGCTGGCTTGCCAGCTCGCCCGCTCGCGGCCCGAACCCGTGCGCGTGGTCACGGTCGTGCCCAGCGGCTGGGCGACTCCGGTCGCCGCCCGCGACACCGACCGCGAGTTCCTGCAGTGGGCGGCCGAGGAGGGCAGCCAGAGCGCGGCGAGCGCGGCCGAGCATCTCAGCGCGCATCCCGAGGTCGACGCGACCGCGAGCTGGGTGGGCGCGCGCTCGGTCCCGCAGGCGCTGCTGAGCGCGGCGGCGGATGCCGAGGCATCCGCCATCGTCGTCGGGTCCGGCGACGAAGCACCGGACGGGCGCATCCGGCTCACCTCGAAGACCGACCGGCTGGTGCACTCCTCCGAGGTGCCGGTCGCAATCGCCCCGCGCGGCTACCGAGCGGACGGCCCGGTGACCCGGGTCACCGTCGGCTTTCGCGACGACGACGCCAGCTGGAGCCTGCTCACCGCCGTCGCCGACCTCTGCCGGCGCGCGAACGCGAGCCTGCGGCTCGTGACCTTCCTGGTCGCTCCGGGCCGCATGGCGACCACGACCGTCACGCACGCCGAGACCCAGGTGATCGAGCTGTGGGCACTCCAGGCAGCCGCCGCCCAGCGCGAAGCGCAGGAGCACTTGAGCTCCGCAGGCTTCGACGGCGACGTGGAGGCCAGCCTCGCCGAGGGCGCGGACTGGGAACAGGCCGTGGGGTCGCTCGATTGGCACGACGGCGACATCCTGGTGGTCGGGTCGTCGTCCACCCACCGGCTGGCGCAGGTGTTCCTCGGCTCGAGCGCGTCGAAGATCATCCGCCACTCTCCGGTGCCGGTCGTGGCGGTGCCCGGCGCGGCCGTGGAGTAGAACGCGCGCTTCGCGCGGGTGTTGCCTGCACGCGCGGCTCTTTCCTGCACGCGCGGCTCCTTCCCGCACGCGGGCTCCGCTCGCGCGCGTGAAACCTGCACTCGCGCGTGTGAAACCTGCACTCGCGCGTGTAATTCGCACGCGCGACTGCGGGTTTCTGGCGCGCGAAGCCCGCAGCTGGGCGGGGCGGGCGGGGCGCGGGGAGGGTCGGGCGGGTCAGGAGCGCACGCGCACGCGCACGGAGAGGCAGGTCACGCAGCCCTCGAGCTTCTCGAACTCCGAGATCGGGCACGTGAGCACGTCCAGGCCGCGGGCCCGGAACAACTCGGCGGACTCCGGCGCGTCCGACGACATCAGCACCGTGCGCTCGTCGAGCACGACGACGGCGGTGCCGTGCTCCTCGGGCACCGCGAGGAACGCGGGGAACACACCCGGGTCGTCGACAGCGGGCGGGTACCCGATGACGGTGCCGTCGGGCAGCGCCGTCACGCTGCTCTTCAGGTGCAGGCGCCGGGTGACCGGCACGGCGACGACCTCCCAGCCGCGCGGGGCAAGCAGCTCGCGCAGCTGCGCGATGCCGTCGTCGTTCGTGCGCAGGGTGCGGCCGGCGTACACCGTGCGGCCGACCTTGAGGATGTCGCCGCCGTCGAGCGTGCCCGGCTCCCGGATCTCCTCGTGCGGGATGCCGAGGGAGTCCAGCGTCGAGCGCGTCGTGGCGATCTCGCCACGACGCGAGTCGGCGCCCGGACGAGTAAGCACGGCAAGGTCGTCGAACATGACGACGGTGTCTTCGACGAAGACGCCGTCGGCGTGCTCGTCGGCGGCGTCGATCTCGGTGACATCCCACCCGCGGGAGCGGAAAGCGGCGACGTACTGCTCCCACTGCTTCATCGCGAGCGCGGCATCGACGGGAGCGCGCTCGATGTGGGTGAGCTCGCCGTCGGCGAGCCGCGGCGACGGACGGCGGGCAAGGATGCGAGGCATCCCGCCAGCCTACCGATGTCTACAGCGCCAGGCCGTGCCCGAAGCGGAAGAGCGGGTCCTCGGTGTCGAATGGCACGTCCGGGCGGGATGCCTCGATCGCCTCGATCGACCGCGGCACATCGAACGGCAGCCTGCCGCGCGCGGGCGAGGCGCCGCTGAGCACGTCGAGCAGCGCCGCCGAGCTCACCCCCCAGTTCGCGACCACGGCGTTGGCGGACTCCACCAGGGGAGCGATGATTGCGGGCCGGTCGAGGAACACGTCGACCACGGTCGGGACGGATGCCGCAACCTCGGCGACGTGCGCGCGCACGTCGGCCGGGAACTCGAGCGAACCCGCGTGGAAGAAGTTCTCGAACGCCGAGGAGCGCACGTCGAAAGGCGCCTGCAGGCGGAGGATCGCGACATCCGCCTCGCTCGGCGACGCGACCACCTCGCCGTACGCGCCCGCCACCTCCGCCGGGATGCCCTCGACGTAGAGCTTCGCGCCCTTCGCGAACGGCAGCGCGCCCCCGTTGCTCAGCACCGTGACCGACGCGCGCTGTGCCTCGACCCCGGCGGCGCGGAACTCGTCGTTGCCGACGAGCACGACAGCCGCCTCGACATCGACGTACGGGTTGTCGAACAGGCCGAGGTCGAACTTCTCGCGCAGCAGGCGGCGGACCGAGACATCCAGCCGCTCCTCGGCGATGCGCCCTGAGCGGACGAGATCGAGCAGGATGCCGTCGCACTGCTCTCCGCCGAACTGGTCGCAGCCGGCGTCGAGGATCTTGGCCATGCGCTCGTGCGGCGTCAGCTGCTCGGCGCCCCACGCCCGCGCCGGGAACTCGGTGCCGAGGATCGCCTGGTCGGTGATCAGGCCCCAGTCGGTGCACACGATGCCGTCGAAGCCGAACCGCTCGCGCAGCAGGCCCGTGATGACGTCTTTGTTGAGGCCGAAACCGACCTCCTCGTACTCGGTGCCCACCGGCATCCCGTAATACGGCATGATCTGCCGCGTGCCGGCGGCGAACGCAGCCTCGAACGGCTTGAGGTGCAGCTCGAACTGACCGCCCGGATAGACCTGCTCGCGGCCGTACGCGAAGTGCGGATCCTCGCCGTCGAGCTGCGGGCCCCCGCCCGGGAAGTGCTTCGTCATCGTGGCGACGCTGCCGGGGCCGAACGACGCGCCCTGGAATCCGCGGATGTAGGCGGCTCCGAGCTCGCACGTGAGATCGACGTCCTCCCCGAAGGTCTGCAGCTGGCGCGCCCAGCGCGGTTCGGTGGCGAGGTCGATCTGCGGATGCAGCGCGACGCGTATGCCGACAGCGGCATATTCTTGGCGCGCGATGTCGGCGAAGGCCTCCACGAGCGCGGCGTCGCGTGTCGCGGCGAGACCGAGGGGCTCGGGCCACTGCGAGAACACGCTGGTGAAGATCGCGGTGCCCGGGTTCTCGGTGTACGAGTGGCGCGGGTCGGTCGAGATCGTGACAGGGATGCCGAGGCGCGTGGTCGCGGCGAGCTCTTGGATGTTGTTGTGCCAGCGCGCGAGGTCTTCCACCGATGGCACCGCGCCCAGCACGTTGAAGTGCGACAGATGCCGGTCGACGACATATTCGCGATTGGACGCGATGTTGAACGCCGGATTCCCCTCGGAGAGCGCGCCATTCTCGCCCATCGAGATCATCGCGTGGAAGAACTGGCCGACCTTCTCTTCGACAGTCATCTGGCTCAGCAGGATCTCGACCCGCTCGGCGACGGGAAGGGATGCGTCGCGGTACCGCGTGTCGACGGGGGACATGGCGTCGTTGCTCATTGCGCCAGCCTAGGGGTTCGGACGCGTGCTCGTCCGTTGCTCAGCAGTCGCTTTCGGCGATTCCGCAGCCGGCGCACCCGCACGAAGCGACGGGTGAGCGGAACCCGGTCTGCTCACCAGGCGCTAACTGCGCACGCGCTCCTACGGCACCCGCACAAAGTGACGGGTGAGCAAATGCGACCTCGTCAGAAGAGGCCGACGATGCGGCCGGCGTCGTCGACGTCGATGCTCTCGGCGGCCGGGCGGGCCGGCAAGCCGGGCATCGTCATGATGTCTCCGCAGATCATCACGACGAACCGCGCGCCAGCCGCCAGTCGCACCTCGCGGACATCCACGATGTGCCCGGACGGGGCTCCGCGCAGCTTCGCGTCGGTCGAGAACGAGTACTGCGTCTTGGCCACGCACACGGGGAACCCGCCGTAGCCCTCGTCCTGCAGGCGGCGGATCTGCGCGCGCACCGCGGTCGAGGCCGTGATGTCGGACGCGCCGTACACGCGCGTCGCGATGGCGCGCATTTTCTCCCACAGCGTCGCGTCATCGGGATACGTGAAGCGCAGCCCTTCGACAGGCTCAGGGGACGCGACAAGCTCAGGGGACGCGACAAGCTCAGGGGACGCGACAAGCTCAGGGGACGCGACAAGCTCAGGGGACGCGACAGGCTCAGGGGACGCGACAAGCTCAGGGGCCGGGGCAGGCTCAGGGGCCGGGACAAGCTCGCACAGGCGCACGACCTCGCGCGCGAGCTCCTCCGCCCCGGCGCCGCCCTCGGCGAAGTGCTTCGCGACGATCGCCCGCGCCCCCGCCCGCTCGACCGCCGCGACGAGGGCTGCCACCTCGGCATCCGCGTCTTCGGCCCGATGGTTGATCGCGACGACCGCGGGCAGCCCCCACGTCTCGCGCACGGTGGCGAGGTGGCGCTCGAGATTCGGGATGCCGCGCTCCAGCGCCGCGACATCCTCTCCCGCGAGGTCTTCGACTTCGACGCCGCCGTGGTACTTGAGCGCGCGGACGGTCGCCACGATCACGGCCGCCGACGGCCGCAGGCCCGTGGAGCGGCACAGGATGTCGATGAACTTCTCCGCGCCGAGGTCGGCGCCGAACCCCGCCTCGGTCACCACGTAGTCGGCGAGGCGCAGCGCGGCGCTCGTCGCGATCACCGAGTTGCAGCCGTGCGCGATGTTCGCGAAGGGGCCGCCGTGCACGAACGCGGGCGTGTGCTCGAGCGTCTGCACGAGATTGGGGGCGAGCGCGTCGCGCAGCACCGCCGTCATCGCGCCGTGGGCGCCCAGATCGCGGGCGCGCACCGGCATCCTCTCCCTCGTGTGTCCGATGACGATCTCGCCGAGCCGCTCCTTGAGGTCGGCGATGCCGGTCGCGAGGCAGAAGATCGCCATGACCTCGGACGCCACGACGATGTCGAACCCCGACTCGCGCGGATAGCCGTTGCCCGGGCCGCCGAGGCCGATCACGGTGTCGCGCAACGCGCGGTCGTTGACGTCGAGCACGCGACGCCACGTGACGCGGCGCACGTCGATGCCCAAGGCGTTGCCGTGGTGGACGTGATTGTCGATGAGCGCCGCGAGCAAGTTCGTGGCGACCGCGATCGCCGAGAAGTCGCCCGTGAAGTGCAGGTTGATGTCTTCCATCGGCACGACCTGCGCGTATCCGCCGCCGGCAGCGCCGCCCTTCATGCCGAAGACGGGGCCGAGCGCCGGCTCGCGCAGACAGACCATCGCGTGCTCGCCGATGCGCCGGAGCGCGTCGCCGAGGCCGACCGTCGTGGTCGTCTTGCCCTCGCCCGCGGGGGTCGGGGACACCGCCGTCATGAGCACGAGCTTGCCCTGCGGCCTCTCGCGCAGCGTGTCGAGGTAGGGCAGCGCGACCTTCGCCTTGTAGCGGCCGTACGGCTCGAGCGCGTCGCCCGGGATCCCGAGCGCCGCCGCGACGTCCGCGATCGGACGCATGTCGGCTGCCTGCGCGATCTCGATGTTGCTGAGGCCCATGACCGCCCTCCCCACGGGCGCCGTCGCCCGCTGTCGCCAGCCTACGGTGAACGTCGTGCGGTTCAGTTGCCGCGAAACGCGGGCCCACGTGCACAACGCGGCAACCCAACACGCGAGCGGATGCCGCGGCGTCGCCCTGCGCCACCGCTCAGCCGGCGGCGGCGATCACCTCGAGCACAGCGGGGCCGTAGGTCTCGCGCTTTTTCGCCCCGATGCCGGTGATGCCGTCGAGCGCCTCGAGCGACGTCGGCCGATGCTCGGCAAGCGCGCGCAGCGTGGCATCCGCGAACACGACGTATGCGGGCTTGCCCTGCCGGCCCGCCTCCTCCGCGCGCCACGCGCGCAGCGCCTCGAACAGCGGCACGTCTCCCTCAGAAATCGCTCCCTGAGACTGTCGAAAGGATGCCGCGGCCTTCCGCGCGCGGCCACTCCCCGCCGCGCGCAGCACGTCGCGCCGCAACGGCACCTCGCGCTCGCCGCGGAGCACCGCGCCCGCGTCGGGCCCGAGCGCCAGCACGCCGTAGGCGCCCTGCGCCTGCAGCAGGCCCATGGCCAGCAGTTGCCGGGCGACGCCACGCCAGTCGGCCTCCGACAGCTCGTCGCCGATGCCGAACGTCTTCAGCTCGTCGTGCCGCTGCTGGCGCACGCGCTCGGTGGCGTTGCCGCGCAGGATGTCGATGAGCTGGCCCGCCCCGAACGACTGGCCCCGCTCGCGCCGCAGCCGCACGATCGTCGACATCAGCTTCTGCGCGGCGACCGTGCCGTCCCACGTGTCGGGGGGCTCGAGGCACGTGTCGCAGTTGCCGCAGGGCGCGGAGTCCTGCCCGAAGTACGAGAGCAGGTTCTGCCGGCGGCATCCCACCGTCTCGCACAGCGCGAGCATCGCGTCGAGGTGCTGCCCGAGCCGCATGGTGAACTCGCGGTCGCCGGGGCTCTGCTCGATGAGCCGGCGCTGCTGCACGACGTCGCCGAGCCCGTACGCGAGCCACGCCACGGCCGGCTCGCCGTCGCGGCCGGCGCGGCCGGTCTCTTGGTAGTAGCCCTCGACTGACTTCGGCAGGTCGACGTGCGCGACGAAGCGCACGTCGGGCTTGTCGATGCCCATGCCGAACGCGATCGTCGCCACCATGACCACGCCCTCGTCGCGCAGGAAGCGGGACTGGTTGGCCGCGCGCGTCTCGGCCGGCAGGCCCGCGTGGTACGGCAGCGCGTCGACGCCCTGCGCGCGCAGGAACTCGGCGGTCTGCTCGACGGACTTGCGGCTCAGCGCGTAGACGATGCCGGCCACCGGCTCCTGAGCCTGTCGAAGGGCCGACTGCGCGCGGATGAACGCGAGCAGCTGGCGGCGCACATCGGCCTTCGGCTCGATGCGGTACTGGATGTTGGGGCGATCAAAGCTCGCGACGAAGTGCTTCGCCGTCGGCAGCCGCAGGCGCTCGGTGAGCTCGCGGTGCGTCGCCCGCGTCGCCGTGGCGGTGAGCGCCATGCGCGGCACGCCCGGGAACCGCTCGCCGAGGTCGCCCAGCGCCAGGTAGTCGGGCCGGAAGTCGTGGCCCCACTGGCTCACACAGTGGGCCTCGTCGATCGCGATGACGCTGAGCCGCCCGCGCTGCAGCAGCTGGGTGGTCTGCGGCGCCGACAGGCGCTCGGGCGCGACGTAGAGAAGGTCGAGGCCGCCGTCGAGGAAGGTACGCTCCACAGCGGCGCGCTCGCCGGGCAGCTGCGTCGAGTTGAGGTACGCGGCGCGCACGCCGTTGGCCACGAGCGCGTCGACCTGGTCGTGCATGAGCGCGATGAGGGGGCTCACGACCAGTCCCGTCCCCGGCCGCACGAGCGCGGGCAGTTGGTATGTGATGCTCTTGCCGCCGCCCGTCGGCATCAGCACGACGGCGTCGCCGCCGGCGACCACGTGCTCGACGATCTCTGCCTGGTCGCCGCGGAAGGCGTCGTACCCGAACACCTCGCGCAAGACGTCGAGAGGGTCGGCGCCGGTGAAGTCGCGGGAGGGGAGGGATGCCTCCGGCCCCTGAGCGCGCCCCGGCCCCTGAGCCTGTCCCGGCCCCTGAGCGCGCCCCGGCCCCCGAGCTTGTCCCGGCCCCTGAGCTTGTCGAAGGGCCGGCATCCACTCGTCGTCGGGCGGGGGCGCGAACTCGTCGTCGGGCGGCGGCTCGTCGGGCTCCCACTCGAGCCCGTCGTACGGGTCGGCGTCGGGTGGGGAGCTCACCCGATCACCCTAAAGGGTTGGCCAGACACCGCTCAGCCGTTGTCCACCGCGGAGGCGAGGTCGGCGCGCGCGCGAAGCCATCGTCCACGTTCACCTGCGCTGCAGAAACCCACACCCGCGCGAGAAACCCACACCCGCGCCACATACCCGCACCCGCGCCACTTCCCTGAAGCCGGCCCCGGCCCGCGCTACAGAAACCCGCACACGCGCGTGCGACTCGCAGGCGCGACTGCGGGTTTCTGGCGCGCGAAGGTCGGGCGTCTGAGCAGACTCGACGTGGAGCCCGAGAGCGCCGCGCCGCCGCGCGACTACGCTGTTCGGGTGGCCACCCGCACCGTCCTGTCGACTCGCGTGCTGCTCGTGTGCGCCGCGATCGGGGTGGCGACCGGGCTGCTCTCGGCGGTGGCCGGATGGCTGAGCGTGCCGCTGTGGGCGCTCTACCCGCTCGCGGTGCTCTACGGGCTCGTGCTCGGCGTGCACGTCGTGCCCGGCATCATCGCGCAAGAACTGCTGCGACTGCCGTGGGTCGCCCTGATCACGCACGTCGTCGCCGCGCTCGTGGCCACCGCGTTCTCGCCGCAATGGGCGATGCGCTATCTCGGCGTGGCGGTGCTGATCGGCGGACTGCAGGAGGGCATCGCCGCCCTCACCCGCTACCGCGTGTGGAAGTGGTGGCGGTTCATGGTCTCGGGCGTGGTCGTCGGGCTCGTGCTCGCGGGCATCATGTGGCTCGTCTTCGACCTCGCGCGCTTCGAGACGTGGGCGCAGGTCGCGTTCGTCGCGGTGCTGTTCGTCGGGCCGATCGCGTGGACCGGTGTCGCGCTCGCCATCGGCGCGGGCCTGCGACGGGCGGGCGTCGCGCGCGGCGGACGCTGATGCCCTCCCCCCTTCTGAGAGTCGAGCGGCTGGCGATCACGCACGAGGGGGCGGATGCGGCAACGCCCCGCTCCGTCACCTTCTCGGTCGCCCCCGGCGAGGTCGTGCTCGTGCTGGGGCCGAGCGGCTCGGGCAAGTCGACGCTCGCGCTCGCGCTGAACGGGCTCATCCCGCACGCCGTGCCCGCGCGGGTCGAGGGCGTTGTCGAGGTCGCCGGGCACGCGGCATCCGACGCCTCCGTCGCCGAGCTCAGCACGCGGGTGGGGATGGTGTTCCAAGACCCCGACGCGCAGCTGGTGACAGGGACGGTGCTCGACGAGGTCGCGTTCGGAGTCGAGAACCTGCGACTGCCCGCCTTCGACGTGATGCGCCGCGTCGAGGGCGCGCTGCGCCGGGTCGGACTGTGGGAGCGCCGCGGCGACAACCCCGACCGGCTTTCCGGCGGTGGGCGGCAGCGGCTCGCGATCGCGTGCGCGCTGGCGATCCAGTCGCCGCTGCTCGTGCTCGACGAGCCCACCGCGAACCTCGACCCGGCCGGCATCGAGGAGGTCTACACCGCCCTCGCCGACCTCGTCGCGACCGGCGATCACGCGATCGTGCTCGTCGAGCACAACCTCGACGCCGCGATCGGGTTCGTCGATCGCGTGGTCGTCTTGGACGGCGAGGGATGCCTCGTGGCCGACGGGCCGGTCGACTCGGTGCTGCGCGAGCGCGCGGACGAGCTGCACGGGCTCGGGGTGTGGCTGCCGGTGTCGACGCTCGCGGCGCTGCGCTTGCGGGGCGCCGGGTACGCGCTCGATCCGCTGCCGCTGACTCCGGCGGAGCTGCGCGCCGCGCTGGAGGCGAGCACGCCGCCGCCCGCGGCGGCCGAAGGTCGGAGCATCTCGCCAATGTCGGAGGATTCCCGCGAAATCCTCCGACATCCGCACGATTCTCCGACGTTCGAAGCGGGCACCCCGGTCGTTGAGCGACCGAGCGCACCCCAACCCCCGCTCAACGACCAGGGGCACGACCGAGGCGCGGCAGAGCTCGCCGTCACGGTGCGGGCGCTCACCGTGAGCCGCGGGCGCGACGAGGTGCTGCACGGAGTCGACCTCGACGCTCGCCGCGGGGAGTTCCTCGCCGTCGTCGGCGCAAACGGCGCGGGCAAGACGACGCTCGTGCAGGCGATCGCCGGGGTCGTGCCTCCTCCGCGCGGCCGGGTGCTCGTCGACGGCATCGACCCCGGCCGGGCGCCGGCGCGCGAGCTGGCCCGTCACGTCGGGTTCGTCTTCCAGAACCCCGAGCACCAGTTCGTCGCCCACACGGTGTTCGACGAGCTGGCGCACGGGCTCCGGCTGCGACGCGTGCCCGACGCCGACGTGCGCCAGCGGGTCGGCGACGTGCTCGCCCGGTTCGGACTGAGCGGCAAGGGCGACAGCCATCCCTTCCTCCTCTCCGGCGGGCAGAAGCGGCGGCTCTCGGTGGGCACGGCGCTGGTGGCCGGCGCTCCCGTGCTCGTGCTCGACGAGCCGACGTTCGGGCAAGACCGCGAGCGCGCCGACGAGTTGCTCGGCCTGCTCGACGAGCTGCACCGCGACGGCACCACCGTGATCGTGGTCACGCACGACATGCAGCTGGTCGCCGAGCACGCCACGCACACCGCCGTCGTGTCGGACGGACGCGTCGTCGCCCACGGCCCGACGGAGGCCGTGCTGGCCGACCGGGCGCTGCTGGAGTCGGCGGGACTGCGCACGCCTCCGCTCGCGAGTGCGCTGGCGGGGGTGCCCGGGTTCGACGGGATCGTGCGCGTGCGCGACCTGCCGCCCGCCGCGGCGCCCGTTGGCCCCGCCCGCGGTGCGGAACGTCGGAGCATCGCCTCGTTGTCGGAGGATTCGCGCAACATCCTCCGACATTCGCGCGACTCTCCGACATCGCCGCCCGTCAGTCGACCGCATCGCACGGCGTTCGACCCGTACGCGGCGGGCGCGGCGCCATCCACCCTGCGGTTCCTGCACCGGCTCAACCCGCTCGCCAAACTCGCCGCGGTCGCGCCGGCGATCGTGCTGCTCTCGTTCACGCGCGACCCCGGCACGCCGATCGCGTTGCTCGTGCTCGCGTACGCGACCCTGCTGGTCGGGGCGAGGCTGAGCGGGCGCATGGTCGCGCTGCTGGCCCTCGGCATCCCGATCGCGGTCGCCGTGCTCGCGTTCGGCCTCGCCCTGTGGACGGATGCGTCGCGCGTCGACCAGTCCGTCGTGGTGTGGCAGATCGGGGCGTGGACGATGCACGGCGGGGCCCTGCAGGCGGGGCTCGCGACGGCGTTGCGGCTCGGCGCGATCCTCGCGCTGTCGCTGATCCCGGGCCTCACGACGACCGGGCCTGACCTCGTGCGCTCGTTCGTGCAGCAGCTGCGCGTGCCGTACCGGGTCGGGTACACCGCTCTCGCGGCCTTCCGCTTCGTGCCGCGATTCGGCGCCGAGCTCGAGGTGATCCGCGCCGCCCACCGCGTGCGCGGGGCGCACGGCGGGCGTGGCCCTGTCGCCGCGGTCGCGCGCTGGGGCGGGTACGCCGTGCCGCTGCTGGCAGGGGCGATCCGGCACGCGGAGCGCGTGGCGCTGGCGATGGATGCCCGTGCGTTCGGCGCGCACCCGACGCGCACTGAGCGCTACCCCGTGCCGTTCCGCGCGCGCGATGTCGTGTTCGTCGTGCTGTTCTGGGCGGTCACGGCCGTGCTCGTCTGGGCGACGCTCCGCTGAGCCCGCGCGCCCTGGCCACGGGCGAACCCGGTCAGCGCTTGCCGGCGAGCTGGCGACCCACGATCTCGCGCATGATCTCGTTCGTGCCGCCGTAGATGCGGTGCACGCGAGCGTCGAGGAATGCGCGCGCGATCGGGTACTCCGTCATGTACCCGTACCCGCCGTGCAGCTGCACGCAGGCGTCGAGCACCTCCCACTCGCGCTCGGTCGCCCAGAACTTGACCTTCGCCGCCTCCTCCGGGGTCAGCCGGCCGTCCTTGTACGCCCGCAGCGCCCGGTCGATGTACGCCCACAGCGCGTCGACGGTTGCGGCGGCGCCGGCCAGCTGGAAGCGCGAGTTCTGGAAGTCGATGATCCGCTCGCCGAACGCCTCGCGGTCCTTCGCGTACGCGATCGTCCAGTCCAGCCCCGCCTGTGCGGCGGCCGCCGCGGCCACCCCGATCGACAGGCGCTCGAGCGGCAGGTTCATCATGAGCTGCACGAAGCCCTGGCCCTCGACCCCGCCGATCAGGTTCTCGTCGGGCACGAACACGTCGCTGAACGACAGCTCGGCGGTGTCGTGGCCGTGGAAGCCCATCTTGTGCAGAGTCTTGCCGTGGTCGAAGCCGTCGGCGCCGCTCTCGACGATCAGCAGCGAGAACGCGTCGGCCCGGTCGCCCTCGCCGGTCTTGACGAACGTGACCACCATGTCGGCGGTCTTGCCGCTGGAGATGAAGGTCTTGGCGCCGTTGACGAGGTAGCCGCCGTCGACCTTCTTCGCGGTGGTGCGGATGCCGCGCAGGTCGCTGCCGGCCCCGGGCTCGGTCATCCCAAGCGCCCCGAGGATCTCCCCGGTCGCCATGCCGGGCAGCCACTTCTGCTTCTGCTCCGCCGTGCCCATGTGCACGAGGTAGGGCACCGCGAGGTCGTCCTGGATGCCGAGCGCGCCGGCGAGCGAGCCCGCGCCGACGGCGATCGTCTCCTCGCTCACGACCGTGCGGAAGCGGTAGTCCTGCAGCATCCCGGCTCCGCCGAGCTCTTCGGGCACCGACAGCCCCAGGATGCCGGCCTCGCCCGCGGCGCGCATCGTCGCGCGGTCGATCTCGCCCGCGGCATCCCACCTCTCGCGCGCCTCGTTCGTGACGTGGCGCTTGCAGAAGTCTCTGACCAGATCTCGGAACGCCTCGTGGTCGTCGTCGTAGATGTCGCGTTCCATGCTGGGCTCCTCGTCGAGACGGCGGGGATGCGGTGAGACGGCATCCCTTCCGTCAGGATACCGAGTGCCACCCGGAGCGCGGCCGGGTCAGTCGCCGTAGCTCGGGGCGGGAGACAGGCCCCAGAACTCCTCGAGCGTGTGGAAGCCGCCCTTGTGGTACGCCTTCGCGAGCTGCTTGCCGATGTAGCGGATGTGCCACGGCTCCGGGCTGTAGCCGGTCGTCTTGGTCTGGCCCTTCTCGTAGCGCACGATGAACCCGTAGCGCCACGCGTTGTCGGCGAGCCACTCGCCCTGCGGCGTGTCGCCGAGGTGCTCGATGCTGCTGCACGCGGCATCGCACGCGACGAGGTCGGCGGCCAGGCCGGACTGGTGCTCGCTGTAGCCGGGGCGCGCGCTCACCTTGTCGGCCTCGGTTCGGCCGAGCGCGCTCACCTGGCTGCGATACTGCCGCCGCTGGTCGGCGAACGACCGGTAGCCGCTCGTGATGGCGAGCTCGCCGGCGCCGGCGGCGCTCGCGCCGTCGACGAGCGCGGTGAGGGCCGCGCCGGCATCCTTTCGGAGGATCCCCGCGTTCAGGACGCGGATGCCGCTGACCCGCGCCAAATCGTCCGGCTCGTACCGCCGCGGGGTGTAGGGATTCGCCTTGTCGACGACGACCCAGATCCGCGTCGGGTCGTCGAGCCGCACGCACGGGGCCTTGCCCGCGGCGACCGCGGCGCGCATCTTCGCAGCTCCGCCGAACGCGGCGATGACCGCGCGGTCATTGTGCTTCTTGAGCGCTTTGACGATCTTCGGCCGCGCGCACAGCGGAACGGTCAGCGTGCCCGCGGCATCCGACGAAGAGAGGGTGGATATCGCGTCCGACGACTCTTCGCCGACCACCTCGACCTTGATCTCCGGGAGCGCCGAGGGAGCCACCACTGCGGCCTCCACCGGCTGCGGCTCGGGCGCGCCGGCGACCGCGCTGGTGACCGCCACAGTCGCGGCGAGCACGGCCGCCGCAACCCCCGTCAGCGCGCCGATCCGCGCGCCCGTTCGCGGCCGCGCGGCGTGCTGGGCGAGCGGTTCGC
>NZ_JASGEC010000093.1:0-2547 GCF_047606685.1 Microbacterium sp.
CCGCGGGCGGCCGCCTCGCGCAGCAGGGCGGCCAAGAGGGCTCGGCCACGGCCGTGCCCGCGCGCGGCCGCGGCGATCGCGATGGTCTGGATGTCGGCGTCGCCCGCTCCGGCCGGGGCCCGCAGCCCCCCGTACCCGACGAGGCGGCCGGCCTCCTCGTCGACGAGGTAGCGGGCGTGCGGCGACGCGAGCTCTTCGCGCATCATGGCCTCCGACCACGCGTCGGTCGGAAACGACGCGCGCTCGAGCGCCATGATGGCGGCGAGGTCGTCCATGGCCGCCGCGCGCACGGTCACGCCACCACCCGCCGGGTCCCTGTCACGCCTGTGGGCGCCGTGACGTCGGGCGAGCGCAAGTACAGCGCGTCGTGGGGCCCGATCTCGCGGCCGGCGGCGAGCGCGCGAGCGGCGGCGAGCGCGATCATGGATGCCGGAACGGCGCCCGCGTCGCGGCGCTGCGCGCCCAGCCCCGCCAGCACGCCGTCGAGGTCGTCGCGCGGCGCGAGCGCCGGACCGGCGGCGCGTGTCGGCAGCCCGTCGCCGTCGAGCCCGTCGTAGACGGTGTACGCGAACTCACGGCGGCGCGCGTCGGTGACGACCGCGAACCGCGCCGTGTCGGCGCCACGCAGCGCGTCGGCCAGCGCGACGGCGTCATGGCTGACCACCGGGACGACCGGGATGCCGCGACCGAGCGCGAACGCGCGGGCGGCGGCGATGCCGACCCGAAGGCCCGTGAACGGCCCCGGGCCCATGCCGGCGGCGACATGCGCCACGTCGGAGGGCACGGCCGACGCGTCGGCGAGGGCGCGGGCGATGAGCTCGCCGATCGCCTCGGCGTGCCCGCGGGGGTCGTCGCTGGACGCCTCGGAGCGCACGAGCCCGCCCGGCTCAACGACCGCGACCGCGGTGCCGAGCGACGTGTCGATGCCGAGGATCACGTCACCCAGGGTAACCGGCGCCCGCGTGGCCGGCCGGATGCCGCGTGACCGTCACGCGGCGCGGAGCGTCGGCGTCCAGCGCCGCGCCCGCGGGCGTGTACCCGCCGCACGTGTCGGCGCCGCGGCCGTGCCACTCGCGGTCGAGCTCGACCTCCCACCACACGTCGACGAGGCCGTCGACCATGCCGCGGCCCCACTCCACGATCACGACCGACCGGTCGTAGTCGATGTCGAGGTCGTCGAGCTCGGCGGGCGAGCCGAGCCGGTACGCGTCGACGTGCACGAGCGGGGCGCCGCCGACCAGCGACGGGTGCGTGCGCGCGATGACGAACGTGGGGCTCTGCACGGGTCCGCGGACGCCAAGGCCGGCGGCGACCCCCCGTGTCAGCGTCGTCTTGCCCGCGCCGAGGGGCCCCGTGAGCACGACGACATCGCCGGGGCGCAGCATCTGCCCCATCTCCTGGCCGAGTGCCTCCATCGCCGACGGCGAGGCGACCTCGCGGGCGCCGAGCAATGCGTCAAGTCCGCTCATCGTGCACAACTCAGTCTGAGGGCACGCCGCCTGCCCACCCGCCCGCGAAACCACGGGCCGGCCGCCAGGCCGCGCGGTGGCGCAGACTGAATTGCGACGCGGCCGGTCATGCCGGCGCCTCGGTCCGCACGACGCGGGGGCCGACGCGCGTCACGATCTCGTAGTTGATCGTGCCCGCGGCATCCGCCCACTCGTCGGCCGACGGCACGCCGAGCGTGGGGTCGCCGAACAGCACCGCCTCGTCGCCGACCGCGACGGGATGGTCGCCGACGTCGACGACGAACTGGTCCATCGCGACGCGCCCGGCGATCGTGAAGCGGCGGCCGCCGATCGACACCGGCGCGCGCCCCGACACCGCTCGCGGCACGCCGTCGTAGTACCCGAGGGGCACGAGCGCGAGCGTCGTCTCGCGGCCCGCGCGGTAGTCGTGGCCGTACGAGACCCCGGCTCCGGCGGGCACGCGCCGCACCGCGGCGACGCGGCCGCGCAGGGTCATCGCCGGCTGCAGGCCGAGGTCGGCCGACGACCGGTCGTCGAACGGCGACAGCCCGTACAGGCCGATGCCGATGCGCACGCAGCCGAGCCGCGACTCGGGCAGCGCGATCGCCGCGTGCGTCGCGGCGAGGTGGCGCAGGGGCGGTGTGAGGCCCGCCGACGCCGCGGCGATCACGCCGCGCTCGAACCGGCGCAGCGCCGCGCGGTCGTCGTCGGCGCTGGCGTTGGAGAGGTGGCTGAACAGGCCCGTCACAGCGAGCTTGCCGATGCGCTCGAGCCGCGCGGCCTCGGCGAAGACGAGGCCCCAGTCGGCGGGAGGGATGCCGTTGCGCGACAGCCCGGTCTCCAGCTTGAGGTGCACGCTCGTCGGCCGGGACGACGCCGTGGCCGCCGCCCGCTGCAACTGTTCGAAGCTCGAGACGCCGAGCTCGACGCCGAGCGAGGCCGCTTCGTCGAACGACTCCTCCGGATCGTGCAGCCACGCCAGGATCGGCGCGGTGACCCCGGCGCGGCGAAGCGCGATCGCTTCGCCGACGTCGGCGACGCCGAGCCGGTCGGCGCCCCCGTCCAGCGCCGCGCGCGC
>NZ_JASGEC010000094.1:0-35702 GCF_047606685.1 Microbacterium sp.
CAGTCGCACGGGGTCGTCCACGACCGCGTCGGCGGCCAGCGCGCGCCACGCGTCGGCCAGCGCGGGGGCGTCCGCGCGCGCGTCGCCACGCGGCATCCCCTCGGCGCCGGACGACAGTTCTGCCGCCACGCCGCCGAACCCGACGATGCCGTCGCCGCGCCGCAGCCACGCGAGCGGCTCAGTCGGCGACGTGAAGGGCAGCAGCTCCGCGACCGGGTCGACCTCGCGCGTCTCGACGACCAGGCGGGAGATGGGCACGCCTCCACCCTAGACTTGGCGGGTGAGCGCGCCCGTGACCCCGCCCAACCGCGCCGACCTCGGCAAGGACCCGAAGCGCGTCAGCGGAATGTTCGACCAGGTCGCCCCCCGCTACGACGTCACCAACGACGTGCTGAGCATCGGCAATGACCGGCTGTGGCGCATCGCGACGGTGCGCGCGATCGCGCCGCGGCGGAGCGAGCGGATCCTCGACCTCGCCGCCGGCACCGGCGCCAGCAGCGTGTCGCTGGCCCGCAGCGGGGCGGAGGTGGTCGCGGCCGACTTCTCGCCCGGCATGATCGCCGAGGGGCGGCGCCGGTACGGCTCCGATGCGCCGGGGGGCGGCATCCCGAACCTCTCGTTCGTCGAGGCGGACGCGACCGACCTCCCCTTCGGCGACGACGAGTTCGACGCCGTCACGATGTCGTTCGGGCTGCGCAACGTGCACCGCCCCGAGACGGCGCTCGCGGAGCTCTACCGGGTGACCCGGCCCGGCGGCCGCATCGTCGTGTGCGAGTTCTCGCATCCGCCGTCGCCGGTGGTCGGCCGCCTCTACCGCCTCTACAACGGGCAGGTGCTGCCGCGCGTGGCGCGCGTCGTCAGCTCGAACGCCGAGGCGTACGAATACTTGGGCGAGTCGATTGCCGACTGGCCCGACCAGCGCGCGCTGTCAGCCTGGATCCGCGCGGCCGGGTGGGTGGATGTCGCCTACCGCAATCTGTCGTTCGGGATCGTCGCCCTGCACCGGGGAAGGAAGCCGAGGCCTGCTGGGTAGGCTGGTCAGGTGACTCCGACCTCCTCTGCGTCCGACCCGGGGTTGGCGCGCCGCTTGGGTCTGACCGAGCGGGTGTTCGCGGGCGCGAAGTCGCGGCGCCTTGTGCGCGTGGTCGAAGACGCGCTGGCGCTCGTGGAGGACAAGCTCGCCGCGGAGCTGTCGTTCGCGGACGGCTTTGCCACCACCACCGGCCGCTACCTCTACGAGGCGGGCGGAAAGCGTGTGCGCCCCATGCTCGCCCTGCTGACGGCGCAGCTGGGCGACGGGGTGACCCCCGATGTCGTCGAGGGCGCGACGGCACTCGAGCTCACCCACCTCGGCTCGCTCTACCACGACGACGTGATGGACAGCGCCGACGTGCGCCGCGGCGTGCCGAGCGCCCACTCGGTGTGGGGCAACAACGTCGCGATCCTCACCGGCGACCTGCTGTTCTCGCGGGCGAGCCAGATCATGGCCCGGCACGGCGAGCGGGCGATGCGCCTGCAGGCCGACACGTTCGAGCGGCTCGTGCTCGGCCAACTTCACGAGACGGTCGGCCCGCCCGCCGGCGCCGATCCGGTCGCCCACTACCTCGGCGTGCTCGCCGACAAGACCGGCTCGCTGATCGCCGCCGCCGCGCAGGCGGGCGTCATCTTCTCCAACGGCCCGGCGGAGCTCGAGGCCCCGATGACGCGCTTCGGCGAGGCGGCGGGCGTCGCCTTCCAGCTGCTCGACGACGTCATCGACCTCAGCGCCGACCCCGACGAGACCGGCAAGGTGCCGGGCACCGACCTGCGTGCCGGCGTGCCCACGATGCCCTACCTCCTGCTCGGTCAGCGGTCGGACGCAGCGTCGGTCGACCTGCGCGCGCGCATCGACGACGGCGTCGCCCGCATCGCTGACGGCGCGAACACCGACGTGCTCGACCGCCCGCTGGCCGACCTGCGCGAGCATGCGGCGACCGATGCCACGCGCGCGCTCGCCCACCGGTGGTCCACCGACGCCATCACCGCTCTCGATCCGCTCCCCGACGGACCCGTGCGCGAAGCGCTCACGCGGTTCGCGCAGGCTGTCGCGGATCGGTCCAGTTAACCCCCGTCAGAAGGAACACCACTCCATGACCAAGCTCAGGCTGGCCATCGTGGGCGCAGGCCCCGCCGGCATCTACGCCGCCGACCTCCTGTTGAAGGCCGAGCGCAAGTTCGACGTGTCGATTGACCTGTTCGAGCAGCTGCCAGCGCCGTACGGCCTCGTGCGCTACGGCGTCGCCCCCGACCACCCGCGCATCAAGGGCATCATCAACGCTTTGCGCGACGTGCTGGACCGCGGCGATATCCGCCTGTTCGGCAACGTGCGCTTCGGCGAGGACATCACGCTCGACGACCTCAAGCACCACTACAACGCGGTGATCTTCGCGACGGGCGCGGTGCGCGACGCCGACCTCGACATCCCCGGCATCGACGCCGAGGGCTCGTACGGCGCGGCCGACTTCGTCAGCTGGTTCGACGGTCACCCGGACGTGCCGCGCACGTGGCCGCTGGACGCGCGGGCGGTCGCGGTGATCGGCAACGGGAACGTCGCGTTGGATGTCTCGCGGATGCTGGCCAAGCACGCCGAGGACCTGCTGCCGACCGAGGTGCCGGCCAACGTGTACGACATCCTCGCCGCGAGCCCCGTCACCGACGTGCACGTCTTCGGCCGCCGCGGCCCCGCGAACGTCAAGTTCACGCCGCTCGAGCTGCGCGAGCTCGGCGAGCTGCGCGACGTCGACATGGTGGTCTACGACGAGGACTTCGACTACGACCAGTCCTCGCTCGATGCGATCGCGAGCAACAAGCAGGTGATGGTGATCGACCGCGTGCTGCAGTCGTGGCGCAAACGCCCGACCGTGAACAACGCTCCCGGCGAAGCATCCCGCCGCCTCCACCTGCACTTCTTCGCCGGCCCCGTCGAGGTGCTCGCCGACGGTGGGCGCGTCTCGGGCTTCCGGTGGGAGCGCACGCGCTCCGACGGCGAGGGCGGCGTGGTCGGCACCGGGGAGATTCGGGAGCTGCCGATCCAGGCGCTGTACCGCGCGGTCGGCTACTTCGGCTCTCCGCTGAAGGACGTGCCCTTCGACGATCGCCACGGTGTCATCCCCAACCGCGAGGGCCAAGTGCTCAGCCACGACTCGAACGAGCGTGTTCCGGGCGTGTACGCGACCGGGTGGATCAAGCGCGGGCCGGTCGGGCTCATCGGGCACACCAAGTCGGACGCGATGGAGACGGTGCGCCACCTCATCAACGACCAGGGCACCTGGTGGCAGCCGGCCAACCCGTCGGAGGAGGCGATCCCGGCGCTGCTCGCCTCGCGTGGCGTGCGCTGGACCGACCTGCAGGGCTGGCACCGCCTCGACGAGCACGAGATCGCGCTCGGCGAGCGGCAGGGCCGCGCCCGTGTCAAGGTCGTGCCGCGCGACGAGATGGTGGACATCTCGCGCGGCGAGTAGCGGCATGCGCGACCGCTTGACCCCGGGGTTGCTGGCCGCCCTCGGCTTCGTCGCCGCGGTCGGCCCGTTCGCGACCGACTTGTACCTCCCGTCGTTCACCGACATCTCGCGCGACCTCGGCGCCGCTGCCCCGAACGTGCAGCTCACGCTGACGGCGTTCCTGCTCGGGCTCGGTGTCGGCCAGCTCTTCCTCGGCCCCGCGTCCGACCGGTGGGGGAGGCGCCCCGTGCTCGTGCTCGCGCTCGGCGTGTTCGCCGCCGCCAGCGTCGTGCTGGTCTTCTCGCCACACGTCGCCGTGTTCATCGCACTGCGCGCCGTGCAGGGCTTCTCCGGCGCCGCCGGTGTCGTCATCGGGCGGGCGATCGCCGTCGATCTCAGCCACGGCGCCACCGCCGTGCGCGCGCTCAGCCTCATCGCGATGGTCGGCGCGCTCGGGCCTCTCGTCGCGCCGCCGATCGGTGGCGTGGTCAGCGCCGGCTTCGGCTGGCGCGGCGTGCTGGCCGTGCTCGCGCTCATCGCCACCGCGATGTTCCTGCTCGCGCTGCTGGTGGTTCCCGAGTCGCTGCCGCCCGAGTCGCGACGCTCGGGCGGCGTGGCGATCGTGTTCCACAGCTTCCGGTCGTGGCTGGGCGACCGCATCTTCGTCGCCTACGTCGTCGCGTACGCAAGTGGCTTCGCGGCGATGATGGCCTACATCTCCGCGTCGCCCTTCGTCGGGCAGACGGTGCTGGGGATGGGGCCGATCGCGTACTCGCTCTGCTTCGCGGCGGGCGCGGTGTCTCTCGTCACGGCGAACCTCGTGAACGCGCGCGTCGCGCCGCGGGTCGGTCCGCGCCGCCTGCTGGCGATCGGGGCGGCGACGAGCGCGGGAGCGGCATCCCTCCTCGCCATCCTCACCTTCGCCGGCGGTCTCGTCCCCGCCACGTTCGTCGTGTGCGCGTTCCTGCTCACCGGTGGCACGGGCCTCATCCTCGCCAACGCCAGCGCTCTCGGGCTGGCGCGCGCGGTCTCCGGCCGCGGCGCCGGAGCCGCCCTCTTCGGCGCGACCCAGTTCTTCGCCGGCGGGCTCGCGTCGCCGCTCGTGGGGCTGGCGGGCGAGCACAGTGCCGTGCCGATGGCGGTCGTGTGCGTCGCGTTCTCGGCGCTCGCGCTCACCGCCACGATCGTCGCCCGCCGAGAATAGGCTCGGATCGTGGACGGCGCCTGGATCCCCGACATCCTGGGGCGCCCGTTCGAGCAGCTCGCGCTGCCGCTCGGGGACGATGACGAGGGACCGGTCGGCGCGACGCTCGTGCGCAGTGAGCCGTCGTGGCTCGAGCGCGTCGGCCGCCCGCTGGCCGACGTCGATGTGCTGTACACGCACGGCTGGTCGGACTACTTCTTCCAGACCGAGCTCGCGCGGTTCTGGACGCAACGGGGCGCGCGCTTTTTCGCGCTCGACCTGCGCAAGCACGGTCGCAGCCTGCGCCCGGGGCAGACGCCCGGGTATGTGACCGACCTCGACGTGTACGACGCTGACATCGCCGCCGCGCTCGACGTGATCGGCTCGCGCCGCCGGCTCGTGCTCATGGCGCACTCCACCGGTGGGCTCACGATGACTCTGTGGGCGGCGCGCCATCCCGGCGTCGCGTCGGCGCTCGTGCTGAACAGTCCGTGGCTCGAGCTGCAGCTTGGCGCGCTCGTGCGGCAAGCCGTCTCGCCGCTCGTGGGGCTCGGCGCGCGGCTCGCGCCGCGAGGTGCACAGCCGCTCGTCGACCTCGGGCACTACACGCGCGCGCAGGCGGCGATCGGATCGCTGCCGAACGGGCCGGCCGAGTGGCGGCCCGCTCGCGGGTTCCCGACGCATCCCGGCTGGCTGGCCGCGGTGCTCGCCGGGCACCAGCGGGTGACGGGAGGAGTGGATGTCGGCTGCCCGACGCTGCTGATCCTGTCGGCGAGGTCGTCGTCGCCGTTCGCGCGGACCGACGTCGACGCCGAGTCGACCGACACCGTGCTGGCGGTCGACAACATCGCCCGCAGCGCCACGCGGATCGGATCGCTCGTCACGATCGCCCGTGTCGACGGGGCGATCCACGACGTGTTCCTGTCCCGTCCCGAGCCACGGCAGGCTGCCTACCTGACGCTGGAGCGATGGCTGCCGCTGATCGCCGCAGCGCCGTGACGGCGCGGTGTGCGACGATCTGTTGATGGACGACGGCGCCGCCTCCGAGCTTCGCGCGTTGCGTGCGCGGGCGTACGGGCCTGACGCCGACATCGCGGGGGATGCGGCCGCGCTGCGGCGGCTCGAGGAGTTGGAGGCGCAGGCTCGCGGGCCGGTGCTGCCGACGGAACCGGAGCCGGAGCCGGAGCCTGACGTGGATGCCGTCGCGTCGGATTCCTCGCCCGCGCCGGCCCCGCCGCAGGCCGAGGCGCAAGAGGCTCCCCCGTCCACTCCGCGGAGGCGTCGGCTGTGGCCGTGGCTCGCGGTCGCGTGGGCGGCGTCGTTGTTCGCGGTGGCGGGCCTGGTCGCCGCGACGACGTACGCGGCCGCCCTTGTGCGATTCACGCCGGTCTCTACGGGTCCCGAGGGCCGACAGGTGGCGGTGCTGCAGGCTGTTTCGAGCTCTCCGCTCGCCGCGATGTGGGATCCGCCGCCAACGGTGTTCGAAGACTTCCACGGGATGACCGTCCTCGTCGTGGGAGGGGAGTGGGCGCTCAACGACGCCGACACCTGCCTCATGGTTGTGCGAACGGACGCGGTCGACCCCACGGCGCATGCGATCGAAGGACCCATGCTCCAGGGATGCGGGGCTGCCGGATTCCCTCCCACCGTCGCGGTCCGCGTGACCGAGGCGCTCTCCGAGCAGCTCCAGAGTGAGTTCCCGGCCGGCAGCGCGTTGCGGTTCGTGCTCGACGGTTCGCGAGTGGGGGTGTTCTGGAAGGCCGAAAGCACGACCGAGTAGTACAAAATAATGAAGTTATTCTGGTGATAGAGCTTCTATTTATAGAATATGTGAGCTAGTGTAGGGGTATGGAAGCCGTATCCGAGATCGAACGCCCGGCTGATGAGGCCGTGTTGGCGTTGTTCTTTGAGGATGTGGAGCGGCACCAGTACGAGCTGAACCGCGACGCCGCGCGGCGGGCCGCGGCCCTGGCCGACGCGCTGCGGTTCGCGAGGGAGCACCCGTGGGTCTACGCTGTGCCGGGCGACGCGGACGGGGAGCGGACGGCGGAGCGGTGCGCGGTGATCGAGGCCGCCGCCCGGTTCCAGCTCAGCGAGGCGGTGGTGCGCACGCTGGCGTGGGTGGCCGATGCGGCGCGGGAGCGGCTGCCGCTGTTGTGGGCGCGGGTGTGGGAGGGCTTCGCCACCACCGCGCAGGCCGAGGCGGCGGTCAAGCTGCTCGCGCGATTCGGGGCGGACGCCGCCGGGGTCGCGGAGTTCGACGGATTCCTCGCCGACCTCGTGCTCACCGCCACGCCGGGCTCGTTCCGCCGCGCCGCGGCGAAAGCGGCGCGGGCGCTCGTGCCGGGGGAGCCGGCCGTCGAGCACGAGGCCGCGTTGCGGCGGCGGCGGGTCGTGCACGAGAGGTGCGAGGACGGGATGTCGTGGGTCCACGCGTACGTGGACACCGTCGACGCCGTCGCGATCATGGGCCAGTTGCGGTCGGAGGCCAAGCACACCGCCAAGGCGGTGCGGGACGGCCGCACCCGCGACCAGCTCCGCGCCGATTCCTTCGTGCGCCGGCTGCGCGGCGCGACCGGGCCCGGCCGTGCTGGGGCGGTGCGGACGAAGGTGCTCGTCACCGTCCCGCTGGACCGGCTCGCCCCGGAAGCCCGCGCCAGCGTGCGGACGGATGCCGCGCCCCGCTGCGGCGGGCTGGATCTGAACGCGGAGCCGGTGGTCGCCGGCGACGGTGAGCCCGTCGACGAGGCCACCGCGGTGAGGCTGCTGCTGGAAGCGGGCGAGTTCACCCGGGTGGTCACCGACCCGGTCAGCGGGGTCGTGCTGGACGTGGACCGCCGCTCCCGCAAAGTCACCCGCGCGCAACGCGAGTGGCTGCTGCTGACCCACGGCACCTGCACCCGCGACGGCTGCACGAGACCGGCCGCCGACGCCGAGATCGACCACTGGGACCCCTTCCACGGCCCCGGCCGCGGGCGCACGGACATCGGCAACCTGCACCCGTTCTGCGAGTCCGACCACAAGACGAAAGACACCACGAGGCTCGGCTACCGCCGACGACCCGACGGGACCGTCGCCCTGCACTCCCCGACCGGGTTCACGACTTCTCCCGACCCCGTGTTCCTGACGACCCTGCAACGCCTCACTCGCGACCGGCCCGTCTACAACGAACCGCCCTTCTGAGGCACGCCATCTAGGCTGAGCCGATGCGCGAGTTCGTTCGGGGCGCCGCCACGCTCGGTCGCGGGTTCGCGCACTGGCGCTCTCGACCCGGCCTGATGGCACTCGGTCTCGTCCCCGCCGGCATCGTCGGCGTGCTCTTCCTCGCCGGTCTGATCGCGCTGGGCGTCGCGCTGCCGGGCATCACGGAGGCCGTCACGCCGTTCGCCGACAGGTGGCCCGGACTGTGGGCCACCGTCATCCGCATCGCTGTCGGCGCCGCTCTGGTCGGCGCCGCGCTGGTTCTCGTCGCCGTCTCGTTCACCGCGCTCACGCTCGTGGTCGGAGAGCCGTTCTACGATCGCATCTGGCGTGCCGTCGAAAACGAGCTCGGCACCGCCGACCCGGGCCCGGGCACGGGATTCTGGCGGGGTGTCGCCGACGGCCTCGCGCTGTTCGCGCGCGGCGTCGGCGTCGCGGTCGTGACGGCGGCGGTCGGGCTGATCCCGGTCGTGGGCGGCATCCTCGCTGTCGTGCTCGGCGTGACCGCGACCGGCTGGCTGCTCGCCGACGAGCTCACCTCCCGCGCGCTGTCGGCGCGGGGCATCGACCGGCGGGCCAGACGACGGATGCTCCGCGGGCGCCGTGCGCGCGCCCTCGGCTTCGGCGTCGCGACCCAGCTGTGCTTCATGGTGCCGCTGGGCGCGGTCGCCACAATGCCCGCGGCGGTGGCCGGCGCGACCACGCTCGCGCGCAGCCTCCTCGACGAGCAACCCCCGTCGTAGGTCTTCAGACCGCTCTCTCCTCACTCTGGTTTGCTTCCGGGCTCGTGTAGACGGTCTGTCCGCCGAGCACGGTCCTGGCCACTCGGCGGCCCGAGAGATCCTCCGCGCTGCCCAGCGGCCCGTCGAGCAGCACGAGGTCTGCCAGCATCCCGACGGCGATCCGCCCCATCCGGTCGTCGAGACCGGCGATCTCGGCCGAGCCGAGGGTGTAGGCGCGCAGCGCGCTTTCCAGGCTCAGGCGTTCTGTCGGCGCCATCGCGACCCGCGACTCGGGGTTGCGCGCGTGGGCGTCAGCCGGCGGCGCCGTCCGCGTGCACGCCGTGTGCAGGCCCCACAGCGGGTCAGGGCTCGTAACCGGCCAGTCGCTGCCCATCGCGATATGGGCGCCGGCGCGCTCGAGCGAGCCGAACGGGAAGTGCCAGCGGGCGCGCTCCGCACCCAGCAGCGGGAGCTTGCGCTCCAGGATCTCCTGGTCGGCGCGGGCCCAGAGCGGCTGCAGGTTCGCCGTCACGTTCAGCTCGGCGAACCGCGGGAGATCCGCCGGGTCGGCAAGGTCGATGTGCGCGACCTGGTGCGGCTTGCCCGACGGGCCGTTGCGCCGCCGCGCCTCCGCGACTGCGTCGAGGCACTCGCTGACGGCCCGGTCGCCGACGCCGTGGAAGTGCACGCGCAGCCCCGCGGCATCCAGCGCGGCCGTGATCTCCGCCAACTGGTGCGGCGGGATGACGGAGTCCCCCGTCGTCTCCGGGACGATCCCGGTGTACGGGGCTTTGAGCGCCGCGGTGCAGTTCTCGCAAATGCCGTCCTGCATGATCTTCACGCTGTCGACCGCGAAGCCGGCGCGCCGGCACTCGGCCACCTTCTCCAGCACGTCGTCGAGTCGCTCGGGGCCGGCGCCGGGAGGCCACCACACAGACCCCGTGACGCGCGCGCGAAGCGACCCGTCGGCGATGGTCTCCAGATACGCGGGGATGCAGTCCGGGAGCGTCAGGAAGCGACCGAGGATGGCGTCGTGCCACGCGGTGACGCCGAGCGAGAAGAGATGCTCCTGCGCGGTGAGCAGCGCGCGGCGCAGGTCGCCCGGCTCGTGCGGGGGAATGAGCGAGGTCACCAGCTCCCCGGCCGAGTCGATGAGCATCCCGGTCGGCGAGCCCGCAGCATCCCGCACGATACGGCCGGCCGGGGGATCGAGGGTGCCGTGATCGATGCCCGCGAGCTCGAGCGCGCGAGAGTTGACCCACACCCCGTGCGCGTCGTGGCTCGTGAACACGGCGGGCCGATCGGGAACGAGCCTGTCCAGGAGAGCGCGATCCGGGAAGCCGCCGGGGAACACGTCGCCGAACCAACCCGCGCCGACGACCCACTCTCCCTCGTGGGATGCCGCGTACTCGGTGATGAGGCGCTCGTACCCCGCGAGCGAGTGCTCGCGATCGAGGTCGCAGCCCAGCAGCCCCAGGCCTCCGGCCTGCGCGTGGATGTGGGCGTCGTGGAAGCCGGGCAGCAGGGCGGCGCCCGCAGCGTCGATCCGCGTCGTCTCCGGCCCCGCCAACGCGAGGATCTCGTCGTCGCTGCCGACCGCGGCGATGCGCTCGCCGACCACGGCCAGCGCCGTGTGTGCGACCGGCTCCGGCGCCCACAGCCGCGCCGCCGTGATGACCAGGTCTGGCCGTGTCATCGGCGACGCCGCCACACGATGTACACGACGGCGGGCACGATGAAGCCCACGACCCATGCCACGTCGACGAAGCCGAGTGGCTCTGCCAGCGGCCCCGTGTAGAGCCCGGTCACCATGAACGGGATCTGCACGACGATCCCGATCACGTAGCTGACCAGGCCGGGCACATCCCACCGGCCGTACTCGCCGCCGTCCCGACGGAACATGTCGTCGACGTTGTAGTGCCCCTTGCGCAGGATGAAGTAGTCGGCCAGGTTGATCGCCGACCACGGGATGAGCACGTAGAGCAGGATGAAGACGAAGTCCTTGAAGACCAGCAGGAAGTCGTTCTTGCCGAAGACGGCACCCAGCAGCGCGAGCAGCGCGTACACGACGGTCATCACGATGCGCACGTTCGTGTTGATGCGGATCCGCTTCGAGATCGACTCCAGCACGGTGAGCGAGGACATGACGCCCGAGTAGATGTTGGCCGAGTTGATGACAGCGGATGCCGCGCCGAAGCCGATCAGCACGATCGGCGCGAAGCCGCCCAGAAGCGTTCCGAGCGCCGACATCGCGTCGCCGTCGGCGGTGGTCAGGCCGACCATCGCGCCGAGCGTCATCACGAGCATGGTGCCCAGCACCAGCCCGAGGTACGTCGCCCAGAACGCCTGCCTCGCGCCGCCCTCCTTGGGCATGTAGCGCGAGTAGTCGGAGACGTACGGCGCATAGGCGAGCTGCCAGGTCACTCCCACCGCGAGCATTCCGAAAAAGCCCGCGATGTTGAACCCGAGCTCTGCCGTCGTCACGAACGTCGCGGGGTTCGTCGCCACGATGATCAGCGCCACCACGACGAGCACGCCGATGAACACGGAGAAGACGCCCATGGCCTTGCGCACCAGGTCGTAGCCGAAGATGGCCACCACGAGCGCGACGACGGCGCACACGACGATGCCGATGTTGATCGAGAGCCCGGTGAACACGGCGGCGAAGCTCTGCGCGGCGACCACGAGGTTCGAAGCGAAAAAGCCCAGGAACATGATGACCGCGATGAGCGCGAGCAGGCTCCCGCCGTAGAACCCGAACTGGCCGCGGGCCTGCAGCATCTGCGGTATCCCGAGCTGCGGCCCCTGGGAAGCGTGCAGGGCCGCGCCGAAGCCGCCGATGATGTTGCCGATCACGACGGCCAGGACGGTCCATCCCAGCGACAGGCCGAATAGCGTCGGCCCGAGCGCGCCGGTGACCACGGTCAGCGGCAGCATGTTGATGCCGAGCCACACGAAGAACAGGCCGCGGGTCGTGCCGTGGCGCTCGTCTTCGGGGATCGGACGGATGTGTCGGCGCTCGAACGTGACGATCTTCGTCGTCGACGTGGTGAGCTTCGGGTGTTCCTCGTTCATGTCGCTCCTTGGGGGTGGTGGGGCGATGCGAGGCAGGGAATGGTGCTCAGCCCCACTGCATCCAGGTGGTCTTGTAGTCGGTGTAGTTCTCGAGGGCGTGGATCGACAGGTCGCGGCCGAAGCCGGACTGCTTGAAGCCGCCGAACGGAGTCGTGAAGCTGAGCGCGTCGACGGTGTTCACCGACACCGTGCCGGCGACCAGGCGCTCCGAGACGCGGTGCGCCCGCGCGAAGCTGCCGGTCCACAGTGCGGCCGCGAGCCCGTACTCGGTCTCGTTCGCCTTCGCGATGGCCTCGTCCTCGGTGTCGAACGGGGTGACGACGGCGACCGGGCCGAAGATCTCCCGGGTGTGCACCTCGTGGTCGTCCGCGACATCCGTCACGATCGTCGGCTCGATGAACGCGCGCGAGCCGCCGATCTCAGGGCGCTCGCCGCCGGTCACGATGGTGCCGTCGCGGCGCGCGCTCTCGATCGTCGCCCACACGCTGTCGGCATGGGCCTCGGAGACGAGCGAGCCGGCGCCGGTCTCGGGGTCGAGCGGATCGCCCGGCCGGTACGACTGGGACGCCGCCGCGAGCAGCTCGACGAATTCGGCGTACACCGCCCGCTCCACGAAGATGCGCGACGTGGCCGAGCAGATCTCGCCCTGGTTGTAGAAGGCGCCGAAGGCGGCCTTCTGGGCGGCGAGCTCGAGGTCGTCGCAGTCCGCGAAGACGAGGTTGGAGCTCTTGCCGCCGGCCTCCAGCGCGAGCCGCTTCATGTTCGACTGGCCGGCGTACTGCTGCAGCTGCTTGGCCACTTCGGTCGACCCGGTGAAGGCGAGCATGTCGACGTCGTGGTGCAGCGCGATCGCCCGGCCGGCCGTCGAGCCGCGCCCGGGGACCACATTCAGCACCCCCGCCGGGATCCCGGCCTCGAGCGCGAGCTCGGCCAGCAGCAGCGCGGAGTGCGACGCCTCCACCGGGGGCTTGAGCACGAGCGAGTTGCCCGCGGCGATGGCCGGGGCGACCTTCCACGTCGCGATCTCAAGCGGGTAGTTCCACGGCACGATCACGCCGACCACGCCCAGCGGCGCGCGAGTGACAAGAGCGGTGGCGCCGGGTGGGGTGACCGGGATGCGGTCCTCGAGCTTCTCGATCGCCTCCCCGTAGAAGCGGTAGAGCGCGGCGGAGCCGGGCGCGTCGATGGTGGATGACTCGCGCACCGGCTTGCCCATGTCCAGCGTGTCCAGCAGCGCGAACTCGTCGGCGCGCCGCTGGATCAGCTCGGCCAGCGCGAGCAACCGCTCGCGGCGGAACCCTGCCCCGGCGCGCGACCACACGCCGGCGTCGTACGAGCGCCGTGCGGCGGCCACGGCGGCATCCACGTCCTCCTCGCCGCACGCGGCGAGCTGCGAGATGACTTCGCCGGTGGCCGGATTCGTCTTCGAGATCGTCTCGCCGGACGCGGCGTCGACGCGCGCGCCGTCGATCACGGCCCGTCCGTCCAGTCGCAGCGCTGCGGCGGCGGCTTTCCATTCCTCATAGCTGCGGGTCATGCGCTCCTCGTTTCATTCGTCCCCCGGCACTCCGTACGACGGGGCGACGCTCGGGTCCAAGCCGCGGCTGACGTAGTCGTCGCGCTGCGGCATCCACACCTCGAGGGCCTGGCCGAGCGCGCCGATCGGGTCGTCGTCGGCCCAGTCGACGCGCAGGTCGGTGATGCGCCATCCCGCGTTGCCGACCACCGCGAGGCCGGCGGAGTGCACAGGGCCCTCCTCGCCGCCGGCGGCGACAGCGGCCCGCAGCGCGGCGTACAGTCGCTCTTCGATCCGGCCGGAGGCGGACAGCGCCGTGTCGACGAGCGCGTCGAGCACGTCCAGGCCCGCCAGCATGTTGCCGCCGGCGATGGCGTTCTCGCGCGCGGTCCAGCCGAACACGCCCAGCGCGCGGCCGCCCGAGAACGCGGCGGCGCGGCCCGCGGCGTCGAGCACGAGCAGTTGGCGGTAGTCGATCGTGCTCGGGTCGGCGCCCTGCACGACCGCGTCGAGCGCCTGCTGCGCCGAGGCCCCCGCGCGCAGCCGCTCGATGAGCTGCGGGCCGAGCCGGGGGTCGGTCACGTTCTGCGAGTTCGCGCCCCCGACGCCGTCGGCGAGGTTGAGGCAGCGTGCCGCGACAGCGGGCGACGACGACGAGATGGCGGAGCCGAACTCGCCGGTCTCGGGGTCGCGGAGGATGAGCGAGAACGTCATGCCGTCGCTCCGTCGCTGATCACGGCGGTGGCGTCGATCTCCACGAGCCACTCCGGGCGGGCGAGCGCCTGCACCACGATGCCGGTGGACACCGGGAACACCCCCTTCAGCCAGGCGCCCATCGTGCGGTAGACGTCCTCGCGATAGCGCGGGTCGACGATGTACACGGTGACCTTGACGATGTCCTCGAGGCGGCTTCCTGCCTCCTTGAGCAGCAGAGCGATGTTGGCCATGGCCCGCTCGGTCTGCGCGGCCGCGTCGCCGATGCCGACCGACTCGCGCGTCTCCAGATCCTGGCCGACCTGGCCGCGAAGGTAGACGACGCCGTTCGCCACGACCGCCTGGCAGAGGTCGTTGTCCAGGTTCTGCTCGGGGTAGGTGTCCTTCGTGTTGAACATCCTCAACCGCTGATGCGTGGGCATCGATCGTCTCCCGTCGTGGCGTCTGGGGTGCTTGGCACTATTGTTTTCACGATCGGAGAATCTGTAAAATAGTCAAAATTTAGATAGCTGATCTATTGAACAGATGGAAATCTGCGTGTCACGCGGCGGAAATGCGCGCGAAACGCCCGGTCGACGGAGGATCCATGCAGCGATTCCCGGTCACGCTCACGCAGCTCACGTACTTCGTCGAGTGTGCGAAGACCCTCAACATGACCGTCGCCAGCCAGCAGCTGCTGGTGGCGCAGTCCGCGGTCTCGACCGCCATCACGCATCTCGAGCGGGCGCTCGGCGCGTCGCTGTTCATCCGCAAGCACTCCAAGGGGCTCGTGCTGACGCCCGCCGGCGAGCGGCTGTTGCGCGACACTGGCCAGGTCTTCGGGCTGCTCAGCGATGCCATCGAGGCGGTGCGGGCCGACCAGCTCGAGGTGCGCGGCACCATCCGCATCGCCTGTTTCGCCACGCTCGCGCCATTCCTGCTGCCGCAGCTTCTCACCCGGCTGCAGGCACGGCATCCCGAGCTCGTCGTCGACGTCGTCGAGGGCGACCACGCCGAGAACCTCGACGCTCTGCAGGCCGGCCGCGTGGAGCTCGCCGTCGGATACAACCTCACCGACACGGACGGCGTGCGCAGCGAGATCGTGGGGTCGGTGAGACCGTACGTGATCGTGCACTCCGGGCACCGTCTCGCGGGCCGCCCGAAGGTTCGCCTCGCGCAGCTCGCGGACGAGCCGCTCGTGCTGCTCGATTTGCCCGGCAGCAGCCAGTACCTGCTCGGCCTGCTGCTGCAGGCCGGCGTCACGCCCCGGCTCAAGTACCGCAGCTCCAGCTACGAGACGGTGCGCTCTCTTGTGTCGGCGGGGCATGGGTTCTCGATCCTCAACCAGCGGCCCCGCATCGCGCAGACCTACAGTGGCGATCACGCGGTCGCGGTCGAGATCGCCGACCGCGTGCGCAGCCTCGACGTCGTCGTGGCATCCCTCGCCCAGGTCTCCCCGTCCGCGCGCGCTCGCGCCGTGGCTGCCGTCATTCGCGAGCTCATTGCGCACTCAGCGAAGTAGATGTGCAAATGCGATTTCTTTGACATTCACTATCAATTGTCGTGATGGTCTTCACCGCGAACGCATATTGGACATGACGGCGCCCGGGAGTTTGGCTGGTGCGTGAGAACGGCGCTTTCCGAACGGAGGACGGGATGTCGAACCACGAGGCCGAGGTCACCGAGGTCCTTGTCGTCGGCGGCGGCCAAGCGGGCGTGGCGATGAGCGAGCACCTCACCAGCTCTGGCGTGCCCCATCTCGTGCTGGAGCGCGACCGCATCGCCGAGCGCTGGCGCACCGGGCGCTGGGACTCGCTGGTGGCCAACGGGCCCGCGTGGCACGACCGCTTCCCGAGCATGGAGTTCTCCGATGTCGGCGGCGACGACTTCGCGACGAAGGACCAGGTCGCCGAGTACTTCGCCGCGTACGCCGAGCGCTTCGGCGGGCCGATCCGCTGCGGGGTCGAGGTCACGTCGGTGCGTCGCCACGAGGGGGGCGGCTTCCGCGCCGAGACCACGGCCGGCCCGATCGAGGCGCGCTACATCGTGGCGGCGACCGGCCCCTTCCAGCGGCCGATCATCCCCACCGTCGTGCCCGAGGAAGCGGGGCTCACACAGCTCCACTCCAGCGGCTACCGCAACCCGCAGCAGCTGCCCGCCGGCGCGGTGCTCGTGGTCGGGGCCGGTTCGTCCGGCGTGCAGATCGCTGACGAGCTGCTTCGCGCGGGACGCGACGTGTACCTCGCCGTCGGCCTGCACGACCGTCCGCCGCGCAGCTATCGCGACCGCGATTTCGTGTGGTGGCTCGGGGTGCTCGGCAAGTGGGACATGGCGGCGCCCGCCCCCGGCGCCGAGCACGTCACGATCGCCGTGAGCGGGGCCAACGGGGGACACACCGTCGACTTCCGCTCGCTCGCCGAAAGCGGCATCACGCTGGTCGGGCGCGCTGGCGCGTTCGAGAACGGCGTCATGCGCTTCGCCCCCGACCTCGCCGCGAACATCGCGAGCGGCGACGCGAACTACCTGGCCCTGCTCGACGAGGCCGACGCCTACGTGGAGCGAAGCGGTATCGATCTGCCCGAGGAGCCCGAGGCGCGCATCCTCGGCCCAGAGCCGGCGTGCGTTGCCGACCCGATCCTCGAGCTCGACCTCGCCGGGGCGGGGGTGACCTCGATCGTCTGGGCGACGGGCTTCGGCGTGGACTACGGCTGGCTCGAGGTCGACACCTTCGACGAGCGGGGCCGTCCGCGCCACCAGCGCGGCGTCTCGGCCGAGCCCGGGGTCTACTTCCTCGGCCTGCCGTGGCTGTCGCGGCGCGGATCGAGCTTCATCTGGGGGGTCTGGCACGACGCGAAGTACCTCGCCGACCAGATCATGATCCAGCGCGGCTACCTGCAGTACCGTCCATGATGTCTTCGTCGAGAAGATCCCGGCCCTGGCACCTGTGGCTGATCGTTGTCGTAGCCACGTTCCTCATGTCGGTGGGCCTGTACGACTTCGTCATGGTCGCCACCCGCAATCAGGCGTATCTCACAGACAGGTACACCCCGAAGGGCGTCGCGTACTTCGCGGACTACCCGTGGTATCTCCTCGTGCTGTTCGGGATCAACGTCATCGGCGTGATGGCGGCTTTGATCGTCTCCTTGTGGAACCGGCGCGCCGCGATGTGGCTCGCACTCGTCTCGGGCGCCGCCGATGTCGTGCTGCTTCTGGTCACGATCGTCTTCCGCGACCGGTTCGCGGCCATCGGCGCCGGACTCACCCTGCAGGACATCGCGATCTGCGTCGGCATCTTCGTGCTCGCCGAGTACTTCCGAAGACTCGCGATGAGAGACGGGCAGCCTCAGCGGTAGTTGACGAACTGCAGGTCGACGTCGAGGTCGGCCGCCTTCAGCAGGCGCTGCACCGTCTGCAGGTCGTCGCGGCTCTTGGACTGCACGCGCAGCTCGTCGCCCTGGATCTGCGACTTCACCGAGCGCGGGCCCTCGTCGCGGATGATCTTCGAGATCTTCTTCGCGTTCTCCTGCGAGATGCCGTCCTTCAGCGACGACACGATGCGGAACTCCTTGCCGCTGGCGACCGGCTCGCCGGTCTCGAGGCTCTTCAGCGAGATGCCGCGCTTGATGAGCTTGGACTGGAACACGTCGAGCACCGCCTTGGCGCGCTCCTCGGTGTTCGCCTTGATGAGGATCTGCTCGCCGCTCCACTCGACCGAGGCGCCCGTGCCCTTGAAGTCGTAGCGCTGCTCGACCTCCTTGCGCGCCTGGTTGAGCGCGTTGTCGGCCTCCTGGTGGTCGACTTTGCTGACGATGTCGAACGAGGAATCTGCCATGGCCAGAGTCTATCGAGCCCGCCCTCGAGCCGAGTTCTACACTGGAATCCATGCGTCCGCTGACCGAGAGCGATGTCCTCGCGTCGTTCGTCAACGCCGGGCCGGAAGAGCTGCAGCTCGTCGCGTTGCCGCACGACTTCCCGCTCGTCGACTGGGACCACGTCGACTTCTTCGCGTGGCGCGACCCGCGTGCGCGGGGTCGCGGCTACCTCATCGCCGAGCACGACGGCGACCCGACGGGCGTCGTGCTGCGGGCGGCCGAGGGCTCGTCGCGGGCGCGCTCGGCGATGTGCAACATCTGCCACACGATGCAGCCGGCCGACCAGGTGTCGCTGTTCACGGCGCGCAAGCCGGGCGGTGCCTACGGCAACAGTGTCGGCACCTACATCTGCGCCGACCTGTCGTGCCACGAGAACGTGCGGCTCGCCGCGCCCCTGGCCCCGTCGGAGGTGCGGGCCAGCGTCGATCGCCGCATCGACGGCGCGCGGCAGCGCTCCGAAGCGTTCGTCGCCCGCGTCGTCGAGGGCTGAGCGGGATGTCGGGGAGACCCGCCGATTGAGGGTAGAATCGTTGATCGCGCCTCCGGTCGTCTGCACAAGTCGGGTGGGTGCGCACCCGGCGAGTTACCCAAGCGGCCAAAGGGATCTGACTGTAAATCAGACACGTAAGTTTCGGGGGTTCGAATCCCTCACTCGCCACCGAAGTAAGTGAAGGGCCCCTCTGCATGACCCCCGAAGAGCGACTCAACGCCGCCATCGCGCTGGCCCAGCACCGGGGGTTCGTCTTCCCATCCGGCGACATCTACGGCGGCACGCGCTCGGCGTGGGACTACGGCCCGTACGGCGTCGCCCTCAAAGAGAACATCAAGCGCCAGTGGTGGAAGACGTTCGTGCAGCGCCGCGGCGACATGGTGGGCCTGGACTCGGCGATCATCCTGCCGACTGCCGTGTGGGAGGCATCCGGCCACGTCTCCGCCTTCTCCGACCCCCTCACCGAGTCGCTGGTCACCCACAAGCGGTACCGCGCCGACCACCTCTTCGAGGCGTACGAGGAGCAGCACGGCCACGCGCCGGAGAACGGCCTCGCCGACATCCCCGATCCCGACCACCCCGACAAGGTCGGCCAGTGGACCGAGATCAAGATGTTCTCCGGCCTCGTGAAGACCTACCTCGGCGTCGTGGACGACGAGTCGGGCAAGTACTACATGCGCCCCGAGACCGCGCAGGGCATCTTCACGAACTTCCGCAACGTGCAGCAGACGATGCGCCGCAAGCTGCCCTTCGGCATCGCCCAGGTCGGCAAGTCGTTCCGCAACGAGATCACGCCCGGCAACTTCATCTTCCGCACCCGCGAGTTCGAGCAGATGGAGATCGAGTTCTTCGTCAAGCCCGGCACGGACGAGCAGTGGCAGAACGAGTGGATGGATGCCTGCTGGGCCTGGTTCACCGACCTCGGCCTGACCGTCGACAACATCCGCTGGTTCGAGCACCCGAAAGACAAGCTTGCGCACTACTCGAAGCGCACCGTCGACATCGAGTACCGGTTCGGCTTCACCGGCAACCCGTGGGGCGAGCTCATGGGCGTCGCCAACCGCACCGACTACGACGTCGGCGTGCACGCCGAGAAGTCGGGCAAGGACCTCTCGTACTTCGACCCGGCAACGAACGAGAAGTACATCCCGTACGTGATCGAGCCCGCGTTCGGCCTGACGCGGGCGCTCATGGCGTTCCTCGTCGACGCGTACGACGTGGAGGAGACCACGACCGCCGACGGCAAGACCGACACGCGCACCGTGCTGCGCCTGGACCACCGCCTCGCGCCGTTCAAGGTCGCCGCCCTCCCGCTGTCGCGCAACGAGCGCCTCACCCCGACCGCGAAGCGGGTCGCCGATCTGCTGCGCGAGCACTGGGACGTCGACTACGACGACGCGCAGGCGATCGGCCGCCGCTACCGGCGGCAAGACGAGGTGGGCACGCCGTACTGCGTGACGATCGACTTCGACACGCTCGACGACGACGCGGTCACCGTGCGCGACCGCGACACGATGCAGCAGGTGCGCGTGCCGATCGACGGCCTCGTCGCGCACTTGAGCGAGCACCTCACCGGGCTCTGAGAGCGCCGGGCTCTGGCCGGGCTCAGCGCAGCAGCTCGAGCGCGGCCATCGCCGCGTTGTGCCCGCCGATGCCGCTGACGGCACCGCCGCGGCGCGCCGACGAGCCGCACAGCAAGACGCGAGCGTGGCCCGTGCCGACGCCCCAGCGCTCCGCGGGCGACGCCAGCTGCTCACCTGCCTCCGCCCACGGCCACGACAGCAGGCCGTGGAAGATATCGCCGCCAGCCATGCCGAGCGAGCGCTCGAGGTCGCCGGTGGTGCGCGCCTCGATGCACGGCTCGCCGTCGGGCGTCTCGTGCAGGAGCGCGCGCAGCGGCTCCCCGAGCACGCTGTCCAGGCTCCGCTCCGCCGCCGCCAGCAGCTCGTCGCGGCTTGCGCCGCCTGCCACCAGCCGGTGCGGAGCCTGCAGCCCGAACAGTGTGAGCGTCTGAGCTCCCGAGGCTCGCAGCTCAGGCCCGAGGATCGTCGGGTCGGTGAGCGAGTGGCAGTAGATCTCGGCGGGCAGGGGATCCGGGATGGCGCCGCCCGCCGCGACGGCGAACGCGCTGTCGAGCTGCGCCATCGTCTCGTTGATGTGGAACGTGCCGGCAAACGCCGCCTCGGGCGCGACCGACGCGTCGCGCAGCCGCGGCAGGCGGCGCAGCAGCATGTTGACCTTGAGCTGCGCGCCCTCGGGCTCCGCGGCATCCTCGACCTCCGCGCCGCCGGCCCGCAGGAGGCCGTTCAGCACCGCCCCGCCGACACCGCTCAAGACGAGTCGCCCGCGCAGCGGTGCGCCGTCGTCGACCGCCACCTCGCCGTCGGGCGAGACCGCCGTGACCGTCACGCCCGCGCGCAGCTCGGCGCCCGCGTCGCGCGCGGCCCGCTCGAGCTCGGCCGACACGCGCCCCATGCCGCCCACCGGCACATCCCAGTCGCCGGTGCCGCCGCCGACCACGTGGTACAGGAAGCACCGGTTCTGCCGCAGGCTCACATCGCCCGACCACGAGAAGGTGCCGATCAGCCCGTCGGTGAGCGCGATGCCGCGGACGAGATCGGTGTCGAACGAGTCTCGCAGCAGCCCGTCGAGGGGCTCATCGACGACCGCGCGCCACAGCTCGTCGTCGCCGACGCGGCGCCGCAGCTCCGCGGCCGGGAGGAGCGGCTCGGTCATCGTCGGGAACACGGCGGTCGCCAGCGGCGCCAGGCGCTCGTAGAAGGCGCCGAAGCGCTCCGCCTCGCGGGCGGAGCCGACAGCGCGCGCGAAGCTCTCCGCGGTGGCCGCGGCGTCCTCTCTGTCCACGAGGACGCCGCGCGACGGACGGGCCGGGTCTGGCGTGTACGACGAGTAGCGCCGCCGCCGCAGCTCGACGCGGAGTCCGAGGTCGCCGGCCACGCGCGGCGGCAGCAGGCTCACGAGGTACGAGTAGCGCGACAGCCGGGCATCGACTCCCGGCCACGGCCGCTCCGAGACCGCGGCGCCGCCGAAGTGCTCGAGCCGCTCCAGCACGACGACGCGGTGCCCGGCACGGGCGAGGTACGCCGCGGCGACGAGGGCGTTGTGCCCGCCGCCGACGATGACGACGTCGTGGGTGGCGGATTCAGTGTGCACCCGCCCACGCTAGCGTGGTGGGGTGAGCCTTGAGACCGACGTGCTGGCGCTGGCCGTCGAGATCGCGCGCGAGGCGGGCGAGCTCGCCCACCGCAGGCGGTCGGAGGGCGTGGCGATCGCGGCCACCAAATCGGCGGTCGCCGACATCGTGACCGAGGCCGACCGCGAGGTCGAGGCGCTCATTCGCGACCGGCTCGCGGCGGCCCGGCCCGGCGACGGATTCCTCGGCGAGGAGTCGGGCGCGGCCGGAGGCACGACGGATGTCACGTGGGTCGTCGACCCGATCGACGGCACCGTGAACTACGCCTACGGCCTGCCCACCTACGCGGTGAGCGTCGCGGCCGTGGCTGGAGACCCAGACCCCGGCACATGGACGGCGCTTGCCGGAGCCGTGTTCGCGCCGGGGCTGGGCGAGCTGTTCACCGCCGCGCGCGGCGAGGGCGCGCGCCTGGGCGGGCGGCGGCTGGCGGTGGCGAGCGAGGTGGGCGCGGCCGGAGCGCTCGTGGCCACCGGGTTCGGCTACGACCCGGCCACGCACGCGGGAGACCTGGAGCGGCTCGCGCGCGTGATGCCGCTGGCCCGCGACATCCGTCGGATCGGCGCGGCTTCTGTCGATCTCTGCTACGTCGCGGCCGGGCGTCTCGACGCCTATTTCGAGCGCGGCATCAACCCGTGGGACCACGCCGCCGGCGGGCTTATCGTGCAGGAGGCGGGCGGGCTCATCGGCGGTCTGAGCGGCGGCCCGCCCAGCCGGGAGATGACGATCGCGGCGCCGCCGGCGCTGTTCGAGGCGATCGAGCGCGCGCTCACGGCGTGACGCACACATGCGTTTCCCAGATTCGGCCCGCTAATGTTTATCTGTTCGTTACTTTCGCCGCCCGAACGGCGAGGGTGAGTTCGAAGCCACTTTTAGCCCGTTGCCCCGCGCGCGACAAGACCCGAGAGCCGAGCAGCTTGCCGTTCGACACCGCCATGCCCCACGGTGCGTCCACCGACCGACCGCTCACGCGCCGTGAGCTGCGCGCGCAGCGCGAGACGCAGCCCACGGCATCGCCCGCCCACGACGAGTTCGAGGCCGCCGCGCGCACGTTCAGCTTCACGGGAGAGACGGCGGTGCAGCAGCCGGTGGCCGAGAAGGCGGAGCCGGTCGTCGAGCCGCGCGCACAGCGCGCGAAGAAGCAGCGCGCCGCCGCCAAGCGAAGCGGCGTCGTGTCGTTCAAGCGGGTGGCCGCGGCATCCTTCTCCGTCAGCGCGATGGCCGTCGCCGGCCTGCTCGCGGTCGGCATGACGACCCCGCCCGCTGCCGTTGCCGCGTCGAAGACGAACATCGAGCAGGGCACCGCGCAGGTCATGGCCGCCACCGAGGACGCCGAGACGGAGGCGACCGACGACATCCAGGCGTACGTCACGCCCGCCGAGGTCGAGAACCCCGAGATCGATCGCGGGGGCGGATTCGCGATCGCGTCGCTGACCGACATCGCGCAGGCCGACGGCATCAACGAGACTTCCGACCTGTACACCAACGACCCCAACGCGGCGATCCAGTGGCCGTTCCCCGTCGGCGTGCCCATGACGTGGGGCTACGGGCAGCGTTGGGGCCGCATGCACCAGGGCATCGACCTGACGCCCGGCGACGGCGCCAAGATCCACGTGATCGCCGACGGCGTCGTGCGCATCGCGACCGAGAACGGCGGCGGCTACGGCGTGAACGTGTACGTCGACCACGTCATCGACGGCCAGCTCGTCTCCAGCCACTACGCGCACATGCAGTACGGCTCGATCCAGGTCAAGGTCGGCCAGCACGTGAAGGTCGGCGACGTGCTCGGGCTGGTCGGCAATACGGGCCACTCGTTCGGCTCGCACTTGCACTTCGAGATCCTGCTCAACGGCACCACGCACGTCGACCCGCTCGCGTGGATGCGGAAGTACGCGGGCCGCTCCTCGCTCGGGTGAGCGTTGGCGCTCTGGTAGTCTCGTCTAGTTGCCCGCGCGCGGGCAACGCGCCCCGATAGCTCAGTGGCAGAGCACTTCCATGGTAAGGAAGGGGTCGTCAGTTCAATCCTGACTCGGGGCTCGCAGCATCCGTCCCGTAGTCTTGGATGCGTCGCGGCAGGGTAGCTCAGTTGGTGAGAGCGCACGACTCATAATCGTGAGGTCGCGGGTTCAAGCCCCGCTCCTGCTACCGAAGCCACAGCCCCTCTTCGCGCGCACGAAACCTGCATTCGCGGGTGTGTGCCGCAGCCGCGACTGCGGGTTTCTGTAGCGCAGAGCGTCGCCTTGCGCTGACGACTGTGCGGCTCGGCGGATCCCCAGGCGAGGGTTGGTAGTGTGCCAGGCGGATGGCAGAAAGGACTCACGTGAGCGAATCGCCGAAGGCAGCGCGCCGCACCGTCGCGCGCCACGCGCAGCTCACCTCGCCGCATCCCGTCGCGCAGCTCGTGAAGCTGCTCGCCGTGGCCGTCGCGGTCGTGCTCGTGAGCACTGCGGGCACCGCCGCGTTCGCGGCGTGGAACGCTGTCGAGACTGCCTCCGCCAATTCGGTCACCCTCGAGGGCGACGAGCAGCTCCCGCCGTCGATCGGCGAGATCGAGGGCGGCGTCAACCTGCTCCTGGTCGGCACGGACTCGTGCGAGGGCCAGAGCCTCAAGCTCTTCCCGCGCTGCGGGCACGACGACGGCGGCGAGCGCAACGACGTCACGATGCTCGTGCACATCGGCGACGACCCGCGCCGCGTCACCGTGGTGTCGTTCCCGCGCGACATGCTCGTGCCCATCCCGTCGTGCCCCGACGGCAACGGCGGTCGCTACGCGGCGATGAGCGCGCAGCCGATGAACGCGACCTACATGTACGGCGGCCTGCCGTGCACGGTCCTCACCATCGAGGCGCTGACCGGGCTCAACATCCAGTTCGCCGCGTCGATTCGCTGGACCGGCGTGATCAACATGTCCGACGCCATCGGCGGGGTCGACGTGTGCGTCGACGCCGACATCAGCGACAAGCACACGGGGCTGAAGCTGACCAAGGGCACGCACACGCTCAAGGGCGCCAAGGCGCTGCAGTTCCTGCGCATCCGCCACGGCATCGGCGACGGCTCCGACCTCGGCCGCATCTCGAACCAGCAGCAGTTCATCTCCTCGATGGTGCGCAAGCTGCAAAGCGAAGAGGTGCTCTCGAACCCCGCGACGCTGTTCAACCTCGCCAACACCGCGCTGCAGCAGGTCAACAAGAAGCAGCTGGTACTCAGCGACAACCTCGCCAACCCGACGCGCATGGTGCAGATCGCCATGGCGGTCAAAGACGTCGAGCTTGAAGACATCGTGCTCGTGCAGTACCCGACCGCGTACGACGGGCCGGACACGGTGCTGCCTCGCACCGCCGAAGCGAAGGTGCTGTTCAAGGCGCTGAAGAAGAACAAGGCCATCAAGCTCACCGGCAAGCTCAGCCAGGGCATGAGCCAGGAGGACAAGGGCAGCGTCGAGGAGGACTCGACCTCGACGCCGACGCCGGATGCCTCAGCCACCTCGACGAAGAGCGAGAAGTCGGATGACGTCGTCGAGTTGCCGAGCGCGATCACCGGGCAGACGGCGGCCACGCGCACGTGCACGACGCCGCAGACCGGCTAAGCCAGCGCGAGCGACGGCGCCTCGGGCACCCCGAACTCGTGTCGCAGCGCGCTGAGCGCCGCCCGCCAGCCGGCCATGCCGTGCACGCCCGGCCCGGGCGCGACGGACGCCGAGCACAAGTAGACGCCCGGCAACGGCGTGCGCCACGGCTGCCCCGACAGCACCGGCCGCCGCGCCAGCTGCGCGAACGACGCCTCGCCCGCGCCGATGTCGCCGCCGACGTAGTTGGGGTTGTGCGTCTCGACGGTCGCGGCATCCATCGCCGCGACCGCCAGAATCGTGTCGCGGAAGCCGGGCGCGAACCGCTCGATCTGCCGCACGATGTGCTCGGTGCGATCGAGCCGTGAACCCGCCGGCACGTGCGTGTACGCCCACAGGGTGTGCGCGCCCGCGGGGGCGCGCGACGGGTCGAACACGGTGGGCTGGGAGACGAGAACGAACGGGGAGTCGGGATGCCGCCCGAGGGCGACGTCGTTCTCGGCGCGCGCGATCTCTGCCCGCGTGCCGCCGACGTGCACCGTGCCGGCCTGCCGCAGGCGCTCGTCGGCCCACGGCGCCGGGGAGGACAGGGCGAAGTCGGCCTTGGCGACGCCGTTGCCGTAGCGGAAGCGCGACAGCGCTCGCCGGTAGCCCGGCGGCACGCCGTCGCCGGCGAGCCGCAGCAGCGCGCGCGGCGTGACATCCAGCAGCACCGCCCGCGCGCCCGCGAGCTCGGCCAACGACTCGATCTCCAGGCCGGTCTCGATCGATCCGCCGTGCGCGCGCAGGTCTGCCACCAGGGCGTCGGTGATCGCCTGGGACCCGCCGATGGGGATCGGCCAGCCGCGTGCGTGCGCGTACGCGGCGAGCGAGAGCCCGGCTCCCGCCGTGCCGAGGCTCGGCAGGCGCTGGATCGCGTGCGCCATCGCGCCGGTGAGGAGGGCCGGCGCGGCATCGTCGCGGAAGCGCCGTCGCCACAGCGGTGTGCCTTGGTCGAGGGACGCGAGCCCGAACCGGGCGAAAGCGAGCGGATGCCGCGGCGCCGGCAGCAGGGGAGCCCCTGTGAACTCGGCCATGGCGTCGGCGCGCCGCGCGAGCGGCCCGATGAGGCGCTCGTAGGCGCGGCCGTCGCCTCCCAGCTCGTCGACCGTGCGCCGCAGCGAGCGGTACGCGACCGCCGCGCGGCCGCCGTCGAGCGGGTGGCCGAACGACGCCTCGGGGATCGCGAAGCCAACGCGCCGTTCCAACTCGAAGCCGCGGAAGAACTCCGACGCCAGCGCGAGGGGGTGCACGGCCGAGCACACGTCGTGGCGGAAGCCGGGAAGGGTGAGCTCCATGGTGCGCGCGCCGCCGCCGGGCTGCGCGTTGCGCTCCACGACGAGAACGCGCAGGCCCGCGCGCGCGAGCGTCACCGCGGCGGCGAGGCCATTCGGGCCGGCGCCGACGACGACGGCGTCCGGTTCGGTCACGGAACCACCGTAATCCCGCCCGCGCGCCGGGGGAGTGCTCACCCCCTGAGCGCGTTCGCCCCGCGCAGTCGGTAGGGTGGAGCGGTGACTCAGCAACCGCAGCGTCGGGGTCCGCGTGCGGTCGCCGTGTTCATCGGTGTCGGGCTCGCCGCGGGCCTCATGTCCGGGCTCTTCGGCGTGGGCGGCGGCACCGTGATCGTGCCGCTGCTCGTGCTGCTGCTCGGGTTCGACCAGCGCCTGGCCGCGGGAACGTCGCTGGCCGCGATCGTGCCCACGTCCGCCGTCGGCGTCGTCTCGTACGCACTGCACGACTCGGTCGCGTGGATCCCCGCGCTCATCCTGGCCGTCGGCGCCGTCGGGGGCGCGCAGATCGGCACCTGGATGCTGCCCCGGCTCTCGCAGACCGCCCTGCGCTGGGGGTTCGTCGGCTTCCTCGCCGCCGTCATCGTGAGCCTGTTCGTCGTCATCCCCTCGCGTGACGCCGGGCTCGAGCTGACGTGGGCGACCGGCGCGGGCCTGGTCGCGCTCGGCGTGCTCACGGGCGTCGTGGCGGGGCTCCTCGGCGTCGGGGGCGGCATCGTGGTGGTCCCCGTGCTCATGATCGTCTTCGGCACGAGCGACCTCGTCGCCAAGGGCACGTCGTTCCTCATGATGGTCCCGACCGCGGTGTCGGGCACGCTCGGCAACCTGCGGCGTCACAACGTCGACCTCTTCGCGGCCGGAACGACCGGCGTCGCCGCCTGCACCACGACCGCGCTCGGCGCGTGGATCGCGACGCTCGTCGACCCGTTCGTCGCCAACGTGCTGTTCGCCGCGTTCCTCGTGTTCGTCTCCACGCAGATGGCGCTGAAGGCGGTGCGCGGCCGCCGCCGGTGAGGCGGACGTCTTAGGATGACGGGGTGCCCGTGAACCCCGAACTCGTCGGCCGCGACTTCCCGCCGACAGCCCCGTATCTCGTCGGCCGCGAGAAGGTGCGCGAGTTCGCGCGCGCCGTGTTCGCGACCGACCCGCAGCACACCGACCCTGCGGCGGCGCGCGCGCTCGGCCACGCCGACGTCGTCGCGCCCCCGACCTTCGCGATGGTCGTGCAGGACCTCACGCTGCAGCAGCTGCTGGCCGAGCCCGACTCCGGCATCGCGCTGGAGCGCACCATCCACGCCGAGCAGCGCTTCCGCTACACGCGCCCGATCGTGGCGGGCGACGAGCTGACCGCGCAGTTGTCGATCGTCGGCGTGCGCGCGGTCGGCAAGGGCGCGATGGTCACGAGCGAGGCCGAGATCACGGATGCCGCCGGCGCCCACGTCGTCACCGCGACATCCATTCTGCTGATCGGAGGCGACGAATGAACGTCGGAGACATCGTCGCCGAGCGCTCCGTGCACCTCACCCGTGAGTCGCTCGTGCGCTACGCGGGCGCGTCGGGCGACTTCAACCCGATCCACTACCGCGACGACGTCGCCGCGCGGGTGGGCCTTCCCGGAGTGCTCGCGCACGGCATGCTCACGATGGGGCTCGCCGTCCAGACGATCGTGCCGTGGCTCGGCGACGCGGGACGCATCCTCGAGTACGGCGTACGGTTCACCCGCCCCGTCGTCGTCGACCCCGAGACCGGCGCCGATGTGGCCGTCGTGGCGAAGGTCGGCGCGGTCGACGACGAGTCCGCGCGCATCGACCTCACCGTGACGTGCGCCGAGGCGACCGTGCTCGGCAAGGCGCAGGTGCGGATCCGCCTCTGACATGCCCGACGTCGACCCGATTCCGCTGTCCGCTCTGACGACGCTGCGCACTGGCGGCGCGCCGGAGCGGATGGTCGAGGCGCGCACGGCCGACGAGCTCGTCAGCGCGCTGCGGCGGGCGTGGGACGCCGACGAGCCGTGGCTTGCGCTCGGCGGCGGCTCCAACCTGTTCGTCGGCGACGAGCCGGTCGAAGGCACGGTGGTGCGCGTGCTCACGCGCGGGATCGAGCGGATGCCGGGGTCCCGGCCGGGCACGGCGCGCCTGCGCGTGGCCGCGGGGCACGACTGGGACGACCTCGTCGCCCACACGGTGGAGCACGGGCTCGCCGGCATCGAGGCGATGTCGGGCATCCCCGGCACGGTCGGGGCGGCGCCGGTGCAGAACATCGGCGCGTACGGGCAGGAGATCGAGCAGACGCTCGTGGAGGTCGAGCTCATCGACGAGGGCGCGGACGCGCCGGTGACCGTGCCGGCATCCGATCTCGGGCTCGGCTTTCGCACGTCGGTGCTCAAACACCACTACGGATCGGAGCCGCGCCGCCGCGCCGTCATCCTCTCGGTCACGCTCGAGCTGGCGGAGGTCGGCGACGGCGAGCGCCCGATCGGCGGCGAGCAGCTGCGCGGAGCGCTGGGGCTCGAACCCGACCACGCTGCCACGCTGGGCTGGATCCGCGACCGCGTGCTCGCGGTGCGCCGCAGCAAGGGCATGGTGCTCGACGACGCCGATCACGACACGCACAGCGCCGGCTCGTTCTTCCAGAACGCCGTCGTGAGCCCCGCGTTCGCGCGGACGCTGCCTGCCGCGTGCCCGCGCTGGCCCGTGCGCCCCGACGCCGACGTGGCCACGGTGATCCCGCTCAGCCAGTTCGACGGGGTCGTCCCGAAGCCGGTCGCGGACGATCCGGACGTCAAGGTCAGCGCGGGCTGGCTGATCGAGCAGGCCGGAGTGCGCAAGGGCTTCCGCCTCGGCCGGTCGCGCGCGGCGGTGTCGACCAAGCACGCGCTCGCCCTGACCAACCGGGGCGACGCGACGGCGGCCGAGATTGCCGAGCTGGCGCGTTTTATCCAGGGTCGGGTCGTCGCGGAGTTCGGGCTCGTGCTGCAACCCGAGCCCGTGCTCGTCGGCGTGGAGCTGTAGGGCGCGGCTAGACTCGCGGCACGCGCACACGAGAGGGAGCGACATGGCCAGGATCACAAAGGTCAAGACGGGGAACCCGTTCGAGGAGAAGGGCAGCTACTCGCGGATCGTGGTGGTGGACGACTGGATCCTCGTGTCGAACACCGCGGGCCGCAACCCGGAGACGAAGGAGCTGCCGGCTGACCCTGCCGGCCAGGTGCACCAGATCTTCGCGAACCTGAAGGTCGCGCTGGCGGGCGTGGGGGCGAGTCTCGCGGATGTCGTGCGCTCGCGCGTGTTCATCCCCGACCCGGCCAACGTCGAGGTCGTGATGCCGGTGATCGCCGAGTACTTCCGCGGAATCGATCCGGCCACGACGATCACCGCGACGCCGCTCGCGCACACCACCTACCACGTCGAGATCGAACTCACCGCGCTCCGTGGCGCCGGCGACAGCGAGCAGGAGCGCATCGTCGTCCCGATGTTCTGAAACGAGGCTTGCTCACAAGGTTAGGCTTACCTAATATGGGAGCATGACCCACATGACCGGCGTGAGCGAGCGGGCGTGGTCGACCCTTGACGGCGCCCTGCTGCTCGCCGGCGACGCGCAGGATGTCGCGGCGATGGTCGACATCGTGTGGCAGTTGCCCGAGGCGACGTTCGCGACGATCGTCGTCGAAGGCGACGCCGAGGCATCCGTTCCCCACATCTCGGTGCCGCACAACGTCGGAGTCCGATGGCTCGTGCGCAGCCCGGGCATCGCCTCGCACCCCACCGGCGGCCGCGGCGCGTGCCTCGCGCTCGCCGTGCACGCGTGGTGCGCGGAGTGGGTGTGCCACGACCTCGCCGTCGCGATGCGGTGCACGGTGTGGCTCGGCCCGCGCACATCGCCGCACATCGTGCGCATGACGCGCGCTCTGGTCGAGGCCGTCTGAGTAGCGTGACGGAGGTCGTGGCACGCCGCACCCCGCCCAAGATCCCGCGCCCCGCTCGCGCTCCGTTGGCGCGCAGCCGCGAGATCGAGGCGTTGTGGGCGGAACTGGCAGCGCTGGACGAGCGCGACCTCGCGCCCAGCACGAGGCGGCGCAAGGCGGCGGCGCTCGCCAAGGAGTTCTGGCGCCGCCACGCGCAGTCCCCCGTCATCGAGCCCGCCCCCGGGGCGGCCGGCGACTGGATCGTGACGTTCCTGTGGCGCGACGCCAAGGCCGAGGAGGTCATCCTCTTCGCCAACCGCCTCACCGACGAGCGGCGCATCGCCGACAGCCGCATGCGCCACGTGCCGGGCACCGACATCTGGCACCTCTCGTACCGCATGCGCGGCGACTGGCGCGCGTCGTACGGCTTCCTTCCGCGCTACCCCGGCGACGCGTGGCCGTGGGCCGAGGGCGGCCACCGGGCCCTCGCGCGCGCGCTCGCCCGCAGCCGACCCGACCCGCTCGGGCGCGAGCGCAGCCGCAACCGCGCCGGCCACGAGCTCTCCGTCGTCTCGCTCCCCGACGCGCCCCCACAGCCGTGGCTCGCGTCGCGGGCGTCGGTGGCGGCCAGGGGCGAAGTTGCCGCGCACGCAGGGCCGGATGGCAGGACCGTGTGGGTGTACGAGCCGCCGGTGCCCGACGACGCGCCGCTGCCGGTCGTGATCGCGCTCGACGGCGAGGTGTGGACCGGCCCGCAAGACCTCGCCACCACGGTCGACAACCTGATCGACGACGGCGAGATCCGCCCCGCTCTCGTGGTCATGCCCCACTCCGGCGGCCCGGAGCGCCGCTGGGCCGAGCTCGGCGGCGAAGGCGCCGCCGCGGCGTGGATCGCCGACATCCTGCTCCCCTGGGTGCGCGCCCGCTGGCACGTGTCGACCTCTCCCGACGACGTGGTCGTCGCCGGCCAGAGCCTGGGCGGGCTCACCGCCTTGCAGACGGCGCTGGAGAGGCCGGATGCCGCGCGCTGCGCGCTCAGCCAGTCCGCGTCGCTGTGGGCGCGCGACCTGTCGCCGCTGCGTGATGCACACGGTGCCAGGCTGCGCGTGTACCTCGAAGTCGGTGCCCAGGAGTGGGTGCTGCGCGAGCCGAACGAGCGTCTCGCCGCCGGGCTCGCGGCGGAGGGCCACGACGTGCATTACGTCGAGTACAACGGCGGGCACGACGACGCGTGCTGGCGCGGCGGCATCGCGGACGGGCTCCGGCACGTGCTCGCGCCCTGAGCAGCTAGCCGGCGTCGGGCACGAGGTCGCGATCCACCGTGCGCGGCACATCGGGGCCCACCCGCTCGTCGTAGTCGAGCGACGCGCGCAGCGCCGCGGCCTGCTCGGCGGTAGATGAGGATCTGCTCGATCCCGTAGTCGGTGAGCACCGGGCTGATCGGGGCGCGCGAGCGCACGAACGTGCCGATGCCGCGGATGGTCTCCAGCATCCCGAGACTCGCATCTCCATCAGCTCGGTCTCGGTGGGGATGCGGCTGTTGATCGGCCACTCGCCCGACACGATCCGCTGGCGCAGGAACGCCAGCGTGTTGCGCGCCATCGTCGACCCGCCGCGGTCGCCGACCACGCGCTGTGCTGTGATGGGCCGCTGGGTCATGACTGGATGCTACGCGAACAGCGTTTGCAGCCGGTGCACTCCCTCCCGCAGTTGCTCGTCGCCGAGCGCGTACGACAGCCGCAGATATCCCGAGGGGCCGAATGCCTCGCCGGGCACGACGGCGACCTCGGCTTCGTCGAGGATGAGATCGGCCAGCTCGAGCGACGTGCGCACGGTCTTGCCGCGCCACTCGCGCCCGAGCAGTCCGCTCACGTCGGGGTAGACGTAGAACGCGCCGAGCGGGTTCGGCACGGTGACCCCCTCGATCTTGGCGAGCTCGGCGACGATGAGCCGGCGGCGGCGGTCGAAGGCCTCCCGCATCCGCTCGGCCTCGTCCTGCGGGCCGGTCAGCGCCGCGAGCGCCGCGCGCTGCGCGACGTTGTTCACGTTGCTCGACAGGTGCGACTGCAGGTTGGCGGCGAGCGTGATGGCATCCTTCGGACCCACCATCCAGCCGACCCGCCAGCCGGTCATCGCGTACGTCTTGGCGACGCCGTTGACGAGGATCGTCTGGTCGGCAGCCTCGGGGACGGCCTCGACGATGGATGCCGCGCGGGCGCCAGCCTGCCCTGAGCCTGTCGAAGGGTAGACGAGATTCTGGTAGATCTCGTCGCTGACGATCCAGATGCCGTGCCGCACCGCCCACTCGCCGATCGCGCGGGTCTCCTCCGGCGAGTACACCGAGCCGGTCGGGTTGGACGGTGAGACGAAGACCAGCGCGGTGGTGCGGTCGGTGCGGGCGGCCTCCAACTGGTCGACCGTGACTTTGTAGTCCTGATCGGCGCCGGCGAACACCTCGACGGCCACGCCGTCGGCCAACGCGATCGCCTCGGGGTAGGTCGTCCAGTACGGCGCGGGCAGCAGCACTTCGTCGCCCGGGTTCACGACGGCCTGGAACGCCTGGTAGACGGCCTGCTTGCCGCCGTTGGTGACGACGATCTGCGACGGGTCGACGGCCAGGCCCGAGTCGCGCGCGGTCTTCTCCGCGATCGCCTCGCGCAGCGCGGGCAGGCCGACGGCGGGCGTGTAGCGGAAGTTCGCGGGGTTGGTGAGCGCTGCGGCGGCGGCGTCGACGATGAACTGCGGGGTCGCGAAGTCGGGCTCGCCGGCCGCGTACGAGATGACGGGCCGCCCGGCCGCTTGCAGCGCCTTCGCCTTGGCATCCACTTTGAGCGTCGCCGACTCGGCGATCGCGGACAGCTTGCGGGAGAGGGGGGCGCGTTCGGTCACGCCTTCGAGCGTAGTCGGCCAGGGTGGCGCTCAGGAGTTCCGGCATCCACCGAATGGGGGATGCCGATCGGACGGATGGCGGCTGGGACGGAGCATCCCCGCCCGCCACGCTGGAATCATGGACACAGAAGCGGTGCGGGTGCGAGACCTGCGCAAGGCGTACGGCGATCGCGCCGTCGTGGACGGGGTGTCGTTCGACATCGTCTGCGGCGAGACGTTCGCCCTCCTCGGCCCCAACGGCGCGGGCAAGTCGACGACGGTCGAGATCCTCGAGGGGTACCGGCGGCGCACCGGCGGCGAGGCCGCCGTGCTGGGCGTCGACCCCGGCTCGGGCGGCTTGGACTGGAAGGCGCGCCTGGGCATCGTGCTGCAGACGACGGGGCAGAGCGGGTCGGTCACGGTGCGCGAGCAGGTGCGCCAGTTCGCCGGGTTCTACCCGAACCCGCGGGATGTCGACGAGGTGATCGCCGCGGTCGGACTCGACGCGCACGCCAGGACACGGATCGCGAAGCTCAGCGGCGGCCAGCAGAGACGCGTGGATGTCGCGCTCGGCGTCGTCGGCAACCCCGAGCTGCTCTTCCTCGACGAGCCGACCACGGGCTTCGACCCGCACGCGCGACGGGAGTTCTGGGAGTTGATCCGTCGGCTGCAGGCCGAGGGAACCACCATCCTCCTCACCACCCACTACCTCGACGAGGCCGCCCACCTCGCCGACCGCGTCGGCGTCATCGCCGGCGGCCGGATGCGGGCGATCGGCCCGGTCGGCGAGATCGGCTCTGCCACCTCGCGCGTGCCGATCGTGCGCTGGGCCGAGAACGGAAAGCGGCACGAGGAGCGCACCACCACGCCGCTGGCGGTCGCGCGCTCGATCGCCGACCGGCTCGGCGGGGAGCCCGAGGCCCTCGAGATCGTGCGGCCGTCGCTGGAGGACGTGTACCTCGCGCTCGTCGAGGAGGCCGAGGCGGAGGCCGTCGCATGAACACGCTCGCCCTCGGCGCGCACCGCGCCGGCCACGAGCTCCGCTCGTACTTCCGCTCGCCCGACCAGGTGTTTTTCACCTTCCTGTTCCCCGTGTTCATGCTCGCGCTGTTCGCCACGGTCTTCGGGCAGACCTCGATGGGCGGGGGCGTCGACACCGGGCTGCCCGACGTGCCGGCCGGCCAGTACTACCTCCCCGGAATGATCGCCGCCGGAATCCTGCTGTCGGGCGTGCAGAACCTCGCCGTCGACATCGCGATGGAGCGCAGCGACGGCACGCTCAAACGCCTCGGCGGCACGCCGCTGCCGCCGGTGAGCTTCTTCCTCGGCAAGTTCGCGCAGGTCGCCGTCACCGGCGCCCTGCAGGTCGTGCTGCTCATCGTCGTCGGCGTGCTGGCGTTCCAGGTCGAGCTGCCGGGCACCGCCGAGAAGTGGCTCACGCTCGTGTGGGTGTTCGTGCTGGGGCTTGCGACATCCGCTCTCCTCGGCATCGCGCTGTCGGCGGTGCCCCGGTCGGGGCGCAGCGCGACGGCGGTGGTCATCCCGATCGTGCTGGTGCTGCAGTTCGTCTCGGGCGTCTACCTCGCGTTCTTCCTGCTGCCCGACTGGCTGCAGAACATCGCGGCCGCCTTCCCGCTGAAGTGGATGGCGCAGGGGATGCGCTTCGTGTTCCTGCCCGACGCGTACCGCGGGTACGAGCAGGGCGAGGCGTGGAGCATCGGGATCGTCGCGATCGTGCTTGCGGTGTGGCTCGTGGTCGGCCTCGTGCTGGCGCGGGCGACATTCCGCTGGACGAAGCGCAACGCGTAGCCTGAGCCCGTGTTCGAGAACCGGCGGTGGTGGGATGCCGCGGTCGCGGTCGTCCTGCTCGCGATGGCGGGAATGGCGGGGATGGGCGGGTATTTCGCGCGCCCGGACACGGTCATCCCGGTCGCCGTCTCGTTGTCGCTGTTCACCGTCGGCTACCTGGTGCTCGGGCGCCCGCGCTGCGCGCGCTCGCGGGCAAGGCGCTCGGCGCCGCCGTGCCCGACCAGGCGCCGCCCGGGTGGCGCGGTGGTGCCTTCCTCGCCGTCGCGGCCGTGTCGATTGGCGTCGGCGTTGCCGGCGCGCCGATGCTGGCAACTCTCCAAGCGGTCGCCTATCCGCTCGCGTGGGTGCTCACCGACAGCCGGCGGCACGCCGTCCTCGCGTGCGCGGCCATCGCGGTCAGCGTGCTCGTCGGTTTCGCTGTCGGCCTCGGTGGATCGGCGAGCGGCTGGATGTCGGGCCTGGTCACCTCGAGTTTCTCGTTCGCGTTCGCGATCGCCCTCGGCCTGTGGATCTCGAACATCGTGGACTACGGGCACGAGCGGGCACGACTGCTCGCAGAGCTGACCGCCGCGCAGGCCGAGGTCGAAGCACTCAGCCGCGATCGCGGCGCGGCGGACGAGCGGGAGCGGCTCGCCCGCGACATCCACGACACCCTCGCCCAGACGCTCGCCGGCCTCGTGATCGTCGCCGAGCGCGCCGGCCGGCAGTCGCGCGCCGGCAGCGCGGACGCGGCCGCCCAGTCGATCGCGACGGTCGAGCGGGTCGCGCGCGACGCGCTCGCCG
>NZ_JASGEC010000095.1:0-49294 GCF_047606685.1 Microbacterium sp.
CATCACCCGCTGATCGACTTCCGTCTCGTCGCCGGGGCGCTCGTGTCGAGCGGGCTCGCGTTCAAGGCCGCGTCGAGTCTCGCGGTCGCGGGCATGGGCTACCTCATCACCCTGCAACTCCAACTTGCCTGGGGCTGGACGGCCGGGCAGGCCGCGCTCGGCATGCTCCCGCAGGTCGTCGTCCTGATCGCGGGCGGCTGGATCATCGGCCCGCTTATGAAGGAATGGGGGCTGCGTGTCGCGGCCTGGCTCAGTTCCATCGCCGTCGTCATCGGCCTGGGCGTCTACGCACTCCTTGGCACCTTCGGATACGCCTGGATCGCTCTCGCGCTTGTCCTCGTCGCCGCGGGCATGCGCGTGGTCGGCGTCGTGGCCGGGAACAACATCATGCGCGGCGTACCCGAGAACCGCACCACGATGGGAGCCGCACTCGCCGACACCGCAGGCGAAGTCGCCACCGGCATCGGCATCGCCCTGTCAGGCACGATCCTCGCAACCATGTTCACCGGCACCCTCACCGACGGCAACTGGACAGACACCCAAGCCGAACAGTTCAACACCGCCGTCACCTGGGCAGGAATCATCCTCACGGTACTCGCGGCCCTGCTCGTGGCCTGGGGTATCGCCCGCAGCCGTCAGCGCGAGGTCAACGACCACAGCGAAAACGAACGTAGATCACGCCCAGCGAGCGCATGATGCTCGCCGTGGACGCGCACATGCTCCGACCCGCTACCCGGCTCGCCCTCGTCGCCCCGGAGGCAGCAGCCCCTTGGCGCGGGCGCGGGCGACCCAGCCCTGTGCGGTCGAGAGCGGCACTCGGCTGATCTCGGCCATCTTCGCCGTCGGGTTCGGTTCCCCGTCGTCGATGAGGCGGGTGTGCTGGAGGGCGACGACCTCATAGAAGTCCGCGACACGCTTCGGATTCCCCAGCGGCTTCATGACCTCCTCGGCGTGGAGGATACGACCGGAGGGCATCGTGAGCGTGCCGCCCTCGAACCGGGTGGCACCGGTGACGACAAACTGGCGGCGGTTGATCGCCGCCTCAATCCGCGACGTCGGAAGATTCCGCAACATGGGGCTTGCCACCGAGTCACCGGCCTGCTCGGGCAAGTAGATGATCCCCGTGATCCGCACCTCACCCATCGGCTCCTGCATCATGACGTACTGGCGTTGCAGGCGTAGCAGCACGCGCGTATGTGACTGAACATGCTCGATGAGGAACCAGCGACCATCGCGGCCATCGTTGTATCCGGTCAGTTCACCGTCCGGCCCCGGCGTGGGGTAGGCCCGCTTGTCGTATCTGAGCGCGGCATCAATGGCTACCGAGTCGGCGGAGGATTCGATCACGGGAGGGTCGGGCATGACCCAGCCCGCTGGCAGGTCTTCGGGAACCAGCAGCGGCACGTCCTCCACGTCTTGACTCATGCCTCCAGGGTAGTGGAAGCTGTGATTCATCTCAAATATTGGCCGTTACGCCATGAGTGTGTTACCTTGATATGGCGTAACTGCTATCGCATGAGATTGAGGTGAGTGTCCTGACCCCAACCCCGACCCGTCAGCGCCACTACCGCGCGGCGCAGGACCAGGGTGTGCTCGGAACAGGCGCGGGGAGCGATCCGGGACAGCTTCGGCTCAGGGCGATCCGGCGTGCGGAGCCGGACGTGAGCAAGCTGGTGCAGTGGGTTCTCAACATCACCCAGACCCGCTACGACGCCTACCGCAACGGCCAGCCCGACCCGTACGGGCTCCCCGCTCCTGCGAATCTGAGCCTGATGTCAGATGCGCGGGGCAGAGTAGAGGAAGAGCCAGCGCACCATCGAAGGAGCACCGCATGATCACCACCACCGCTCCCACCCTTACCGCGACCAATGAGCGCGCGGAGGACAAGTCGGTGCTTCTGGCCGTCTCCTACCTGCGCGTCTCGACCCGTGAGCAGGCAGAGCGCGGCGGCACCGAGGAAGGGTTCTCCATCCCCGCGCAGCGTGAGGCGAACCACCGCAAGGCCGACGAGCTGGGCGCAAGGGTCATGCGGGAGTTCGTGGACGCGGGCGAGTCCGCCAGGTCGGCGGATCGTGACGGGCTCCAGGACATGCTCGCGTTCATTACGGCGACGCGGGTGCAGTTCTGCATCGTGCATAAGCTCGACCGGCTCGCCCGTAACCGCGCCGATGACGTGAAGATTCACGAAGCCCTCATCGGTGCCGGGGTCACCCTCGTCTCGGCCACGGAGTCCATCGATCAGACGCCTTCGGGGATGCTCGTCCACGGCATCATGTCCTCCATCGCGGAGTTCTACAGCCGCAACCTCGCCACCGAAGTCACCAAGGGATTGACGCAGAAGGTCGCGCAGGGCGGCACCCCGATGCGCGCGCCTATCGGCTACTTGAACGTGCGGCGCACCGACGACGCGGGCCGCGAGATTCGCACCGTTGAGGTCGATCCCCACCGCGCCCCGCTGATCCGGTTCGCGTTCGAGCACTACGCGACCGGTGAGACTTCCGTCACCGGGCTGCTGCGCGAGTTGACCGCGCGGGGGTTGTTGACGGTGGCGACGCCGAAGCGACCGTCGAAGCCGCTGGGGAAGAACACGCTCTACAAGCTGCTGACGAACCCCTACTACGCGGGAGTCATTCGCTACAAGGGTGCGCTGCATCCGGGAGCGCACGAACCGCTCATCGAGCCCGCGCTGTTCGATAAGGTGCAGTCGCTCCTGCATGCCCGCCGCGCGAAGATGACCCGGCATGTTCAGCATGCTCATCACTTGAAAGGGCTGCTGCACTGCGGTACCTGTGGGTCGCGGATGCTGCTGGACTTCGCCACCAACCCGCGCGGGGTGACCTACGCCTACTTCGTGTGCTCCGGCCGCGCCGCAAAGAAGACGAACTGCACGAGACGCGCCGTGCCAGTCGCGGTCGCGGAACGCCTCGTCGCGGACTCCTATGCCCCCCTCACGATCAGCGACGCCACCTACCAGCGTCTCGCCGCCGACGTGGATGCCGCGTTCGACAAGCGCAACGCAGGCCAAGATCAAGAGGTCGCGGACCTGACCGCCAACCGAGCACGCCTCGAAGCAGAGTCCGACAAGCTCCTGGCCGCGCACTTCGCCGACGCCATCGACCTCACCACCCTGAAACGCCACCAAGACCGCATCCGCACCGGCCTCGCGGACGTGAACCGCCGCCTCGCCGAACACAACGAACACCACACCGGAGGCCGCGCGTTCCTCCACGACAGTCTGCGGCTGCTGACCGACGCGCACCGCGCCTACACCCACTCCGGGGACGCCGACAGGCGACTCGCGAACCAAGCCTTCTACACCCGACTCGACATCACCGACGACGAACAACTCCGCCCACACCTCGCCGAACCCTTCGCGACCATCTTCCGCGAAGCACACGCGAGCGGCGACGAAGGCAAGGAAGCCAAACGGGAACACTCAACATCTACTGATGTCGAGTGTTCCCGTAAGACACTTTGGGTGGACCTGAGGGGACTCGAACCCCTGACCCCCTGCATGCCATGCAGGTGCGCTACCAGCTGCGCCACAGGCCCGGACGCTGCCCCGACAAGCGCGAGGCAACTTCAATAGGCTACTACATCGTCCGGATTCCGCTGACCGCACGACCCATTTCCCGTCGCGAGACCCGCTGTTCCACGCGAGACCCCTGTCGCGCGTCGGCACCGCCGTGTTCTGACACGGGCGCCGACGCGAGGGGTGGGCGTCGAGACATGTGGGGGGTCTCGCGGCACGAGGTGGGTCCCGCGCCAGGGAAGGGGACACGGCCCTGCGCGGACCCGGGCATCGGCACGGTTGCCGGGCTACGCAGCGGCGGTGGGAAGCTCGATCGGAACGAGCGGGCAGTCCTTCCACAACCGCTCGAGCCCGTAGTAGACGCGCTCCTGCTCGTGGAACACGTGCACCACGAGGTCGCCGAAGTCCAGCAGCACCCACCGCGATTCCTCACGGCCCTCGCGGCGCAGGCGCTTGTGCCCGGCGACGAGCAGCTTCTCCTCGATCTCGTCGGCGATTGCCGCCACGTTGCGCTCGTTGCGCCCAGTGACGATGAGGAAGATGTCCACGAGCGGCAGCGGGCCCGAGACGTCGATCGCGACGAGGTCCTCGCCACCCTTCGCGTCAGCCGCCTTCGCGGCGACCGCGAGCATGTCGTGCGACTGGGGGCTCGCGGTCATCGGAACAGCCCGGTCGTGAACGCGAGGATAAGCACCCCCACGAGGGCGACGGCGAGCACGCCCGCGGTGATCGCGAGGCCGAGCATCAGCTTGCCGCCCTTCTCGGGCGCCGGCGGCCGGATGAGCTCTTCGGCCCCCTTGGCGGTGCTGATGGCGGCGCTGGCCGCGATCGGCGTCGGCGAGGATGCGGCGGGCAGCTCTCCGTCGACGAGCACCGCGTCGACATCCTTCCCGTCCGCCGTCCCCGGAAGGTGTCCGTGCGACCCCAGCCCATCCGGAAGCTCGTACGTGCCCGTGATCAGCACCTCGCCGGTGGCCGCGACCGGGGTGGTCAGCGGCCCCGCGGTGGGCGACTGCGTCAGGATGAGCGCGCTCGGTGTGGCGACCGATCCGGTGGATGCCGTCCCGCGCGCGATCAGGTCGTCAAACGACGACACGGGGGGATTGGCCGCCTCGGCGCCCGCGAGCAGTTCGGAGCCGAACTCGGTGCGCAAGAGCGGGCGGTCGGAGGATGCCTCGTCCGAACGCTCCTCGTCGTCGGGGGCCTCACGCTCGGCCGCGATGGCCTCCGCCGGCTCGTCTGTCTCGCTCGACGACTCGGCGTCTCGGGTGTCGTCGGCGGGCGCTTCGTCGAGAGCGGGCTCGACCTCCTCGACAGCCTCCGCCTCCACAACGTCCGCCTCGACGACGTCCTCCGCGGGCGGAGCCCACGAGCTGTGCGGCTGCGCGTCGGCCATGTCTGGCGTGATCACAGGCACCGACGCCGTGCGGATGCGCTCTTGCTCGCGCGCCTGCCTGCGCGTCAACGGCACGACGCCGAGGTCGACGTGCGCGTCAAGGCGGGGGGCGGCGGCAGCAACGGCGGGGTCTGCGGCCTTGGGAAGGTGCACCGCGGGCGCGGGCGCAGGCGCCTCGGGGGCGTCTGTCTGCGCCGCCGCGGCGGCGTCCGGGTCGATGACGGGTGTGACGCCCGTCATCCGCATCTCCCGCAGTTTCTTGCGGGTGAGTACCGGACCGTTCGGGTGGTCGGGTGTGCTCATGCCTTGCTCCGATAGAGGTGGTGCTTTGCAATGTATTGGACGACGCCGTCTGGCACGAGGTACCACACCGGGTGTCCGTCGCGAACGCGCTCTCGACAGTCGGTCGAGGAGATCGCGAGCGCGGGTATCTCGAGTCGGGAAACCTTCCCCGCCGGGAGGGCCTCGATGCTCAAGACGTGTCCGGGACGGGAGACGGCGACGAAATGCGCGAGGTTCCAGAGTTCATCATGGTCTCTCCAACTGAGAATCTGCGCAATGGCGTCTGCCCCGGTGATGAAGAACAGCTCCGCGTCCGGCCGCTCCTCGCGCAGGTCGCGCAGCGTGTCGATCGTGTATGTCGGGCCGTCCCGGTCGATGTCGGCGCGGCTCACCGTGAAGCGCGGGTTGGATGCTGTCGCGATCACCGCCATCAAGTAGCGGTCCTCGCTCGGGGTGACCTCGGCCTTCTGCCACGGCCGACCCGTGGGAACGAACACGACCTCGTCGAGGTCGAACGATTGGGCGACCTCGCTTGCGGCAACGAGGTGTCCGTGGTGGATGGGATCGAACGTCCCGCCCATGACCCCGATCCGCGCGGGCCGGCCTGCATCTGTCATGCAGGCGACCTAGTGGCCGTGTCCCGCCCCGTGATCGCCGTTCCCACCCTGCGCGCCGTGCGCTCTTGCGTACGCCTCCGCCTTCGCGGCGTGGCGATTGGCGACATCCCGGTACGAGAAGGTCACGAGCGCGAGGAGTCCGAAGACCGCGAGCGCGAGGAGTCCGATCCACAGAGTCTCGAGCATGACGTTGCCGTGGTGCTCCTCCGCCTCAGCGGCAGCGGCGACCAGTGTTGCCAGGTGCATGTCACTCCGATCGGGTCAGATGGGTTCGGCTGTCGTCGTGCGACGAGGCGCGCACCCCAGTCTAGGGGTCATGGGCGAACTTGTCCGGCGCCTCGCGCAAGCCACTTGCTGCTCGTGAGCTCGCCGAGCCCCATCGGGCCGCGCGCGTGCAGCTTCTGCGTGGAGATTCCCACCTCGGCGCCGAAGCCGAACTCGCCGCCGTCGGTGAACCGCGTCGACGCGTTGGCCATGACGACCGCCGAGTCCACTTCGGCCAGGAACCGCTCGGCCGCCGCGTCGTCTTGAGTGACGATCGACTCGGTGTGGTGCGTGGAGTAGCGGCGGATGTGATCGAGCGCGTCGTCGAGGTCGTTGACGACGCGCATCGCCAGGTCGAGGCTGCCGTACTCGGCGGCCCAGTCCTCGTCGGTCGCCGGAACCACGCCGTCGGCGAGGCGCGCGACCGCCGCGTCGCCGTGCACCGTGACGCCCTTCTCGCGCAGCGCCGCCACGACCGGCGGCACGAGGCGGGCAGCCGCGTCGCGGTGCACGAGCAGCGTCTCGACCGCGTTGCACACGCTCGGCCGCTGCACTTTCGCGTTCACCACGATGTCGCGCGCCCAGTCCAGCGGCGCCGACGCGTCGAGCACGATGTGGACCACGCCTGCGCCCGTCTCGATGACGGGGACGGATGACTCGGTGACCACCGTCTCGATCAGCTGCGCGCTCCCCCGCGGCACGAGCACGTCCACGATGCCGCGGGCGTGCATGAGCTCGCGCGCACCGTCGCGCCCGTAGTCGTCGACGGTCTGGATGGCTTCGGGGTCGACGCCGAGCGCACGCAGCGCCTCCCGCATCACCTCGACGAGCGTCGCGTTCGTGCGCTCGGCGGCCGACCCGCCCCGCAGCACGACCGCGTTGCCCGAGCGCAGCGCGAGAGAGGCGATGTCGACCGTGACGTTCGGCCGGGCCTCGTAGATCGACCCGACCACGCCGAACGGCACCGCGACCTTGGTGAGGCGCACGCCGTTGGGCAACTCGCGCTCGTCGAGCACACGGCCGACAGGGTCGGGCAGCGCCGCGATGTCGCGCACCGCGGCCGCCAGCGCCGCCACGCGGGGCTCGTCGAGGCGGAGCCGGTCTTGCAACGCCGTGGACAGGCCTCTCTCGCGGCCGCGCTCGAGATCCTCGGCGTTGGCCGCGACGATCCGCGGCGCAGCTGCCTCGATCGCGCTCGCGATCGCCAGCAGGGCGTCGCGCTTGCGGGCGTCGGACAGCAGTCCGACACTGCGCGCCGCGTCCTTGGCCAGCAGCATCCGTTCGCGGGCCGAGGTCGCGATCGCCGTCATCCCTACAGTGTATCGACGGGGCTGGTCACGGCGGCGGGGTGCGGGGCGAACCACGTGCCGATCTCCGCGCCGGCCAGCGCTTGGTCGACGAGGTCGGCGCTGGTCACGAGCACGCCGATGCCGGATGCCGCCGCCAGTCGCGCCGCCGAGACCTTGGTGGCCGCTCCCCCGGTGCCGACGCTGTTGACCACGACGGAGCCGAACTCCAGCCCCGCCAGGTCGTCTCCGGCCGCGATGCGGTCGATCGGCTCAGCGCCGGGCTCCTCCGGCGGGCGCGTGTACAGCGAGTCGATGTCGCTGAGCAGCACGAGCGCGTCGGCGCCGATCAGCTGCGCCACGAGCGCCGCCAGCCGGTCGTTGTCGCCGAAGCGGATCTCGTGCGTGGCGACCGTGTCGTTCTCGTTGACGATCGGCAGGATGCGCAGCCCGAGCAGCCGCTCCATCGCGCGTTGCGCGTTGGAGCGGTGCACGGGGTTCTCCAGGTCGCCCGCCGTCAGCAGCACTTGGCCCGCCACGATCGAGTAGCGGTCGAAGCTGTCCTGGTACCGGTAGATGAGCACGTTCTGGCCCACCGCGGCGGCGGCCTGCTGCGTCGCCAGATCGGTGGGGCGCGAATCGAGGCTCAGGAACGGCATGCCGGTGGAGATCGCTCCCGACGAGACGAGCACCACTTGCGCTCCGCGGGCGTGCGCGGCCGCGAGGGCGTCGACGATCGACGCGATGCGTCCGACGTTCTCGCCGCTGATCGACGACGATCCCACCTTCACCACGACGCGCCGCGCTGCGGCCAGGTCGCGGCGTTCCCACGCGGTCATTCGTCTCCCTCGTCGTCGGTGTGCCACCCCGCGGCACGGCGCTCCGCCTCGAGCTCGGCGCGGGCGGCCGCCTTCGCGTCCATCAGGTCGTGGTACTGCTCGCGCCGCTGCGCGGTCGTGCGGCGGGCGTTCTGGTCGAGGCGCGCATCGGTGCCGCGCGGCGCGGTGACCAACTCCGCGGCCGAGCTCAGCGCGGGGTCCCAGTCGAACACGACGCCGTCGCCCTCGCCGATCACGACCGTGGCCCCGGGGGTCGCGCCCGCCCGGAACAGCTCGTCCTCGACGCCGAGCTTCTGCAGCCGGTCAGCCAGGTAGCCGACCGCCTCGTCGTTGCGGAAGTCGGTCTGCTGCACCCAGCGCACCGGCTTGTCGCCGAGGATGCGGTAGACCGGGCCGTAGCTGCCGCCCTCGACGCGCACGGTGTACTCGCGCTCCGCTCCCTGGGGGCGGATGACCACCCGCGGCGCGGCCGGGGCCGCCGCCGCGGCGGCGCGGCGCTCGTCGACGATCGCCCCCAGCGCGAAGGTGAGCGGGCGCAGCCCGTGGTGCGAGACGGTGGAGATGTCGAACACGCGGAATCCGCGTGCTTCCAGGTCGGGGCGCACGAGATCGGCGAGCTCTTTCGCCTCGGGCACGTCGGTCTTGTTCAGCGCCACCAGCTGGGGTCGGTCGACGAGCGGCGTCTGGCCCTCGGCGACGGGGTAGGCGGCGAGCTCGGCGAGGATGACGTCGAGGTCGCTGACCGGGTCGCGCCCGGGCTCGAGGGTGGCGCAGTCGAGCACGTGGACCAGAGCGGTGCAGCGCTCGACATGGCGGAGGAACTCCAGCCCGAGTCCGCGGCCCTCGCTCGCGCCCTCGATGAGGCCGGGCACGTCGGCGACCGTGAAGCGCACGTCGCCCCCCTGGACGACGCCGAGGTTCGGATGCAGGGTGGTGAACGGGTAGTCGGCGATCTTCGGGCGGGCCGCAGAGATCGCGGCGATGAGACTGGACTTGCCCGCCGACGGGAAGCCGACCAGTGCGACATCGGCCACCGTCTTCAGCTCGAGGACGACATCGCCCTCCCAGCCCGGCGTGCCCAGCAGCGCGAACCCGGGAGCTTTGCGCTTCGGCGAGGCGAGCGCGGCGTTGCCGAGGCCGCCTTGGCCTCCGGGCGCGACGACGAAGCGCGTGCCCGGCTCGACGAGGTCGACGAGGGTGTCGCCCGCGGCATCCTTCACGACCGTTCCCACCGGCACGGGCAGCTCGAGCGACTCGCCCGCCGCGCCGGATCTGTTGTCGCCCATGCCGAAGCCGCCGTTGCCGGCGTTGCGGTGCGGCGAGTGGTGGTACGACAGCAGTGTTGTGACCTGGGGGTCGGCGACGAGCACGATGTCTCCGCCGTTGCCGCCGTTGCCGCCGTCGGGGCCGGCCAGGGGCTTGAACTTCTCGCGGCGCACCGACACGCAGCCGTTGCCACCCCTGCCCGCGCGCAGGTGCAGTGTCACCTCGTCGACGAACGTGACCATGGGTGCTCCTGCGGGTGTGGAAAGCAAATGACGGGACGGGCCGAAGCCCGCCCCGTCACGAAAGCTGTGTGTGCGACGTGTTACTCGGCCGCCGCCACGATGTTGACGACCTTGCGGCCGCCCTTCGTGCCGAACTGCACCGACCCGGCGGCCAGCGCGAACAGCGTGTCGTCGCCGCCGCGCCCGACGTTCACGCCGGGGTGGAAGTGCGTGCCGCGCTGGCGGACGATGATCTCGCCGGCGTTGACTGCCTGGCCGCCGAACCGCTTGACGCCGAGTCGCTGCGCGTTGGAGTCACGCCCGTTGCGGGTGGAGCTTGCGCCCTTTTTGTGTGCCATCTCTTCGTGCCTCTCGGTGTCTTACTTGATGCCGGTGACCTTGACGCGCGTGAGCTCCTGACGGTGCCCCTGGCGCTTCTTGTACCCGGTCTTGTTCTTGAACTTCTGGATGACGATCTTCGGGCCGCGCAGGTCGCCGAGGACCTCCGCCGTGACCGTGACCTTCGCGAGCTTGTCGGCGTCGGTCGTGACCGCGTCACCGTCGACCAGGAGGACGGCCGGCAGCTCGATCGTGTCGCCCTGAGCCGCCTTCACGCGGTCGAGCTGGAGAACCGTGCCGACCTCGACCTTCTCTTGCCGGCCGCCGGCGCGCACAACTGCGTAAACCACTTCATACCTGTTTCTTCGGGGAGCGCAGGCGCTCGGATGTCTCGAAAACCGGGTGCGGATGTCTCGACGCACCAAGGGTCTACTTTACCCGATCGGGAAAGCTCCCGCAAAGCGACCGGGACGCGTGTCGCCGCCAGGTGGAATGCCTAGACTCGGCGTCGTGGCCATTCTTGTCGACGAGCCGATGTGGCCGGCGCACGGACGCTGGTGGGCGCACCTGGTCAGCGACACCGATCTCGACGAGCTGCACGCGTTCGCGGCCGCGAACGGCATCCCCCCGCGGGGGTTCGATCTCGACCACTACGACGTGCCCGACGAGTCGGTCGACCGGCTCGTCGCGGCCGGCGCCGAGCGCGTCGACGGCCACACCCTGGTGCGGCGCCTGATCGCCTCCGGTCTGCGCGTGCGCGCCCGCGACCGGAGGGTCACTCGTTCTCGGGCCGCACGACCGGAGTCCCGGTGAGGGCGGCCGTCGTCACGCGGCGGCGAGAGCGGCCCTGACCCGGCGCCTTGGGCTCGGGAAGAGCGCTCAGCACCGAGTCGAGCAGCAGGTCCTTCTCGGTCCTCGGGCGCGCGGCATCCTTCCGCCTCTTGCGCTTCTTCCGCTCGGGCTTGGCCGCCTCCCCCTCGACAGGCTCGACGGGGGTGGAGGATGCCGCGGGCAGCTCGATGACGACCGGCTCGCCGCCGGCGGCCTCCGCCTCCTCGGCGTGGTGGATGGTCGACGCCGCGATCTGGGCCAGTGCCGACTTCACGCCCTCCGTGATGACGTGCGTGCCGTTGGCGGGAGTGGCCGGGGCGCTCGAGCGCGAGCGGCGGTTCGAGCCGCCGCCGGACGAGCGGTGCTTGACCACGGGGTCGTGGTGCACGATGACACCGCGTCCCGCGCAGACATCGCACGCCTCGCTGAACGTCTCGAGCAGGCCGAGCCCGAGCTTTTTGCGAGTCATCTGCACGAGGCCGAGCGAGGTGACCTCGGCGACCTGGTGCTTGGTGCGGTCGCGGCTCAAGCACTCGACGAGACGCCGCAGCACCAGATCGCGATTCGACTCGAGCACCATGTCGATGAAGTCGATCACGATGATGCCGCCGATGTCGCGCAGGCGCAGCTGGCGCACGATCTCCTCAGCGGCCTCCAGGTTGTTCTTCGTGACCGTCTCCTCGAGGTTTCCGCCGGAGCCGACGAACTTCCCCGTGTTGACGTCGACGACTGTCATCGCCTCGGTGCGGTCGATGACCAAAGACCCTCCCGAGGGCAGCCACACCTTGCGGTCGAGTGCCTTCTCGATCTGCTCGGTGATGCGGAACTCGTCGAACGGGTCGCTCTCGCCCTCGTGCGTCTCGACCCGCTCGAGCAGGTCGGGAGCCACGCTCTCGAGGTACTTCGTGATCGTGTGGTGCGCGTCCTCGCCCTGGATCGACATGCGGGTGAAGTCCTCGTTGAAGACATCGCGGACGATCTTGACGAGGAGGTCGGGCTCGGAGTGCAGCAGGGCGGGCGCCTGCTGTGTTTCGACCTGGCGGCTGATGTACTCCCACTGCGCGGTGAGGCGGTGCACGTCACGCGTGAGCTGCTCCTCGGTGGCGCCCTCGGCCGCAGTGCGCACGATGACGCCGGACGACTCGGGCAGCACCTCCTTGAGGATCTTCTTCAGCCGCGCGCGCTCGGTGTCGGGGAGCTTGCGCGAGATGCCGTTCATCGCGCCGCCGGGCACGTACACGAGGTAGCGGCCGGGAAGCGAGATCTGGCTCGTGAGGCGCGCGCCCTTGTGGCCAACCGGGTCTTTCGTGACCTGCACGAGCACGCGGTCGCCCGACTTCAGGGCGAGTTCGATGCGGCGCGGCTGGTTGCCGGTCTCGACGGCATCCCAGTCCACTTCGCCCGAGTACAGCACGGCGTTGCGGCCACGCCCGATGTCGACGAACGCGGCCTCCATGCTCGGCAGCACGTTCTGCACCCGCCCGAGGTACACGTTGCCGATGAGCGACGCGTCTTGGGCCCGGGCGACGTAGTGCTCGACGAGCACGTTGTCTTCGAGCACCGCGATCTGGACGCGGCCATTCTTCGAGCGCACGACCATGACCCGGTCGACCGCCTCACGGCGCGCGAGGAACTCCGCCTCCGTCACGACAGTGCGACGGCGCCCGGCCTCCCGCCCGTCGCGACGGCGCTGCTTCTTGGCCTCGAGTCGCGTGGAGCCCTTGATGCGCTGCGGCTCGGTGACGTACTCGACGGCGCGCTTGCGGCCCCGTCGCTCGTTGCCCGAGCCTGATCCGGCCCTTGCGTCTGAGCCTGTCCCGTTCCCTGAGCCTGTCCCGTTCCCTGAGCCTGTCCCGTTCCCTGAGCCTGTCCCGTTCCCTGAGCCTGTCGAAGGGCCGCCGTCACCTGCGCCGTTTCCTGAGTCGCCGCGGCCCTCTCCCCCACGCCGACGGTTGCGTCGGCGCTGCGACGAGCCGCCCTCGGGCGACTGCTCGCTTTCGGGCAGCGCGGGAAGGGGGGCGATCTCCGGCGCGTAGAAGTGCAGCTGGGTCGACACCTGTGACACGAACACCTCGGGCAGCAGCCCGAGGCCGACCGCGGTCAGCGGCGTCGAGCTCTCGGGCGCGCCATCCATCTCTTTCGCGGCCGTCTCGGCGGGAGCGTCCTCCTGCTCGTCCGCGTCAACGGGCTCCTCCGACGACGCGTCGTCGGAGGCGGGAGCGTCCTGCGCCGCCTCGGGCGCGGCTTCGCTCAGCGGGGCGCTGTCCTGCGAAGTCTCGGGGTGCTGCTCGTCGTTGTCGTGTGTCTCATCTGCCATCACTGGCGCACTCCCTGCGGGGTGCCGCCGCGCGTCACCCGGCAAATCTCTTGCGGCCCAGTCAGTGCTGACCGTGGTCGCGAACTCATTCGGTCTGCAGCAGGCGCTCCTGGGGCGGAGGGCCGTGCTGCGCGGGCATTCGTTGCCCGAAGTCTTCAGGCGATGCGGTGCGCGGCGCGGCCGCGCGGTGCATCGACAGCCATTATCGCATGCCGAATGGCGCAACACGGCATTCCCGCCACACCAGACACGCGAACCGCGCCGAGACCCGCCTTTCGTGCCGAGACCCCTCCGGCACCGGTGGGTCTCGCGGCGGTCGGTGGGTCTCGCGGCGGTCGGTGGGTCTCGCGGCGGGCGCCGCGCACCGTGGCGCGGGCTCCGCACAGTCCCGCCTGCGATAATCCGATCCATGCCCGATGACCGCTCGACCTCGCGCCCGACCGTCATGGCCGTGTGGCTCATCATCGCCGGAGCCGTGGGCTGGTGGGCCGCCTTCCAGCTCACCCTGGAGAAGCTGCACGTGCTGGCGAACCCGGAGACGAACGCGTCGTGCGATTTCAGCGTGCTCGTGCAGTGCACCGCGAACCTCACCTCGCCGCAGGGCAGCGTGTTCGGCTTCCCGAACCCGATCATCGGCCTCACGGCGTGGATGGCGCCCGTCGTGGTCGGCTTCGCGCTGCTGGCGGGCGCGCGCTTCGCGCGCTGGTTCTGGTGGCTCTTCGAGCTCGGGCTGACGCTCGCGCTCGTGTTCGTCGTGTGGCTCATCGCGCAGAGCATCTTCGCCCTCGGCACGCTGTGCCCGTGGTGCATGGCGACGTGGGCGGTGACCATCCCCACGTTCTACGTCGTGACGCTGCACCTGCTGCGCTCCGGCATCCTGCCCGCGTCGGCGAGCGTGCGCCGCGGCGCCGCGTCGCTCATGAAGTGGGTGCCGCTGATCACGTTCGTCAGCTACGCGGTCATCGCGGCGATCGCGCAGATCCGCCTGGACGCACTCACGAACATCTTCGGCGGGCTGTTCGGGTAGGTTTCGACTCGCCCCGCTTGCGCGGCTCGACTCAGAACCAGATGTCGAGCTCGCGCGCGGCGGACTCGGGGCTGTCGGAGCCGTGCACGAGATTCTGCTGCACCTTCAAGCCCCAGTCGCGGCCGAAGTCCCCGCGGATGGTTCCCGGGGCCGCCGTCGTCGGTTCGGTCGCTCCGGCGAGCGACCGGAAGCCCTCGATCACCCGGTCGCCCGCGACGCGAATCGCCACGATCGGGCCCGACATCATGAACTCCAGCAGCGGCTCGTAGAACGGCTTGCCCTCGTGCTCGGCGTAGTGGCGCTCGAGAAGCGCGCGATCGGGCTCGACGAGCCGGATGTCGACGAGCGAATAGCCCTTCGCCTCGACGCGCGCCAGGATCGCGCCGGTGAGACCCCGCGCGACGCCGTCGGGCTTCACCAGGACAAGCGTCTCTTCCGTGGGCATGTCAGTCTCCGTTCGAAGTGTCGGGCGTCTCGGCCGCCAGCCGCGCGTTGCGCGCGTCCAGCTGCGCACCCTTGATGGTGGCATACGCCCAGAGGCCGCCGAAAATCAGCGCGACGATGAGGATGGCAGGAACGAGCAGCGCACCGAGTGCCAGAACGCCCTGCAGAGTCCACCCCAGCACGAAGCCCCAGCGCCGCTTCAGCAGCCTGGCGGTCGTGAGCATCAGCACCGCCAGCACCGACCCGGCCACGATGCCCCACCAGTCGGGAACGGCAGCGGGCATCGCGCGCAGGCCGAAGACGACAAGCCCCGACAAGAACACCACCACCGACTCGAACCCCAGCACGATCGAGCCCAGCGACTCCGCGGCGCCACGGCGACGGCGCGGGCGGGCGGGCTCCGCGGCGGCGGTCATGGCTTGTACCCCTCGTCGGCGGCGAGCCCGATCGCCTCGCCCGCCAGCACGACCGACCCCGCGATGACGACGGCACGCCGATCGTCGTGTGCGGCCCAGTCGCGCGCGGCGATGACAGCGTCGAAGAGATCGTCGTGGATGGATGCCTCGAGCCCCGCTCCACGGGCAAGCGCGGCGAGCTCGTCCGCACCGGCGGTGCGCTCCGACGGGAGCGGCGTTGTGAAGACCCGCGCCACGGCGGGGGCCAGCGCCCGCACAAGGCCATCGACGTCTTTGTCGACGAACGCGCCAAGCACGAGGCCCCACTCGTCGAAGTCGAACGCGTCGCCGAGCGCCGCGGCCAGCGCCCGCGCCCCGTGCGGGTTGTGCGCCGCGTCAACGACCACGGTGGGCTCGACCCCGATCAGTTGCAGCCGCCCGGGCGAGGCCACCTGGCCGAGGCCCTCGGCGACGACATCGCCATCCAACGCGATCGAACCGGCGCCGATCAACGACTCGACCGCCGCGATCGCGAGGGCCGCGTTGGCCCCCTGGTGGGCGCCGTACAGGGGCAGGTACTCGCTGTCGTAGGTTCCCGCCAGCCCCCGCACCGAGATCAGCTGCCCGCCGACGGCGAGCCGATCGTCGGTCAGCTCGAACTCGCCGCCCTCGAACGCGATCGTCGCACCGCGCTCGGCCGCAGCGGCACGCAGCGCAGCCTCGGCCGCCGCGTCCTGCCGCGCCGAGACCACCAGGGCGCCGTGCTTGATGATCCCCGCCTTCACAGCGGCGATCTCGGCGATCGTCACCCCGAGCCGGTCGGCGTGGTCGATGTCGATCGGCGCGAAGACCGCGACATCCCCGTCGGCTGTGTTGGTGGAATCCCACGAGCCGCCCATTCCCACCTCCAGCACGAGCACGTCGACCGGAGCGTCGGCAGCGACGACAAAGGCCAGAACGGTCAAGACCTCGAAGAATGTGAGCGGCGCGTCGCCGCGCGCTTGCAACTCCGCGTCGACGATGCCGACGAACGGCTCGATCTCGTCCCACGCGTCGGCGACCACGGCATCCGCGACCGGCTCGCCGTCGATCAGGATCCGCTCGGTGAACCGCTCCAGGTGGGGGCTCGTGAACATCCCGGTGCGCAGCCCGAGGGCGCGGACCAGACTCTCTACGATGCGCGCGGTGGACGTCTTGCCGTTCGTGCCGGTGATGTGCACCACGCGATACGTGCGCTGCGGGTCGTCGAGCAGCTCGAGCACGCGCCGGGTGCGCTCGACGCGCGGCTCGACCCACCGCTCCCCCTGCCGCGTGAGCAGCTGGGCGTACACGGCGTCTGCGCGCTGGCGGTCGTTCACGGGGTGCCCTCCGAGGTCGCGGCGCAACTCAGCCTCCGGGCCGAGCGCCCCAGCCTCGCGCCGCGGATTTCCGCGGATGCCGAGCGACGCGCCAAGCGCCGAGGCTGAGTTGGCGCCGGGACGAAGAGGAGAGTCACGCGCGCTCCCCCGTCCGCGCGACAGAAACCGTGAAGCTGCCCCGGTTCGCGTAGTCGCCCGCGGCGACGACAGCCTCGAACTCGGGCTGCGGGCGATCCGCGAGGCCGCCCGATGCCAGCGTCGCCTCGGGCGTGCGCACCCACCAGGCACGCGCGAGGGTCTCCGCCGCGACCCCCGCGGTCTCGAACGCGCGCATCACCGCCTCGGCGTCGGCGCCGTCGTCAAAGCGCAGGTCGAGGGCGATGCGGTCGCTCACGTCGAAGCCCGCCGCCCGCCGCGTGTCCTGCACGGCGCGGATGACGTCGCGAGCCAGGCCCTCGGCCTCCAGCTCCGGGGTCGTCGTCGTGTCCAGCAGCACGAAGCCGCCGCCTGCGAGGAGGGCGAGGGCCTCGCCCTCCGGGCGCCCGGTCGTCTCGAGCACGAGGTCGAACTCGCCCGCCGCCAGTTCGATGCCGCCCGCCGTGACCACGCCGTCGGCCTCAGACCAGTCGCCGGCCTTCGCCGCCTGGATCGCCTGCTGCACGCGCTTTCCGAGCCGCGGACCGGCCGCGCGCGCGTTCACCGACAGCCGGTGCGTGACGCCGAACTCCGCGGCGGCGCCTTCGGCCAGCTCGACGAGCTCGACGGTTTTGACGTTGAGCTCGTCGCGCAGGATGTCCTCGAACTGCGCGAGGGACGCGGCATCCCTCGTCACGACCGTGAGCCGCGTGAGAGGCAGGCGCACCCGCTTGCCTTCCTTCTTGCGCAACGCGTTGGCGACGGACGACACCTCGCGAACGGCGTCCATGGCGGAGCGGATGTCGGCCGCCGCCGGGAAAGCGTCGGCATCCGGCCAGTCCTGCAGGTGCACGCTGCGGCCCCCGGTGAGCCCTTGCCACACGCGCTCGGAGACGAGCGGGATGAGCGGCGCGGCCACGCGCGTGAGCGTCTCGAGCACCGTGTAGAGGGTGTCGAACGCGTCGGTCGACTCCCCCTCCCAGAAGCGGTCGCGGGAGCGGCGGATGTACCAGTTGGTGAGCGCCTCGGCGAAATCGCGCAGCTTCGCCGCCGCCGACGTCGAGTCGAGCCCTTCCAGGTCTGCCGCGACGTCGCGGACGAGCTCGCCGGTCAACGCGAGGATGTAGCGGTCGAGCACGTGTGCGGAGTCGGTGCGCCAGCTCGCCTCGTACCCGCCGGGGCGCGCCGCGTTGGCGTAGGTCGCGAAGAAGTACCACGCGTTCCACAGCGGCAGCATGAACTCCCGTACCCCGGCGCGGATGCCCTCCTCCGTCACGACGAGGTTGCCGCCGCGCAGCACCGACGACGACATGAGGAACCAGCGCATCGCGTCGGAGCCGTCGCGGTCGAACACCTCGCTCACGTCGGGGTAGTTGCGCAGCGACTTCGACATCTTCTGCCCGTCGGAGCCGAGGACAATGCCGTGGCAGCTCACCCCGGTGAACGCCGGCCGGTCGAACAGCGCGGTCGACAGCGCGTGCATGACGTAGAACCAGCCGCGGGTCTGCCCGATGTACTCGACGATGAAGTCCGCCGGAGAGTGCGTGTCGAACCACTCGTGGTTCTCGAACGGGTAGTGCACTTGGGCGAACGGCATCGAGCCCGAGTCGAACCACACGTCGAGCACGTCCTCGATGCGCCGCATCGTGCTGCGCCCGGTGGGGTCGTCCGGATTCGGGCGGGTGAGCTCGTCGATGTACGGCCGGTGCAGGTCGACCTCGCCGTCAGGGCCCTGCGGCAGCCGCCCGAAGTCGCGCTCGAGCTCTTCGAACGAGCCGTACACGTCCACGCGCGGGTGCGCGGGGTCGTCGCTCTTCCACACCGGAATCGGCGAGCCCCAGTACCGGTTGCGGCTGATCGACCAGTCGCGCGCGCCCTCGAGCCACTTGCCGAACTGCCCGTGTTTGACGTTCTCGGGCACCCACGTAATCTGCTCGTTGCCGGCGAGCATGCCGTCTTTGAAGTCGGTGACGCGCACGAACCAGCTCGACACCGCTTTGTAGATGAGCGGGCTGCGGCAGCGCCAGCAGTGCGGATAGGAGTGCTCGTACGAGGCCAGGCGCAGCAGGCGCCCGCTCTGCCGGATGAGTCTGACCAGCGGCGTGTTGGCGTCCATCCACAGCTCGCCCGCGACATCCGTCACGGCGGGAAGGAACCGCCCGCCGTCGTCGAGGCTCATGATCAAGGGGATGCCGGCAGCCTCCGTGACGCGCTGGTCGTCCTCGCCGTACGCCGGCGCCTGGTGCACGATGCCGGTGCCGTCGGTGGTCGTCACGTAGTCGTCGACGAGGATGCGCCAGGCCGTGCCGGTGCCCCACGTGTCGGCGTCCGCGTAGTAGTCGAACAGGCGGTCGTACGAGACATCCTGCAGCTCGGCCCCGAGCACTGTGCGCTCAATGGCGCTTCGCGCCGACTCGGCCGACTCGTAGCCGAGGTCTTTCGCGTGCGGCGCGAGGAGGTCTTCCGCGATGAGGTAGCGGTGCGCGGTCGCCTCGGCCGGGTCGTGGATTGCGATCCCGGCCCCGCCCCCTGAGCTTGTCGAAGGGCCTGTCGAAGGGATGTCGGCCGCCCCGCGCGGACCGCCCGGCACAACGGCATAGCGGATGCCAGGGCCCACCGCGAGCGCGAGGTTCGTCGGCAGCGTCCACGGCGTGGTCGTCCAGGCGAGGGCGCGGACGCCGGTGAGCCCGAGCGCCTCCGCCTTCGCGCCGACAAGCGGGAAGGTCACGGTCACCGACGGGTCTTGGCGCATCTTGTAGACGTCGTCGTCCATGCGCAGCTCGTGGTTGGACAGCGGCGTCTCGTCGCGCCAGCAGTACGGCAGCACGCGGTGGCCCTCGTACGCGAGGCCCTTGTCGTACAGCGTCTTGAACGCCCAGATCACCGACTCCATGTACGACGAGTCGAGCGTCTGGTAGCCGCGCTCGAAGTCGACCCACCGCGCCTGGCGGGTGACGTAGTCCTCCCACTCGCGCGTGTAGGCGAGCACAGACTCACGCGCCTTCGCGTTGAAGGCGTCGATGCCCATGGCCTCGATCTCGTCCTTCTCGGTGATGCCGAGCTGCTTCATCGCTTCGAGCTCGGCGGGTAGCCCGTGCGTGTCCCACCCGAACACGCGGTCGACCTTCTTGCCGCGCATGGTCTGGAAGCGGGGGAACAGGTCCTTCGCGTAGCCGGTGAGCAGGTGGCCGTAGTGCGGCAGGCCGTTCGCGAACGGAGGCCCGTCGTAGAACACCCACTCCTCGGCGCCGTCACGGTTCGCAATCGACGCGCGGAACGTGTCATCCCGCTTCCAGAACTCCAGCACGTCGCGCTCGACGTCGGGGAAGCGCGGGCTCGGAACGACGGGCTCGGCGGAACCGGTCGGAGCGGTCCCTGAGCTTGTCGAAGGGCGGGGGTAGGTCATCGGTCTCTCGCAGGTCGGTGTCGGTTGCCTGCCAGGACGACCCTCGCGGATCGCGGTACCACCTCGCTTGACGCTCGCGCGCCCTCTTTCACCGCGGCTGTGACGGGCCTGCCCCGCTCGGTTCTACTGGGCTCGCGCCGTTCTTCCGAGAGCTCCCCGGTGATGGCCGGATCGACGCTTTCCGACGATTCTACCGGTTGCGCGGGGTGGGTCCAGTTCCGGAGAGAGGAGACGCGCCGAGGAGAGGATGCCACGGGCGCACCCGTCCTGCGCCGGGCACATCTCCTCTGCTCGGCACGCCGCGCCGGCGCGCGGCACTGCTCACGCGGCCCGGTGCAGCCCTTGGGCGATGGCCCGCATGATCATCTCTTGCACGCCCGGCCAGTCATTGATCACCTGCTCATAGCCCACGCGGATCACGTGGTAGCCCCGGAGCATGAGCAGCGCGTCGTGGCGGATGTCGGACGTGCGCTGCGCGCCGACGTGCGTGCCGCCGTCGATCTGCAGCACCAGTCTCTCGCCGATCAGGAAGTCCACGCGGTGCCCCGCGATCCATGCTTGCGGCACGATGCGCAAGCGCAGCCAACGCAGTCTGGAACGGACGAGCGTCTCAAGCCCCGAGCCGGCGAACGGATCGGCCACGTCGAGCAAGCCCCTCGCCGTGCTCGACAGTGGCAGCCGCCGAAGCGCCAGCGCGTCGACGAGTCCTTGCGAGAGCGCCGACTCCCACACGGCAAGTGCCGCCTCGAACGGCTGGCAGGATGCGACGATCGACAGCACGTTTTCGATGGGGTCGGCCAACGCGTCCGGATGCCGCGGCACGAGCGGACGCGACCAGTGCACCCTGGTGCCGTCGCGCACGTCCACCCGCGACGCGTGCGGCCTGGCCGCCACATGCGCGCACGAGACGTCGAGCACCCAAAGCCCGAGTCTGGCCGCCTGGGTCACGCACGTCAGCACCACGCCCACGCGCGCGGCGTGCAGCAACTGCGTGTCCGCCCCCGGCACCGCGACCCATGTCCTTCGCACGCGCACCAGCCGGCCCGCCGCGACGAGGCCCGCGATGGCCCGCTTCGCGTGCCCGGCTGCGACCAGTCGCGCACTCCGCGCGATACCGCCACTGCTCTCGACCTCGGCCAGCACGGCAGCCATGGCAAGCTCGGTTCTCATCTCGGCATCCACGAGGCAATCCTCGACCGGGCACAGCGGCCCGCGGGCGCCTCCCCCGCGATCGGTGGACAACTCGCATCGCACGCTCCCTGTGCAGGAACAGCCGGCCCGCAGACATCCCGCGCCCGCGTAGCCTCCCACGCGCACCGTCTGCCCGCGCGCAACCGGCGTCCCCGCGAGAGGGGATGTGCCCGGCACAGGATCCTGCGCGCGCCCGGGCCCTCCCCCGGGCACATCTCCTGCCCCCAGCTCGCACAGCCCAGACCACGCGCCCCCGCCCACGCGCCCCGGCCGCAACACACACCGGCCCGGCGCGCCGATAGAATGGACGGGCATCCCACACTCAGGCACGCTCACACAGTGCCGCCTATATCGCTCAAGGAGACCTCGATGTCGAACGCGCACATTCCCGACAAACCCGCTCTCGAAGGTCTCGAGCAGAAGTGGGATGCCGCGTGGCACGAGCGCGGCACATACCTGTTCGACCGGGCGCGCGCCGCTGCCACGGGCCGCGCCGGCGTCTACTCGGTCGACACGCCGCCGCCGACGGCATCCGGATCACTCCACATCGGCCACGTGTTCTCGTTCACACACACCGACCTCAAGGTGAGGTTCGAGCGGATGCGGGGAAAGACCGTGTTCTACCCGATGGGCTGGGACGACAATGGCCTGCCCACCGAGCGGCGCGTGCAGAACTACTACGGCGTGCGCTGCGACCCGTCGCTGCCGTACGACCCCGACTTCGTGCCGCCCCACGAGGGCGGCGACAACAAGAGCAGCCGCGCCGCGGACCAGAAGCCGATCAGCCGTCGCAACTTCATCGAGCTGTGCGAGAAGCTCACCGTCGAGGACGAGAAGCACTTCGAGGCGCTGTTCCGCCAGCTGGGCCTGAGCGTGGACTGGACGCAGACCTACCGCACGATCTCCGACGACACGATGCGCACGAGCCAGCTGTCGTTCCTGCGGAACCTGGAGCGCGGCGAGGCGTACCACGCGTACGCGCCGACGATGTGGGACATCGACTTCCGCACGCCCATCGCGCAGGCCGAGCTCGAAGACCGCGAACAGCCCGCGGCGTACCACCGCATCGCGTTCCACAAGGCCGATGGCACAGGCGATGTCCACATCGAGACCACGCGCCCCGAGCTGCTCGCGGCGTGCGTCGCCCTCGTGGCGCACCCCGACGACGAGCGGTATCAGCCGCTGTTCGGCTCGACGGTGCGCACGCCGCTGTTCGACGTCGAGGTGCCCGTGCTCAGCCACCCGCTCGCCCAGCCCGACAAGGGCTCGGGCATCGCGATGATCTGCACGTTCGGCGACGTGACCGACATCGTGTGGTGGCGCGAGCTCGACCTGCCGAACCGCACCATCCTCGGCCAGGATGGCCGCGTCATCGCCGACCCGCCCGAGGCGATCACGACGGATGCCGCCAAGGCCGCCTATGCGGAGCTCGCGGGCAAGACCGTGTTCAGCGCCAAGAAGCGCGTCGCCGAGCTGCTGCGCGAGTCGGGCGAGCTGATCGGCGACCCGAAGCCCTTCACGCACGTCGTGAAGTTCTACGAGAAGGGCGACCGCCCGCTCGAGATCGTGTCGACGCGCCAGTGGTACATCCGCAACGGCGCCCGCGACGAGCAGTTGCGCGACCGGCTCATCGCGATGGGGCGTGAGGTCGCGTGGCATCCCGATTTCATGCGCGTGCGCTACGAGAACTGGACGAACGGACTCACCGGCGACTGGCTCGTGTCGCGGCAGCGCTTCTTCGGTGTGCCGATCCCGGTCTGGTACGCGCTCGACGAGAACGGCGAGCGCGACTACGACCGCGTGCTGGCTCCGGATGCCGCGAGCCTGCCCGTCGACCCGACGATCGACGTGCCGCCCGGCTACAGCGCGGAGCAGCGGGGCGTTCCCGGCGGCTTCGAGGGCGAGAAGGACATCTTCGACACGTGGGCGACCTCGTCGCTGACCCCCCGTCTCGCCGGCGGCTGGGAGCGCGACGAGCAGCTGTGGGGTCTGGTGGCGCCGTTCGATCTGCGCCCGCAGGGGCAGGAGATCATCCGCACGTGGCTGTTCTCCACGATGCTGCGCGGGGCGCTCGAGGGCGATGGCATCCCGTGGACGGACGCCGCGATCTCCGGCTACATCCTCGACCCCGACCGCAAGAAGATGTCGAAGTCCAAGGGCAACGTGGTCACGCCCGCCGACATCCTCGACCAGCACGGGACGGATGCCGTGCGCTATTGGGCCGCCTCGAGCCGCCTGGGCGCCGACGCCGCGTTCGACGTGAACAATCCGACGCAGGTCAAGATCGGCCGGCGCCTCGCTATCAAAGTGCTCAACGCCGCGAAGTTCGTGCTGTCCTTCCCCGTTCCCGAAGACGCGCGCATCACGCACGCGCTCGACGCCAGCATGCTGGCCACCCTCGACGACGTGGTGCGCGAGGCGACCAGGGCGTTCGACGCGTACGACCACGCGCGGGCGCTCGAGGTCACCGAGGCGTTCTTCTGGACGTTCTGCGACGACTACCTCGAGCTTGTGAAGGAGCGGGCCTACGACCGCACCGATGTCGGCCAGGCATCCGCCGCGCTCGCCCTGCGGCTCGCCCTCTCGACACTGCTGCGTCTACTCGCCCCGGTGCTCGCCTTCGCGACAGAAGAAGCGTGGTCGTGGTTCAACGACGGGTCGGTGCACAACGCTGAGTGGCCGGCGACGCTCGACCTCGACGGCGACCCCGGCATCCTGACCGCCGTGAGCGCCGCGCTCATCGGCGTCCGCCGCGCGAAGACGGAGGCGAAGGTGTCGCAGAAGACGCCCGTCTCGAGCCTGACCATCGCCGCCCCGGGGGCGACGATCGAGGCGCTGCGTCTGGCCGAGGGCGACCTGCGGGCGGTGGGCCGCGTCGAGCAGATCGTCTACGCGGACGGCGACGAGCTGGCCGTGACCGACATCGCGCTGGTCTCCGCGGACGCCGGCTGATGCAGCTGGGCACGCGCTGGGCCTCCGGCGATGAGCCGCCCCGGGCGGTGCCGGACGTGTTGCGGGCGGCGATCGCCGACGTCGATCGCGCAGTCGAGCCCGGCAGCCGGGCGCACTGGACGCTCACGTGGCTCGAAGGCCGGCCGATCGCCGAGCTCGACACCGGCTGGGAGGTGCTCGTCGACCACGCGGGCGACGTGGTGTCCCGAGCGTGGGAGGACTGACGCCCGCCTGACCCCGAGCGCGCGCACGGCGGTCGCGCTACGCTGTGGCACACGCGCGCACTTCGAGGGCGATCCGCGCCCTTCGCGCTGGCGAGGGAGTGAGTCCCCATGACCGAGCAATCCACCAGCGTCCGCCTCGACCTCCTCGCGCCGCTGACCGGCGTGATGGTGCCCATCGACCAAGTGCCCGATCCCGTGTTCGCACGCAAGATGGTCGGCGACGGCTTCTCCATCGACCCACTGGCAGGGCTGCTCGTCGCGCCGGTGGCGGGCGAGATCGCCGACCTCCAGCCATCCCACCACGCCGTCACGCTCCGCACCGCGGACGGGCTCGAGATCCTCATGCACATTGGCCTCGACACCGTGTCGCTGCTGGGAGAGGGCTTCACGCCCCGGGTGAAGGAGGGCCAGTCGGTGCAAGCGGGCGACCCGCTCATCGAGTTCGACCTGGATGCCGTCGGCCGCGCCGCGAAAAGCCTGCTCACCCAGGTCGTCGTCACGAACACCGAGCGGATCAGCGCGATCCGGCCGGTGGCCGGGCTGGTCACGGCCGGCACGGACGTGGCCGCGGAAGTGGATGTCGCCGAACCCGGCGCCGACGCCGGGGACGACACCGGCGCCGCGACCACCGCGAGCTCGGCGGGCCTGGTCGTGCCCAACCCGACCGGTCTGCACGCGCGTCCGGCCGCCACCCTCGCGGGGCTCGCCAAGCAGTACCGCTCAGACATCCGCGTGCGCCGCGGCGACGACTCCGCCAACGCGAAGAGCATCGTCTCCATCCTGAAGCTCGCGGTCGGGCTCGGCCAGAAGATCGTGATCACCGCGCACGGCCCCGACGCCGAAGAGGCCGTCGCGGCGCTGGCGGAGGGGGTCAAGAACGGCCTCGGCGAAGACTGCCCGCCGGTGTCGGGCACCGACGACACCGAGCCGGTGCGCACGCTCATTCCGCCGGAGCCCGAGCCGGAGCCCGAGCCCGCCGGCCCGCGCTCCGGCGACGGGAACCTCCTGCTCGGAGTGTCGGCGTCTCCCGGCCTCGGCGTCGGCACGGTGCTGCAGCTTCGGCACGACGACATCGAGGTGGACGAGCTCGCCGACGACCACCACAAAGAGCGCCGCAAGCTCAACTCCGCGATCGACCGCGCCCTGCTCGACCTGTCTGCCCTGCAGCACAAGCTGGAACAGGACTCGTCGCCGGACAAGGCGGCGATCTTCGCCGCCCACCAGGAGATCCTCGGCGACCCAGAACTGCTCGACATCGCCGCGAGCGCAATCGACAAGGGCAAGAGCGCGGCCTTCGCGTGGCGCGCCGCGTACAACACGTTCGCCGACCAGCTCGCGTCGCTGCAGAACGAGGTGCTCGCCGGCCGCGCAGGAGACGTGCGGGATGTCGGCCAGCGCGTGCTCGAAGAGCTCACCGGCCAGCGCAGCGCAAAGCCCGAGCTCGCGGAGGGCACGATCCTCATCGCCGAAGACCTCACGCCGTCCGACACCGCCCAACTCGATCGCAGCAAGGTCGTGGGCTTCGCCACCACCGGGGGCGGCGCGTCATCCCACGTCGCGATCATCGCCCGCTCCCTCGACATCCCCGCCGTCGCCGGCGTCGAGTCGCGCGCGCTCGACATCGCCGACGGCACGCGAGTCGTGCTGGACGGCTCGAAGGGCACGGTGCAGCTCGGCCTCACCGACGACGAGGTCGAGGGCATCTTCGTGCGCCAGCGCACGCTCGCGGAGCAGAAGGCCCGCGACGTGGCCCGCAAGGACGAGCCCGCCCTCACCACAGACGGGCACCAGGTCGCCGTCGTCGCCAACATCGGCGGCGTCGAGGACGCGCGCAACGCCGCCGCCGGCGGCGCGGAGGGTGTCGGCCTGCTGCGCAGCGAATTTGTCTTCATGGGCCGGGCGACCGCCCCCACCGAGGCGGAGCAGGCGCAGGTGTACGCCGACTGCTCGCGCGCCCTGTCGCCGGGCCAGCCGCTCATCATCCGCACGCTCGATGTCGGCGGCGACAAGCCGCTGGACTACTTGCCGATCCCGGCGGAGGAGAACCCGTTCCTCGGCATCCGCGGCGTCCGGGTCGGGTTCGACAAGCCCGACGTGCTGCGCACGCAGCTGCGGGCGATCCTCGCCGCCGCCGACGCCGGCGCGGAGCTGCACGTGATGTTCCCGATGATCGCCACGATGGACGACTGGCGCTGGTGCAAGGCGATCTGGGACGAAGAGCGGGCCGCCAGCGGCGTCACCGCGCACGTGAGCGTCGGCATCATGATGGAGGTGCCGTCGGTGGCGGTGATGGCGAAGCAGTTCGCGGCGGAGGAGGGATGCGACTTCTTCAGCGTCGGCACCAACGACCTCACCAGCTACACCCTCGCGATGGACCGCGGCCATCCCAAGCTCGCGTCGCAGGTCGATCCGTGCAATCCCGCCGTGCTCGCGCTGATCGGCGGCGCCGCCGAAGCGCTGCACGCCCACGGCAAGTGGCTCGGCATCTGCGGAGGCGTGGCATCCGATCCACAGGCCGTCCCGATTCTCGTCGGGCTCGGCGTCGACGAGCTGAGTTGCTCGATCCCCGCCATCCCGTCCATCAAGGCGCGCGTGCGCGCCTACTCGCTGGAGACGTGCAAAGAGCTGGCCGCGCAGGCGCTGACCTGCTCGACCCCGCAGCAAGTCCGTTCGCTCGTCCCGATGGACGAGGTCTAAGGAGCAGCCATGAGCACCGCACAGGAAATCGTCAAGGCCGTCGGCGGCGCCGACAACATCGTCAGCCTCACCCACTGCGCCACGCGACTGCGCTTCCAGCTGCTGGACGCGTCCGGCATCGACACGGGCCAGGTGGAATCGATCAAGGGCGTCATGGGGGCCGTTCCACAGGCCGGCGAGCGCTACCAGATCATCATGGGCGGCGCGGTGCAGACCGCGTTCAACGACATCAACGCCCTGCCCGAGATGTCGAGCAAGAAAGATCTCACCGACGAAGAGCTGAAGGCCGCCGCCCGCGCGGGCGGGGTCCGCGGCAAGTTCGCGTGGATCGACTCGTTCTTCGAGTTCCTCTCCGACTCGTTCCGCCCGATCCTCGGCGCGCTGCTGGGCGCGTCGCTGTTCATCACCTTCATGGCGCTGATGTCCACGCTCGGCGTGATCGGCAACTGGGCCGACCCGCGCACGGTGCTGCCCCCGGGCTGGCAGTTCGTGAACCTGCTGTGGCAGTCGGTGTTCGTATTCCTGCCGCTCATGGTCGCCTACAACGCGACCAAGAAGCTGGGCGCCGACCCGTGGGTCGGCTTCGCCGTGATGGCCCTGGTGATGCTGCCCGGGTTCACGGCGCTGGGCCAGAACGACGCCGCGTACCAGGCGAGCATCGCCGGCAGCGACGTCACGCTCATCGACGTGTTCGGGCTGCCGCTGACGATCTTCTCCTACAACTCGCAGGTCTTCCCGCCGCTGCTCATGGCCGCGGTGCTCGGCCCGCTCTACAAGCTGCTGCGCAAGATCATCCCCGACAACCTGCAGCTGATCTTCGTGCCGTTCCTCTCGATGCTCGTGATGCTGCCGCTGACGGCGTTCCTCATCGGCCCGATCGGAGTGTACGTCGGGGCGTGGCTGGCCGGTGTCCTGGGCGCTGTGAACGGCTTCTCGCCGTTCATCTTCGCCCTGCTGATCCCCATGATCTATCCGTTCATGGTGCCGCTCGGACTGCACTGGCCGCTCAACGCGGTGATGCTGCTGAACATCCAGACCCTCGGCTACGACTTCATCCAGGGCCCGATGGGCGCGTGGAACTTCGCGTGCTTCGGCGCCACCGCCGGCGTGCTGTTCCACGCGTGGCGCGACAAGGAGAAGCAGATGCGGCAGACCGCGACCGGTGCGCTGGCGGCGGGCCTGCTCGGCGGCATCTCCGAGCCGTCCCTGTACGGCATCCATTTGCGGTTCAAGAAGATCTATCCGCGGATGCTCGTCGGCTGCTTCCTCGGCGGGCTCGTGCTCGGCATCGGCGGAAGTGTGACGACCAACGCATTCGTGTTCACGTCGCTTCTGACGATTCCGGCGTTCTCCAACATCGGGCTGTATGCGCTGGCGATCGGCGTCGCGTTCTTCTCGGCGTTCTTCATGGTCGTCTTCTTCGACTACCGCACGCCGGAGCAGAAGGCCGCGGCGCGGCGTGCCGGCAACGAGCTGGAGGAGGCTCCCGTCCCCGAGGCCAAGGTCATCGTGGTCGGCGACGTCGAGACCAACCAGGCGAAGCAGTGGGTCGCCGCCCTCGGCGGCGAGGACAACATCGTCGAGGTGCAGCCGATCGCCGAGACCCGCATCCGCGTCGAGGTCAAGGACTCGTCGCCGGTGGATGTCGAAGCGCTGCAGCGCGCGGGGCTCACCGCGGCCGTCGAGGTGTCGCCGGGAGTGTGGCACCTGGTCGCCGGGCTCACCGCTGACCAGTACGCGGAGGGGATGCGGCGAAGGCTCATGGCGTCCGTCTAGCGCGAAGAAGGGCTCTGCGCGGGCGTCAGACCCGGATGCCGCGGCGAGCGCCCCAGATGCGCAGCAGCGTGCCCGCCACCGTCACGATCATCGCGATCGCGAACAGCGGCGACACGTCGGCGCCGGTGTTCGCCAACGTGGCGACCTCGGGCTGCGTGGCGACCTGCGTCGCGGTCTCCACGCCCGTGGTGACCCCGTCCACACCCTGCGAGGAGAGCAGGAGCGGGTATTCGACCTCGACCTCTTGCTCGGGCACGGACACCGCGTCGAGCTCGAGCTCCTCCTCGGGCTCCGGGTCCTCCTCGGGCTCCGGGTCCTCCTCGGGCTCCGGGTCCTCCTCGGGCTCCGGGTCGTTCCGGTACTCCGGCTGCACCGGGGTCTCGGACTCCTCCTCGACCTCAGGCTCGGGCTCCTCCTCGGGCTCAGGCTCGGGCTCCTCCTCGACCTCGGGCTCGGGCTCCTCCTCGGGTTCGGCCTCCTCCTCGGGCTCGGGCTCCGACTCCTCCTCGGGCTCAGGCTCGGGCTCCGGCTCGACCTCGGTTTCCTCCTCGGGCGCGGTCTCCGCATCCGTCTCCGGCGCGGTCTCCGCCTCGGTCGACCCACCCGTGTCCTGCGCGTCCTCCGACCCCACGCAGTCACGGTCGTCGGCCTGCTGTGCGCGGTCGAGGTTGTTGCCCTCGTTCGTGATCGTGTTGTTCGTCATGATTCCCCCCGGAACGCGCACGCGAGCCACGCGCATGCGCGTCGATCGGCCCCCCACAGGCGGCAGCCCCGTGGCCGCGTCTCACCTGTCGTGCGATACGAGTCTGTCGCGCCGACCTCAGCGGACACCGCTTCCTCCCGTCAAGGAATGCTCAAGATGCGCCCGCCTGCCTCAGGACTCCCTTTCCTCGCCCCAGCCCGGCGCCGCAGCGTTGGTCGCCTTTACGCTTGAGCGCATGACGGATGCCGCGGCGAACCCCTTGCTCTCCCCCTCCGAGCTGCCGTTCGGATTGCCCCACTATGCGCTCATCCGTCCCGAGCACTACCTGCCCGCGTTTGAGGAGGCGTTCGCCCAGCACCGGCGTGAGATCGCGGCGATCACCGCGGACAGCTCCACGCCGACCTTCGACAACACGATGCGCGCCCTCGAGGCCAGTGGCGAGCTGCTCGACAACGTGGCGCGCGCGTTCTACACCGTGAGCTCGGCGCACGCGACCGGGCCGATCCAGGACGTCGAGGAGGCACTCGCGCCGCTCATGTCCGCCCACCAGGACGCCATTCGCCTCGACGATCGCCTGTACGCGCGCATCACGGCCCTGCACGCGCAGCGGGACGACGCGGAGTGGACGCCCGAGCAGCGCTACCTCGTCGAGCGCCACTATCGCGAGATGACGCACGCCGGCGCCGCGCTGGATGGCGCGGCGAAGGAGAAACTCGTCGAGCTGAACCAGCGCCTGGCCGTGCTCACGACCGCATTCGAGAAGCACTTGCTCGCCGACACGAACGACCTCGCCGTCGTCTTCGACGACCCGGCCGAGCTCGACGGCCTCGATGCCGGCGCGATCTCTGCCACCGCGCAGGCCGCCGCCGACCGCGGGCTGGAGGGCAAGCACGTCGTCACCCTGACGCTGTTCACGGGGCATCCCTACCTCGCCAGCCTCACCAACCGCGAGAGCCGCAAGCGGATCATGGATGCCTCGCGCGCACGCGCCTCACGCGGCAACGCGAACGACAACGGCCAGACGCTGCGCAAGATCGTGCGGCTGCGCGCGGAGCGCGCCGCGCTGCTCGGCTTCGCGTCGCACGCCGAGTACACCACGTGGGACCAGACGGCGGGCAGCCCGTCGGCCGTGCACGCGATGCTGCGCGAACTCGCGGCGCCGGCGGCCGCGAACGCGCGGCGCGAGCAGGCCGCGCTGCAGGCGATCATCGACGCCTCGGCCTCTGAGCTTGTCCCGCCCCCTGAGCTTGTCCCGCCCCCTGAGCTTGTCGAAGGGCCGTTCCCCCTCGAGGCGCACGACTGGGCGTACTACACCGAGAAGGTGCGCGCGTCGACATACGACATCGACACCGCGGCTCTGCGGCCGTGGTTCGAGGCCGAGCGCGTGCTGCGAGACGGCGTGTTCCACGCGGCAACGCAGCTCTACGGCATCACGTTCACAGAGCGGCCCGACCTGCCCGCGTACCATCCCGAAGCGCGCGTCTTCGAAGTGCGCAATGCCGACGGCTCGACGCTCGGCGCATACATCCTCGACCTGTACACGCGCGACTCCAAGCGCGGCGGCGCGTGGATGAACTCGATCGTGACGCAGTCGCGCCTGCGCGACACCGACCCCGTCGTGGTGAACAACCTCAACGTGCCCAAGCCCGCGCCGGGGCAGCCCACCCTGCTCGCGCTCGACGAGGTGACGACCCTGTTCCACGAGTTCGGGCACGCCCTGCACGGCCTGTTCGCCACGGTCACCTACCCGCATTTCGCCGGCACCGCGGTGTTCCGCGACTTCGTCGAGTTCCCCAGCCAAGTGAACGAGATGTGGATCCTGTGGCCGGAGGTGCTGGCGAACTACGCGCGGCACGTCGACACCGGCGAGCCGCTGCCGGCCGACGTCGTCGAGCGGCTGCGGGCGTCGGAGGCCTTCAACCAGGGCTTCGCCACGAGCGAGTACTTGGCGGCGGCGTGGCTCGACCAGGCGTGGCACTCGCTCACCCCCGAGCAGGCGGCGGCCGACATCGACATCGCCGCGTTCGAGGCATCCGCCCTCGCCGACATCGGCCTCGACAACCCGGTCGTTCCCACCCGCTACTCGTCGACCTACTTCGCGCACGTGTTCGCCGGCGGCTACAGCGCCGGCTACTACTCGTACATCTGGAGCGAGGTGCTCGACGCCGACACCGTCGAGTGGTTCCGCGAGCGCGGCGGCCTCACGCGCGACAACGGCGACCGCTTCCGCGAGCGGCTGCTCGGCGTCGGCGGCTCGAAGGACCCGCTCGAGGCCTACCGCGACTTCCGCGGGCGGGATGCCGACATCCAGCCGCTGCTCGCCCGCCGCGGCCTGACGGCCTGACGCTCGCGAGTCGGGGCGCGTCAACCGGCTCTGTGATCTCCCTTGAGCTGCGCGAACTCGTCCGCGACAACTCGCACAATCTCCCGCTGATCGCGCACGAGCGCCGTCTGTCAGGCGCTCTTGCGCTTCTCCTGCAGCACGAGCGTCGGCGGGGCGGCCGACTCCACCGAGTCGCGCGTGACGATGACGGTCGCGACATCCTCGGTGGACGGGATCTCGAACATGATCGGCCCGAGCACGTCCTCGAGGATGGCGCGCAGGCCGCGGGCGCCCGTCTTGCGCGCCACGGCCAGGTCGGCGATCGCCTCGAGCGCCTCGTCGTCGAACTGCAGCTCGACGTCGTCGAGCTCGAACATGCGCTGGTACTGCTTGACGAGGGCGTTCTTCGGCGCCGTCAGGATCTCCATGAGCGCCTCGCGGTCGAGCGGCGACACCGACGCGACGACCGGCAGGCGGCCGATGAACTCGGGGATGAGCCCGAACTTGTGCAGGTCTTCCGGCTGCACCTCGCCGAACAGGTTGAGGTCCTCGTCTTTGCGGTGCAGCGTCGCTCCGAAGCCGATGCCGTGCTTGCCCACCCGCGCCGAGATGATGTCTTCCAGGCCCGCGAACGCGCCGGCGACGATGAACAGCACGTTCGTCGTGTCGATCTGGATGAACTCTTGGTGCGGGTGCTTGCGCCCGCCCTGCGGAGGCACGGATGCCACGGTGCCCTCGAGGATCTTCAGCAGCGCCTGCTGCACGCCTTCACCGGAGACATCCCTCGTGATCGACGGATTCTCGGCCTTGCGGGCGATCTTGTCGACCTCGTCGATGTAGATGATGCCGGTCTCGGCGCGCTTGGTGTCGAAGTCGGCGGCCTGCAGCAGCTTGAGCAGGATGTTCTCGACATCCTCTCCAACGTAGCCGGCCTCGGTGAGCGCCGTCGCGTCGGCGACCGCGAACGGCACGTTGAGCCGCTTGGCGAGGGTCTGCGCGAGGTAGGTCTTGCCGCAGCCGGTCGGCCCGAGGAGCAGGATGTTGCTCTTGGCGATCTCGACCTCGTCGGCCTTCTGCTCGGCCGGCTGCAGCGTGCCGTGCGCGCGCACGCGCTTGTAGTGGTTGTAGACGGCGACTGAGAGCGCGCGCTTGGCGTCGTGCTGGCCGACCACGTACTCCTCGAGGAACGCGTAGATCTCGCGGGGCTTCGGCAGGTCGAAATCGGAGACGACGCCCGCGCCCTGCTCGGCCGCACGCTCGTCGATGATCTCGTTGCACAGCTCGACGCACTCGTCGCAGATGTACACGCCGGGACCGGCGATCAGCTGCTGCACCTGCTTCTGACTTTTTCCGCAGAAGGAGCATTTGAACAGATCAGCGCTCTCACCGATGCGAGCCATCGTGCTTCCTCCTGGTCTGGGCCGTGCGTGCTTCGAGCCTAACCGCAGGCGGCGACATTGCCGGGCATTGCGACGCTCTAGCTTGTCAGCGCCGCTTGGCCGCGCTTGCGCGTGGTCAGCACCTGGTCGACGAGGCCGTACTCGACCGCCTCTTGCGCGGAGAGGATCTTATCGCGGTCGATGTCCTTGTTGACCTGCTCGGCAGAGCGGTTCGAGTGCTGGGCCAGCGTCGCCTCCAGCCACGTGCGCATGCGGAGGATCTCGGCCGCCTGGATCTCGATGTCCGACGCCTGGCCGTGCCCTGCCTCGCCCATCGCGGGCTGGTGGATGAGGATGCGGGCGTTCGGCAGCGCGAGGCGCTTTCCGGGCGTGCCGGCGGCCAGCAGCACCGCGGCGGCCGACGCGGCCTGGCCGAGCACGACCGTCTGGATCTGCGGTGACACGAACTGCATCGTGTCGTAGATCGCGGTCATCGCCGTGAACGAGCCGCCCGGCGAATTGATGTACATGATGATGTCGCGGTCGGGGTCTTGCGACTCCAGCACGAGCAGCTGCGCCATGACGTCGTCGGCCGACGCGTCGTCGACCTGCACGCCGAGGAAGATGATGCGGTCCTCGAACAGCTTGTTGTACGGGTCTTGGCGCTTGTAGCCGTAGGCCGTGCGCTCTTCGAACTGGGGCAGGATGTAGCGGCTGTTCGGAACCTGCAGGCCTTGCGGCGCGGCGGCGAAGGTGGGGGTGTTCATCCGGGTGTCTCTCTCTTTCGCCGTCTGCCTACTGGTTGGTTCCGCCGCCGCCGGCCACGTCCACGGCGTGCTCGCGGATGTGGTCGACGAACCCGTACTCGAGCGCCTCGTCCGCGGAGAACCAGCGGTCGCGGTCGCCGTCCTCGTTGATCTGCTCGACGGACTTGCCGGTCTGGGCCGCCGTGATCTCGGCAAGGCGCTTCTTCATGTCGAGGATGAGCTGCGCCTGCGTCTGGATGTCGCTGGCGGTGCCGCCGAAGCCGCCGTGCGGCTGGTGCAGCAGCACGCGCGCGTTGGGCGTGATGTAGCGCTTGCCCTTGGTGCCGCTGGTGAGCAGCAGCTGGCCCATCGAGGCGGCCATGCCGATGCCGACGGTGACGATGTCGTTGGGCACGAACTGCATCGTGTCGTAGATCGCCATTCCGGCCGTGATCGAGCCGCCGGGCGAGTTGATGTAGAGGTAGATGTCCTTCTGGGAGTCCTCTGCCGCCAGCAGCAGGATCTTGGCGCAGATCTCGTTGGCGTTCTCGTCGCGCACCTCCGATCCGAGCCAGATGATGCGGTCTCTCAGCAGCTTGTCGAAGACGCTCGTCGCGACAAGGGGTTCGGCTGCCATGTGTGCTCCTGTCCGGGTGTGGTTCGCCAACGAATCTACCGGCGCGATTTCACAGCCTCGCGCGTGTTCGCCGTGGGCAGAGAGGGCCGGCGCACGGCCGGCCCCGGCTCCTGAGCTTGTCGAAGGGCGGATGCCTCGGCCCACCGCGGGGCCGAGGCATCCGTTCTCGGCTACTTGTTCTCGTCGTCGGCCGCAGCCTCGACGATCTCCTCCGCCTCGTCGACCACGCCCTCCTCGGCGGCCGCAAGGTCTTCGGCGGCGACGAAGCCCGACAGGTCGACCGCCGCGCCGTTCGAGTCGACGACGTTCACGCGGCCCAGCGCGACCGCGAGGGCCTTGTTGCGGGCGACCTCGCCGACCAGCACCGGCAGCTGGTTGTTCTGCTGCAGGATCTCGATGAACTCGTTCGGCGCCATGCCGTACTGCGCGGCCGACTGCACGATGTACTGCGTGAGCTCGTCCTGCGAGACCTGCACGTCGGCCTGCTCGGCGATCGCGTCCAGCAGGATCTGCGTCTTGAACTGCTTCTCGCTCGACTCGGCGACCTCGGCGCGGTGCTCGTCGTCTTCGAGACGGCCTTCCGACTCGAGGTGGCGGTGCACCTCGTCCTCGATCAGCGAGGCCGGCACGGGAATGTCCACGATCTCCAGCAGGTGCTCGACGAGCCCGTCGCGCGCGGCGGCGCCCTGCGCGAACGCGGACTGCTGCGCCACGGTCGAGCCCAGGCTCGCGCGCAGCTCGTCGATCGTGTCGAACTCGCTCGCGATCTGCGCGAAGTCGTCGTCGGCCTCGGGCAGCTCGCGCTCCTTGACGCTTTTGACCGTGACCGCGACCTCGGCCTCCTCGCCGGCGTGTTCGCCGCCGACGAGCGTGGAGCGGAAGATCGCGTCCTCGCCCGCGGTGAGCGAGTCGATGGCCTCGTCGATGCCCTCGAGCAGCTCGCCCGAGCCGACCTCGTACGACACGCCCTCGGCGCGGTCGATCTCGGCGCTATCGATCGTGGCGACCAGGTCGAGCTCGACGAAGTCGCCCGTGGCGGCCGGGCGGTCCACCGTGACGAGCGTGCCGAAGCGCGCGCGCAGCCGGTCGAGCTCCTCGTCGATCGCGGCGTCGTCGACCTCGGCGGCGTCGACGGTGAGCGTGATGCCCTCGTAGGCGGGCAGCTCGAACTCGGGGCGCACGTCGACCTCGATGTCGACGACGAGGTCGCCGGTGAAGTCCTTGTCGCTCGGCCACTCGATGATCTCGGCGCTCGGGCGGCCCATGACCTTGACCTCGTGCGCGGCGACGGCTTCGCGGTAGAAGCTGTCGAGCCCCTCGTTCACGGCGTGCTCGATGACGGCGCCGCGGCCGATGCGCTGGTCGATGATCGGGGCGGGCACCTTGCCCTTGCGGAAGCCGGGGATCTGCACGTCTTGCGCGATGTGCTCGTACGCGTGCGCAATGCTCGGCTTGAGCTCTTCCGGCGTGACCGCGATGTGCAGCTTGACGCGGGTGGGGCTGAGCTGCTCGACGGTGCTGTTCACCATGCTTGTTCGTTCTCCTCGGGGTGTGCCGCACGCGCGTGCGCCGGTGCAGGGGTGGGATGTCGGTGGAGGTCGTTGTCGGGGCGACAGGATTTGAACCTGCGGCCTCCCGCTCCCAAAGCGGGCGCTCTACCAAGCTGAGCTACGCCCCGGGTGCGCGCGTCGGCGCCGAAACGACCCCGGCAAGTCTAGCCGACCCGTGCGCGGGCTCGAAGTGCGCGTCCACACTGCGGGTCCGCAGCCTCGCTGCGCGGCCCGGTTGCCGCGTTCTACGGCCAGACGCGCGCATCGCGGCAATCGAGCGCGGCGCGTCCTGCGTCTGCCCGTTCGGTTGCCGCGTTCGGCAGACGGGGCAGCAGATCGCGGCAACTGAACGCAGAAGCGGGATGCCGAAGGCCCGTGTACTACGATTGTGCGGTGCTCGTTCGCGAGCGCCCGGGGGTGTAGCTCAATGGTAGAGTCCCAGTCTTCCAAACTGGTTGTGCGGGTTCGATTCCCGTCACCCCCTCCACTGGCTCGGAGCGGCGTCGCAAGCGCCGCGCCGGGCCATTCGCGTGCGTGACGTCGAGCCGCGACAGCCTACGCGGGCACGGCCCAACCGTGCTGCGCGGCGAGGTCGCGGTAGTTCTCGGCGTTGCGCAGGATGCCCGCCTTCTCGTCGTCGGTGAGTGCTCGCCGCACCTTCGCGGGCACGCCGGCGACAAGCGACCCGGGCGGCACCTGCGTTCCCTCGAGCACCACCGCTCCCCCGGCGACGAGGCTGCCCGCGCCGATCACGGCGCCGGAGAGCACGACGCTGCCCATGCCGATCAGGCTGCCGTCGCCGATCGTGCAGCCGTGCACCACGGCGTTGTGGCCGACCGACACGTTCTCGCCGATCACGGTGGGGTGGCCGGCATCCACGTGCACGGCCACTCCGTCTTGGAGGTTGCTGCCCGCGCCGACCGTGATCGTGTCGACGTCGGCCCGCAGCACCGTGTTGTACCAGACGCTGGAGCTCGCGGCCAGCGTCACCGCGCCCACAACGCGCGCTCCGGTCGCGACGAACGACGTCGGGTCAAGTTGGGGGATCTTTCCCTCGACGGCGAGGATGCTGGCGTCTTTGGCGATGGTCATGGTCTGACTCTAGGAGAACCCGGGAGCGCGCGCTGCCCCGCCCTGCCGAGCGCAGGAAATGCGCCCGGCGGAGGACGGATGCCACGGCTCGGCCCTCCGCTCGGCACATTTCCTGCGCCCAGGACAAGTGCCGCGGCACATCTCCTGCGCCCGGGACAGGTGCCGCGGCCCTTCGACAAGACCAGGGGCCGGGTGGACACCGGCTGCCCGAGTAGACACCCGGCCAAGCGGCGACCAGGGGCCGGCCTCAGCGCGCCGCAGGCAGGGCGGACTCGATCGCCTCGGCGATCCAGGGCGCCAGGGTGTCGGCGAACGTGACGGTGAGGTGGTCCTGGTCGCGGTACAGATTGGCGCCGCCCACCACCGGGAAGCACGTCGCCTGGTCGCAGTACACGTCGGTGAAGTCGAGCAGCGTGACGCCGGCGGCATCCTTCGCCGCCTCGGCCGCCGGGTCGTCGTGCAGCACGTCGGCGCGCGCGCCGACGCATTCGCCCTCGTCGCGCGTGCGCAGGCACTTGTTGGGGTCGGTCTCCCACGTCGGGTTGTCGACGACCGTGACAACGGGCGTGCCCGCGTCGGTGAACTGCTGCCACGCCTCCCGGTAGCCGGCGACGGCGGCGTCGAACGACGAGTCGTGCCCGGCCGACGAGAACGGCGTGGTGGCCAGCGACGCCGTGAAGACGGCGTCGAACTCCATGCCGTCCAATTCCGCCCGCACCGCGTCGCGCCACTGGCCGCACGCCGCCCCGAACGCGCCGGAGGCGGCGATCGGGGTCGTGTTCCACGGGCACGCGCCCTTGAAGAAGGTGACCAGGCGCCATCCCTTCTCCTCCGCGATGCGCTGGAACGTGGGCAGCAGCTGGTAGGCGTGGCTGTCGCCGATCAGGCCGATCACGGGCGCTCCGGCGGCATCCGACCCGAATTCGCACGACACCGGCCGGGCGTCGTTGAGCTGCATGAAGCAGCGCTCGTCCGAGGGCTGGTCGACGCCGGCGAAACCCGGGGCGGGCAGGATCTCGCCGCCGAAGTCGGCGCCCGCGCATTCCGTGTCGAGCACGGCGGCCGCTCCGAAGCACTCCGGCGGGTTCTCGCGCAGCTGGGCGATCGCCTGCACGCCCTGCTGGTAAGCGGGCGCGTTGACCGCCCATGCCGCGCCGGCCGTGCCGCCGACCACCAGCATCGCGACCAGCGACGCCCACAGCGACACGCGCGCGGGCCGCCGGGTCAAGGGCGCGAAGCCGCGGACGGGGTCTTCGACAAAGCGCTTGGTCAGCCACGCGAGCACGAAGCACAGCACGAGCAGCGCGACCCGGTGGTAGATGGTCAGGCCCCAGAACGGCACCGACGGCGCGATGATGATGAGCGGCCAGTGCCACAGGTACAGCGAGTACGAGATGTCGCCGACGAACTGGGCGGGCCGTAGCGACAGGATGCGGGTTGGGTGCCACCACCGATCGGCGTTCGACGCGGCGATGACCGCCGCGGCGCCGAGAGCCGGCAGCAGCGCCGCGTAGCCGGGGAACGGGGTCAGCGCGTCGAAGCGGAACGCGACGTAGAGCAGCACGAGCACGCCGCCCCACCCGAGCACGAAGCTCGCCGCCGCGTTGCGCACGCGCAGCATCGGCACGAGCGCGATCAGCGCGCCGATCCCGAACTGCCACATGCGCCCGAACGTGACGAAGTACGCCGGCGCGGGGTTCGTCAGCGTGAACACGACGCAGAACGCGAACGACGCCGCCGTGACCACGCCGAGGGTCCACACCACCGCGCGGTAGCGCTGCCGCGGCATCCACTTCACCGCGATCCATGCCGCCAGCAGCATGAGCAGCGGCCACATGACGTAGAACTGCTCTTCCAGCGACAGCGACCAGTAGTGCTGCACCGTCGTCGGGTCGCCGCCGTGGTTGAGGTAGTCGGCCGAGTTCAGCGCCAAGTGCCAATTCTCGACGTAGAACGTGGAGGCGACGATCTCGCGCACTTCATTCGGCAGCGCGGACGTCGGCATGAGGTACGGCGACATGACGCACAGCGCGCAGAACAGCAGGACGAGAAGGGATGCCGGCAGCAGCCGCCGCGCGCGGCGCGCCCAGAACTGCCCGAGCCGGATGCGGCCGGTGGATTCCAGCTCGCGCATGAGGTGAGCGGTGATCAGGAAGCCCGAGATCACGAAGAAGACGTCGACCCCGACGTAGCCGCCGGGCAGCCGCCCGGGCCAGAAGTGGTAGAGCACCACGAACAGCACCGCGATCGCCCGCAGCCCCTGCACGTGCGGGATGAACCGCGAAGCCTGGGCGTGCTCGCGCGCGCGGTCTGCGCGCAGCCCTCGGCGCGTGCGCGCGGGCGAGGGCGAGCCGGCGGGTTCGTGATCGGCGGATGGCACCCCTCGACGCTACCCGCCGGAGCGCTCGGAACGGTGCAACGACGATGCTCACAGCGGTCGTCACGCCTCAAGTAAGACCAGCCTGAGCTTGCTTGCGGAATGCCCCGGGCTGAGTACCGTTGAAGACACCAGGCACGATCTGCCACCCTCGATCTGCCCACGGAGGCGAACAACATGACCAAGACTCAGACCACACCCGCTGCCGCCGTCGACCCGACGGTCGCCGCCGGGTCCGCGCAGTTCCTCACACCCGTCGTGCTCGGACTGCAGGCGCTCGCCGTCAACGGAAAGCAAGCCCACTGGAACGTGCGCGGTGCGAACTTCATCGCGATCCACGAGCTGCTCGACTCCGTCGTCGACCACGCGCAGGACTGGGCTGACGAGGCCGCCGAGCGCGTCGTCGCCCTGGGCCTGCCGATCGACGCCCGCCTCAGCACGATCGCCTCGAAGACCTCGTCGGAGGTCAAGGCCGGCTTCACGCAGTGGGAGCCGATGATCCGCGACGTGATCTCCGACATCGACGCCGTCATCGCCGACCTGCAGGCCGCCATCGACGGCCTCGACGAGGTCGATCTGACCAGCCAGGACGTCGCGATCGGCATCAAGGAGGGCCTGGAGAAGGACCGCTGGTTCCTCTTCGCGCACCTCGCCGAGTAACAGCTCTCACGAGGAACGCCCCCGGTCGCAAAACCGGGGGCGTTCGTCGTGTGCGCCGCGCCCGCATCCCGCGTTCGTCACAGGGCGAGGTGGGTGAGGCGGCCGGCGAGAAGCGTCGCGGCGACCCGCATGGCGCGCAGCTCGGTCTCGGACGCGGCGAGCGGGTCGTGCTCGCACAGCGCGAGGTCGGCGAGCGCGCCGGGCTCGATGGAGGCCGCGTCAAGCCCCGACCCGCCGTGCGTCGAGGCGGCGAGCGCCGTCGCGGCATCCAGCGCCTCTTCCGGGCGCCACGGCTCGCGCCCGTCGCGCGTGCGCCACACCGCGCTCGCGAGCGCCGCCCACGGGTCAAGCGGCGCCACGGGGGCGTCGGAGCCCAGCAGCAGCGTCGCGTCGGCGGCGGCGAGGCTGCGCAGCGGATAGACGATCGCCGTCTGCTCCGCCCAGATCGTGTCGGCCATGTCGCGGTCGTCGAGCGCGTGCTCGGGCTGCACGCTGGCGGCCACGCCCAGCCGGGCGAAGCGTGGGATGTCGGCGTGCGCCACCAGCTGCGCGTGCTCGATGCACCCCCACGCTCCGGTGGCCGCGAACGCGTCGAGCGCGTGGGTGTTCGCGACGTCGCCGATCGCGTGGATGGCGCAGCGCAAGCCGCCGGCGGTCGCCGCCGTCATCAGCTCGCGCAGCCGCTCCGGCCCGATGGCCAGCACGCCGTGGTTGTGCGGGTCGCCCGGGTAGGAGTGCGAGCACGCGGCCGTGCGGGTTCCCAGCGACCCGTCGGTGATCGCCTTGAACGGCCCGACGCGCACGAGGTCCGAGGCCGCGCCGCGCACCCGGTCTCCCGTGCGCAGCCCCTCGGACAGGGCCCGCTCGAGGTGGTCGGGGTACACACCGAACTCGACGCGCAGCGCGTCGAACCCGCCGGCGAGGCGGCGGGCCCAGGCATCCTCGTTCCACGCGATGTCGAGGTCGACGATGCCGACCACGCCGCGGCCTGCCGCGGCCTGCGCGGCTTCGCCGACGGCGCGGTCGAGCGCTGCCGGCCCGACCTCGCTCACTCGCCCGCCGACCTCGAACGCCGGGCCCTCGCGCAGCACGCCGTCGCCGTCCGGCGCGAAGCCCTCGCGGAGCAGCGCCGCGGTGTTCAGCCACGCGCTGTGCAGGTCGGCGTTGAACAGGTAAGTCGGGATGCCTCCGGTCGCCGCGTCGAGGAGGTCGAGGCTCGGGGCGTCGGGCCACAGGCCGTCGCGGAACCCGATGCCCACGCGTCGGCCGTCGGCGAGCACCGGCGCGTCGGCCATGATCCGCGCGGCGTGAGCCGCCGACGACGCGTCGCCGAGGGGGGTCCGCTGCGCGGACAGCGCCCACGGGCCCACGTGCACGTGATGGTCCCACAGGCCCGGGACCAGCCACGCTCCCCCGGCGTCGAGCACCGCGCCTCGCCGCGCGAGGGCGCCGGCCGGGGCGATGTCGACGATGGCCCCGTCGGCGAGGTGCACGTCGACCGGGTCGTCTCCGAACGGGTCGACGCGGTCGCGGCCGGTCAGGCGCGCGTTCGCGATGACGGATGGCGAGGCGCCGCGCTCAAGCACCACGGCCGGCCGCCATCTGCTCGTGGGCGCGGCGCATCTCGGCGGCGAGCTCGCCGTGGGCGTACGGGCCGTCGCCGGACAGCTCGGCGATCACCGTCTCCACGATCTCGGCGGGCTTGTTCTGGCTGAGCTTTCGCTTGGCGACCACCTTGGCAGGCGTCAGCCGGAACCCGGCCGTGCCCTTCTCGAGCCGCTCGACGTACGCGGCCGTGTTCGGTGGCCGCCACATGAGGCGGGGATCCGGCATCCTGCTCTCGAACCGCTCCACGAGCCGGTCGAGCACCCGCAGGTTCTCCTCGGCCGTGAGCAGCTCGGGAACTCCCGACAAGTGCGCCGAGACGAAGTTCCACGTCGGCACCGACTCGACGCCGCCGTACCAGCCCGGCGAGATGTAGCCGTGCGGCCCCTGGACCACCACCAGCAGCTCGCGCTGCCCGAGCCCGTGGACCATGTCGTCGGGCTTGCCGACGTGGCCGACGATCGTGAGGTCGTCGCGGCCCTCGTCGAGCATCACGGCGTAGTGCGAGGCGACGAGCCCGTCGTCGGTGGAGGTGACCAGCGTCGCCCACGGGTTCCGGTCGACGAGGCGGCGCAGCTCGCCGACATCCGTCATCGCGAAGCTCGGGTTCTGGCGCATGCACTCAGCCTACGAGCCTCACGCCTGGCAGGACGGGCACCAGTACAGCTTGCGGCCGCCGAGCTCCTCCAGCGCGATCGGCGTCCCGCACACCCGGCACGGCAGGCCGGTGCGGTGGTACACCCAGTGCCGGTCGTCGCGGCTGGCCATCGCCCGCCGCCAGTCGTCGGGCGACAGGTCGTCCATCGTCATCATCTGGCCGGTCTCCACGCCGACGGCCAGCAGCCGCACCCAGTCGCGCCACAGGTCGCGCACGGCCTCCTCGCGCACGTCGCGCCCGGGCGTATGCGGGTTCAGCCGCGCGCGGAACAGCAGCTCGGCGCGGTACACATTGCCGATGCCGGCCACGACGGCCTGGTCCATCAGCAGCAGGGCAATGGATGTCGGCTTGCGCCGCACCACCGAGACGAACCGCTCCTCGTCCTCGGCAGGATCTCCGTTCAGCGGGTCGGGCCCGAGCTTCGCGAGCGTCGCCCGCATCTCGTCGGGCGCCTGCAGCTCGCACGCGGTGGGGCCGCGCAGATCGGCGCACGTCGTTCTGGTCATGAGCCGCAGCCGCACCTGCCCGACCACGGGCGGCGGCCACTGGTCGCCGTCGTCGGCCAGTCCGGTCGTCTGCTCGCTCATCCGCACGTGCACGCGCGCGCGCCGCGGGGCGCCGATCGAGGTGAGCGAGTTCTCTCCCGCACTGTCGAGCACGGGTTCGTCGTCGAGCACCGTGCCGCGCTGGTTCGTCTGGCCCATGCGGCCGTTCGCGGAGGCGATCGTCGGATCGACGAGGATGTCGCCCGCGAAGTCCCACGCGCCGTACATGCCGAGGTGCACGCGCAGCCAGAGCCCGTCGTCGAACTCGAGGAACATCTGCTTGCCGTGGGCGCGCACGCTCGTCGCGGTGCGGCCGTCGATGACCGCCGCGCCCTCGGCGAAGCGCCCCTGCGGACTGGATGCCGCCACGGCGCGACCGACGACGTTGCGGTCGAACTGGCGGGCGATGCGGTGGACGGAATGACCCTCGGGCACCGCTCGATGCTACGGCACGGAGCTACCGCTGGTAGCAGTCCGTGTCTTCGGTGCCGACCAGGGCGATAAGCGAGCCCGGAGCTCCTGGCCTTGTGGCGTCGATCCCCCAGGCGGCGGTCGACACGGAGATGGCGCCGTCGTCGAAGATCATGCTGTCGCCCGGTGCGTAGCAGGCTTGGTCGCTCAGGCGCACGCGGACGGCCAGCGGCAGCGCTTCGTCCGCCTCGAGCACGACCGCGCCGATGCCGACGGCCTGCTCCGTGCGCTCGCCGAACGTGAGCGTCGCGTCTGTGTGGTCGGCCGACGGCTCGGGATCGACGGGGATGCCGTTGACGCTGACCGCCTCGATCCCGGTGCTGTGCGGCGCCATCAGGTGCAGCCTCAGCGCGGTCACTGTGACCTCCAGCTCGCTCGTGTTGTGCACGAAATACCGGATCTCGCAGTCCAGGCCTTCGCGCAGCTGGATGGCCGGCGCCGTGTTGTACGCGGTGTGCGACACGTCGTCGACCGGGTCGTCCTCCGACCACCAGGTCGCGTCCTGGCCTGTGCACACCACGGCCTTGCCGTCCAGGTACACCTCGACGCTGTTCGCGGCCGACGCCCCGATGCCGACCCAGACCCCGACCGCGCCGACCGCGACCGCGGCGAGGGCGACCGCCGGCACGATCAAGGCGCGCCGCCGCGGCGCGTTTGCCACCGCGGCGCCTTGCTCGACGGCAGCGGTCATCGCGGCTAGCCGTGGATCGGGTACGCCGCGATGTCGCCGGTCGTCTCGTACTCGGCGAGCTGCGCGATGCGGCGCGCGTGCCGCTCGTCGTGCGAGAACGGAGTCGCGACGAACCGGTCGATCAGCGCCACGGCCTCGTCGAACGTGTGCTGTCGGGCTCCGATCGCGATGATGTTCGCGTCGTTGTGCTGGCGCGCGAGCTCTGCGGTCGACGCGTTCCACACGAGGGCGGCGCGGATGCCGCGCACCTTGTTCGCGGCGATCTGCTCGCCGTTGCCCGACCCGCCGAAGACGACGCCGAGCGCCTCGACGCCGGCCTCCTGGTCGCGCACGACGGCCAGCGCGGCGCGAATGCAGAACGACGGGTAGTCGTCGAGCGGGTCGTACTCGGTCGGGCCGTGGTCGACGACGTCGTGCCCTTGGCCTGCCAGGTGCTGCTGCAGGTCGCGGGAGAACTCGAGGCCCGCGTGGTCGGTGCCGATGTGGATGCGCATGGACCCCATCCTAGGGACGGCGCGAACGTCGGAGAATAGGCCGGATGTCGGAGGATTCCGCGCGGATGCTCCGACATCCAGGCGATTCTCCGACATCCACCCCTATGGGACGACGCCGGCGGCGGCCGGTTTGAAGCCGGCGCGCGCGTTCTCGCAGCAGCCGGGGCGGGCCACGTCGTGCCACGGGCCGAGCGGCGTGACGTGCGGGCGCTCGTCGGCGGGAATGCCGTCGAGCCGCTCCTCGATCAAGTCCACGAGACCGGCCACGAAAGCGGGATGGATGCCGGGCGTCGGCGTGCGCACCGCGCGCACCCCGACGCGGGCGGCGGTCTGCATTGCCTCGGTGTCGAGGTCCCACAGCACTTCCATGTGGTCGCTCACGAACCCGAGCGGAACGATCACCACCGCCTCCACTCCGCGCGCCGGCAACCCTTCGACCACGTCGTTCACGTCGGGCTCGAGCCACGGCTGCGACGGCGGACCCGAGCGCGACTGGAACACCAGCTCCCACGCGATCGCGGCGGCGCCCGGAACCTCGCGCGCGACCTCGCCCATCACGTGCTCGGCCACCGCGCGATGCTGCGCGACGTACGCTCCGCCGTGCGGCCACTCCACGTCACGCGGACCCGACCGGTTCGCGTCGTCGACCGGAATGCTGTGCGTCGAGAACAGCACGCGCACCGCCGCGGGCGCGACGCCGTCGGCGAGGAGCCCGGCGACCGCGTCGCGCACACCCTCGACGAATGGCGCGACGAACCCGGGGTGGTCGAAGAACAGCCGCACCTTGTCGATCGACACCTGGCCGTCGAGCCCGGTGTCCAGCAGCGCGCGGGCGAAGTCCTCGCGATACTGCCGGTCGCTGGAGTACGAGCTGTAGGCGCTCGTGGCGAGCCCGAGCAGCGTCGTGTGGCCGCGCGCGTGCGCCGCGCGCACCGCGTCGGCGAGGTAGGGCTCCCAGTTGCGGTTGCCCCAGTAGACCGCAAGCCCCAGGCCGCGGCGCGCGATCTCGGCCTCGAGCGCCGTCTTGAGCTGCCGGTTGTGCTCGTTGATCGGGCTCACTCCGCCGAAGTGGCGGTAGTGGTGCGCCACCTCCTCCAGCCGCTCGTCCGGGATGCCGCGCCCGCGGGTGACGTTGCGCAGGAACGGAATCACGTCGTCCTGCCCCTCGGGGCCGCCGAAGCTCGCCAGCAGCACGGCGTCGTACGCGACCGGCTCTTCCACGAACGGGGCGCCGGACGCTGCCGCCGGCGACGCGAACGGCACGGCCGCGGCGCCCGTCGCCGTCGTCGCGTGTGCTGTCCCCGGAGTGCTCATCCCTCCATCCTGTCATCGGCTTGAGCGCCTTTCGCGCGACGCCGGTCACCGCGCACGTCGACGGAGTCCGCGCAGAGCGTAGGCTGTGAGGGTTGTCGCCGGGGCCGACCGCCGCAACGCTTGCCACGACCTTCACCCACGGGAGCATCCGCAGTGCCTGGAGAGAACCTCACCCGCGTCGAAGCGCAGGAGCGCCGCGCGATCGTCGACCCCTCGGCGCGCTCAGGAGCCGGGATCTCGTACGAGATCGACCTCGACCTCACGAAAGGCGCCGACGTGTTCGGCTCGCGCACCGTCGTGCGATTCTCCGCGGCCGAAGGCGCCGACACCTTCATCGACCTGATCGCGCGCGACGTGCGCGAGATCACGCTGAACGGCCGGAGCATCGACCCCGCCGAGGCCTACGCCGACTCGCGCGTCGCGCTGACCGGCCTCGCCGCCCACAACGAGCTGGTGGTCGACGCCGACTGCCTCTACACCAACACCGGCGAGGGGCTGCACCGCTTCGTCGACCCGGTCGATGACGAGGTCTACCTCTACAGCCAGTTCGAGGTGCCCGACTCGCGGCGCGTTTTCGCGGTGTTCGAGCAGCCCGACCTGAAGGCGACGTTCGAGTTCCGCGTCACCGCGCCCGAGGCGTGGAAAGTGGTGTCCAACTCCCCCACGCCCGACCCCACGCGGCACGGCGACGGCACGGCCACGTGGCGGTTCGAGCCCACGCCGCCGATCTCGTCCTACATCACGGCGCTCGTCGCCGGCCCCTACGAGGAGGTCTTCTCGGAGCTGACGAGCGCGTCCGGGCGCACCATCCCGCTGGGCGTCTACGCGCGCAAGAGCCTGTGGCAGTACCTCGACGCCGACTACATCTTCGACATCACGCGCAAGGGCTTTGCCTACTACGAGGAGAAATTCGGCGTCCCCTACCCGTTCGCGAAGTACGACCAGCTGTTCGTTCCCGAGTTCAACGCGGGCGCGATGGAGAACGCCGGAGCGGTCACGTTCACCGAGACGTACGTCTTCCGCGGGAAGGTGACGGATGCCGTCAAGGAGCGCCGTGTCGTCACGATCCTGCACGAGCTGGCGCACATGTGGTTCGGCGACCTCGTCACGATGAAGTGGTGGAACGACCTGTGGCTCAACGAGTCGTTCGCCGAGTGGGCATCGACGATCGCCACCGCGGAGGCCACGGAGTGGACCGAGGCGTGGACGACATTCAACGCGATGGAGAAGAGCTGGGCGTACCGGCAGGACCAGCTTCCGTCCACCCACCCGGTCGTCGCCGAGATCAACGACCTCGAGGACGTCCAGGTCAACTTCGACGGCATCACGTATGCGAAGGGCGGCTCGGTGCTCAAGCAGCTCGCCGCGTGGGTGGGCATCGACGCGTTCTTCGCCGGAGTGGGCGCGTACTTCGAGAAGCACCAGTGGGGCAACACCGAGCTGAGCGACCTGCTCGCCGAACTCGAGACCACCAGCGGGCGGGAACTGGACACGTGGTCGAGGAAGTGGCTGGAGACCGCGGGCGTGAACACCCTGTCGCCGGAGATCGCCTCGACGGCCGGCGCCGTGCCCGGCGTCGAGACGATTTCTCGCTTCGCGATCGTGCAGACCGCCCCGGCCGACTATCCGACCATCCGGCCGCACCGCCTCGGCGTGGGCTTCTACAGCATGCGCGACGGCGCGCTGGAGCGGGTGCACCACGTCGAGATCGACGTGGACGGCGACCTCACCGAGGTTCCGAAGTTGAAGGGCCTCGTCCGTCCCGACCTCGTGCTGCTCAATGACGAAGACCTGGCGTACGCCAAGATCCGTCTGGACGAGCGGTCGCTGGCGACCGCGATCGCGCACCTCTCCGACATCTCCGACCCGCTCGCCCGGTCTCTCGTGTGGGGCGCAGCGTGGGACCAGACCCGAGACGCCGAGTCGTCGGCCAGCGACTACATCGACCTCGTGCTCGGAAACATCGGCCGCGAGACCGAGTCGACCACCGTGCGCACCACGCTCGCCCAGTTGCAGCTCGCCGCGAACTCGTACGTCGCCCCGCACACGCGAGCCGCGGCGCGCGAGAAGGTGGCGGACGGCCTGTGGGAGCTCGCGCAGCGGGCGGATGCCGGCAGCGACAACCAGTTCCAGTTCGTCACGGCGTTCGCGCAGGCCGTGGCCACGGCCGAGCACGCGTCCGTCCTGTCCCGACTCCGCGACGGCGAGCTCTCGCTGGACGGCTTGGAGATCGACACCGACCTGTCGTGGCAACTGCTCATCGGCCTGGCTGCGGGCGGAGCGGCAACGTCCGCCGACATCGACGCCGCGCTCGCCCTCGACAACACGGCCAAGGGCGCGGAGGCCGCGGCCACCGCGAAGGCCGCCATCCCCACCATCGAGGCGAAGGCGGCGGCGTGGGCCTCTCTCGTGGACAGCGACGGGCTGCCGAACACGATCGTGCGGTCCACGACAGTGGGCCTGCAGCATCCGACCGGCCGCCATCTGCTCGACAGTTTCGTCCCACGGTACTTCGAGGCGCTCGAGCCGATCTGGAAGGACCGCACCTACCAGATCGCGGCCTACCTCGTCTCCGGCCTGTACCCCGCGCCGCTCGCGAACGAGGAGTTGCGGGACGCCACCCGGGCATGGCTTCGAGAGCTCCAGGAGATCCCCGCTCTGCGGCGCCTCGTGAGCGAGAACCTCGCCGGCGTCGAGCGAGCCCTCGCGGCGCAGGAGCGCGACGCCGAAGGCTGAGCCCGTGTGGTCCCGCGGTATGAGTCCGACGGGGCGAGAACGGCGCCTCGGGAGGACGCGCGACGACGTCGGCGCTTCATAGCGTCGAAGCATGATCACAGCAGAGCACCTCACGAAGAGGTTCGGAGACAAGACAGCCGTCGACGACGTGTCGTTCACCGTCCAGCCCGGGAAGGTCACGGGCTTTCTCGGGCCGAACGGCGCCGGCAAGTCGACCACGATGCGCATGATCGTCGGCTTGGACCGCCCGTCGGCGGGCCGCGCGACAGTCAGCGGCAGCGAGTACAAGCGGCTTCGAGCGCCGTTGACCGAGGTCGGCGTGCTGCTCGACGCCAAGGCCGTGCACACCGGGCGCACCGCCCGCAACCACTTGCGGGCCATGGCGGCCACCCACGGCATCCCGAATCGCCGCGTCGACGAGGTGATCGGGCTCACCGGGCTCGACACGGTGGCCCGCAAGCGCGCCGGGAAGTTCTCGCTCGGCATGGGCCAGCGCCTCGGCATCGCGTCAGCGCTGC
>NZ_JASGEC010000096.1:0-5560 GCF_047606685.1 Microbacterium sp.
GCGGCGATCGGCGGCGCGCCCTCGCGTCGCGCGCGCTCGGCGACCGCGCGGCCGAGCCGCCACTGGCGCATCGCGCGCTCGCGCTCCAACTCGTCGACGAGCCCCATGGTCTGGGCGTGGGCGATGGCCAGAGCCAGGCTGTCGGGGGCGAGCCCGTCGGCGATGCCGGAGAGGATGTCGCGCGTCGGCGCCGTGTCCGCCGCGAGGGCCGCGCACGCGGCATCCAGCCTCTCGTCGAACCCGCCCCACAGCACGTCGGCCTTGGAGGAGAAGTAGTTGAAGAAGCTCGAGCGGCCCACCCCGGCGCGCGTGGCGATGTCGGCGATCGACGTGTGCTCGTAGCCGCGCTCGAGGAACAGCTCGCACGCGGCCTCGGCGATGGTTTCCCGCGACGACGCCTTCGGTCGCCCCGCGCGCGCTTCTGTGCCCACACGACAACCCTACGCACGCGGCGCGGCACGACCGGGCGTATTGTTGGACGCGATCCAGAAACCGGAGCGAAGGAGCGTCGTGCTCGACATCCAGATCGTGGGGCTCTCGCCCGATGTCGTCCCGTACCTCGAAGGGTGGGACCTCCAGCGCCGCGTGCACGCGGCGGTCGTGGCCGGCGACCGGCCGGACACTCTGCTCCTGCTCGAGCACGAGCCGGTGTACACGGCGGGCAAGCGCACCGAGCCGCACGAGCGCCCGGTCGACGGCACGCCCGTCGTCGACGTCGACCGCGGGGGCAAGATCACGTGGCACGGCCCGGGGCAGCTGGTCGGCTACCCGATCGTGCGGCTGCCCGAGCCCATCGACGTCGTGGCGCACGTGCGCCGCCTCGAAGGGATCCTCATCGACGTCCTCCGGACCCTCGGCGTCGACGGGTACCGCGTCGACGGCCGCAGCGGCGTGTGGGTGCGCCGCCCGCTGTCGGAGGACAAGATCGCCGCGATCGGAGTGCGGGTCGAGAAAGGCGTCACGATGCACGGCTTCGCGCTCAACTGCGACAACTCGCTCGCCGCGTTCGGCTCCATCGTCCCGTGCGGCATCAGCGACGCCGGAGTGACGACGGTGAGCGAGGCAGTGGGGGCGGATGTCAGTCCGGCCAGCGTCGTCGACCTCGTCGCGTCGGCGTTCGCCGCGGCCTACTCCCCCGCAGGAGCCGCCGCGTGAGCGCCGCGCCGGAGGGGCGCCGGCTGCTGCGCCTGGAAGTGCGCAACGCGCAAACGCCGATCGAGCGCAAGCCCGAGTGGATCAAGACGAAGGCCAAGCTCGGGCCCGAGTACCAGGCGCTGCACGCCCTGGTGAAGGACGAGGGGCTGCACACCGTCTGCCAGGAGGCGGGCTGCCCCAACATCTACGAGTGCTGGGAGGACCGCGAGGCCACCTTCCTCATCGGCGGGTCGCAGTGCACTCGACGGTGCGACTTCTGCCAGATCGACACCGGCAAGCCCGCCGACTACGACACCGACGAGCCGCGGCGGGTGGCCGAGAGCGTGCAGCGGATGCGGCTGCGCTACGCCACCGTCACGTGCGTCGCGCGCGACGACCTGCCCGACGGCGGCGCGTGGCTCAACGCCGAGACGGTCCGGCAGATCCACGCGGTCAACCCGGGCACGGGAGTCGAGCTGCTGGCCACCGACTTCAACGGGCGCCCCGACCTGCTCGGCGAGGTGTTCGACGCGCGGCCGGAGGTGTTCGCGCACAACGTCGAGACCGTGCCCCGCATCTTCAAGCGCATTCGCCCCGCGTTCCGCTACGAGCGGTCGCTCGACGTGCTCACGCAGGCGCGCGACGCGGGGCTGATCACGAAGTCGAACCTCATCCTCGGCATGGGCGAGGAGCCCGAGGAGGTCGTGCAGGCGCTGCGCGACCTGCACGACGCGGGCACCGACATCGTCACGATCACGCAGTACCTGCGCCCGTCGCCACGCCACCTGCCGGTCGCGCGCTGGGTCAAGCCGCAGGAGTTCGTCGAATTCAAGCAGGAGGCGGAGCGCATCGGCTTCCTCGGCGTGCTCGCCGGGCCCCTCGTCCGCTCGTCGTACCGCGCCGGCCGGCTGTGGGCGCAGTCGATGGCGTCGAAGGGCCGTGAGATCCCCCCGCACCTCGCGCACATCGCCGCCGAGGTGCACGCCGAGCGCGGCTTCGCCCAGGCCGTCTAGCCGGAGGCGAGCAGGGTCAGTCGGCGCTGGTGACCGACTGCACCTCGCCGTCGGAAGCGAGGTTCACCAGCAGCACGTCGTCGGTGGCGTCCGGGTCGAGCGCGTACTCGAGCACCGCGAACGGCTCCGACCCGCCGTGCTCGTCGGCGAGGATCGTCATGCTCATCAGCTGCAGCGAGCGGATGACGTCCACATGCACGTCGCCGGAGGCGTCGACGAAGAAGTCCTCCAGCTCCTCGCCGAGCTCCTCCTGCTGCTGCAGGATGTACTCCGTCACCTCGCTCGTGCGGTCGTCGAGCTCGGACAGCATGGCGCGGCGCGCGTTCACGTCGATGCCCTCGAGCGCCGACACCATCGCGGCGGCCACGTCGAGCGCGTCCGGGGAGATGTCGTCCTGGTCGGGAGCAGTGAGGTCGACAGTGACGCTCTGGTCGCCGAGCTCGACATTCTCCGACCAGAAGATGGAGCCGTCGGGGCCGGATTCCAACAGCCCGAAGAAGTCGTGCTCGATCGCCATAGCCCTATGAAACCAGCCGATCCGGCAAGACGGTAGACCGACGCTCGCTCACTCCACGAGAGATGCGGCGAACACGTGCGGAGTGAAGCCGGTGAGGTCGCCGATGCCCTCGCCCTGGCCGAGGAGTTTGACCGGGATGCCGGTGCGCTCCTGCACCGCCAGGACGAACCCGCCCTTCGCCGAGCCGTCGAGCTTGGTCAGCACGAGCCCGGTCACCCCGGCGTGCTCGAGGAACGCCTCGGCCTGCATGACGCCGTTCTGCCCGGTCGTCGCGTCGAGCACCAGCAGCACTTCGCTGATCGGCGCCTGCTTCTCGATCACGCGGCGGATCTTGGTGAGCTCGTCCATGAGCCCGCCCTTGGTGTGCAGGCGCCCGGCAGTGTCGACGAGCACGATCTCGGTGCCGGTGCGGATCGCGTGGTCGATGGTTTGGAAGGCGACGGATGCCGGATCCTGGCCCTCGCGCTCGGGCCGCACGATTGCGGCGCCCCCGCGCTCGGCCCACGTGGCGAGCTGGTCGACGGCGGCCGCGCGGAAGGTGTCGGCGGCGCCCACCACGACCGAGCGCCCGTAGCGCTGCAGGAACTTCGCGAACTTGCCGATCGTCGTCGTCTTGCCGACGCCGTTGACGCCGACGACCAGCACGACGGCGGGCCGCTCGGTGAGCCGCAGGGTCGTGTCGAACTTCGCGAAGTGCTCCTCGAGGGTCTCCTTGAGCATGCGCTGCAGGTCGCGCGGGTCGGTCGTGCGGTAGCGCTCGACCTTCGCACGCAGCTCATCGACGATGCGCTCGGTGATGTCGGGTCCGAAGTCGGCCGTGATGAGCGCCGTCTCCAGGTCGTCCCACGTCGTCTCGTCGATCGTGGGCCTCGCGAACATGCCGCGCAACGCGCGCCCCAACGACCAGGAGTTCTCCGCCATGGGCTCCAGCCTACGCGGCGGCTTGATCGATATCAGAGGCGCTATATCGCTGATTCGCTATACTTGTGCCATGAAGGGAATGGGCAACGACCTCATCCGCGAGGCTCGCAAACGCCGTGGGCTGACCCAGGCGCAGCTGGCCGAACTGGCGGGCACCACGCAATCGGCGATCGCTCGCCTCGAGTCGGCGCGAACGGCGCCAAGCTTCGACGACGTCATCCGCTATCTCCGGCTCATGGACCTCGACCTCGACTTCATGCTCGTCGAGCGCGACGACTCCGACTGGTCGCTCGCCGCACCGCTCTCCTCTCTCCCCCCGGACGAACTCTGGGCGAGGCACAGCGACACCGCCGCACAACTCGAGCGCTGGCGAGAGGCAGGACATGCCGCCTAGACAGGACAACGATCGGATCATCGCGGCACTGACGGCACACAATGTGCGCTTCGTGCTGATCGGAGGGCTTGCCGCGATCCTGCAGGGGTCGCCGTTTCCCACCGAGGATCTGGACATCACCCCCGAGCGCGAGCATGACAACCTCTCGCGGCTTTCCGACGCGCTTCGCGAGCTCGAGGCGCGGGTCTTCACCCAGACCGAGCCAGACGGCCTGCCATTCGACCACTCCGCGACCTCGCTCGCCGACAGCGGCGTGTGGAACCTCGTCACCTCTGCGGGTCGCCTTGACATCTCTTTCATCCCGAACGGCACTCAAGGTTTCCCCGACCTCGATCGTTCTGCTCTCGAGTACACGGTGGAGGGCGTGTCCATCCGCGTCGCCTCGCTCGCCGACATCATCCGGTCCAAGCAAGCCGCGAACCGCCCCAAAGACCAGCGGGTGCTGCCGACGCTGCGCGAGATCCTCGCCAGTCGGCACGAGAAGAACCGGCGCTGACCAGCCTCAGCTGGCGGCCCGGTCGCCCACGCGCTGGCCGACGACCGCCGACACGCCGTCCTGGCGCATCGAAACGCCGTACAGCGCGTCCGCGATCTCCATCGTGCGCTTCTGGTGCGTGATGACGATGAGCTGGCTCGACTGGCGCAGCTGCTCGAACACTCCGAGCAGCCGCCCGAGGTTCGCGTCGTCGAGGGCCGCCTCGACCTCGTCGAGGATGTAGAACGGGCTCGGCCGCGCCTTGAAGATCGCCGTCAGCAGGGCCACGGCCGCAAGCGACCGCTCTCCGCCGGAGAGCAACGACAGCCGCTCGATCTTCTTGCCGACCGGGCGCACGGTCACCTCGATGCCGGTGGTCAGCATGTCGTCGGGGTTCGTCAGCGCGATGTCGCCCGCGCCGCCGGGGAACAGGATCGGGAACACCTCGTGGAACGCCGCGCGGGTGTCTTCGAACGCCGCCTGGAAGATCGTCTGCATGCGCTCGTCGAGCTCGGCGATGATCGTGAGCAGGTCTTTGCGCGTCTGCGTGAGATCCGCCAGCTGCTCAGTCAGGAACGCGTGCCGCTGCTCCAGCGCGGCGAACTCCTCCAGCGCGAGCGGGTTCACCCGACCAAGCTGGGCGAGCTTGCGCTCGGCGTCGCGCAGCCGTCGCTGCTGCTGTTCCCGGTCGAACGGGACACCGGATGCCTCCGGCTCGCCGTCCGCGTCGGCCTCCGCGCCATCCGGTGGAATCAGCTGGTCGGGTCCATATTCCGAAACAAGAATATCTTCCTCGAGGCTGAGCTCCGAAAACACCCGCTCGAGCAGGCTCTGCACGTGCAGGCGCTTCTCGTGGATCTGCAGCTCGAGCGAGTGCACGCCCTCGGTGACCGCCGAGAGCCGGTCGCGCACGCTCGCCTCCTGCGCGCGCAGCTCAGCGAGCTCTGCGTTCTGCGCGGAGCGCTCCTGCTCGGCGGCGGCCAGCGCGAGACGCGCCTGCGACACCGACCGGTCGGCCGACGCGAGCACCGCGGGCAGCCGGTCGACGACGCTCCTCGCCGCCTCGCGCTGCGCGCGGCGGACCACCGCGCGCCGCGCGGCCTCGA
>NZ_JASGEC010000097.1:0-43259 GCF_047606685.1 Microbacterium sp.
CCAGGAACCATGAAACTCCTCCGATTCCCGCGGAATCTGAGGAGTTTTGCGCTGGGGTACCTGGACTCGAACCAAGAACAACTGAACCAGAATCAGCCGTGTTGCCAATTACACCATACCCCAAGGGCTCGGCCGGAGCCGTGCCGAAGGTCTAGTCTAGACGACCTCTTGAGCGCGGCCAAACCGCTTGGCCGTTTGGTGCGGCACAGGCGTTTCGTCTCGCTTCGCTCGCTCAACGACCGGGGTAGCCCTTCGACAAGCTCAGGGGCCGGGGCTCGCTCAGGGGCCGGGGCTCGCTCAGGGGCCGGGGCTCGCTCAGGGGGCGAGGTCGGCGACCAGAGCGGCGAGGCGGCGGATCGACTCGCGCTTGCCGAGCAACTCCATCGACTCGAACAGCGGCGGCGACACGCGACGTCCACTCAACGCCACACGCAACGGGCCGTACGCGACCCGCGGCTTCAGACCGAGGCCGTCGATCAGCGCGGCAGACAGTGCCTCCTGCACGACCGCGGCCGTGAACTCCGCCTCAGGCACCAGCTCGAGCGCGCCAACCGACGCGACAAGCACTTCCCCCGCATTCGCGGGCAGCGATGTGCGCGCGTCATCCTCGACAACCACGTCCGTCGTGAACAGGAACCCGAGCATGCCCGGCACATCGCCGAGCAGCTGCACGCGCTCCTGCACGAGCGGGGCCGCCGCCGCGATCAAGCCCCGCTGCGCCTCCGTCGGCGGATCGGCGACCACGCCGGCATCCACCAGATACGGCACGATGCGCTCGGCGAAGTCGGCGGGCTGCAGCATCCGGATGTGATCGCCATTGATCGACTCGGCCTTCTTCTGGTCGAACCGCGCGGGGTTGGGGTTGACGTCGACGATGTCGAACGCGGCGGTGAACTCGTCGAGCGAGAACACGTCGCGATCGGCCGAGAGCGACCAGCCGAGCAGCGCCAGGTAGTTCAGCAGCCCCTCGTGGATGAATCCCTTCTCGCGCTGCAAGAACAGGTCGGCCTTCGGGTCGCGCTTGGAGAGCTTCTTGGTGCCGGTCTCGCCCAGCACGAGCGGCATGTGCCCGAAGCGGGGCACGAAGTCGGCGACGCCGGCGTCGATGAGCGCCGCGTAGAGGGCGAGCTGGCGAGCAGTGGATGGCATGAGGTCCTCGCCGCGGATCACATGCGTGATGCCCATCAGAGCGTCGTCGACGGGGTTCGTGAACGTGTACAGCGGCTGTCCGCCCGCGCGCACGACGACGAAGTCGGGGAACGACCCGGCAGGGAAAGTCACCTCGCCGCGGATCAGGTCGACGTACGTGACATCCTCGTCCGGCACGCGCAGCCGCCACGCGGGCTCGCGGCCCTCGGCTCGGAAGGCGGCCTTCTGCTCGTCGGTCAAGCCACGGTCGTAGTTGTCGTAGCCGAGCTGCTTGGCACGCCCCGCCGCCTCGTTGCGGGCGTCGATCTCGGCCGCCGTCGAGTACGACTCGTACACGGCGCCCGACGCGACGAGCCGCTCGAGCACGCCCGCGTAGATGTCGCCGCGTTGCGACTGGCGGTACGGCGCGTGCGGGCCGCCGACCTCGACGCCCTCGTCCCAGTCGATCTTGAGCCACGTCAACGCGTCGACAAGCTGGCGGTAGCTCTCCTCGCTGTCGCGGGCGGCATCCGTGTCCTCCACGCGGAAGACGAGCTTGCCGCCCGTGTGGCGCGCGTACGCCCAGTTGTACAGCGCCGTGCGGACCATGCCGACGTGCGGCAGGCCGGTCGGCGAGGGGCAGAACCGCACGCGCACGTCGGCGCCGGTCGCGGTCGTGGTGCGGGGATCGGGTGCAGCAGGCATCCCTGCGATTTTACGCGTCACGCGCGCTGCTTCTTGCGCGCGGACTCTTGCGCGCCGGCGCGCGGGCGAAGGTGGCGGGCTTTGCCGCATCCCCTCCCCCGTTGCGGCGCGACACGCCACTTCCGCGTCGGGCGCTGCGGCGCGCAGACAGCGAAGGTAGCGCGTCGGGTCGGGTCAGGAGAAGGGATGCGGCGCAACCCGCCACCTTCACACAAGGGCGTGGGCGCCCCAGACAAGCACCACAGCGCACTCAGAGAGTCAGCGCCGCGCGAAGGGCGTGAGCACCACCACGAGGGCGACGATCACCAGGCCGCACAGCGCGAGTCCGCCGTAGCCGAGCCCGCCGAGCAGCACGCCGGCGCCGATCGCGCCCAGCGCGGCGACGAGGTTCATCGCCAGGTCGCTGCGCCCCTGCCGCCGAGTGCGGTGGGATTCCGACGACGCCTCGGTGAGCAGGGCGGATGCCGACACGGTCGACGCGCTCCAGCCCAGGCCGAGCAGCGCGAGGCCGATCGTGACGGCCGACGTGGAGTGCTGCCCGAACGACGCCGTGAGCAGCGCCGCGATCAGGAGCACCTGGCCGATCAGGATCGTGGTGATGCGGCCGAGCCGGTCGGCGAGGACGCCGAACACCGGCGACAGGCCGTACATGCCCGCCACGTGCAGGCTGATCGCGATGCCCACGACGTTCAGCGACTCGCCGTGGTGCACGAGGTGCACGGGAGTCATCGCCATGACCGACACCATGACGCCGTGCGCCGCGGCGATCGTGATGATGGCGTAGCGGGCGAGCCGCGGGCGGTCCTCGCGCGCGACGCGGGTCGCGTCCACTGTTTCCGCGCGCACGAGGTGCTGCGCGAGCAGCAGCGGGTCAGGCCGCAGCGCGACGAGGTAGAGCGCGATCGCCAGCAGCTGCGCCGCGATCGTGAACAGGTACGGGCCCGTGAGCGACGGCATCCCGACCAACTGGCCGAGCGCCTCGCCCGGCCCGACGAGGTTGGGCCCGGCCACCGCGCCGATCGTCGTCGCCCACACCACCACCGAGAGGTCGCGGCCGCGCGAGGAGTCGGTGGCGAGGTCGGCCGCCGCGAAGCGCGTCTGCAGGTTCGCGGTCGACCCCGCCCCGATCAGCGCGAACCCGAGCAGCAGCAGCGGGAACGACCTGAGCGCGGCTGCGGGCACCACCACGACGACACCGGCGAGCGCGATCATCATGCCGATCGACAGCGCCCACCGCCGCCCGCTGCGTTGCGCAAGCCGCGCGAGCGGCACCGCGAGCGCGGCGGTGCCGAGCGTCACGAGCGCGAGCGCGAGGCCCGACAGCGAGTCGTCGCCGGAGATGCGGCTGGCAAGCACCGCGCCGAGCGACGCCGTCGCGCCGAAGGCGATGCCGCCGAGGATCTGCCCGGTCGAGAGCACCCAGAGCGTGCGAACGCGAATGCGGTGCAGCGCGTCGGCGGTGGGCGCGGATCCCGTGGCCGGCGGCGCGGTCATGCGTCGCGGACGGTGTTGCGCAGCAGGCCAAGTCCCGTGATCTCGACCTCGACGACGTCGCCGGCTGCCATCGGCCCGACGCCGGCGGGCGTTCCGGTGAGGATCGCATCCCCCGGCAACAGCGTGAACGCCGCCGACGCGTACGCGATGATGTCGGGCACAGAGTGCACCATGTCGGTCAGCGGCGCCTGCTGGCGCACCTCGCCGTTCAGCCGCGTGGTGAGCACGGCGTCGCCGGCGGGGTCGAACTCCGTCTCGATCGCCGGCCCGAGCGGGCAGAACGTGTCGAACCCCTTCGCGCGCGACCACTGGCCGTCGCTGCGCTGCAGGTCGCGGGCTGACACGTCGTTGCCGATCGTGTAACCGAACACGTGCTCGAGCGCGCGCTCGGCGGGCACGTTCTTGGTGATCCGGCCGATCACGACCGCGAGCTCGCCCTCGAAATCGACCTGCGCCGACTGCGGCGGCCGCGCGATCGCGTCGCCCGGGCCGATCACCGCGGTGTTCGGCTTGAGGAACAGCAGCGGCTCTGCCGGCGCCTCGTTGCCGAACTCAGCGGCGTGCTCACGATAGTTGCGACCGACCGCGACGACCTTCGAGCGCGGGATGACGGGGGCCAGCAGCGCCACGTCGCCCAGCGGCACGCGCTCGCCCGTCGTCTCGAACCCGGCGAACATCGGGTCGCCGGCGAGCACCACCAGCTCAGCGTCGTCGACGATGCCGTAGCGAATGGCGTCTTGGTGGCTGAACCTCGCGATCCTCACTCGCCCCAGCCTACGGCGCTGCGACGACAACCGCGCTGGCGGAGCAGGTCAACCCCCGGCGTCACCACCAGGTCACGCCGCGCACGACTTCGCCCTACGCGTCCAGGCGCACCAGCCAGCCGTGCTTGTCCTCACGGCGGCCGTACTGGATGTCGGTGAGCTCTTCGCGCAGCGACAGCGCGAGCTCGCCAAGGGGCTGCTCCTCGACGAAGCCGGCGCCCTTGAGCGTGCCGATCGGTGCGACGACGGCGGCCGTGCCGCACGCGAACACCTCGACGATGTCGCCGGACGCGACGCCCTGGCGCCACTCATCGAGCGACACCGGCCGAGCCTCGACCTTGTGGCCGCGGTCGCGAGCGAGCTGCAGCAGCGAGTCGCGCGTGATGCCCTCGAGGATCGAGTCGGACTGCGGCGTGACGATCGTGCCGTCCTTGTGCACGAACACGATGTTCATGCCGCCGAGCTCCTCCACGTGGCGGTCCTGGTCGAGGAAGACGACCTGGTCGCATCCCTGCTCGTACGCCTCGGCCTGCGGCAGCAGGCTGGCCGCGTAGTTGCCGCCGGTCTTCGCCGCGCCCGTTCCTCCCTTGCCGGCGCGCGAGTACTGCTCGCTCAGCCAGATCGAGACCGGCTTCGCGCCGCCTGTGAAGTACGGACCGACCGGCGACGCGATCAGGTAGTACGCGACCTTGTGCGCGCCGCGCACGCCGAGGAACGCCTCCTTCGCGAACATGAAGGGCCGCAGGTACAGGCTCTGGTCGTCGCCCGCGGGCACCCAGTCGCCGTCGACGGCGATGAGCTCGCGCAGCGACTGGATGAAGTACTCCACCGGCAGCTCGGGCAACGCGAGCCGCCGCGCGCTGCGCTGCAGGCGCCGGCCGTTCTGGTCGGGCCGGAACGTGTGCACCGAGCCATCCGCGTGCCGATACGCCTTGATGCCCTCGAAGATCTCCTGTCCGTAGTGCAGGACGGCCGCGGCGGGGTCCAGGGCGATCGGGCCGTACGGCTGCACCCGCGGGCGGTGCCAGCCGCCGCGGACCGACCAGCAGATGTCGACCATGTGGTCGGTGAACGTCGTGCCGAAGGCGGGGTCGCGCAGCAGCTGTTCGCGCTCTTCCGGCGACTTCGCCCTCAGGTTCTTGGTGACGGCGAACTCGAGCGGGGCGAGTCCGGCGTCGGGGTGGGAGTCGATGAGTGTCATGTCACGTCCTGAACGGGTCTTCGCGGGCCGGGCCCGCGTGTGTCAAGGCTACGCCCGAAGCCGGTCGACGATCGCGTCGCCGATCTCGGTCGTGGTGCGGTCGGCGCCGCGGCTCGCGATGTCGTCCTCCACCGCGCGGGTGACGCGGGATGCCTCGTCGCGCAGCCCGAGATGGTCGAGCAGCAGGGCGACGGAGAGGATCGCGGCCGTGGGGTCGGCCTTCTGCTGTCCCGCGATGTCGGGCGCCGAACCGTGCACGGGCTCGAACATCGACGGGAACGCGCCGTCCGGGTTGATGTTGCCGGATGCGGCGAGGCCGATGCCACCGGTCACGGCGCCAGCCAAGTCTGTGAGGATGTCGCCGAAGAGGTTGTCGGCGACGATCACGTCGAAGCGGCCCGGGTTCGTGACCAGGAAGATCGTCGCCGCGTCGACGTGCAGATAGTCTACAGCCACATCGGGGTGCTCGGCGGCCACCGCGTCGGTGATCCGCTTCCACAGCGCTCCCGCGCTGACGAGCACGTTCGTCTTGTGCACGAGGGTGAGCCTCTTGCGCCGGCGCTCGGCGAGCGCGAACGCGTAGCGCACAACGCGCTCGACGCCGTACGCGGTGTTGACGCTCAGCTCGTTGGCGACCTCGTGCGGCGTGCCGGCGCGCACGACGCCGCCGTTGCCGACGTACGGCCCCTCGGTGCCCTCGCGCACGACGACGAAGTCGACCTCGCCCGGGTCGGCGAGAGGCCCGGGCGCGCCCGGGTACAGCTTGGCGGGCCGCAGGTTGACGTAGTGGTCGAGGTCGAAGCGCAGCTTCAGCAGCAGGCCGCGCTCGATGTTGGCGTTCTTCAGCCGCGGGTCGCCGGGCACTCCCCCGACCGCGCCCAGCACGATCGCGTCGTGCGCCTTGATGGCGTCGAGGTCGGCGTCGGTGAGCGTGTCGCCAGTCTCCAGATAGCGGCCCGCGCCGAGCGAGAACCGGGTCTTCTCGAACTGGATGTCGGAGCCCGCGGTGACGGCGTCGAGCACCTTCTCCGCCTCGGCGACGACCTCCGGGCCGATGCCGTCACCGGGGATGACGGCAAGCTTCACGACACGCGACATGGCACTCCTGGGTTGGGGTCGGGGTTGCATCCCAGAGTAGTCGCCGCGGCTTCAGCGGCGGCGGTCGGGGCCGCTGCGCAGCGTCGTGGCCGCGACCACGGCGGCGACCACGACGAGGCCGGCGCCGATGAGCGAGGTGACGAGCACGCCGCTGCCGAAGGCGGTGGCCGCTGCTTCGGCCAGCGCGGCGCCGAGGCTGCCGCCTGCCGCCTCGGCGGCCTGCGCCGCGCCGGCGAGCGTCTCCTGGGCGGCGGTGGCCGCATCCGCATCGATCCCCGCTGGGACGACCAGGTTCGCGCGGTAGACCGCGGTGAGCAGCCCGCCGAGGATCGTCGTGCCGAGCACGGCGCCCAGCTCGTACGCCGTCTCGGAGACGGCGCTGGCCGCTCCCGCCTTCGCGGGCGGGGCGCTGGTCAGGATGAGCTCGTTCGACACGGTCTCGGCCATGCCGATGCCGACGCCGAGCGACACGAACGCGGCCAACACAACGCTGACGCTGCCGGCCGAGAAGGCGATCGCGAGGTAGCCCCCGACCGAGAACACGAGCGCGGCGGGCACGAGAACGTGCGGCGGCACGCGCCGGGAGATCGGCACGACGACCAGGCCCGCCACGATCATCGTCGCAAGGCCCGGCACGAGCACGAGGCCCGCCTGCAGCGGGCTGAGCCCGACGACGAGCTGCAGCTGCTGCGCGACGAAGTACAAGAAGCCGACGAGCGCGACGACGCTCAGCAGGTTGACCAGCAGCGCGCCGCCGAACGTGCCGCGACGGAACAGGCGCATGTCGAGCAGCGGCACGTCGAGCAGCAACTGGCGGCGGACGAACAGGATGCCGGACGCCACGCCGACGACGACCAGCGCCGCGACCGTCGCGGTCGGGCCGTGCACGGCGAGCTCTTTGATGGCGTAGACGACCGGGGCCATGGTCGCCAGCGACAGCAGCATGCTGACGACGTCGACGCGGCCGGGCTTCGGGTCGCGGGTCTCGGGCAGCAGGATCGGCGCGAGCACGAGCAGGGGCACGAGCACCGGCGCCGAGAGGAGGAACACCGCGCCCCACGCGAAGTGCTCGAGCAGCAGTCCGCCCACGATCGGGCCGAGCGCGGCGCCGGCGGAGAAGGCGGCGGCCCACACGGCGACGGCGAGGCGGCGCTGGTCGCGGTTGAGGAAGATCGTGCGCAGCAGCGACAGCGTCGACGGCATCAGCATGGCGCCGAACACGCCCATCGCGGCGCGCGCGGCGATGAGCAGCCCGGCGGTGGGCGCGAACGCGGCGAGCACCGACACGGCGGCGAAGCCGCTCGCCCCGATCAGCAGCATCCGCCGACGGCCGAAGCGGTCGCCAAGCGTGCCCATTGTGACGAGCAGGCCGGCCAGCACGAGCGGGTAGGCGTCGACGATCCACAGCTGCTGCACGCTCGTGGGCTGAAGGCTCTGCGCGATCTGCGGCAGGGCGAATGCGAGCACGGTGTTGTCGACGGAGACCAGCAGTGCGGGCAGCATGAGCACCGCGAGCGCGGCCCAGCCGCGCCATCCCACCTTCGGTCCGGTCTGGGTCTCGAGGGTTCGGGTCGTGATGCGGGTGATGGTGCCGGTGCTCATGGTGCTGTCTGGGTGTCGTTTCGGAGGACTTTATCTAAACCGTCCAGCCGGTATAGTATCAGGCTCGGCTGGGCGCCAGCCGAGTACCCTCGACGCATGAGCCGTCCTCCCCTGGCCCGCGAGAAGGTCCTCGACGCGTTCGAGCGGATCCTCGTCGCCGACGGCGAGCGGGCGGCGACGATGGATGCCACAGCGCGCCGCGCGGGCGTGTCGAAGGGCGGGCTGCTGTACCACTTCGCGTCGAAAAGCGCGCTGGAGGCCGGGCTCATCGAGCGGCTCGGCGCGCTGGTCGACGACGACATCGCAGCCATGACGTCGGCCGAGGGCGGCCCGATCGCGTACTTCCTGCGCTCGTCGGCCACCGAGAACGACCCGCTCGACCGCGCGATCACCGCCGTGTCGCGCCTCGCGCAGGGCGGCAACGCGGCGGCGGGAGGGATGCTGCGCGACATCCGCGACCGGTGGGCAGACGCCATCCGGCCCCACACGAAAGACGACGCGGCCCTCGACCTCGTGATGCTCGTGGCCGACGGCCTGTACTTCAACAACGCCCTGGAGGGCGGCAGCATCCCCGGCCCCGTTCCCACGGGAGCCGCGATGGACGCGCTCATCGCCCTGGTCGAGACGGCGGCCCGGCGCTGACGGCGGCCCGGCCCGTCGGAGCTGCCCCGAGTCGGCTCCGCGTGCCGCGCGGAGGGGATGTGCCCGGCGGAGGATCAGCCCGAGGTGTTCAAACCTCCCGCCGGCACATCTCCTCCGCCCGGCACGTCGGCGGTCAGCGGGCGGAGAGGATGCGGCGCGCTCCGCGCATCATCGCGTGCACGACGATCGGATGCGCCAGCGAGACCGGCGTGAAGTAGACGCGGCCGCGCCAGTCGTTGAATGTGACGATCGTCGTCAGCCGCACGACGCTCGCCGCGGCATCCACCGCGACGCCGCAGCGGAAGCTGAGGTGGGCGTCGTCGAACGCGATGAGCGCCTCGTCGCCGACGACGTCCCGCACCTCGAACACGCCCTTCGGGGCCGAGCGCAGTCCGATGAGCGGGGCGAGCGCCATCCTCAGGCCCATCGCCGCCTGCACCCACGCCGGCGCAGCCGCGCGGGAGAACACCGTCTCCGCCCACACGCGCGGGTCGTCGGTCGTTGCCGGCGGCTTGCTGACCAGCACGACGTCGCCGTAGTCGAATCGGCCGACGCCGTCGAGCGCCAGGCTGCGGAACGCCGGTTCGACCATCGGCTACTCGTCGGTGATCTCGATCTGGCGGAACAGGTCGCCCCCGACCGCCTCGCGCATCGCGTCGAGGATGTGGTCGGGCACCGGCGAGTCGACGGTGAGCACCGACAGGGCGCGGCCGCTGGCGTCTTGGTGCGCGACCTGCAGGCCCGCGATGTTGATGTTAGCGTCGCCGAGCAGCTTGCCGTACAGCGCGACGATCCCGGGCCGGTCGGCGTAGCGCATCACGACGTGGTAGCGCTCGAACGGCACCTCGATCTCGTAGCCGTTGATGCCGACGACCTTGGGCACCATGCGCGTGCCGGCGAGCGTGGCGGCGACCGTGAGCACCGTGCCGTCGGCCAGCGTGCCGCGCAGGATCGTGATGTTGCGGTACAGCGGGCTGTCTGACTCGACGATGAGCCGCGTCTCGATGCCGCGCTGCTCGGCGAACAGCGGCGCGTTCACGTACGAGACCGTCTCGCTGACGATGTTGGTGAAGATGCCCTTGAGCGCGGCGAGGCGGTAGACGCTGACGTCGTAGTCGGCGAGCTCGCCGCGCACCTCGATGTCCAGGCTCGTGAGCGCGCCGTGCGCGAGGCCGGCGAAGAACTGGCCGAGCTTCTCCACGAGCGCGATGCCCGGGCGCACGAACGGGTCGATGACGCCGCCGGCGACGTTGACCGCGTCGGGCACGAGGTCGCCCTCGAGCGCGAGCTTGACCGAGCGGGCCACCGACACGCCCGCCTTCTCCTGCGCCTCAGCGGTCGACGCGCCGAGGTGCGGAGTGACGACGACGTTGGGCAGGCCGAGCAGGCGATGCGCCGATCCGCCCTCGACCGGAGGCTCGCTCGTGAACACGTCGAGCCCGGCGCCAGCAATCTGGCCGGCCACGAGCGCCTCGTACAGCGCGTCCTCGTCGATGAGCCCGCCACGGGCGACGTTGACGACGTACGCGGTGGGCTTCATGGCGCGCAGCTGCGCGGCGCCGATCATGCCGGTCGTCTCGGGCGTCTTCGGCATGTGCACGGTGAGGAAGTCGCTCTGCGCCACGACCTCGTCGAACGACAACAGCTCAACGCCCAGCTGCTGTGCGCGCGCCGGAGTGACATACGGGTCGTAGCCGACGACCCGCATGCCGAACGCCCGCAGCCGCTCGGTGATGAGGCCGCCGATGCGGCCGAGGCCCATGATGCCGACGGTCTTCTCGAACAGCTCCGTTCCGGTGTAGGCGCTGCGCTTCCACGCGCCGCCGGCGAGCGACGCGTCGGCGGCGGGGATGTGGCGGGCCAGGCTGAGAATGTGGCCGATCGTGAGCTCGGCGGCCGAGATGATGTTGGATGTCGGCGCGTTCACCACCATCACGCCCGCGGTCGTGGCGGCCTTGATGTCGACGTTGTCGAGTCCGACGCCGGCGCGCGCGACGACCTTGAGCTTGGGCGCGGCGGCGAGCGCCTCGGCGTCGACCCGGGTCGCCGAGCGGATCAGCACCGCGTTCGCGTCGGCGAGGGCCGTCAGCAGAGCCGGGCGGTCGGCGCCGTCCACGGTGCGGATGTCGAAGTCGGGGCCGAGGGCCTCGATCGTGGCGGGCGAGAGTTCTTCGGCGATGAGCACAACGGGCTTGGACACTCGTCCTAGCCTACCGGGGGCGGCAGGGCCGCAACGTCAGCTGCCGAGCAAGGATCCGCCGTACGCGTACGCGTACGCGAGAACGTTGATCCAGAACGCTGCGACCAGGCAGAGACCGGCGAACAGGACGGCCGCGAACGGCAACGCGCGCCTGCGCCATCCCACGGCGAACGCGATCGCGTACACGACGATGGGAAGCAGCACGGCGATAAGCAGCACGGTCCAACCGAGGCCATTGATGCCGAGAACACCGGATGCCTGGTATACGAGCAGCGTGACCGCGTTCCACACGACATACGCGTAGAACAGCCCGAACCCGCCGGCGATCGTGGCGACGGCCCACACCGGGAGTACCCGACCCGCGCGCGGCTGCGCAGTCTCAGTCATGTTCCGACCACCCCTGTCATAACGAACGGCCACGGCACCAGCAGCAGGGCTCCGACGAGCAGCAACGCCCACCGCAGCCACGGGCGCGACCTGGCGGTGAGCCAGTACACGGTCCCGAACCAGACTGCCGGCGCGAGCACGGCCAGCCAGACCGCGACGAGATTTCCCACCATCCACACCGGCGACGCGTTGCCGTCGGGGGCGACGAGGAAGCCGGCGACCGGATGCAGGCGCAGCCCGCCGATGAGCCAGCCGATCGCGAAGAGCATGTACACGCCGCCGAGCACGCCAAGGCCGATCAGTGCGGCGTTGCCCATCGGAGCCTTGGCGGCCGGCACGACGACCGTGCCGTCCTCTTCGATGTGGCCGACGGTGTCGCTGCCCTTGCCGACGGCGTGGAATCCCTCGGGCAGGGCGACAGGCTCGGGGTCGGGCGCGTCGGGCTCCGTGTCGGACGCGACCGGCGTCGCATCCCGCTCCTCTGCCCCCGCGTGCCCGCCCGGCAGCAGCGTCGGATCGTCGTCGCCCTCCCACGAGAAGGCGTCGTCGTCGCGTCCGGTCACTCCGTCAGCGTACCCGGCGCCGGCCGCGCCCGAATGTCGGAGCAAGACGCGAATGTCGGAGGATTCGCGGGGAATCCTCCGACATTCGTGCGAGTCTCCGACGTTGCGGGAGGTCAGCGCGCAGCCGAGCCCTCCACGTAGCCCTCGTCCTGCTGCTTCCACGCGAACAGGGCGCGCAGTTCCTTGCCCACCTCTTCGATCTGGTGCTGGGCGGCCTTCTCGCGCAGCGCCATGAACTCGGGGGCGCCGGCGTCCTGGTCGGCGATGAAGCGGGTCGCGAACGCACCGGACTGAATGTCGGCGAGCACGCCCTTCATGTTCTCTTTGACGCTCGGGTCGATCACGCGCGGGCCCGAGACGTAGTCGCCGTACTCCGCCGTGTCGGAGACCGACCAGCGCTGCTTGGCGATGCCGCCCTCCCACATCAAGTCGACGATGAGCTTGAGCTCGTGCAGCACCTCGAAGTACGCGATCTGCGGCTGGTAGCCGGCCTCGACAAGCGTCTCGAACCCGTACTGGATGAGCTGCGAGACCCCGCCGCACAGCACCGACTGCTCGCCGAACAGGTCGGTCTCGGTCTCCTCGGTGAAGGTGGTCTGGATGACACCGGCCCGCGTGCCGCCGATCGCCTTGGCGTACGCCTTCGCGACATCCCACGCCTGGCCCGACGCGTCCTGCTCGACGGCGATGATGTCGGGGATGCCGCGGCCGGCGACGAACTCGCGGCGCACCGTGTGGCCGGGGGCCTTCGGCGCGACGAGGATCACATCGACGCCCTCGGGCGCCTGGATGTAGCCGAAGCGGATGTTGAAGCCGTGCGCGAACGCGAGGGTCTTGCCCGCCGTCAGGTGCGGCTTGATCTCGTTGTTGTAGATGCCGCGCTGGTGCTGGTCGGGCGCGAGGATCATGATGAGGTCGGCCCACTCGGCGGCATCCGCGACGGTCTTGACCTCGAAGCCGTCCTCCTGCGCCTTCGGGGCGGACTTCGAGCCCTCCTTGAGGGCGATGACGACCTCGACGCCCGAGTCGCGCAGGTTCTGCGCGTGGGCGTGGCCCTGCGAGCCGTAGCCGACGATCGCCACCTTCTTGCTCTGGATGAGCGAGAGGTCAGCGTCGTCGTCGTAGAAGATCTCGGCCATGGTTCGTTTTTCTCCTTGAGTTGGATTTCGGTCGTTGAGCGAGCGAGCGAGGCGAAGCGCTCGGTGTGTTGTCAGCCCCGCAGCACGCGTTCGGTGATGGACTTGCCGCCGCGCCCGATGGCGAGCAGGCCCGACTGGGCGAGCTCTCGGATGCCGAAGGGCTCGATGGCGCGCAAGAACGCCTCCACCTTGCCCTTGTCGCCCGTGATCTCGACGACCAGCGCGTCCGGCGCGTAGTCGACGATCTGCGCGCGGAACAGCCCGACGACCTCGAGCACGTTCGAGCGGGTCTGGTTGTCGGCGCGCACCTTGATCAGCATGTGCTCGCGCTGCACCGAGGTGGCCGGGTCGAGCTCGACGATCTTGAGCACGTTGACGAGCTTGTTCAGCTGCTTGGTCACCTGCTCCAGCGGCAAGTCCTCGACGTCGACGACGACCGTGATGCGCGACAGGCCGGGCACCTCGGTCACGCCCACCGCGAGCGACTCGATGTTGAAGCCGCGACGGGCGAACAGCCCCGCGACGCGGGTGAGCAGGCCCGGCTTGTTCTCCACGAGCAGGCTCAGCACGTGTGACGACATGGCTCAGTCCTCCTGCTCGTCGAAGGCGGGCGCGTGGTCGCGCGCGTACTGCACGTAGCTGTTGCTGACACCCTGCGGCACCATCGGCCACACCATCGCGTCGGCGCTCACCACGAAGTCGATGACGACCGGGCGGTCGTTCGTCTCCAGCGCCGTCCGGATCGCGGCATCCACGTCCTCCTCCTTCTCGACGCGGATCGCGAGGCAGCCGTACGCGTCGGCGAGCTTGACGAAGTCGGGGATGCGCGCGGTGCCGTGGCCGGTCTCCAGATCGGTGTTCGAGTATCGGCCGTCGTAGAAGAGCGTCTGCCACTGGCGCACCATTCCGAGGCTCGAGTTGTTGATGATCGCGACCTTGATCGGGATGTTGTTGATCGCGCAGGTGGCCAGCTCCTGATTGGTCATCTGGAAGCATCCGTCGCCGTCGATCGCCCACACCACGCGGTCGGGCTGGGCGACCTTGGCGCCCATCGCCGCGGGCACGGCGTAGCCCATCGTGCCGGCGCCGCCGGAGTTCAGCCACGCGTTCGGGCGCTCGTACTGGATGAACTGCGCCGCCCACATCTGATGCTGTCCGACGCCCGCGGCGTACACGCCCTCGGGGCCGGTCAGCTGGCCGATGCGCTGGATGACGTGCTGCGGCGACAGCAGTCCGTCGCTGGTCGGCGCGTAGCCGAGCGGGAACTCCTCGCGCAGGCCGTCCAGGAACGACCACCACTCGGCGATGTCGGGCTTGGCGCCGGCCGACGCGGCGCGGAAGGCGGCATCCAGGTCGACCAGCACCTCGTGCAGGTCGCCCACGATCGGCACGTCCGCCGCGCGGATCTTGGAGATCTCGGCCGGGTCGATGTCGACATGCACGACCTGCGCGTGCGGGGCGAACAGCGCGGCCTTGCCGGTGACGCGGTCGTCAAAGCGCGCCCCGAGCGAGACGAGGAGGTCTGCCTCCTGCAGCGCGAGGACGGCGGGCACCGTGCCGTGCATGCCCGGCATGCCGAGATGCTGCGGGTGCGAGTCGGGGAACGCGCCGCGCGCCATCAGCGTCGTGACCACCGGCGCGCCGGTGCTCTCGGCGAGCGTGCGCAGCTGGTCGGCCGCCCGTGCGCGAATGACGCCGCCGCCCACGTACAGCACGGGCTTTTTCGCGGTCGCGAGCAGCTGCGCGGCCGCCTGGATCTGCTTGCCGTGGGCCTTGGTGACCGGGCGGTAGCCGGGGAGGTCGACCTTGGGCGGCCACACGAACGGCGCTTCGTTCTGCTGCGCGTCCTTGGTGATGTCCACGAGCACGGGGCCGGGGCGACCGGTGCCGGCGATCTCGAACGCCGCCGCGAGCGCGGCCGGCACGTCTTCGGCGCGCTTGACGAGGATCGAGTGCTTCGTGATCGGCATCGTGATGCCGACGATGTCGGCTTCTTGGAACGCGTCGGTGCCCATCAGGTTCGAGAAGACCTGCCCGGTGATGCACACGATCGGCACCGAGTCCATGTACGCGTCGGCGATCGCCGTGACGAGGTTGGTCGCGCCCGGCCCCGACGTCGCGATCGCGACGCCAATGCGGCCGGATGCGGCGGCGTAGCCCTCCGCGGCGTGCCCAGCGCCCTGCTCGTGGCGCACGAGGATGTGGCGGATGTCGGACGTGTCCATGAGCGGGTCGTACACCGGGAGGATCGCACCCCCCGGCAGCCCGAACACGTCGGTGACGCCCAGCATCTCCAGGGAGCGGACGACCGCCTCGGCGCCCGTGAGCACGGGCGCGGACGCGGTGCGAGCGGGTGGCCGGGGAACGGCCGTGGCGGTATCGGCGGACATGATGAAGGGTCCTCGTTCTCAAGAAAGCGGATAGGGATTGTGCCGGACTAGCCCGTGACCGCGCCCTCCGCAGCGGAGCGCACGAGACGGGAGTACTTGGCCAGGACGCCACGGGTATAGCGCGGGGGAAGCGGCTCCCACCCGGAGCGGCGGGAGTCGAGCTCAGCCTCATCGACGAGTAGGTCGAGAGCGCGAGCCGCGATATCGACCCGTATCAGATCACCATCGCGCACGAAGGCGATGGGACCAGCGTCCACCGCTTCGGGTGCTATGTGGCCGATGCACAGGCCGGTTGTGCCGCCGGAGAATCGACCGTCTGTCAAGAGTAGTACATCTTTCCCGAGGCCGGCTCCCTTGATGGCGGCGGTGATGGCGAGCATTTCCCGCATCCCGGGGCCGCCCTTGGGGCCCTCGTAGCGGATGACGACGACGCTGCCGGCCTGGATGTCGCCGGCCGCGAGCGCGTCGATCGCCGCGCGCTCGCGCTCGAACACGCGCGCCGGCCCCTCGAAGACGGAGGCGTCGAATCCGGCCGTCTTCACGACCGCGCCCTCGGGTGCGAGCGAGCCGTGCAGGACCGTGAGGCCGCCGGTGGCGTGGATGGGGTCGTCGAACCCGTGGATCACGTCGCCGTCGATCGGGTCGGGGTCGAGCTCGCGCATGTTCTCGGCGAGGGTCTTGCCCGTCACGGTCAGCGCGTCGCCGTGCAGCAGGCCCTCGTCGAGCATCGCCTTCATGATCACCGGGATGCCGCCGTGCTGGTCGACGTCGTTCATGACGTACTTGCCGAACGGCTTCATGTCGGCCACGTGCGGCGTGCGGTCGCCGATGCGGTTGAAGTCATGCAGGCTGAGCTCGACCTCGGCCTCGTTTGCGATCGCGAGCAGGTGCAGCACGACGTTGGTCGAGCCGCCGAGGGCCATCGCGAGCGCGATCGCGTTCTCGAACGCCTCCTTGGTGAGGATGTCGCGGGTCGTGATGCCCTGTCGGAGCAGGTTCACCACGGCCTCGCCCGAGCGGTGCGCGAAGTAGTCGCGGCGGCGGTCGGCGGCAGGCGGTGCGGCCGACCCGGGGAGGCTGAGCCCGAGCGCCTCGGCGACCGAGGCCATCGTGTTGGCGGTGTACATGCCGCCGCACGCGCCCTCGCCAGGCGCGAACGCGCACTCGATGCGCTTGAGTTGCTCCGCGGTGATGCGGCCGGCCATGCACGCGCCGACGCCTTCGAAGGAGTCGATGATCGTGATCTCCTTCATCGACCCGTCGGGCTGCTTCACGAATCCGGGCGCGATCGAGCCGGCGTAGAGGAACACGCTGGAAAGGTCGAGCCGCGCGGAGGCCATCAGCATCCCGGGAATCGACTTGTCGCATCCCGCCAGCAGCACCGTTCCGTCGAGGCGCTCGGCCATCACGACGGTCTCCACCGAGTCGGCGATGACCTCGCGGCTGACGAGCGAGAAGTGCATGCCCTCGTGGCCCATCGAGATGCCGTCCGACACCGACACCGTTCCGAACTGCAGCGGGTAGCCGCCGCCGGAGTGCACGCCCTCCTTCGCCCCCTGCGCGAGGCGGTCGAGGCTCAGGTTGCACGGGGTGATCTCGTTCCAGCTCGACGCGATGCCGATCTGCGGCTTGTCCCAGTCGTCGTCGCCCATGCCGACCGCCCGCAGCATGCCGCGCGACGTCGTGGCCTCGATGCCGTCGGTGACGACGCGGCTGCGCGGCTTGATGTCGATCACGGTCGGTTCGTTCGGTGCGGAGCTTTCGGGCATCTTGAAAGTCTATTCCCGCGGGGCGATTTCCTGGGCGTCCGCGCGGCGGCGGGCGAGCTCGGCGAGGAAGGCCGCGAAGGCCGGGATGCCGCCGACGCTCACCGTGGCGGCCGTGGGCCGGTCGCCGACGTGCACCCCGATGTCGCCGGGGCCGAGGCTGCGCAGCGCGTCCTCGTCGGTGACGTCGTCGCCGGCGAACAGCACGCTCGTGGCATCCACTCTCTCGCGCAGAGCCGCGACCGCGCTGTCTTTCCCCTCGTACCGGAAGGAGTACTCGACGATGTCGTGGCCGGTGCGCCGGCGCCAGTGCGGGGCGGCGGCGCGCACGAGGGCGTCGACGAGGGCGTTGGCCGTCGCCGCGCCGTCGGGGTCGGCGAGCCGCGTGTGCACGCACAGCCCGAAGGCCTTCGGCTCGATCCACGCGCCCTCCACACCCCGGACGCCGGCCTCGGCGTCGGCGCACAGGCGGTCGCGCAGCGCCAGGTCGGCGGCGTCGTCGTCGAGCTCGGCGGCGCCAGAGCCGGGAAACCAGTACTCCGCGCCGTGCGAGCCGGCCAGCGTCACAGGAGAGTCGTCGGCGTGCTCGGCGATGACCCGGAGGTCGGCGAGGGTGCGTCCGGACACGAACGCGACCGCGACATCCGGGAGGCGGGTCAGCGCCTCGATCGCGGCGCGCGCGTCGGGGTGCATCCGCGCAGCCATCGGCTGGTCGACGAGAGGCGAGAGCGTGCCGTCGAAGTCGCACGCGACGAGCAGCCGCTCAGCCGCTGCGAGCCGGCGCAGCGCCGCCTCGAGCTGCTCGGGAGTCGAGGCCGTCACTCCCGATCGGCTCCCTCGCTCATCGCCCGGCGGGCCGCCAGCGCGTCGAGGAACGAGCGCGACCACGCGTTGACGTCGTTGTCGAGCACTTTGCGGCGCAGCGCCCGCATGCGCCGGCCCTGCTCGGCGCCGGTCATCGCGATGGCGCGCATGATCGTCTCCTTGAGGGCGTCGATGTCGTGCGGGTTGACGCGCAGCGCCATGCCGAGCTCGTCGGCCGCGCCGGCGAACTCGCTCAGCACGAGCACGCCGCGGTTGTCGATGCGGCTGGCGGCATACTCTTTCGCGACGAGGTTCATGCCGTCGCGCAGGGCGGTGACGAGCATGACGTCGGCGGCGAGGTACAGGGCGACCATCTCCTCGCGCGGGTAGCCCTGGTGCAGGTAGCGGATGGCGGTGTGCCCGAGCGTGTCGTGGTCGCCGTTGACGCGCGCGACGGTCAGCTCGATCTCGTCGCGCAGCTGCATGTACGCGTCGACGCGCTCGCGGCTGGGGCTGGCGACCTGCACGAGCGTGACGTCCTCGACGTTCAGCCGCCCCTCGTCGAGGAGCTCGCCGAACGCCTTGATGCGGTGGCGGATGCCCTTCGTGTAGTCGAGCCGGTCGACCCCGAGCAGGATCTTGCCGGGGCCGCCGAGGCCGGAGCGGATCTCTCGCGCCCGCTCCTGCACCTCGGGTCGGCGCGCAATGTCGGCGTACGACTCGGCGTCGATCGAGATCGGGAACGCCTTGGCCAGCACGGTGCGCGCGGGCGCGTCGGACTGCGGCACGTGGATGCCCGACGCCTTGGTCTGGTAATGGAACAGTCGTCGCACCGCTCGCGCGAAGTTGCCGGCGTCGGCCACGCGCTGGAAGCCGACCACGTCGGCGCCGAGCAGGCCCTCGAGCACCTCGCGCCGCCACGGCAGCTGCGAGTACAGTCCGTATGCCGGGAACGGAATGTGGTGGAAGTAGCCGATCGTGAGGTCGGGCCGCTCGGCCCGCAGCATCGCGGGCACGAGCTGCAGCTGGTAGTCCTGCACCCACACCGTGCCGCCCTCGGCCGCGACGGCCGCGGCCGCCTCGGCGAAGCGCCGGTTGACCCGCACGTACGCGTCCCACCACACCCGGCGGTAGCGCGGGGCGGCGATGACGTCGTGGTACAGCGGCCAGATCGTGTCGTTCGAGAAGCCCTCGTAGTACAGCTCGACCTCGTCGGCGCTCAGCGTCACGGGCACGAGCCGCACGCCCTGGAAGTCGAACGGCTCGAGCTCGAGGTCGGCCTGGCCGGGCCAGCCGACCCACGCGCCCTCGGCGCGGCGCATGACCGGCTCCAGAGCGGTGACCAGGCCGCCGGGCGAGGTGCGCCATCCACCCTCCCCGTCCCGGTCGACGGGCAGGCGGTTCGCGACCACGACCAACTCGGCTTCAGTCACGCGGACTCCTCACGACGGGGACCGTCCCAGGCTATCGCGGCGCGATGCACGGCCAGCGCGCGGTAGCCTCGACGCATGCGCAAGTACCTCTTCGGCACCGGCATCATCGGCGCGGTCACGAGCGGGTTCTCCCTGCTGCAGGAGTTGCGCGGCGCGGAGCGCTTCACGTGGCGCACGGCCCTGGCGTGGCTGAGCTGGGGAATCACGCTCGCCCTCGCTATCGGCGCGATCGTCGACACCCGCCGTGCGACCCGGGGCGTGCTCGTCGCCGACGACTCGCCTGTGCACGGCAAGGAGAACAAGCTCGCGAAGAAGCGCTTGCGCTCCTGACTAAAGCTCGATTTCGTAGTGCACGAAGCCCGTCAGCTCGGCGACGCGGTCGTAGAGCGCGCGGCCCGTCGTGTTCGTCTCGTGCGTCAGCCAGTAGACCTTGGCGGCGCCGGCATCCGTCGCCTGATCGCGCACGTGCGCGATGAGCGCGCGGCCGACGCCCTGGCCGCGCACCTCTGCCGCGACGAACAGGTCCTCGAGGTAGCAGTACGGCCCGACCGACCACGTGGACGGGTGGAACAGCCAGTGCACGAGGCCGACGGCGCGCCTCTCGTCGTCGCGCGCGATCGCGCCGTGCACGCCCTCGCCGTCGGTCAGTCGCTGGAACACGACATCCGTGACGAAGCTCGGCAGGTCGGCCTCGTAGAACTCGAGGTAGCCGCGCCACAGCGGCAACCACTCGTCGCGATCGGCGGCGGTCAGCGGGTGGATGGCGGTCACGGTCCGAGCGTAGCGCGGCGCGCTGACCCGTGGCGCACCTCGCCAGACCGTTCAATTACCGCGTTCTGCGCCCTCGACGCGCGGAACGCGGCAACTGAACGCGGTGACCGAAACCCAGTTGCCACGAATCGCGAGACGGGCCACAGAACGCGGCAACCGGGGCGCTATGGCAGACGCGTCAGCCCGTTGTCCGGAGTTGGCGGATCCTGCCCTGGTCGCCCCACGCGTGGTCTGCGGTGAGCACGAGCGCGTCAAGCCTCTCGCCGAGCGCGAGGCACAACCGGTCGGCCAGAGATAACCCCGAGCCGCGGCGCCACACCCGCGCGGCGTGCTCCGCGTCGGCGCGGCTGACGGGCGCGACGGTCAGCCCGTAGCTGTCGAGCAACGCCGCCGACAGCGCCCAGTCGCCTCCCCGCGCGCGCACCTTTTGCGCCACCTCGGAGAGATTCGCTGCACCGATCACGGCGTTCTCCGCGAGCGCGCCCTCGACCTCTGCGGCTCCTGGCTCCGCCTGAAGGAACGCGAGCACGGCCGACGCGTCGAGAACCGTCGTCACGCGGCATCCTCGACCGCGGCCGCCCGGCGACGCTCGGCGATCAGCTCGTCGACCAGCGAATCTCCCGAGAGCTGCTCTCGGACGAGTTGTTTGGCCTGCTCGCGCGTCACGAGCAAGACGCCACGCTCGGTTTCAATGAACAGCAGCGGCGTCCCCTGCTCCCAGCGCTGTCGCTCGCGCAGCGGCGCGGGCACCACGAGTCGCCCACGATCTCCCAAGCTTGCCGAGTGTGTGGTACCCATAGCCTCAACGTACCACCTTGAGTCTCTCTGTGGGCCACGAGCGCCGCTTCAGTTGCCGCATTCTGCGCCCTCGACACGCGGAACGCGGCAACTCGACGCGGGCGATGATCCGGGGCGCACCGCACCAGACGGTTCAGTTGCCGCGAATCGCGAGAAGGGTTGCAGAACGCGGCAACTCGACGCGGGTTAAGCCGGATCAGCGAGTGAGGATCAGCGCGTCGCCCTGGCCGCCGCCGCCGCACAGCGCGACCGCAGCCGTGCCGCCGCCGCGGCGCACCAGCTCGTGCACGGCGTGCACGACGAGCCGGTTGCCGGAGGCGCCGATCGGGTGGCCGATCGCGATGCCGCCGCCGTGCGGGTTGACCACCTGGTCTGACAGGCCGAGCTCGCGCTGCGACCGCGCGACGACCGCACCGAACGCCTCGTTGATCTCGACGAGGTCGAGGTCGGATGCCTCCAGCCCCTGCTTTGCCAACGCCGCCCGGATAGCCTGCGCCGGCTGCGCGTGCAGCGAGTTGTCGGGGCCGGCCGTCTGGCCGGACGCGCCGACCACGGCGAGCACGCGCCATCCTTCCTCGTCCGCGTGCGCGCGGGTCGTGAGCACGACCGCCGACGCGCCGTCGGAGATCTGCGACGAGTTGCCCGCCGTGATCGTGCCGCCGTCGGCGAACGCGGGCCGCAGCCCCGCGAGCGACTCGACGGTGGTGTCGGGGCGGATGCCCTCGTCGCGCTCGACCACCACTGGCCCCTGAGCCTGTCGAAGGGCGCCCCGCCGCTGCGGGAGCTCGATCGGCACGATCTCGGCGTCGAACACTCCGGCGTCCCACGCGGCGGCGGCGCGCTGGTGCGAGCGCGCGGCCACGGCGTCCTGGTCGGCGCGCGTGACCTCGAACCGCGCGTTGTGCCGCTCGGTCGAGGCGCCCATGCTCTCGCGGTCGTACGCGTCGGTGAGCCCGTCGTGGGCCATGTGGTCGAGCACCTCGACAGTGCCGTAGGCCCAGCCCTCGCGCGACCCCATGAGCAAGTGCGGCGATCGGGTCATCGACTCCATGCCCGCGGCGACCACGACGCGCGCGTCGCCCACACGGATCATGCGCGCCGCGTCGATGACAGCGGCCAGACCCGACAGACACACCTTGTTGACCGAGGCGGAGTGGACGTGCCACGGGATGCCGGCGCCCACCGCCGCTTGCCGGGCGGGGTTCTGCCCCGCCCCGGCCGGCAGCACCTGGCCGACGAGCACGGCGTCGACCGCGTCGGCGGGGACGCCGCCCCGGTCGAGGGCTCCCTTGATTGCGACGCTGCCCAACTGCGCCGCCGTGAGCGGCGCCAGCTGGCCCTTCAGCCGGCCCTGCGGCGTGCGGGCGGCGGCGACGATGACGATGTCGTCGGTGGTCATGTGACTCCCTCTTCAGACTCCCCGGTCGCCCCGCGAGGCGCGAAGCGCCGAGACGAAACGCGGCGCACCGTCGCATCCGCGTTTCGTCTCGCCTTCGGCTCGCTCAACGACCGTTCCCTCTCACACTGATGATGAGGTCGGGCTCGGTCGCGGCGACAACCTCGTCGACGGTGACGCCGGGGGCGAGCTCGGCGAGCACGAGCCCTGCGTCCGTGACATCGATGACGGCGAGGTCGGTGATGATGCGGTCGACCACTCCCCGGCCGGTGAGCGGCAACGAGCACTCGTTCACGATCTTGGCCGAGCCATCCCTCGCCACGTGCTCCATGAGCACGATCACTTTGGCCGCGCCGTGCACGAGGTCCATCGCGCCGCCCGGGCCCTTGACCATCTTGCCCGGGATCATCCAGTTGGCGAGATCCCCGTCGCGCGAGACCTGCATCGCGCCGAGGATGGCGGCGTCGATCTTGCCGCCGCGGATCATGCCGAAGCTCGTGGCCGAGTCGAAGAACGCGGCGCCGGGGAGGATCGTGACCGTCTCTTTGCCGGCGTTGATGAGGTCGGGGTCGACGTTCTCCTCCGTCGGGTAGGGGCCGACGCCGAGGATGCCGTTCTCCGACTGCAGCACGACCGTGACGCCGTCGGGCACGTGGTTGGGAACGAGTGTGGGAAGGCCGATGCCGAGGTTGACGTACGAGCCGTCGGCCAGCTCTTGCGCGGCGCGGGCGGCCATCTCGTGGCGGGTGAGCGCCATGTCAGTTGCCCCCTTCCGGCGTGGAGACCGTCCGCCGTTCGATGGGCTTGTCGATGTCGGGCCCGACGACGACAATGCGGTGCACGTAGATCCCCGGCAAGTGGACGCTGTCGGGGTCGAGCTCTCCCGCCTCGACGAGCTCCTCGACCTGCGCGACGCACACGCGGCCGGCCATCGCGGCGAGCGGGTTGAAGTTGCGCGCCGCCTTGTTGAAGACGAGGTTGCCGTGCCGGTCGCCCCGCTTCGCGTGCACGAGGGCGTAGTCGGCGACGATCGCCTCCTCGAGCACGTAGTCGCGCGGTTCGCCGGTCACATCGAACGTGCGCACGTCTTTCGGCGCCGAAGCGACCGCGACCCCGCCGTTGCCGTCGTGCCTGCGCGGCAGTCCGCCCTCGGCGACCTGGGTGCCGACGCCGGTCTGCGTGAAGAACGCGGCGATGCCCGAGCCGCCGGCGCGCAGCTTCTCGGCGAGCGTGCCTTGCGGCGTGAGCTCGAGCTCGAGCTCGCCGGAGAGGAACTGCCGCTCGAACTCCTTGTTCTCGCCGACGTACGACGACGTCATCTTGCGGATGCGCTTGTCGTTCAGCAGGATGCCGAGGCCCCAGTCATCCACCCCGCAGTTGTTGCTCACGATGCTGAGGTCGCGCGTCCCTTGCGCGTGCAGCGCCTCGATGAGCACCATGGGGTTGCCCGAGAGCCCGAATCCGCCGACGGCGAGCGTCGCGCCATCCGGGATGTCGGCCACCGCCTCCGCTGCCGAGCCGACCGTCTTGTCGATCACGTGCGCTCCTTCGTGTCGTCGGTTCCGTGGCCGCGCCCGCGGCGGCCCGCCGGCGCCGCCGAGACCCTGTTCCGGCGCCGAGACCCACTCGCTGTGCCGAGACTCGCCCCGGTGCGGCGGGTTTCGACGACATTGATGGGTTTCGCGCGCTCTCGACTCCATCGTCACGCGTCCCCGTGCACGGCGCCGAGCCCGCGCTTGCCATGTGGAGGAATCGCCCCTTAGTGTCCATATCGTGGACACCACGCGAGCCGTGCCCGGAGCCCAGGCCGTCGCGCGCGCCGCCGCGCTGCTGCGCCTGGTCACCTCGGCCGGCGACGAGGGCGCGAGCGTCGCCGAGCTCTCCCGCCGCGCCGAGCTCACCCGCCCGACCACGCACCGGCTGCTCAGCGCGCTGCGCAGCGAGGGGCTCGTCGACCAGGACGAGGCGACAGGGCGATGGATGCCGGGGCCGGAGCTGTTCCTCATGGGCAGCGTCGCGGCATCCCGCTACGACATCACCGCCGTGGCGCGCGACATCGTGCGCTCGCTCGCGGTGCGCACCGAAGAGAGCGCGTTCCTGTCGGTGCGGCGCGGCGACGAGACCGTGTGCCTGCTGCGCGAGGAGGGGTCGTTCCCGATCCGCTCCTTCGTGCTCAGCGAGGGCGTGCGCTTCCCGCTCGGCGTCGCGTCGGCCGGGCTCGCGATCCTCGCGTTCCTGCCGCGTCACGATGTGGACGCCTACCTCGAGCGGCACCCCGAGCTGCCCGAGCGCTGGGGCGGCGCGCACGGCGAGCGGCGGCTGCGGCAGCGGCTGGCCGAGACCCAGTCACACGGCTACGCGCTCAACGCCGGCCTCATCGTCGAGGGCAGCTACGGGCTGGGCGCGGCGGTCTTCGACCGGCAGGGCCACCCGCAGTGGGCGCTCAGCCTCACCGGCGTCGAATTCCGCTTCGGGCCCGACCGGCTGCCCGAGCTAGGCCGCATCCTGCTCGCGCACGCGCACCAGCTGACGACGCGCGTCGCGGCGCGGTGACGAGCAGCTCTGCACAACACAACCGGTCGTTGAGCGACCGAGCGCAGCGAGGGAGACGAAACGCGGCGACCTCTCTCGAACGGTCACCGCGTTTCGTCTCGGCCCTGCGGGCCTCGCTCAACGACCGGGGGGCGCGCACCGCGTTTCGTCTCGCCTGCGGCTCGCTCAACGACCGGCCGTGAGCTCGTCGCGGACGAGCTCCGCGACCCGGCGGCCGCCGGCGTCCGACATCACGACCGTGTAGTGGTTGAAGCCGTCGACGCGCTCGTGCCGGATGCCGGGAGCCAGCACCCGCTCGAGGTGCTCGGGCGCGTACAGCCCCGGCGTCTCGTCCTGCAGGCCGCGCGGCACGGTGACGAGGCGGGCGGGATGCCGCAGTCCCGCGAGCGCGTCGGGCACGACGCTCGTCGTGGTCATGTCGACCGTGTCGTCGACGACGGTCTGGTACGACGTCGCGGGGCGAAGCGCTCCGGCGCCGTCGGGCACGAGATCGTAGGCGAGGTACTCCTCCAGCTCGGGCGACCAGTCGCGCGCGAAGGCGGGGTGGGCGCGCCAGAAGTCCAGGTACTCCCCCGTGTCGGCGAAGCGCATCGACAGCCGTGCGGCGGTGGGGCCGAGAATGCCCGCCACGACCGCGTCGGGGTCGAGTCCGGGCGGGATGTCGAGCGGCAGGCCGCCGTCGACCAGCAGCAGCCGCGACACCCGTTCGGGGTGCAGGTGGGCGAACACGACGGCGACGAACGCGCCCATCGAGTGCCCGACGACGAGCGCACGGCCCACGCCGACGTGGTCGAGCACCGCGGCGAGGTCAGCGGCGTGGGCCGACATTCCGGCCGGGGCCGCGGCATCCCGACTCCTTCCCCGGCCGCGCAGGTCGGGCGCGACGATCCGCACGTCGGGGAGCCGGTCGGCGACGAACCGCCACGCGAGGTGCGACGACGTGACGCCGTGCACGAGCACGACGGTGGGCGGCGGCTCGACGAGCTCGTCGGCCAAGACGAGAGCCTCGCGCACGCCGACCCGCAGGACTCCGCCCTCGACCGGGACGTCGACGGGGGCGAACGCGGAGGTCATCGCGCCGTCCACCCGCCGTCCATCGTGTACGACGCGCCGGTCACCATGCCGGCGGCATCCGATGCCAGCCAGCCGACGAGCGAGGCGACCTCGTCGGCCTCCACGAGCCGCTTGATCGCGGTCTCGGAGAGCATGATCTTCTCGACGACTTCGCTCTCGGGGATGCCGTGGGCCCGCGCCTGGTCGGCGATCTGCTGCTCGACCAGCGGCGTGCGCACGTAGGCCGGGTTGACGCAGTTGCTCGTGACCCCGTGCGGTCCGCCCTCGAGCGCGGTGACCTTCGACAGGCCCTCGAGCGCGTGCTTGGCCGTCACATACGCGGACTTGAACGCGCTCGCGCGCAGGCCGTGGGCGCTGGAGATGTTGACGACGCGCCCCCAGCCCTTGGCGTACATGCCCGGCAGCGCGGCGCGGATGAGCAGGAACGGCGACTCGACCATGATCCGCTGGATGAGCCGGAATGCGTCGGGGTCGAACTGCTCGATCGGCGCGACGCGCTGGATGCCGGCGTTGTTGACGAGGATGTCGACATCCAGCTCGAGGTCTTCTTGGGCCGCCGTGTCGGACAGGTCGACGACCCACGCCTCTCCCCCGGCCTCGGCCGCCGCGGCGGAGTCGGCGTTGAGGTCGGCGACGACGACGTGCGCCCCGCGGCGGGAGAGCTCGCGCACGCACGCCAGCCCGATGCCGCTCGCGCCGCCGGTGACGAGGGCGCGCTTTCCGGCGAGGTCGTGCTCAGCCATCCCGCCTCCTTCCGGCGGAGATTTTACGGTGCGCCCCCAGGGACTTGAACCCTGAACCCACTGATTAAGAGTCAGTTGCTCTGCCGATTGAGCTAGAGGCGCGGAGGCTGCCGCTGCGGGCGAACCAAGGGTAAACGTTAGCATCCTGCCCGCGGGGCTCGCGAATCCCTGCGCTCGCGCGCACGAAAGCTCGCGCACGAAACTCCGCGCGCACGAAACCTGCAGTCGCGCCTGCGAATCGCACGCGCGACTGCGGGTTGCTGTAGCGCGATCGCCATCGCCGCGCAGCGAACTCGCGCGACTGCGGGTTGCTGTAGCGCGTCGCGTGTCTAGGCTCGCTGGGCCCGCCCAGCGACCGGCAGCGCAGGTGCCCCGGCGGCGCCCGGGCCACAATGGCAGCATGACCTCCGACACGCACCTGCGCCTGGTCTGGCCCGAATGGCAGGGGGCCGCCACCGAGTCGGTGCAGCAGCTGGCGACCCCCGAGTTCCCGCTCGATGTCGCCCGGCGCGGCTACACGGTCGGCACGAGAGTGCTCGAGGCGATCCTCCCCGCACACGACGGCCCGACCGCCGTCGTGCCCGTCCCGCTTGACGACGCCGGGCTTGAGCTGCGCGACGGCATCGAGGCGAAGACCGCCGTGCTCGCCCAGCTTGACGCGGCGCTCGCGCTCGTCCGCGAGCACGACCCCGCCCGCATCACAACCCTCGGCGGCGACTGCGGTGTCAGCCTGGCGCCCTTCTCGGCCCTCACCGACACCCACGGCGACGACCTCGCCGTGCTATGGATCGACTCGCACCCCGACATGGGCACGGGCGAGTCCGCCTACCCCGGCTACCACGCGATGGTCGTCTCCGCCCTCACAGGCCACGGCGATGCCGACATCCTCGCCCGCCTCCCCGCGACGATCCCCGCGAGCCGGGTCGCGCTCGTGGGAATGCGCGACTGGACGGATGCCGCGCACCCCGCGATCGCCGCGGAGTGGGGACTCGCCGTCTTCCCGCCCGACGTGCTGCGCACCGACAGCACGGCGCTTCTCGACTGGCTGCGCGCCACTGGGGCGACGAAGGCCGCCATCCACTTCGACGTCGACACGATCGACGCCGACGAGGTGCGACTCGGCCTCGGCGACGACCGCGGCGGCCTGACCAGCGCGCAGGCCCGGCGGGTCGTCGCGGACATCGACGCGCACGCGGAGGTCGTGGCGCTCACGATCGCTGAGTACGTCCCCCGCCAGGTCATGCACCTGCAACGGCTCCTTGCGGGATTCCCCCTCCTTGGCTGACGCACACGTGGAACGTTCAGGCAGTGCGGCTACCGTGATATATCGTGCCCTCCCCTGCATCCCTCCCCCCGTCGGGCGCGCCCGCGCACGCCGGCCTCGAGGCCGACCTCGCGCTCGCGCTGCGACTGGCCGAGGCCGCTGACGCTGAGTCGATGGCACGCTTCGACGCGGCCGACCTCGACGTCGCCGCCAAGCCCGACGACACGTTCGTGACCGAGGCCGACCTGGCCACCGAGCGGGCGATTCGCGGCATCCTGGCCGACGAGCGGCCCGACGACGGCATCCTCGGCGAGGAGTTCGGGCAGGCGGCGGGATCCGACGCGCACCGCCAGTGGATCATCGACCCGATCGACGGCACGCACAACTACCTTCGGGGCATCCCGATGTGGGCGACGCTCATCGCGCTCGCCGTCGACGGCGTGCCGCAGGTCGGCGTCGTCAGCCAGCCAGCGATCGGCCGCCGCTGGTGGGGCGCCACGGGCCTTGGCGCCTGGACGAACGCACCAGAAGGCGAGCCCCGCCGCATCCGGGTCTCCGACGTCGCCCGCGTCGAGAAGGCGAGCGTCTGCTTCCAGAGCCTCACGCAGTGGGATGACGCGGGCCACCTCGACGCGCTCGTGCGGCTGAGCCGCGCGGTGTGGCGCGACCGCGGCTACGGCGACGCGTGGCCGTACATGCTGCTGGCCGAAGGCCGCCTCGAGTTCGTCGCGGAGTTCGGCGTCAAGGAGTACGACATCGCCGCGCACGTGCCGATCATCGCCGAGGCGGGCGGGCGGCTCACCTCGTACGACGGCGACGACTCGATCGCCGACCGCTCCGCCCTCGCCACCAACGGCGTGCTCCACGACGCCTTCCTCGAACTGCTCCACCACCGGCAGACCTGACCCGTGAGGCTCCCCATGACGCACTCCGTTCGCGCCCTGACCGCCCTGGCGGCAGCCGTCGCCATCGCCGCGCTCGCCGGCTGCGCCCCGTCTGAACCCGACCCCGCGCCGACGACGGCCACCCCGACCGTGGCGGTCACCGCGACACCCACCCCGTCGGAGACTCCGACGGAGGCGCCGGCCGCCGACCCGGCGTGCGACACGATCATCCCCGGCGACGTGGCGGCCGACTTCGAGAACGCCGGCCTGACGTCGCAGACGGATGTCTTCCGCATCGGCCCCACCGAGATCCCCGGCGGGCTGTGGTGCCGCTGGGGCGACGCGAACGCGCCGGGAGACCACGTGCAGATCTTCGGCTGGGCGCCGCTGGATCCGAGCGAGGCGTCGCAGTATCAGAGCACGATGGTGCAGGAGGGATGGCTCCGCGAGGACGACGACGACAGCGTCTACTTGACCGAGGACCCCGACACCGCTGCCGCCGTCGACGACGACGGCTACGGCTGGACGTACCAGTTCGGCGACGGCTGGGTGAAGTTCGCCGACACGAAACAGGGGCTGCTGCTGATCGACTGGCCGCCCGCCGACTGACGCCGCCGCGGCCGCCGCGGCATCCTCCCGTCTCCCGCCGATCGCGTGTAACGTCGGCTCCGATGCACGAGTCGACCACCGACGCACCGCCGCACGAGCCGGGCGCGTTCGCGCCGCTGGCCCAACCCGGCTTCCGCTGGCTGTGGCCCGCGGTGCTGGTGAGCTACATCGGCATCTGGGGGCAGGGCGTGGGCGCCCAGTGGCTGCTCGTCAACGGCCCGAACGCGAGCGTGACAGTCGCGCTCGTGCAGACCGCGGTGATGCTGCCGATGATGCTGTTCACGCTGCCGGCGGGCGTGCTCGCCGACCGCTACGACCGGCGCTGGATCATGCTCGTCGCGCAGGTGTACGTCATCGCGTGCTCGCTCACTCTCGCGGCGTTGACCGCGGTCGGGCTCGCGTCCGCCCCGGTCGTGCTCGCCTTCACGTTCCTGCTCGGGCTGGGCGGCGCCGCCATGCAGCCGTCATGGCAGGCGACCCTGCCCGAGGTCGTGCCGCGCGAGGAGCTCGGCGCGGCCATGCGGCTCGAAGGCGTCGGCATCAACTTCGGCCGCGCCATCGGGCCCGCGCTCGCCGGCCTCGTCATCGCCGCCGCAGGCGTTCCGTGGGTGTTCGTGCTCACCGCGTTCACCGCGGTCGTGTTCGGGCTGGCCCTGGTCACCTGGAAGCGGCCGCCGCTGAGCGTCGCACCGCCCGCGCGCGAGCGCTTCATCCCCGCGCTGCGCGCCGGCGTCCGCTACGTGCGCCACGACGCGGTGGTGCGCCGCATCCTGCTGCGGGCGGTGATGTTCATCGCGCCCGGCGCCGTGCTGTGGGCGCTCATCCCGCTGGTCGCCCGCGAACTGCTCCACGTGTCGTCGGGCGCGTACGGCCTGCTGTTCGGCGCGCTGGGGGCCGGCGCCATTCTCGCCGCCCTCACGATCGGCCGGCTGCGCACGGTGATGTCGACGAACACGATGCTCCTGCTTGCCGGGCTGCTGTTCGCCGCGGTGGTGGCGGTGCTCGTGCTCGTGCCGAGCTTCGCGCTCGCCCTCGTCGTCCTCGTGCTCGGCGGCGCGGCGTGGGCGACGGTGATCGCCACGCTCAACACCGACCTGCAGGTTGTGCTGCCGGTGTGGGTGCGTGCGCGCGGCCTGTCGGTGTTCCTCGTCACGTTCACGGGCTCGCAGGCCGTGGCATCCTTCCTGTGGGGACAGTTGGCCGCCAGCATCGGCGTCGTCTCCACGTTCCTCGTCGCGGCGGGCCTCGTCGCGGTGCTGTCGCTGGCCGGGCTGCTGTTGCGGATGCCCGACATCCGCGGCGCCGACCAGAGCGCCAGCCCGTACTGGGGCGACGTCGCGCTGCCGATCGAGCTGCAGCCGACCGACGGGCCGATCCTCGTGACCGTCGAGTACACCGTGCCCGCCGCCAACCAGCCCGAGTTCATCGCCTCGACGGCCGAGCTGCGCCACTCGCGGCTGCGCAGCGGCGCGATCCGGTGGGAGCTGTACCGCGTCGCCGAGGACCCGGAGGTGTTCATCGAGGCGTTCCAGGTCGGGTCGTGGGAGGAGCACCAGGCCCAGCACCGCGACCGACTGACGGTCGGCGACCAGCGTGTCGAGCAGACCACGCACGCGTACTCGAGCAAGCCGCCGACGGCGCGCCACCTCGTGCCGCCGTTCTGAGGCGAGCCGAACGCAGAGCGGCCTACCCCCGCGGCCGCGGCGTACGGGATCGGATCAAACTCGGCTTCAGCCTGCTGCAGGAGCGCGAGCCTCTCCGAGCGCACACGACTCGCGTCGGGGAGGTCGGGTTACACGTGGTGGACGCCGGCCGCCAGTTCACCGAGGACGACGGCGCTGATCGCACACTGCGCGGGCAAGAGATCCGCGCCTATGACGTGGCGGAGGACCAGGATGTTGGTGTCCAGCATCCCCTCCGACGCCGGCATCACCTCAAGGCCCGCTCGAACGCGTCGCCCAGGCCTTGATCAATGGCGCCGTCGATGTCGGAACGCAACAGGTCGGGATCGACAACCGGCATGCTCCGCGACGCTCGCGCGAACTCTTCGCGGGAGACAAAACGTTGAGGCCTCCGCAGCGGGGCGAGCTCGCCGATTCCACGGCCATCACGGGTGACGGTGAAGGACTCGCCACGCTCAACGGCATCCATGATCTCGCGGGAGCGCATCCGCAGATCGCGCTGGCTGATCTCCGCATTGCTCATGGTCACATGGCGGACAGGCCCGTCCCGCACTCGCTGATGTGGAGAGCCTTCGCGCCATCCCCCGCCGCCGCTCGGAACGGACGAGCGCAGAGATCATTGCCGACAGCAGAGGATCGTGGTGACGGTTTCCTACCTCGACACGTCGGCCGCGATGAAGCTCTTGCTTGAAGAACCAGAGTCCGCCGCACTCGTCGAGGCCCTGGCATCCGATCCTCACTGCCGCCTCGCCGCCTCTTGGCTCCTGCACACGGAACTGCACTGCGCGGCCGGCCGCCATCCTGACGACGTCGCCCCCGATGCCGTGCGCGGCGTGCTCAACGCGGTCACGCTGGTCGACCTCTCGCGCGGAGACATGATCGCCGCGGGCGCTCACGCGCCCCTGCGCTCGAACGACGCTATCCATCTCGCCGTGGCGATCCGGCTCGGAGTAGACGAGATCATCACCTACGACCGCGAGCTGGCAGAGGTTGCGTCGCGGGCGGGGTTGACGGTCGTCGCGCCGGCGTAGTCGCGTCAAAGCGCGAGTATGCGGCGCAGAATCAGGTCGATACGCGCCATCGTTACCTCGTCGACCTCCCCGAACCGATGGCCGAGCCGAAGCGGCGAGATCGATCGGATGTCTTCGCACTTCGCATAGCTCGTGGCCCGCAGCCCCGAGTCGCCCGGCTCGATCTCGACGTGCGTCGATCGCCCGCGCGCCGTGCGCGTCACAGGGACGACAGCGATGACCGGAGGGTCGGACTCAAGCCACGGATCGGCGCTCACCAGGACCACCGGTCGGCGCATCGCCTGCTCGTGCCCGACGGGCTCACCCAGATCAGCGAAGTAGATCTCTCCGCGCCTCACCACTCACCGCGCTCGCTGAGTTCGTCGTCAGCGCGGTCGTCGAGATCGTCCGACCCACCGGAGCGTTCGTAGACGGCGCGCTCGTCTTCCGAGAGAGCCTGGTTCTCGCGGTGGATGTCTGCCCAGAATCGCTGCTCGTCAGTCTCGTCGAGAGCACGCTCGATCGCTCCCGCCAAGGTCGTTCGCTGCGCGGACGCTCGCAACGCCAAGCGGTCGCGGAGTTCGCGCGACACCTTGATCGTTGTGGCTGGCATACCATCAAGTATACCTGAGGCATACCCCGCGCGACCCGCTTAACCCCCGCCGCTCCCTGAGCTTGTCGAAGGGCCACTCACCCCCGGTCGCCTCGCGAGCCGAAGCGAGACGAAACGCGCCAACCTCGCCCCCAACCCAAGCTCTCCCTCAACTCCCCCAAGGTCGCCTCAGGATTGCCGCAATCGCCTGCGAAAGGGCTTCCGGGTTCGATACTTTCGATGTGCGCACAACGCAGCAGGAGGTTCTGGGGAGAACGCTCCACGGGGAGCTGCAACCGCGCAACACATCGGCCGGACTGGGGACGAAGGCCGACACGTCAAACTGCACGGCGCCCGGCGGGATCACTCCGCCGGGCGCCGGCGGCTTTCACGCGAGGCGCCTTTCCGGCACTCCGATCCCGGTCGTTGAGCGAGGCCGCGCGAAGCGCGCCCGAGACGAAACGCGCCAACCTCGTCGTGACCGGCCCATAGAGTAGGCGGCACCCCACCGCCCAAGCGAAGGAGCACGGATGCCTCGCATGATCCCCGCCGTCGCGCGATTCGGCGCCAACTCGTCGGAGCGACGGTTGTTCTCGGCGCTCGAGGGCGTGCTCGACCGGCTCGACTGGGTGGTGTTCCACTCGCTCGTGATCCGGCAGCATCTCGACAAGCTCATGGGCGAGGCCGACTTCCTCGTCGTGGCGCCAGGCAAGGGAATCGTGGTCGTTGAGGCTAAGGCTCCGAGGTCTGTTGAGTATCGCGACGGCGAGTGGACGCTCGACGGAACGCCCAGCCCGCACAAGAGCCCGCTCGAGCAGGTCGACGGGGCTGTGCGCAGCATCCGTTCCTTCCTCCTTCGCGAGGGCGCGATCGACGGAGACGAGCCGATCGCGCGGCTGCTGTGGTTCACGTCGATCGGGCGGCACCACTTCGGCGGGCGGGCTCCGTCGGATCTGACGTTCTTCGAGTGGGAGCTGGCCTGGGCCGACGATCTGGCTCGCCCTGCCGCGCTGGTCGAGAAGGTGCTCGACGAGCACATCGCGTGGCATGCGGAGTCCGATCACGTGAACCACGACCCGGCCGGCGTCACGCGGGAGAAGGTCGATCGAATCGTCGGGTCGCTGACCCGCGACTTCGACGTGGCGGCCGACGATCGCGATGCGCGGCGCGAGGCGACCCAGCGCGAGGTGGCGCTGCTCGCCGAGCAGCGTTTCGCCCTCGAGCTGGTCGGCGCCAACCGTGCGGTCTACTTCGATGGGCCGGCGGGGAGCGGCAAGAGCTACCTCGTCGCGCAGGCCGCGATCGACGCGATCAAGCGCGGTGAGCGGACGCTGCTCACGTGCTGGAACCTCGTGATGGCCGACCGGCTTCGCGCCGACACACAGGTCGTGCGCGGCTCGCTCGCGGTCGCCGACCTCGGCGCCGTGATGCTCCGCGTCGCGGGCCTGGACGCGCATCCCGCCGACGCGACCAACGCGTGGTTCCAGGAAGAGCTTCCGGCCCTCGCGCTGCGCGCGCTCGCCGAGCACCCCGAGCGCGGCGGGTACCGGAACGTCGTCGTCGACGAGTTCCAAGACATCGCGGGCAACCCGCTGCTCGTCGACGTGCTGGTCGCGCTGGCCGCGCCTGACGCGCACGTGATGCTCGCGGGAGACGAGCGGCAGCAGATCATGCGTCCGACGTCGGAGCGGGTGGACCCGTTCGAAGTCGCGAAGAGCAGGATGCCTGACCTCGTGCTCGCGCGGATCCGGCGCAACTGCCGCCAGGCGCCCGCGCTGGTCGCCCAGAGCGAGAAGATCGTGGGCCGTCCGTTCGGATTCGCGGCGCACCGGATGCCTCCGACGGCTCCCGGTGGCGCCGAGCGCGTTGTCGCGACCCGTGGGAACGAGGCAGCGATGCTGGCCGGGGTTCTGAAGCTCCTCTCACAGCAGCACAGCCTCAACGAGATCGTCGTGCTCAGCCCGTGGGGCGCGCGGTCGCTCGCAGCGCGCATCGTCGCGGGCGACCTTGACGAACCCGCCCACGCGAACGACGTGCGCTGGCTGCGCGCGAATCTCGGCGACGGCGCGGGCCGTGCGCGGTTCGGCTCGATCTCGAAGCTCAAGGGCATCGAAGTGGATGCCGTGGTGGTCACCGATGTCGGCGCTGACGCGCGCGACAGGGCCGACGCGCACGACCTCGACTGGGACGACCTGCTGTACGTGGGGCTGTCCCGCGCGAAGCATCGGGCTGTCGTGCTGGAGCCGAGACTCGCGGCTACCTGGTCGGCGTGATTCGTACGCTTCCGCGGCTAAGGATCGCCTGAGCGCCGATGACGACGATGGTTGTAACGATCGGCACGCCGAACTGAATCAGCCGAGTACCGCGCCGCGTCTCCTTGGCCTCCGTAGCGATGAACCCCTTGTTCTCGGTGTCCTTCTCTGCCTGGAGCCTGTCAACTTCCTTCAGCGAGTCGAGGAGGTATCGCTCCTGTTCTTTGCTGATGTGATCCCGACTGAGACCGCGCTCGATCACCTCGCGGGTGCGGTTGAGGGAGGCGTGAACCGCTCTTGATTCTTGTCGTTCGCGTCGAGTGCCGCAGCGTAGGTCTGCTCGAATGCGTCGATCGCCGCCAGCTGCGTCGCCCGGAATCCCGGCACTTGGATGTCTGGAAGCAGTGCAGCGAGCTCGATCTGCTTCTCGTCACTCAGGTTCCGAAGCGAAGGGAACGCCGAGAGCATGCGCGACGGCGTCTTCGTTGTCGAGTGTCATGAGGTTCCCCCTGGGGCGTTGAGCGGTGGCCGAGCCATTCTGCCTGCTTTGCCATGTCGTGGAGACCGGCAGTTCGTCAACGCGGACGGTGACAGGCACCACGCCGCAAACCGGTCGCAAAGTCCATCACGAGCAGTATTCATCCTTTGTGGATCGGCGCGGGCTCATAGCGGGGACGATGCGCCTCTGCGGAGGATCTACGCCCGTTGCCACTTGGAACGGGAACGCTGCCGAATCGTGTAGCCGCCGGACATCTTCATGCGCCACTCGGCCATCTCAATGCTGACCTGATACCGGCGAGCGACTGCGCTCGGCTCAGCGCCTCGGATTGCAGCGAGCTTCGCCTGGGCCGCCGGGACCAGAAGGGCACCGGCGAGCTCAGCCGCCTCCTTCTCCTGCGCCTTCGATGCGCCACCGCAGCTGCCGCTTTCGTTTGTCCAGGCAGGTGAGGGCTCGTGCTCGGCTTCGAAGTGGGCGACCTCGTGCGTGAGGTCGGAGCGGATGCGCTCATTGCTTCGTTCTGGGTTGTAGATAACCAGGTGGCGATTGCCGTCGCGAAGCAGGGCTGCTGACCACACGTGCGGCTTCTCCTCGAGGAAACGGCGCATCGCGGCCTCGTCGGCGGTGAAATCACGGAGCGAGATGAAGGGGATGCCGTGCTCTTCAGACCAGGCGAACGGGTCAAAAGGCTGGTCGTCGCCGAGGACGAAGTCCTTCCTCACCTCCGTCGCGAGACGTCCAAGCGCGGCCTTGTTCATTAGTCAGTTCGACTTTCGGGTCTGGCGGAAGTGATCGAGCCCGGACTGCAGAATGCTCTCCAGGTACTGCTTGTCCTGCTCGTCTAGGTCGCTGCGGGCACGGAGAAGCGCGTTGATCGATGAACCCAACTCAGGCTCTTCGCGCGTTGCGAGCTCTTCTGGGTCGACGAGGAACTGATCGGCAGGAAGGCGAAGCCAGCGCACGATCTTAGCAAAGGCGTCGAGGTCCGGACGTTGGTCGTTGCGGATCCTGGTGAGCAGCGATGGGCTGACGCCGATCGATCCAGCGGCGTTCCTCCACGAGATCTCATCGGCTTTGACCCGTGCCTCGAGGGCGCTTGCGAGGCCGCTGACGTCAATCACGGTGTCGGACATGAAGTCTCCAATGTCAGGGGTACGCGGTAAGGGTAGAGATACCAGAGTAGCTCGGAAGCGCGCGAATGTTGCGCAACTGAAACGGCGTGCTACTCTTGGATGACTGTTTTGCTACTAGAACACTTTCGAGGAGAACGTGATGGCGAAGAACACCGGCAAGGGCTACCGGCAGGGCGCAGTGCGTGACCGGTCGCAGTCGTACAACCCGTCGACGAAGAGCTACACCAAGCGTGATTCGTCAACGGGGCGGTTCATGGACGGCAAGAGCGACGGAACGCCCTTCAAGGGCGTCCGACGAGAGGACTAAGCATGGAGATCGGTCTCGGGGCATTCATCAAGTTCGCCAACGCTTCACCGCGGAGACGTCCGCGCATCGCACGTGAGATCACGGAGCAGGTGCGCAGCGAGTACGACCCCGCGACCGACTTCTGGCGCCCCGTGCGCCAAGCGATCAGCCGTGACCGCAAGACTTCGCGTGACGGTGAGGCACTCCGGCAGCTCGTGCTCGGAGCACCTCCTCGTCGCCGTCCGAGCTTCGAGGAGATCCGTGACCGCTGGGGTGACGTGGCCGCGCGCTGGGACGCCGCTGGTTACGCGCACTCGACCCCGACGCATGTCGATGTTGGAGGCCTGCAGGTGCGGCTCAACCCGCTCTTCTCCGAGCAGTGGGGCGACGGCCATATGGAGGCGGCGCACCTGTATTTCAACAAGGAGGAGCTTCGCCCCGAGACCGTCCAAGGCATCCAGCACCTCCTGACCCGCGACACACACCCCAGCGAAATCGAGCCCGTCTTCATCGACATGCGCCGGGCACTCACGGTGCCCGCGGTTTCCTTCACCGACAGCATGGACGACTGGCTGAGCGGCCTCGGTTACGAGTTCCGTCGCCTGGCAGCGTAAAGAGCGCGGAAAGATGGAGGAGGCCAAGTGTCAGACCACCGGCCGCATCTACGACGCGGAGGACTTCGCCGCGCTCTCCATCAGCGAACGCGACGCGCTCCGAGACTCTCTCATCTGCACTGGATGTGGGGCCGACGCCTACTTCATCCGTCAAGCCCGCAATGGCCGGCGCGCCTGCTTCGGAGCGCGACCGCACCGCGAAAACTGTGAGCTTGCTTCCTTCGTCACCGAGGACGGCGGCGGCGCTGCGCTCGATGAGGTCGACCAGCAGATCAACGCCGGTGACGTCTTTCGTATCGACCCGAGCCGAGCGCGCACGATCCGCCACGTCGTCCACGACCCCTTGGCTCCACCCGCGATTGGTGGCGCCGCTGTGCGCTACACCCGACGCGGGAGAGGGAATGCCCGGCTCTCATCGATGACGCTGCATCGGCTTCTCCGCCAGTTGGTGCTCAGGGAGGCGTTCTGCCGGAGCAACACGCTACTCATCCTCTCTGACGACACGCGCCAGACCGTCAAGTCCGGCTGCGTGCATCTCAGCGACGTCGAGGAGAAGCACAAGAACCGGCTGCGCGTCTATTGGGGCACGATTCGATTTCCCCGTGCGAAGGACGGCGGCGGCGCGTGGCTCAACACCGGACGCGGCTCACCGACGATCGTGATCGAGGAGGATGAGCTGCAAGCCGTGCTCGCGCGGAGCGGCCTCACCGACCTCGAGGATCTCACAGGCAGCTACTTCGCATTCATGGGCCGGCTACGCCGCCAAGACAGCGGCAGGGAGTTCCTTTTCGTGAACCAGAACGTCGACTGGCTCGCCATCCGCCCGTTCGCCGAGGATGTGGCGATCAACTGAGGCGGTCTCTCCCCCGCTTTGACCAAGGAGCCGTTCAGCCTCACGATTCGAGCCGCCCACTCAGCTTGCGCGTCGACGGGTCGTAGACGAAGTCGATGATGTCGCCTGAGGCGATCAGCGAGACCGCCTGATCGATGACCTCGAGCGGGACGACGTACCACTCAGATGGTTCGTAGCGACGTCCGTCTTTGCCCACTTGGCTCACGTCGAGTCGGACCTCCGCGAAGACCCGATGCAGCAAGTTTTCGAGCGCCGACGTCCTCATGTTGTAGGTACGGTAGCTCGCCACAATCTCCACGGGAGCCATGAGATACGTCGGCTGCTTCTCGGCATGGGCGACTCGACTCTCAACCGGCCCACGCGAGAATCCGATCTTGTGGAGGTCCGCGATCCCCGCGACTTGAGGGTCGTCGCTGAGCGAGCGCAGGACGTAGACGTAGCCGGTTGCGACGTCATCGGCCAGGATCGACTCGAACTCGGCAGGGACGACCGCCTGGCCGTGGCCCTCCCTCATCCGGATGCCGAGCGACTGCCGGTACATGGAGGACTCAGTGCCGTTCTCAAAGATGACGCGCAGCCGTTCCCGGCGGTTCGCGCGCACCGTCGATTCCTTGTAGACGAAACGCGGTGGGCGTGTCTGCAAGGTCGGGGCGTTTCGTCTCGCCTTTGGCTCGCTCAGCGACCGGGAACCCGGAGGTCATAGACGGACCGCTCCCGGCTGCGTGACTTTGGCGGGAAGACCCTGTTCGAGGATCGCGCTCACCATGTGGACGGCGCGATCAGCGAGGGCGTCTCCGGGATAGAAGTCCTCATATAGGTCCTCGGCGCCTTCCAGGGTCGTGATCCCGCAGAGGGCCATCAACTGGCGGATGTCGTTCGTGTCGCGGCCCGGCCGGTTGGCGCGCAGCTTCATCGCGAGCAATGCCTCCTTGGCCGCCAACTGAACAACGATTCCGTCCTCGTCGTAGATGCTCTGCCACTCCACGGCCCGCCCGAGAGTCGGCAGAGCATCGGCCTGCTCAACGTTGAAGTTCAGCCATTCAGGACTCCACCCGCGCTCCAGGGCGACTCGCGCGGCGGCCGCTGCGACTTCTCCATCGTCGCCCGGCTCGACGTGTAACGAGTCCAGATCTTGCGTCGTCCCGCGGTCGAAGTAGCCGAGCGCAATCGCCGCGCCACCAACCAACCGGATTCCTGCGACCGCGTTCGATGAGCGCAGTTCAGCAATCAGCGCACGAAGCCCGTCAAGGATGTCATCGCGGTCGAGTGCTGTTGCCATGGTCAAACGCTCGCAAAGGTGTCACGCCAGACGAGAACGCCTCGCTCTGCGAACTCGGCCGGCACTTCCGAGAGCGGGGGCACCGGATCGGCCGGGTCTACGTCGAGGCCGGCCAGGGTCTTGAGATAGCGACTCGGATCGTTGACCCAGTCGGGTGCAGGCAGCCCGTCTTCCCGTAGTCTCCATGCCACAAGACCGGCGATCGCGGCATCCCAGATCGGATCTCGGGTCGACTCCGGCTCGGCAACTCCGAGCACACCCCGAACCAGCCCGTGCTCGGCGACGAGATTGTCGTTGAGCTGGACCAGCGCCCGGAGGGCGGCATCCCTCTCCCCCGCTCCGAGCAATCGGCGGACCTCCGCGGAAACCGTCGCGGCGTCGTCTCGTCGGGTCGGTGCGGAGTACAGGCGATGCCCGGCGCCAGCCAGCAGCCGCTCGACAGTGGCGAACTCGGTCTCACGCCCGCGCTCTGATCGAGACACCCTGCTCTGATCGATGCGCGCACGTTCGGCGAGTTGCTGCTGAGTGAGCTTGCGGCTCTTGCGAGCGGCGCGGATGAGGGTCGAGGCAGTCATGATTGCACCTTCCAAATATGACTTTAGAATCATATTCTAGGTCAGGTTGGGGCGATTCGTCTCGCCTTCGGCTCGCTCAACGACCGGTCGGCGGGGCGGCCCTTCGACAAGCTCAGGGGCCGGGAAGGCTCAGGGGCCGGGCATGCTCAGGGGCCGGGCGGAGCGGGGGCAAAGAGAAAGGGCCCGGCCGCGAAACGCGAGCCGAGCCCTTCCCCGTGACAGCGGATTGTGGAGCTGGGGGGAATCGAACCCCCGTCCAGCACTGGGTCTCCACGCCTTCTCCGGGCGCAGTCTGTGCGAGCGTTCTGCTCGGCCCCGACCTTTGTCACAGACAACCAAGTCGACAGGCCCAGCCTGAAAAAAGTCCCGCGCGACGCTCAGGCGTCGTCGCGCAGCAAGATCCCTAGATGACGCCAATGACCGTGACGGGATCAGTCACGGATTGACGGACTCGGGCTCGCTGCTCAGGCAGCGAGGGCGAAGTCGGACTGCTTCTTTTCGGCAGTTATTGTTTTTGCAGGGAGCGTTCACGAGATAACCCTGCATCCTCGGCCCGCTTCTCGTGGGTTCGCAGACGCTGTCGAAACCGATCAGCCCCGTGCGTCCTCCGTGGAGGGACCGCTGTCACACTGTGGAATTGCCAACCCGGACGCCAGGAATCCGAGCATTACAGAATACACCCGCCGGCCCCTCCCCCGCACTGTGCGATCGGGGGCGAGCTTCTCGCTATCGAAACCTTCAGTCGCGCACGCGGCTCACACGCGCGAGTGCGGGTCTCGATAGCGCGAGAGCCGTCGACTCAGCATTGGGCCCCCCGCCCGCCGGCAGCACGGCTCCGTGAGCCAGTCAGCGGGAGGCAAGCTCGTCTTGATGCTCGCTGGCGACCGCGACCGCACCGCCTCCGCCACGCACGCGCCTCACGAGCTCAGCGAGTTGTGGCACAACCCGCGCATCCTCATCCAACGCCTTCTCCAACTGCAACACCGCGTGCGGGGAAAGTCGTAGGACGTGGTCCTCAAGGAGAATCGCGCGCGCACGCTCCATCGCGGTTCCGAGGACGAAAGCCGAGAGGTCCTGCTCCTGCTTAGCCGCGGCGGCCCTCAGAAGCTCCAGCGCCTCCGGAGAAATACGCATGTTCAGGCGCGCCGAACGGCCTGATTCTTGAATCTCCATGGGAACCCCCGCCACACCGGACGTACTCACGGCGTATGTACACGATACCTCTGACGAACCGAAAGTCAACCGAAGGTTCTTGGTTGTGAGGAACAGGTGGAGCTCGTCGTCTTCAAACGGAGTGAAGCCGAGCTTGCGGTGGAACACCGATGCATCGTGGTCGATGGCATCCACCAAGACGACCTCGAACCCAATCGACTGCATGGCCGGTACGGGGTACCGTCGCCGGCCTACGCCAAATGCCGAGGCCGCGTCGTCGAGGTCGAGTTCGCATGCCGTCGTCGCGTAGTACCCCACCAGCGTGTCGTCATCGTCGAGCGCGAGAAAGGTCCGCGTTGTGTCGCTGCGCTCAAGCTGGCTGGCATACCGTTGGATCCACTCGTCGAGGTCGGGTTTCCCGCACGTGAACGTGGAGCGGTCGACGGTTCGGCGGAACGGAACGATCTCAATGTTCATCGGCCCTCCGCGATAGAGCCCCCCACACGGCCCACACCATCCGCTAGCGTCGGAGGCCACAGCAGTCAGAAGACCGGGGGATGTCTCATGACCACACGCCGCGCACTGCCGCTCGTCATCGCCGCCGCGGCCCTCGTCGCGCTCACCGGATGCAGCCCGGCGGCGCCGGCGCCATCCACCCCCTCCTCGACCACCCCGGAAACCCCGACGCCCACCCCGGCCGAGACCGTGCCGGAGGCGACGTGCGAGAACACGCTGACCGCCGACACGCTCGACAACCTCGCCGAGGCGGGCTGGACATTCCGCCAAGACGAAGCGCCGGTCGTGCTCGGCGGCGTGACGATCGAGGGCGGGATCGGATGCCTGTGGGGCGACTTCTCGACCGGCAACGACAACGTCGCGTGGTTCCTGTGGGGGCCGCTCGACGACGCCTCGGCCCAGGCCGCGATCGACGGCCTGCTCGCCGAGGGCACGTGGCGCCGAGAGGACCAGCCCGAGGGCGTCTACATCACCGACAAGGCGGGCAGCGACTCGCTCCTCTACGACGACGAGGGCTACTCGACCACCTACCTGTTCGCCGACGGGCAGGTGAAGGGGTCGACGACGAAGGCGGGCATCTCGGTCGTCACCGCGCCGGAGGGGTTCGCACCCTGAGGCGTCCGGGCAAGGGCGTCGGGCCCCGCGCGTAGGCTCTCGATTATGAGCGGTGTCGTCGGCGGTCGAAGCCCGCTTCCGCGCGCGATGACTGCGCCGCGTGCGACGGTCGCGCCTCGGCCGGGAATGGCCGAGCGGCTGTCGCGCATGGTGCAGCTGCCGACGGTGTCGGCCGAGCTCGAGCAGCGCGGGATGGAGCCGTTCGACCGCTTCACGGCGCTGCTAGCCGAGCTGTACCCGCTCGTCCACGATCGCCTCGAGCTCGAGCGGCACACCGACCTCGGGCTGCTGTTCCGGTGGCGGGGGCGGCGCGAGGCGGCCGACGGGCCGCTCGTGCTCATGGCGCACTACGACGTCGTGCCGGTGGACGAGACGGATGCCTGGAGCCATCCGCCCTTCGACGGGCACATCGCCGACGGCTGGGTGCACGGGCGCGGCACGCTCGACGACAAGGGGCCGCTGCTGGTCGTGCTCGAGGCGGTGGAGAACCTGCTCGCCGCCGGCTTCACGCCCGCGCGCGACGTGTACGTGTCGCTCGGCGGCAACGAAGAGGTCTTCGGCGCGGCCGCGCGCGAGATCGCCGGATCGCTGCGCGACCGGGGCATCGTGCCGTGGCTCGTGCTCGACGAGGGCGGGGCGGTCGTCGACGCCCCGCTGCCGTTCGTCGAGGGGCAGGCGGCGATGGTCGGGGTGGCCGAGAAGGGCATCGTGACGCTGCGGTTGTCGGCGCGCGGCGAGGGCGGGCACGCGGCGGCCCCGCCGCGGGTGACGGCGGTGCGCCGCGTCGCGCGGG
>NZ_JASGEC010000098.1:0-25662 GCF_047606685.1 Microbacterium sp.
CGCCCGCCACCACGGGGTCGCCGCCCGCGCGTCGCGAGCGCGGCGCAGCCGTTCGCGCGCGGCCCGCACGAGCTCCTCGTGCTGCGCGACCAGCCGCTCGGCCTCGCTCGGCGGCAGCAGCGGCTCGTCGCCGTCGCGCGCGTAGACGGCGATCCACGCCGCCGCGAACAGCAGGATGATGCCCACCACCTGGAACCACAGCAGCAGCCCGACGAAGATCGCGAACGTCGCCAGTAGCGGATTGCGGGGCACGTAGAGCAGCAGGTAGCCGGAGCCCAGCTGCAGCAGGGTGATGCCCGCCGCTCCGAGCAGCGCGCCCGGCCGGATGGCACGCCAGCTCAGCGCCGTGCGCGTGAGGAAGCGCAAGAGAGCCGCCAGCGTGACCGCGTAGACGAGAAACGAGACGCACACCGATGCGACACCGATTCCCAGCTCGTACCAGATCGAGTGCGTGTCCCAGCCGAGCGTGCCGAAGGTCGCGCGGAGCAGGAACGTGCCTGTCGAGGCGACCCCGAACCCGATGGCGAGCGCGATTGCGAGCACGGCGGCGGCGACGAGGTCGCGGGCCTTGATCACCAGGATGTTGTGCCGGTCAGGTGGCAGGGCGAACACGTGCCGCACCGCGCGGCGAGAGAAGGAGATGAAGCTGGTCGCCGTCCACATCGCGACGATGATGGCCACGGCGCCGGTCACGGCCAGCACTCCGCGCGAGCGCAACGCGATCGCGAAGACCTGGTCGCGCGTGAACAGGCCGCCGTCGCCGACCACGCCGTGGACGTAGTTGTTCATGCCGTCGATGAGCGCGTTGATCGCTGCCGTGCTGCCGCCCAGCCAGACTCCCGCTCCGGCAAAGGCGACGTAAGTCGCCGCGAAGATCGCGAACAGCGCCTGGTAGCTGACCCCTGCCGCCAGGAGGAACCCGCTGTGGTCCAGAAAGTGCCGCCACACGCGCACCGGGAACCACTCCAACGTGCGCTTGGTGATGTCCTCCGCGCGCGCGATGGGGCCGGTGAGGCGCTCGCGGATCGTGCCTGCTCCTGTCCGCGGCTGCGCATCCTCGCGATTGACCGTCACGGGGCCAGGATAGCGACCGCGATCAGTTGTGCGGGATGCCGCGCTCTGCCGGCTCGGGAACAGGCGCCTGCCGCGCCGCGGGCGACTCCTCCGCCGCGCGCAGCGGGATGGCGCGGTCTGCCGCGGCCACGGCGATCCACGCGGCCGCCACCAGCAGCACGATCGCGACGAGGCGGAACCACAACAGGAACCCGATCAGCGCGGAGAAGGCCGCCAGCAGCGGATTGCTCGGCGTGTAGAGGAACAGCAAGCCGACGCCGACCTGCAGCACGGCGATCGCCCCGCCGCCGAGCATCGAGCCGGGCCAGATCGCGGGCCACGGCAGCGATGCGCCGGAGAGGAAGCGGAACAGGCCGGCAAGGGCGGCGGAGTTGATCGCGAACGCGACGGCGACCGACAGCACGCGCAGCACGGCCTGATTCGCCAACGACTGGCTGACCAGGCCGAGCAGCCCGAGCAGCCAGTCGAGCAGCCCTGTCGTGGCGGCGCCGAGCGCCGAGCCGAGCACGAGGGCAGCCCCGAACGTCAGCGCGGCGAGAAAGTCGCGCGCCTTCAGCACGACGTAGTTGCGGCGGTCGAACGGCAGGCCGAAGATGTCGCGGACGGCACGGCGCGCGAACGTCACGAATCCTGTGGCGGTCCAGATCGCGGCGATCCCCGCCACGGCGCCGGTCACCGCCAGAGTCCCGCCGCTGCCGGCCGCGATCGCCTCCACTTGCCCCGGCGCCACCAGGCCGTCCGCGCTGATGAGCTCGGGGATGTAGCGGTTCACCAGCGCGATGAGCCCGGCGATGGCGCGCGGGCTGCCGCCGAGCCAGACCCCGACGGCCGCGAAGGCGACGTACAGCGCCGCGAAGATCGCGAACAGCGACTGGTAGCTGATGCTCGCCGCCAGAAGGAAGCCGTTGTGCCGCAGGAAGTGCCGCCAGACCCGGACGGGGAACAGGGCGAGCGTCTTCCTGGTGAGCTCCGTGGCGCGCGCGATCGGCTCCTCGAATCGCCCGCGCAGCGAGGGCTGCTCGTCGGTCACCCCGCCAGACTATCCACGCCTCACCCGCGCAGGACGGCCTGCTTGACCTCGGCGATGGCCTTGGTGACCTCGATGCCGCGCGGGCACGCCTCGGTGCAGTTGAACGTCGTGCGGCAGCGCCACACTCCCTCTTTGTCGTTGAGGATGTCGAGCCGCACCTCGGCGGCGTCGTCGCGCGAGTCGAAGATGAAGCGGTGCGCGTTGACGATCGCCGCGGGGCCGAAGTACTGGCCGTCGGTCCAGAACACGGGACACGACGAAGTGCATGCCGCGCAGAGAATACACTTCGTCGTGTCGTCGAAGATCTCGCGGTTGGCGATCGTCTGGATGCGCTCGTGGCCGGGCTCCGGCGTCGAGCTCGCGATGAGGAAGGGCTTGACCTCGCGGTACGACGCGAAGAACGGCTCCATGTCGACCACGAGGTCCTTCTCCAGCGGCAGTCCCTTGATGGCCTCGACGTAGATCGGCTTGGAGATGTCGAGGTCTTTGATGAGGGTCTTGCAGGCGAGCCGGTTGCGCCCGTTGATGCGCATGGCGTCCGAGCCGCAGATGCCGTGGGCGCACGAGCGGCGGAAGGTCAGCGACCCGTCCACCTCCCACTTGATCTTGTGCAGCGCGTCGAGCACACGGTCGGTGGAGTACACCTCCACGTCGTAGTCCACCCAGCGCGGCTCCTCGTCGACCTCCGGGTTGAAGCGGCGGATGATGAAGGTCACGAGGAAAGACTGGATGCCGGAGGCATCCCGCTCGTCCTGCGTCGCCGTCGCGTCCGACTCGGCCACCGCCATCGACATCAGTACTTCCTCTCCATCGGCTGGTACCGGGTCACCACGACCGGCTTCCAGTCGAGCGTGATGTGGTCGTCAGGGTGCGACGAGTGCGGGTCTCCGCTGAGGTAGGCCATCGTGTGCTGCATGTAGTTCTCGTCGTCGCGCTGGGGGAAGTCGTCGCGCATGTGCCCGCCGCGGCTCTCCTTGCGGTTGCGGGCCGCGTAGACGACCACCTCGGCGAGGTCGAGGAGGAACCCGAGCTCGACGGCTTCGAGCAGGTCGGTGTTGTAGCGCTTGCCCTTGTCGTCGACGTGCACGTTGCGGTAGCGCTCGCGCAGCTCCTCGATGACGCCGAGCACCTCGCCGAGCGACTCCTCGGTGCGGAAGACCTGGGCTTTGCGGTCCATCTCGTCCTGCAGCGTCTTGCGCAAAACGGCGACGCGCTCGCTGCCCGGGTTGTCGCGCAGGTGCTCGATGAGGTCGCGGACGTCCTGCGCGGGGTTCTCCGGCAGCGGCACGAACTCGGCCGTCTTCACGTACTCGACCGCGTTGCGGCCCGCGCGCTTGCCGAAGACGTTGATGTCCAGCAGCGAGTTGGTGCCGAGGCGGTTCGAGCCGTGCACCGACACGCACGCGCACTCGCCCGCGGCGTACAGGCCGGGAACGACGGTCGTGTTGTCGGCGAGCACCTCGGCGTTGTTGTTGGTCGGGATGCCGCCCATCGCGTAGTGCGCGGTGGGCATGACAGGCACCGGCTCGACCACCGGGTCGACGCCGAGGTAAGTGCGCGCGAACTCGGTGATGTCGGGGAGCTTGGTCTCCAGCACCTCCGCGCCGAGGTGCGTGCAGTCCAGCAGCACGTAGTCGCGGTGCGGGCCGGCGCCGCGGCCCTCCGCGACCTCCTGCACCATGCAGCGGCTCACGATGTCGCGGGGGGCGAGGTCTTTGATGGTCGGGGCATAGCGCTCCATGAAGCGCTCGCCCGAGACGTTTCGCAGGATGGCTCCCTCGCCGCGGGCTCCCTCGGTGAGCAGGATGCCCAGGCCCGCCAGGCCCGTCGGGTGGAACTGGAAGAACTCCATGTCCTCCAGGGGCAGGCCCTTGCGCCACACGATCCCGACGCCGTCGCCGGTGAGCGTGTGCGCGTTCGACGTGGTCTTGAAGATCTTGCCGAAGCCGCCGGTGGCGAAGATGACCGCTTTGGCCTGGAACACGTGCAGGTCGCCGGTGGCCAGCTCGTACGCGACGACCCCGGCGACGGCAGTCTTGCCGCCGGCATCCTTCACCGTCAGCAGGTCGAGCACGTAGAACTCGTTGAAGAAGTTGATGCCGAGCTTGACGCAGTTCTGGAACAGCGTCTGCAAGATCATGTGCCCCGTGCGGTCGGCGGCGTAGCACGCGCGGCGCACCGGGGTCTTCCCGTGGTCGGCGGTGTGGCCGCCGAATCGGCGCTGGTCGATCTTCCCCTCAGGCGTGCGGTTGAACGGCAGGCCCATGTTCTCCAGGTCGATCACGGCGTCGATCGCCTCGCGCGCGAGGATCTCCGCGGCATCCTGGTCGACGAGGTAGTCGCCGCCTTTCACCGTGTCGAAGGTGTGCCACTCCCACGAGTCCTCTTCGACGTTCGCGAGGGCCGCAGCCATCCCGCCCTGTGCCGCGCCCGTGTGCGAGCGGGTGGGGTACAGCTTCGTGATGACGGCGGTCTTCGCACCCGGCCCCGCCTCGATGGCGGCGCGCATGCCGGCGCCGCCGGCGCCCACGATGACGATGTCGAACTGGTGGTAGTGGACGCCGTCCTTGACGACGCTGTCACTGGATGCGGTGGGAGTGCTCACGTGGTGCTCTCGGTCTCTCGTCTCGTCAGCGCGTCGGTCACAAGGTGGCGCACAAGCTCGGCAGCAGGTCGGGGTTCGCGCCGGCCGGGCACGGGTCGAAGGTGAAGATCACGAGCGTGCCGAGCACGATGAGGAAGGCCGCGGAGAGCCCGATCGCCCACACCAGCGCCGTGCGCAGCCGAGGGCCGGTCACGTAGTCGTTGACGATCGTGCGCATGCCGTTCGCGCCGTGGACCAGCGCGAGCCACAGCATGAGGAAGTCCCACCACTGCCAGAACGGCGTCGCGTACTTGCCGGCCACGAACGCGAAGTCGATCTGGTGGATGCCGTCGCCCACGAGCAGGTTGACGAACAGGTGCCCGAAGATGAGGACCACCAGCAGCACGCCCGAGGCGCGCATGTAGATCCAGCCCCACTTCTCGAGGTTCGGCCCGGAGCGGCGCGCCGTCTGGGGCGCGCGGGGCTCGGCGATCACCATCAGTGGCCACCTCCCGTCGAGGCGAAGACGTTCATGAGGTGGCGCGGCGCGAAGCCGAGCATCGTCACGGCCCACAGGCCGATCACCCCCCACCAGAGCTGGCGCTGGTGGCGCGTCGCCCACGGCCAGAAGTCGACGAGGATGATGCGCAGTCCGTTGTACGCGTGGTAGGCGATCGCGGCCACCAGCGCGACCTCGCCGAGGCCCATGATGGGGTTCTTGTACGTGCCGATGACCGCGTTGTACGCCTCGGGGGAGACGCGCACCAGCGCGGTGTCGAGCACGTGGACCAGCAGGAAGAAGAAGATCGCGACACCGGTGATGCGGTGCAGCACCCACGACCACATGCCTTCGTTGCCGCGGTACAGAGTGCCGCGGGGCGTCTTCGACGTGGTCTCCGAGACCGTCGGTGTGACGCGTGCTGGTCCAGACACGGACGTCCTCCCTGATCGAACACGGTGGCCCGCTGGAGCGCCGTCTCGACGACGGGCGAGCGGCGCCGGCGTCACACGGGCGCTGCCCTCATCCTATTCCCGTCGCCGTCGTCGCGACGATTAGGCCGCCCTTATCTCGCGACATCAACAGAACCAGGTCGCACCTTCGCATGCCCCCGTGCGATCGTGCGACATGGAGGTGGCGCGTGGCGCCGGGTCGAGGGGAGGGATGCGGCGCAGCGCGCCACTTTCCTGGGGGTTCGGAGATCAGGGTTGCCAGCCGCGGCGACGGAGCGCGTCGTGTGTGATCGACACGCCTTGTCGCTTCGCGCCGCGCACGTGGGTGGAGGTCAGGCGGACGACCTCCCAGCCTGCGGCGGCGTATGCGGCGTACTTTTCGAGGTCGCGGTTCCACTGGGCGCGCGATGTGCGATGGTGATCGCCCTCGATCTCGACCACGATGCGGAGCTCGCGATAGACGATCTCCGAGATGCCGAGGAGCCGGCCGTTCGCATCGCGGATCGGCACGTCCAACTCCGGCGTCGGCAGTCCGGCGTCCTCCGCATCCAGCCGGAACTCGGTCTCCAGCGGCGATGCGCTTCCCACGCGGATCCGTTCCAGCGCCTCGCGCAGCCGCTGCACGCCCCGTCGGGGGCCGGCGGCAGCAGCCGAGCGCAACTGCTCAATGGTCGCGAGCGCCCGCTCGGGGTGTGCGTCGCCCCGACGGTCGCGGGGAACGCGCACGACCGCGTCGCCGATCACGATCAGCTCTCGGACGCTGCACTCTCGGGCGAGCATCGCCCACGTCGACGCCGGGCTCGACATCCTGAGTCCCTCGTGCTTGCGCACGCTCACCAGCGTCGGTGCGACTTTTATGCCTCGGACGCCCGCGCGTCGAGGAGCGCGGCTCGGCGCCAGCACCCCCACTTCGAGATCCTCGCCGTGCGCTGTCGGGAGGCCGAGCGCGACGGCCGCGGTGCGCCCCACGAAGAACGCGTGCGGCGGCATGACCTCGGCGTACGCGCGGCCGAGGAGGAGGACGTGATCGCGCGCGGCGCGGTCGCGGGCGAGGGGTGTGTCGTCCGGCTCGGCGGCGGCCGTGGGCACGGCCCGCACACCGCGGAAGGGTGTGTGCAGATCTTTCGCGCGCAGCCGGCGCGGTGTGACACCCATGGCCAGCGCGCGCCGACACGCGAAGGGCGTCGGCAAAGCCCGGGGGAGCGGGCGAGGACGAGGCGGCATCCTCTGACTCTGGCCGTGGCCCCGAGAGGCGAATGGGCCGGCAACGAGATTTGTGGACAACTCTGCCCAGAGCCCGCCTGTGCAGGAGCAGGCGCCCCACGAAACTCGGTTGTGTCGAGTCCGCTGAAGGTGGCGCGTGGCGCCGCTTTGCCCTGGTGGATGCGGCGCCACGCGCCACTTTCGCTCCGCAGGCAGCGTAGAGCGGGGGTGGAGGTGGCAGGTGGTGCCTGGTTGTGGGGAGGGATGCGGCGCTTCGCGCCACTTCGGGCTCGGGCGGCGCGAAGGGACGGGGAGCACGGCGTCGCGCGAGGCGCCCTCGATACGCTGGACGCATGGCCGAGCCGATCGCAGACTTCTACGCGCTGATCCCCGCCGGGGGGATCGGGAGCCGGCTGTGGCCGCTGTCGCGTGCCGACGCGCCCAAGTTCCTGCACGACCTCACCGGCTCGGGGCACACGCTGCTGCGCGACACGTGGAACCGCCTCGAGCCGCTCGCCGGCCGCGACCGCATCGCGGTCGTGACCGGCCGCGCGCACCGGGCCGCCGTGGAGAAGGAGCTCCCCGACATCCCGGACAAGAATGTGTTCCTGGAGTCCGAGCCGCGCGACTCGACGGCGGCGATCGGGCTGGCCGCCGCGATCCTCGCCCACCGCGAGCCCGACGTCATCATCGGGTCGTTCGCGGCCGACCACGTGATCCGCGGCACCCAGGTGTTCGAGTGGGCCGTGCAGCAGGCGGTCGCCGTCGCGCGCGAGGGCTACATCTGCACGATCGGCATCCCCCCTGTGGAGCCGTCGGTCGGGTTCGGGTACATCAAGAAGGGCGACGAGCTGGTCATCGCGGGCGCCCCGGAGGCCGCCACCGTCGAGCGCTTCGTCGAAAAGCCCGACCTCGACACCGCCAAGGACTACTTCGCCGACCGGTCGTACCTGTGGAACGCGGGCATGTTCATCGCGCGGGCGGATGTGCTGTTGGGCGAGATCGCGGAGAGCCAGCCGCACCTGTACGCGGGGCTCATCGACCTCGCCGAGGCGTGGGACGACCGCGACGCGCGCGGGCCGGTCGTCGACCGCGTGTGGCCCACGCTGGAGCGCATCGCGATCGACTACTCGGTCGCCGAGCCGGCGGCCGAGCGCGGGCGGCTCGCCGTCATCCCCGGCCACTTCGACTGGGACGACGTGGGCGACTTCGCGAGCCTCGCCAAGCTGAACTCGGGCGGGCGCCGTGACAACCTGGCGATCCTCGGCGGCAACGCCCGAGTGCTCGCCGACACCGCCAGCGGCATCCTGGTGAGCCAGACCCACCGGGTGATCAGCGTCATCGGCGTGAAGGACATCGTGATCGTCGACACCGACGACGCGCTGCTGGTCACCACGAGCGAGCACGCGCAGCGCGTGAAGGGCGTCGTCGACGCGCTCAAGCTCACCGGCCGCGGCGACGTGCTGTAGCGGCCAGGGATGGCTCGGGCCCGCCGCGCCCCCGCGCTCGGCGCCGCAGGCAACGGCCAGATTGCGTCTTTGTAAAGATTCGCTCAGCAATCCGGCCCGGCCATGCACGCACGGCGTCCCAGTGGGTAGCTTCGGATCATCCCCCCGCGAAATCCGCGGGGTCATTGATGTGGAGGCATGAGTTGACCATCTCTACCACCAAGAAGGTTCTGGGCGTCACCGCCGCCGCAGGCCTGATCGTCGCCCTGGCCGGCTGTGGCCAGGCCCCGGCCGAAGACCCGAGCGCAACCTCGACAGGGGGCGGAGCCGTCGAAGGCTTCAAGCCCTGCATGGTGTCGGACGCGGGCGGCTTCGACGACAAGTCGTTCAACCAGCTGGGCTTCGAGGGCCTGGAGCGCGCCTCCGCCGCGCTCGGCGTCGAGCCGGTGACGGTGCAGTCTGACTCCGAGTCCGACTTCGCGCCCAACCTCACCAACCTCGTCAACCAGAACTGCACGACGATCATCACGGTCGGTTTCGCGCTCGCTGCGGCCGCCGGCGAGTCCGCCGCCGCCAACCCCGACATCAACTACGTCTCGATCGACGACGTGGTCGACACCGACTTCGACGGCGAGACCGACTCGCCCAACATCAAGCCCATCGTGTTCGACACGGCGCAGGCCGCGTTCCTCGCCGGCTACGCGGCCGCTTCGTACTCCGAGACCAAGAAGGTCGGCACCTTCGGAGGAATGAACTACCCGACGGTCTCGATCTTCATGGACGGCTTCGCGCAGGGCGTCGAGTACTGGAACGAGCAGAAGGACGACAACGTCAAGGTGTTCGGCTGGGACCGCGACAAGCAGGACGGCGTGTTCACGGGCGGATTCGCGGCCAACCAGGACGCCATCAACGCGGCCCAGGGCATCGTCGAGCAGGGCGTCGACGTGCTGCTGCCGGTCGGCGGCCCGATCTACCAGTCGGCGGCGTCGGTGATTCGCGACTCGGGCCGTGACATCGCGCTGATCGGCGTGGACGCCGACGTGTACGAGACCGACCCGACCGTCGCCGACCTGCTGCTCACCTCGATCCGCAAGCTGATCGATGTGGGCGTCGAGGACGCCGTGATGAGCGCGGGCAAGGGCGAGTTCGACGCGACGCCGTTCGTCGGCACCCTCGAGAACGAAGGCGTGGGCCTTGCCCCGTTCCACGATTTCGAGGACAAGGTCTCGGCGGATCTGCAGGGCGAGCTCGACACGATCACTGAGGGCATCGTCAGCGGCTCGATCACGGTCGAGTCCTACCTGGCGGGCTGAGCGATTCGCTCGAACGGGGAGGCCGGCATGCCGGCCTCCCCGTCTCGTGCCCCTTCGTGCGCCACGCGCGCCTCTCATTAGGATCGGGGACATGAAGCTCGAACTTCGCGGCATCACGAAGCGCTTCGGCAGCCTGGTGGCCAACGACCACATCGACCTCGTGGTCGAACCGGGCGAGATCCACTGCCTGCTCGGCGAGAACGGAGCCGGCAAGTCCACGCTGATGAACGTCCTCTACGGTCTCTACCAGGCCGACGAGGGTGTCATTCTGCTCGACGACCGCCCCCAGAACTTCCAAGGCCCCGGCGACGCCATGCGCGCCGGGATCGGGATGGTGCACCAGCACTTCATGCTCATCCCCGTGTTCACCGTCGCCGAGAACGTCATGCTCGGCCACGAGAACACGAAGGCCGGCGGGATGCTCGATCTCGCCGCGGCGCGCGAGCGGGTGCGGGAGATCTCCGCGCGGTTCGGCTTCGACGTCGACCCCGACGCCATCGTGGAAGACCTCCCGGTCGGCGTCCAGCAGCGCGTCGAGATCATCAAGGCGCTCTCACGCGACGCGAAAGTGCTCGTGTTCGACGAGCCGACCGCGGTCCTCACCCCGCAGGAGACCGACGAGCTCATGGGCATCATGCGCCAGCTCAGACAGAGCGGCGCGTCGATCGTGTTCATCACCCACAAGCTGCGCGAGGTGCGCGAGGTCGCCGACCGCATCACGGTGATCCGCCTCGGCAAGGTCGTCGGAGAGGCCTCGCCGACGGCGACCAACGCCGAGCTCGCCTCCATGATGGTCGGCCGCGCCGTGGAGCTCACGGTGCACAAGGAGCCGCCCGTGTTGCGCGACAGCGTCTTCGCCGTGGAAGGCCTGACGGTGATCGACCCGGTCGGCAACGTCGTCGTCGACGACATCGGCTTCGAAGTGCGCGGGGGCGAGGTGCTCGCGATCGCGGGGGTGCAGGGCAACGGGCAGACCGAGCTCACAGAGGCGCTGCTCGGCCTGCAGCCCCAAGTGCGCGGCTCGATCACGCTCAACGGTCAGCAGCTGGTCGGCTCGAGTGTCCGCCGCATCCTGGACGCGGGCGTCGGTTTCGTCCCCGAGGACCGCAACGAGGACGGGCTCGTCGGCGCGTTCACGATCGCCGAGAACCTCATGCTCGACCGGGCGAACGGCGCGCCGTTCGTCAAGGCGGGCACCGTGCAGCGAGGTCTGCTCGAGGAGTTCGCGAAGGAGAAGTTCCAGGAGTTCGACGTGCGCGCTCCCGGATTCGACACGCCGGTCGGCAAGCTCTCCGGGGGAAACCAGCAGAAGGTCGTGCTCGCCCGCGAGCTCAGCCGCAGCCTGTCGCTGTTCGTCGCGGCCCAGCCCACCCGCGGGGTCGACGTCGGCTCGATCGAGTTCATCCACAAGCGGATCGTCGCCACGCGCGACGAGGGCGTGCCGGTCATCGTGGTCTCCACCGAGCTCGACGAGGTGTCGGCGCTCGCCGACCGCATTGCGGTGATGTACCGGGGGCGCATCATCGGCATCGTTCCGGGCGACACGCCGCGCGACGTGCTCGGTCTCATGATGGCGGGCGAGAGCCCGGCCGGGGAAGGGGCGGCGGCGTGACCACGACGAAGCTGGACGCGACGGAGGCGGAGCCGCCGTCGACGTGGCACTCGACCTTTGTCAAGATCACGCAGGGCAACGCCCTCATCTCGGTGCTCGCCGTGCTGTTGGCGCTGATCGCCGGCGGCATCATGGTCGCCTTCACGGACGAAGACGTGCAGCGCACCTCGACGTACTTCTTCGCGCGCCCCGGCGACATGCTCGCCGCGGTCTGGAACGCGGTCTCCGGCGCCTACATTGCGCTGTTCCGAGGATCGGTCTACAACTTCGGCGCGCCGACGTTCGCCCGTGGCATCGTCCCGCTCACCGAGACCCTGACATTCGCCACGCCGCTGATCGCGGCGGGGCTGGGCGTCGCGCTCGCGTTCCGCATCGGCATGTTCAACATCGGCGGCCGCGGGCAGATGCTGATGGCCTCGGCGGGAGCCGGATGGGTCGCCTTCGCCATCGACCTGCCGTTCCCGGTCCACATGCTCGCTGCGCTCGTGGTCGGCATGCTGGCGGGGGCGCTGTGGGGCGGTGTCGCCGGATTCCTCAAAGCCCGCACCGGGGCCCACGAGGTCATCGTGACGATCATGCTGAACTACATCGCGTTCTATCTGATCTCGTGGATGCTGCGAACGCCCGGCCTGCTGCAGGCGCCGGGGTCGAGCAACCCGAAGACGTCGGCGATGAAGCAGACCGCGGTGTTCCCCGGGCTGCTCGGCCCGCAGTACAACCTGCACTTCGGCTTCGTCCTGGTCGTCCTCGCGACGGTGGTCGTCTGGTGGATCCTGTCGCGGTCGAGCCTCGGCTTCCAGTTCCGGGCTGTCGGCGAGAACCCCCGCGCCGCGCGGGTCGCCGGCATCAACGTCAAGAGCATGTACGTGTGGGGAATGCTCATCGCCGGAGCACTGGTCGGCCTTGCCGGCGTGAACCAGGTGCTCGGCACCATCACCACCGGGTTCGCGGCCGACATCGACGCCGGGATCGGCTTCGACGCGATCACGGTCGCGCTGCTGGGGCGCTCCACCCCGTGGGGCACGTTCGCCGCCGGCATCCTGTTCGGCGCATTCAAGGCCGGGGGCTTCTCGATGCAGGCCGCCGAGCAGATCCCGGTCGAGATCGTCACCGTCGTGCAGTCGCTGATCGTGCTGTTCATCGCTGCTCCGCCGCTCGTGCGCACGATCTTCTTTCTGCCGTCCGAGGCGCGCGACCGCCGCCGCCGCGAAAAGCAGCGGCTCACGCAGCTCAAAGCCAAGGTGGCCGCGGATGACGCCCAAGCCGCGGCCGAGGAGGTGGCCCAGTGAGCGACGTGCTGGTCTCCGCCGACGCCCAGGTCCCCGGGGCCACCGTCATCCGCAGCTGGAAGACGCCGATCGCGCTCGCGGTGTTCACGGTGCTGTTCGCCGTCCTGCTGCTCGCGGCGCCGCGCTCGGGCGGCGCGACCACATTCCGGCTGTCGACGCAGTCCGACCTCGTGCAGCTGCCCGACCTCGTGGTGCCGGTGATGCCGACCGCGTGGGCGTGCTGCGTCCTTGTGGCGCTCCTGGCCGCGGCGTCCGCCTATTTCGTGCGGCAGGTCGGCAAATCTCCGCTGTGGATCGTCATCGTCTCCGTGATCGTGCTCGTGGTCGGCTTCCTCGCCTGGGCGGCAGAAGGCGGCGCCGTGCCGATCCCCGGCCTGCTCGCCGGCTCGCTCGGGCTCGCGGTTCCGCTGATCTACGGAGCGCTCGGCGGGGTCATCGGCGAACGCGCGGGCGTCGTCAACATCGCGATCGAGGGCCAACTGCTCGCGGGCGCGTTCACCGCCGCGGTGATCTCCACGGTGACGGGGCAGCCGCTGCTGGGCATGCTCGGCGCGCTGGTGGCGGGCGTGGTCGTCGCATTCATCCTCGCCGCCTTCGCGATCAAGTACTTCGTCGACCAGGTGATCGTCGGCGTCGTGCTGAACGTCCTGGTGATGGGGCTCACGAGCTTCTTCTACTCTCAGGTGCTCCAGCCCAACGGGGAGGCGCTGAACTCCCCGCCGCGGTTCGACCGCATCCCGATCCCGATCCTCAGTGAGATTCCCGTCGTCGGGCCCGTGCTGTTTCGCCAGACGATCCTGGTCTACATCATGTACGTCGCGGTGTTCCTGGTCTGGTTCGGCATGTTCAAGACCCGCTGGGGCCTGCGGCTGCGCGCCGTCGGCGAGCACCCGCAGGCCGCCGACACCGTCGGCATCAAGGTCAACGCGACGCGCTTTTGGAATGTGCTTCTGGCCGGCGCGATCGCCGGCGTGGGCGGAACCGTCTTCACGATCGGCAACGGCATCCCGTTCAACAAGGAGATGACCGCCGGCGCCGGCTTCATCGCGCTCGCCGCGGTCATCTTCGGCCAGTGGCACCCGGTCAAGGCGACCCTCGCCGCGCTGCTGTTCGGGTTCGCCTCGAACCTGCAGAACACCTTGAGCGTCATCGGGTCGCCGGTGCCGAGCGAGTTCATGCTCATGCTGCCGTACGTCGTCACGATCTTCGTCGTGGCCGGCGTCGTCGGCCGATCCAGGGCGCCGGCCGCCGACGGCCTGCCGTACATCAAGGGTTGACGATGACCGACATCGACTGGGACGAGCTGCGCGCGGCAGCGAACGAGGCGATGCGGCGCGCGTACGCGCCGTACTCGCGGTACCCCGTGGGCGCCGCCGCCCTGGTCTCCGACGGGCGCATCGTGCAGGGCTGCAACGTCGAGAACGCGTCGTACGGCGTCGGGCTGTGCGCCGAGTGCGGGCTCGTCTCCGAGCTGCAGCTGAGCGGCGGCGGCAGGCTCGTCGCGTTCGTGTGCGTCAACGCCAACGGCGAGACGATCATGCCGTGCGGGCGGTGCCGTCAATTGCTCTACGAGTTCGCGCTTCCCGGCATGCTGCTGGAGACGGTCTCCGGCATCCGCACGATCGACGACGTGCTGCCGGACGCGTTCGGCCCGCGCGCCCTTCGACTGGCTCAGGGAGCGGAGGACTCGGAGCGATGAGCGAGCCCTTCGACGCGGTCGACGTCATCCACGCCAAGCGCGACAAGCATCCGATTCCCGAGGACGAGCTGCGCTGGATGGTGGACGCGTACACGCGCGGCTATGTGTCGGACGCGCAGATGGCGTCGTTCGCGATGGCGGTGCTGTTGAACGGGATGTCGCGCGACGAGATCCGGGTGATGACCGACGCCATGATCGCCTCCGGCGAGCGGATGAGCTTCGCCGGGCTCGGCAAGCCGACGGTCGACAAGCACTCCACCGGCGGCGTCGGCGACAAGATCACGCTTCCGCTCGCACCGCTGGTCGCCTCGTTCGGCGTCGCGGTGCCGCAGCTGTCCGGGCGAGGCCTCGGCCACACCGGCGGAACGCTCGACAAGCTCGAGTCGATCCCCGGGTGGCGTGCGGCGCTCACGGGCGACGAGATGTCGGCGCAGTTGCGCGACGTCGGCGCCGTGGTGTGCGCCGCCGGCAGCGGACTCGCGCCCGCGGACAAGAAGCTCTACGCGCTGCGCGACGTCACTGGCACGGTCGAGGCGATCCCGCTCATCGCGTCGAGCATCATGTCGAAGAAGATCGCCGAGGGCACGGGCGCGCTCGTGCTGGACGTGAAGTTCGGCTCGGGCGCCTTCATGAAAGACCTCGACCGCGCCCGCGAGCTCGCGCGCACGATGGTCGAGCTGGGCGGCGACTCGGGCGTGGCCACGACCGCCCTCCTCACCGACATGAACGCGCCGCTCGGCCTGGCGATCGGCAACGCGAACGAGGTGCGCGAGTCGGTGGAGGTGCTCGCCGGCGGCGGCCCCGCCGACATCGTCGAGCTGACCGTGGCACTGGCCCGCGAGATGCTCAGCCTGGTCGGGCAGCCCGACGCGGACGTCGAGGCGGCGCTTGCCGACGGGCGCGCCATGGACACGTGGCGCGCGATGATCCGCGCCCAGGACGGAGACCCGGATGCCGCGCTGCCCGCGCCGCGCGAGACCCACACCGTGACCGCGCCCCGTGCCGGCGTGGTCGCCCGGATGGAGGCGCTGCCGTTCGGCGTTGCCGCGTGGCGGCTCGGCGCGGGCCGGGCGCGCGCTGACGACGCCGTCGTGCACGCCTCGGGCGTCGACCTGCACGTGAAGCCGGGCGACGCGGTGGCGGCGGGCCAGCCGGTGTTCACGCTGCTGGCAGAGGACGCCTCGCGGTTCGACCGGGCGCTGGCCGCGCTGGAGGGCGCGTGGGAGATCGGACAGGTCGCGCCGGAACGTGGTGGACTGGTGGCGGAGCGCATCACTGCGTGACACAATCCGGCCCTGAGCCACAATCCGGCCCCTGAGCCACAATCCGGCCCCTGAGCTTGTCGAAGGGCCGCAGAACAGGAGAACGATGGCCACCGACCAGCACGGCGACACCCGAGTGCAGGGGGTGTCCTTGCGCGGCCTTCCCAAAGTGTCGCTGCACGACCACCTCGACGGCGGCGTGCGCCCCGCCACCGTGCTCGAGCTGGGCGACGCGGCAGGTGTCGCGCTGCCGGCGCACGACGAGGCATCCCTCGCCGACTGGTTCCGGTCGCAGTGCGACTCGGGCACGCTCGTCGAGTACCTGAAGACCTTCGACCTCACGATCGCCGTCATGCAGACCGCCGACGGGCTGCGCCGTGTCGCGCGCGAGTTCGTGGAGGACCTCGCCGCCGACGGCGTCGTCTACGGCGAGGCGCGCTGGGCGCCCGAGCAGCACGTGCACGGGGGCCTGTCGCTGGAAGAGACGGTCGAGGCCGTGCAGACGGGCATCGAGGAAGGAGAGTCCGCTGTCGAGCGCTCGGGACGAAGCATCCGGGTCGGCCAACTCGTCACCGCGATGCGCCACACCGACCGATCGCTCGAGATCGCCAAGCTCGCCGTCGCCTTCCGCGATCGCGGCGCGGTCGGATTCGACATCGCCGGGCCCGAGGACGGCTTCCCCCCGTCGCAGCATCGCGCGGCGTTCGACTACCTCGCGGCGCACTTCTTCCCCGCCACCGTGCACGCCGGCGAGGCGGCCGGGCTCGCCTCGATCCGGTCGGCGCTGCTGGACGGGCGCGCGCTGCGGCTCGGGCACGGCGTGCGCATCGCCGAGGACCTCGAGGTCGTCGAGCGCAGCGGAGACGAGGTGCAGGTGCGGCTGGGCGACCTCGCTCGCTGGGTGCGGGACCGGGAGGTCCCGCTCGAGCTGTCGCCGTCGTCCAACCTGCAGACCGAGGCGATCACGGCGTGGGGCACGACGATGGAAGACCACCCTTTCGACCTGCTGTACCAGCTCGGGTTCGCGGTGACGGTCAACGTCGACAACCGCACGATGAGCCGCACCTCCCTCACACGGGAGCTGTCGCTGCTGGTCGACGCGTTCGGCTACGACCTCGACGACCTCGAGGAGTTCCAGCTCAACGCGGCTGCCGGTGCGTTCCTGCCCGTCGAGGAGCGCGAAGAGCTCATCGACATCATCTCCGACGGCTTCGCCGGCTGAGCCGCGCCTCGCTGTTCCATACGCTCAAGCGTCACTTGTCGTCGAGGATGAAGACGCCAGGCAGGTCGCCGAAGCGCGCCTTGACGTCGAGGGAGACCACTCGGCGACCGGTCTGTCGTGCGTGGGCGGCGATGATGAGGTCGTGAGCGCCACGATGGCGATGTCGTCCGAGTCGGAGATGTTCCAGGTCCGACCCCTCTGGCGGTCGAGCTGAACCACGGCGTTGGTGTCGAGGATCCGTCGCGCCACGGGTTCCCGGCGTCCGCGGTGAGGAAGGGGCTCGCACTCGTCGCGTCGGCAGCGGAGTCGTTCGGGCGGAAAGAGTGGTCACGAGGGAGATTCTCGCCGATTGTCGGACAGGTCAGACACATGCTCAGCGACCGAAAGGGTGCCCCTCGCGATTCAGGCGAGAGCCGCCTGCCTCGCGGCGACGACCTCCTGCACGCGCGGGAACAGCGGGTGCGCAGGCTCCAGGCCGGTCACGTCGGCGGTGAACTGCGCGGCATCCTTCTCCCGCAGCAGCCGCTGCAGCTCGACCGACTGCGCGTCGCTGTCGTCGTCGAACTCGAGGAGTGCCGCCATCGCGGCGACGAGCCCGTCGACCGAGAGGCCGCGCTCGGCGGCCTCGGCGGCGGGGCCGACGAATCGCTCGTGCCGCGACAGCTTGCGCAGCGGCTGGCGCCCGACTCGCCACACCGTGTCGGGAAGCGCCGGATTGCGGAAGCGGTTCAGGATCGTCGCGCGGTAGGCGGCGAGGTCGGACCGGTCCAGCCCGAACTTCGCCTCGAGCAAGGCGGATGTCTCGGCCAGCACGGCGGCGACCTGCGCGGCGATGGCGTCGTCGGCGAGGACGTCGGAGATCCGCTCGATACCGGCGCGGGCGCCGAAATAGGCGGTCGCGGCGTGCCCGGTGTTGACCGTGAACAGCTTGCGCTCGATGTACGGCGCGAGGTCGTCGACGAAGTGCGCGCCCGGGATGCGGGGCGGGTCGTCGCCGAAGGGCAGCCGCTCGATCGCCCACTCGTAGAACGGCTCCACCGTGACATCCACCCCTTCGCCGGCGGGTTGGCCGGGCACGATGCGGTCGACGGCCGTGTTCGCGAACACCGCGCGGGCGGCCAGCGCGTCCCACGCGTCGCCGGCGAGCTGCTTGATCTCGTCCCTGAGCAGGTCGGTCGCGTTGATCGCGTTCTCGCACGCCATGACCTGCAGGGGCGGGGCCGACGGGTCGCGCAGCGCGAGCGCGGCGACGATCGGCGGCGCGATGAATTTCAACACTGTCGGCCCGACGGCGGTGGTCACGACATTCGCGCCGGCGATCTCGTCCACGAGCTCGTCGCGGTCGGCGACGCTGTCGATGGCTCGGATGCCGGGGACGACCGTGTCGGCGCCGCCCTCGCCGACCTCGCGCACGGTGTACTCGTCGGTGGCGTTGATCGCGTCGACGAGGTGCGCGGCCACGTCGGCGAACACGAGCTCGTAGCCGCCCTGGTGCAGGAGCAGCCCCACGAAGCCGCGTCCGATGTTGCCCGCCCCGAAATGCACCGCCTTCATGCTTCTATCCTGGTGCGGCCGGCACGCGAGGTCCACTCGCCTCAGGGGCGCACGGCGTCCAGCAGGGCGCGAGCGCCGGCGGCGAGCGCCGTGATCCGCGCGCGCGCGTCGTCTTCGGAGTCTCCCCTGACGTCGAGGTACAGCTTGAGCTTGGGCTCGGTGCCGCTTGGCCGCACGATCAGGCGCGATCCGTCAGCCAGCCACAGGCGCAGCACGTCGCCCGGAGGCAGCCCGTCGACGCCGTCGAGCAGGTCGTCCACGCGAGCGACGTCGACCTCGCCGATGCGGGAGGGATGCTGCGCCCGCAGCGCCGCCATGATGCGCGCGATGATCGAGAGGTCGTCGACGCGCACCGAGATCTGGTCGCTCGCGAAGTGCCCGAACGTGGCCGCGAACTCGTCGAGCAGGTCGCCCACCGTCGCGCCGCGGCCGCGCGCCTCTGCGGCCAGGCCGAGCATCGCCACCGCCGCGGAGAGGCCGTCTTTGTCGCGCACGGTGTCGGGGTTGACGAGGTAGCCCAGCGCCTCCTCGAAGCCGTACACGATGCCGGGGGCGCGCGAGATCCACTTGAAGCCGGTCAGGGTCGCGTGGAACGCGAGGCCGTAGTGCTCGGCGACCGCCTGCAGGCCGGGCGACGAGACGAGCGAGCACGCGAGGGATGCGGGCGGCCCTTCGACAGGCTCAGGGGCCGCAGCGACAGGCTCAGGGGCCGCAGCCGCGAGTTCAGGGGCCGCAGCGGCGAGGCGTGCCGCGCGCCAGCCGAGCAGCAGCCCGACCTGGTTGCCGGTGAGCCGTCGCCATCCGCCCTCCGCGTCGGGGTCGGGCACCGCCACCGCGAGCCGGTCGGCGTCCGGGTCGTTCGCGATCACGAGCTCCGCGCCCGCGCCGCGCGCGGTCTCGAACGCGAGGTCCATCGCGCCCGGCTCCTCCGGGTTCGGGAACGACACGGTCGGGAACGCCCCGTCCGGCTCGACCTGCGACGCCACCATCGTCGGGGCCGGGTATCCTGCCGCCTCGACGACGCGCGAGAGCGTCTCGCATCCGACGCCGTGCATCGCGGTGTAGACCCAGTTCAGGCCGGCCGCGCTCTCCGGCGCGGGCGCGACGGCCGCGGTGGCGGCGATGTAGTCGTCGACGATCGACTCGGGCGCGTTCTCGTAGCCCACCGAGCGCGGCAAGCGCGTGACATCCTCATCGTCGGCCACCCGCTGAATGCACGCGGCGATCTCGGCGTCGGCCGGCGACACGATCTGCGCGCCGCCGTTCTCGCCGCCGAGGTACACCTTGTAGCCGTTGTCGTTGGGCGGATTATGGCTCGCCGTCACCATGACGCCCGCCGCGGCGCCCAAACGGCGCACCGCGAACGCGAGCACGGGCGTCGGCAGCAGGCGGGGGAGCAGGATGGCGCGCAGACCCGCGCCCGCGAGCAGCTCGGCGGAGTCGCGCGCGAACACGCGGGAGTTGCGCCGGCCGTCGTAGCCGATGACGACGGTGGGCGGGTCGGCCTCCCCGCGGCGCGCCGCGGCGTCGAGCAGGTACGCGCCCAACCCGGCCGCCGCTTGCGAGACGAGCACACGGTTCATCCGGTTGCTGCCGGCGCCGAGCTCGCCGCGCAGGCCCGCGGTGCCGAACGCGAGCCGCGTCGAGAACCGGTCGGCAAGCTCCGCGGACGCCGCGCCGCCTCCGCTGTCCGCCGCCTGGATCAGAGCGTCAAGCTCGGCGCGGGTCTCGGCATCCGGGTCCTGCGCCAGCCACGCGCGCGCGCGATCGAGGATCGCGGCGTCCGCGTCGGTCACAGCGCGTTCACCACGTCGGCCAGCAGCGACGAGATGCGCGGCTCGGCCTCGCGACCGGCCTCGAGCACCTCCGCGTGGCTGAGCGGGGTGGTCTGGATGCCGGCGGCCAGGTTCGTGATGAGCGAGAAGCCGAGCACCTCCATGCCCGACTGCCGGGCGGCGATGGCTTCGAGCGCGGTCGACATCCCGACGATGTGCCCGCCGATGGCCTTCGCCATCTGCACCTCGGCGGGGGTCTCGTACTGCGGCCCGCGGAACTGGCAGTACACGCCCTCTTGCAGGGAGGGGTCGATGGCGCGCGCGATGTCGCGCAGTCGCACCGCGTAGAGGTCGGTGAGGTCGACGAACGTCGCGCCCTCCAGCGGCGACGCGCCGGTGAGGTTGATCTGGTCGCTGATCAGCACGGGCTGGCCGGGGGTCCAGGTGTGCCGGATCCCGCCCGCCCCGTTGGTGAGCACCATGATGGACGCGCCGGTCGCGGCGGCGGTGCGCACGCTGTGCACGACGCGGCGCGCTCCGTGCCCCTCGTAGAAGTGGGTGCGCGCGCCGACGACCAGCACGTGCGCGCCCTTCGGCGTGCGCACGCTGCGCAGGGTTCCGACGTGCCCTTCGAGGGCGGGTTTCGAGAAGCCGGTGACCTCGGTGGCGGGCAGGGTTGCGACCGTCTCGCCGATGAGCTCCGCTGCGCGCCCCCAGCCGCTTCCGAGGGTGACGGCGATGTCGTGGCGCGGCACGCCGGTGAGCCGCGCGATGTCTTCGGCCGCGCGCGCGGCGACCTCGAAAGGGTCGGCGGACGGGTCGTCGAGGGGGTTGAGCACTGTGTCTGGCATACCTCCCACTCTAGGAACCCGCGCGGCCGTGGGCCAGAGCGGCCCGGGGACACGCTCGCGGCCGGAACGCGCAAGAATGGGGCCATGTCCCTCAGCTTCGAGCTCACGCAGAGCATCGCGATCATCGGCGGCGGGCCCGGCGGCTACGAGGCGGCGCTGGCCGCCGCGCAGCTGGGGGCGGAGGTCACTCTCGTCGAGCGGGCCGGCGTCGGCGGCGCTGCCGTCATCAGCGACGTCGTGCCATCCAAGTCGCTGATCGCGACGGCCGACGCCGCCGTGGCGATCGCGGAGGCGACCGACCTCGGCGTGCAGTTCTTCGCGCGTGGCGGCGACGGCAGGCCGCTGCGCCCGCAGGTGGCGATCAACCTCGCGGCGGTCAACAAGCGCCTGCTGGCCCTCGCCCACCAGCAGTCCGAGGATATGCGGGCCGCCCTCGTCGCCGCCGGCGTGCGGATCATCGACGGCCACGGGCGCCTCGAGGGCGACCACGCGGTGGTGGTCTCGACAGGGCCGGGCGGCACCGACTTCGACCGCATCGAGGCGGACACCCTCGTGGTGTCGGTCGGGGCCTCGCCCCGCGAGCTGCCCGCGGCTCGACCCGACGGCGAGCGGATCCTCACCTGGACGCAGCTCTACGACATGCGGGCGTTGCCCGAGCACCTCATCGTGGTCGGCTCCGGCGTGACCGGCGCCGAGTTCGCGGGCGCCTACATGAACCTCGGAGCGAAGGTGACGCTCGTCTCCAGCCGCGAGCGCGTGCTGCCGGGGGAGGACCCCGACGCGGCCACCGTGCTGGAGGGCGTGTTCACGCGCGGCGGCATGACCGTGCTCTCCCGGTCGCGCGCTGAGAAGGTCGAGCGCTCCGGCGACGGCGTGACAGTGACACTGGCAGACGGCCGCACGGTCGAGGGCAGCCACTGCCTGCTGGCGGTCGGGTCGATCCCGAACACCCGCGGCATCGGGTTGGAGGAGGCCGGAGTGCAGATGACAGACTCCGGCCACATCCGCGTCAACCGCGTCGCGCGCACGTCGGTGCCGAACATCTACGCCGCCGGCGACTGCACGACGTTCGTGCCGCTGGCATCCGTTGCCTCGATGCAGGGCCGCACGGCCGTGTTCCACGCGCTCGGCGACGAGGTGATGCCGCTGGACCGGCTGCGGATCACGGCGAACATCTTCACCGCGCCCGAGATCGCGACCGTCGGATGGCAGGAGAAGGATGTCACCGACGGCGTCGCCGACGGCATCGTGCACAAGCTGCCGCTGGCCGTGAACGCGAGGGCGAAGATGATGGGCGTGCGCGACGGGTTCGTCAAGCTCATCGCGCGCCGGGGGAGCGGTACCGTGATCGGCGGGGTGATCGTCGCCCCGCGCGCCTCCGAGCTGATCTACCCGATCGCGATCGCGGTGGACCGCCGCCTCACCGTCGACCAGGTCTCGCGCGTGTTCGCGGTCTACCCGTCGCTGACCAGCAGCGTCGCCGACGCGGCGCGCGCGATGCACAACGTGGGGCGCGTCGCCGAGGCCTGATCCCGCCGTGCTCAGGAGATCGTGAGCAGCCGATGCCCCGCCGAGACCGTCGCGCCGGGCGTCGCGTCGATCGCGCCGACGACGCCGTCCTTGTGCGCTTGGATGGGCTGTTCCATCTTCATCGCCTCGAGCACGACGACCAGGTCGCCCTTGACGACCTGCTGCCCGTCCTCGACGGCGACCTTGACGATCGTGGCCTGCATCGGCGCCTTCACGGCATCCCCCGACGCGCCGGTGACGGCGTTGGTGGCGTGCGAGCGGCGCGACGGCGGCACCGCTGCGGGACGGCCCACTTTCGTCGGCGCGGCCACGATGCGGTCGGGCAGGCTCACCTCGAGGCGCTTTCCCGCCACCTCGACCACGACCGTGTGCCGGCCTTCGTCGGGCTTGGGCGACTCGGCCTCGCCGTCCCACGGGGGGATGTCGCCTGCGAACTCGGTCTCGATCCATCGCGTGTGCACGCCGAACCGCCCGTCCTCCGCGATGAACGCCGGGTCGCGGACGACCTTGCGGTGGAACGGCAGCACGGTCGGAAGGCCCGCCACCTCGAACTCGTCGAGCGCGCGCCGCGAGCGCTCGAGCGCCTCGGCGCGGTCGCGGCCGGTGATGATGATCTTCGCGAGCAGCGAGTCGAACGCGCCGCTGACGGCGTCGCCGGCGGTGACGCCGGAGTCGAGCCGGATGCCGGGGCCGCCGAACGTCTTGAACACGTGGATCGGCCCGGGGGCGGGCAGGAAGCCGCGGCCGGGGTCCTCGCCGTTGACGCGGAACTCGATCGAGTGTCCCACCGGTTCGGGGTCGGGGTAGTCGAGCAGGCCGCCCTCGGCGAGGCGGAACTGCTCGCGCACGAGGTCGATCCCGGTCACTTCCTCGGAGACGGGGTGCTCCACCTGCAGCCGCGTGTTGACCTCGAGGAACGAGATCGTGCCGTCGCCGCCGATGAGGAACTCGCACGTGCCGGCGCCGACGTAGCCGACCTCGCGCAGGATCGCCTTCGACGCGTCGTACAGCACGGCGTTCTGCTCGTCGGTCAGGAACGGCGCCGGCGCCTCCTCGACGAGCTTCTGGTGGCGGCGCTGCAGCGAGCAGTCGCGCGTCGACACCACCACGACGTTGCCCTCGACGTCGGCGAGGCACTGCGTCTCGACGTGCCGCGGCCGGTCGAGGTACTTCTCCACGAAGCACTCGCCGCGGCCGAACGCGCTGATCGCCTCGCGCGTCGCAGACGCGAACTGCTCGGGCACCTCCTCCATCGTGCGCGCGACCTTGAGCCCGCGCCCGCCGCCGCCGTACGCCGCCTTGATCGCGATGGGCAGGCCGTGCTCGCTCGCGAATGCGACGACCTCGTCGGCGCCGGCCACGGGGCCGGGGGTGCCCGGCGCCAGCGGCGCGCCCACCTTCTCTGCCACGTGCCGGGCGGTGACCTTGTCGCCGAGCGCCTCGATGGCCTCGGGGGAGGGGCCGATCCAGATGAGCCCGGCCGCCGTCACGGCGCGCGCGAACTCCGCGTTCTCCGCGAGGAAGCCGTAGCCGGGGTGCACCGCGTCGGCGCCGGAGCGCCGCGCCACCGACAGGATCTTCTCGATCGACAGGTAGGTGTCGGCGCTGGTCGAGCCGTCGAGCGCGTACGCCTCGTCGGCGAGCCGCGTGTGCAGCGCGTCGCGGTCTTGGTCGGCGTAGACGGCGACCGAGCCCTTCCCCGAGTCGCGCGCCGCGCGGATGATGCGCACGGCGATCTCGCCGCGATTCGCGATGAGGACCTTGCCGATGTGGGGCGGGGCGGTCTGAGGCATGGATGCCAGCCTACTCACGCGCTGGGCAGGCCTTTTGAGCGGTGTCTACAAGAAGCCTCCGGAAACGTGGTCTTCCTAGGACAACCGGTTCCACAGGCCGGGCCACTCCACGCCCAGCTCCCGCACCAGCCGGCGCAGCGTCGACAGCGACATCCCCACGACCGTCGACGGGTCGCCGTCGACGCGGTCGATGAACGGGCCGCCCAGGCTGTCGACGGTGAACGCGCCGGCGACGTGCAGGGGCTCGCCGGAGGCGACGTAGGCGCGGATCTCGTCGTCGGTCACGTCGGACGCGAACGAGACGGATGCCTCGGCCACCGCGTGCGCCTCGGCGGCCGCTTCCCCCGGCCGCAGGCGGTACACGCTGTGGCCGGAGTGCAGCACGCCGGTGCGGCCGCGCATCTCGTGCCAGCGCGCGGTGGCGGCCTCGGCGGTGTGCGGCTTGCCCAGCACCTTTCCGTCCAACTCGAACATCGAGTCGCCGCCGATCACGACGCCGTCGAACGCCGGGTCGTCCTCGGCGAGGCGGGACGCGACATCCGCCGCCTTCCTCCGGGCCAGCAGCAGCACGTGCTCTTGCGGCGAGAGCGTGCGGTGCTCGCCCGCCTCGACCGCGGCGACCACGGCCTCCTCGTCCACGTCCGGCGCGAACGGCTCGGGCTCGATCCCCGCCTGCCGCAGCAGCATGAGGCGGGCAGGTGAGGTGGAGGCCAGGCACACGCGCATGGCCACGAGGCTATCGGTCTCGCGCCTCGCGCTCGTTCGTGGCGGGTGTGCGAGAGTCGGGGAGTGGAGCTCATCGACCTCGAGATCGCGGACGTCGCGCACGGCGGCGTGTTCGTGGCCCGACACGAGGGGCGGGTGGTGTTCGTTCCCGACGCCATCCCCGGCGAGCGCGTTCGCGTGCGGTTGACCACGGCCGGTGACCGGCGCCGGTTCTGGCGAGGAGAGGCGGTGGAGGTGCTGGATGCCTCGCCCCACCGCCGCCAGCACGTATGGCCGCAGGCCGACATCGACGTGCCGCCGGAGAGCCGCCCGGGCGGAGCCGACTTCGGGCACATCGAGCTGTCGCACCAGCGCAGCCTGAAGCTGCGGGTGCTCGCCGAGGCGCTCGCGCGCCTGGGCGGACTGGAGGGCCCGGAGCCATCCATCTCGCCGGCGTCGCCCGCGCTCTCGCCGAGCGGTGCCGTGCTCGCCGAGGAGACCCTCGACGGCACCGGGTGGCGCACGCGCGTCAGCCTGCATGTCGACGCGAACGGGCGGATCGGCCCGTACGCGGCGCGCAGCCACCGCGTCGTGCCCGTCGACGGCCTTCCGCTGGCGACAGACGGCGTGCAGCGAGCGGCACGGGGGCTGTCGCGGGCAGAGCCGGGGCGCATCGACCTGGTGCAGCCCGCGGACGGCCGCGTGCGCGTGCTGCCCCGGCCGGACGCGCGGCGATCCGGCCGTGCGCGCCGGCCACGGGACGACGC
>NZ_JASGEC010000099.1:0-6386 GCF_047606685.1 Microbacterium sp.
GAAGACCGTCTGCGTCTTGATCTCGCCGGTCTGGTGGTTCATGAACTCGGCCTCGACGTACAGCGGCGCGGCGTAGGTCTTGCCGCGCTCCTTGCACTCGTCGATCGAGTACTTCTCCGGCTCCAGATACGGGTTCGTGAAGCTCAGCTGCATCGTCTCGCTGAGGTCTTCGATCGGGGAGATCTCCTCGAAGATCTCCTCCAGGCCGCTGATCTGCGGCACGTCGTTGCGGCCGGCCTTCGTGGCGGCGGCGACGCGCTGCTTCCACGCGTCGTTGCCGACGAGCCAGTCGAAGGACTCGGTCTGCAACGCGAGCAGGTCGGGGACCGTCAGCGTGTCGGAGATCTTGGCGAACGAGAGGCGGGATGCTCCGCGGCCGTTCTTGGGTGTGGTGGTGGGGTTGGATGCGTTGCGCGCAGCAGCCAAGGGGATTACCTCCGTGGGCCCAGGCAGGGCTCGTGTTCCTCGTCGTAGGGGTGGAGTGCTCGTTCGTTCCCCCGAGCCTGTGCGTCACACCTCGCTGCCGAGGGAGCGCAGGCACAGCCGACCACCATATGAGGGCAGGGGGAATCGCAGAGCGCAACTACCTACTATACGGGTGCGGACGCGCCGTGTCCAGTCGGGTTCTTGACGACTGCGGGATGCTGCGGTATAAACGCGCGCCGCTCACTCCCACGTCCAGGTGGCGAGCACCGACGCGGCGAGCGCCTCGCGGTCGGCCTGCGGCACCGACGAGCTGAACGAGAACGTGACGACGTAGGTCTGCTGGTCGTCGGTCGTGTAGTACTGCTCGATCACGTACTCCTGGCCGTTGGCAGACATGCTCGCCGAAAGGTGCGCCGACTCGCTGCCGGCGACCGTGACGCGCTCGCCCACCGTGACGTCGGTGGCCCCGACGGACTCCAGCTCGTCGAAGCCGGCCGACTCGACCTCGTCGGGTGTGACCACGCCCGCCGGCGACACGATGACGTTGACGTTGTCGGAGAACCCGTCGGTGTCGTCGAGGTCGGCGGCGAAGCTGTCGGGGTCGTAGCCTTCGATCGGGTCGGGCACTCCCCAGCCTTCGGGCACCGTGTAGCTGTAGCCGGTGCCCGAGATGGTCTCGCCGACCGCGGGCGCGACGGTGGTCTCGGCGGCCGGGGACGCCGATGTGGTGGCCTGTGGGCCCGTGGTGGCGCAGCCGGCGAGTGCGAGCGAGACGCCGAGCACGAGCGCCGCGGGCATGGTGAGGCGAGACATCGCCCCAGGCTATCGCAGCGGCGGGCGCGCGTGCCGGAACCGGATGCGGGTGCCCGGCCGGGCCTGCGCGAGCGCGTCGAGCGAGGCATCCGTCACCACCGCGACCACCGGATAGCCGCCGGTCACCGGTCCGTCGGCGAGCAGCACGACCGGCCGGCCGGCCGGCGGCACCTGCAATGCGCCGGGGACCATGCCCTCGCTCGGCAGCTCGCCGGCACGGACGCGGTCGAGCTCGGGGCCGTCGAGGCGCATCCCGGCGCGGCTCGCGTCGCTCGTGGCGGTCCACACGCTCTCGAACAGCAGGGCGCGGGCGGGCGCCGAGAACCAGTCCGCGCGAGGGCCGGGCGCGAGCTCGACGACGAACTCGTCGTCGAGCGGCACGCCCCACGGCGCGATGTCGAGCACGGGAATGGATGCCGCGGGCGCCCCGATCGCGAGGAGGTCGCCCGCGCGCAACGGCGGCGCGCCGAGGCCGGCCATGAGGTCGGACGAGCGCGAGCCCGCCACGAGCGGTGTGTGGACGCCGCCGCGCACGGCGAGGTAGGCCCGCGCGCCGTGCGCGAACCCGTCCAGGCGCAGCTCGGCGCCGGCCGGCCACGCGTGCGGCTCGTACGGGTCGACCGGGCGCCCGTCGAGCAGCACGGGCCCCCACGCCCCCGCAACGGCGAACCACGTGTCGCGCTCGGCGACCGCGCTTAAGCCGCCCATCGTGACTTCGACGCCCGCGGCGCCCTCGGGGTTTCCGAGGAGCCGGTTCGCGGTGCGCAGCGCCGCCCGATCCAACGCTCCGGAGCGGGCGATGCCCTGCGCGGCCTGGCCGGGCCGGCCGAGGTCTTGCACGGTGGCCAGCAGCCCCGGTTCGACGACGCGCACCCCGGGCGCCTCACTCCCGCCGCCGAGACCCCCGCCGCCGAGACCCCGCGAGGTGTCGCGAGACCCACCCCCGCCGCCGAGACCCCGCGAGGTGTCGCGAGACCCACCCCCGCCGCCGAGACCCAGCTCCCCGGTGTGGGTCTCGGCGCGCGAGGTGGGTTTCGGCGCAGAGCGCGTGTCTCGGCGACCGTCGCGGGACGGCGACGGCGACGGCTCCGGCGACGGCTCGGGCGACGGCTCGGCGGTCGGGCGGAAGCGCACGCGGGCGCCGGGGGCGAGCAAGGCGGGCGGCGACGCTGCGGGATCGAACAGCGGCGCCGCGGTCGTGCCGATGAGGCGCCATCCGCCCGGCGTCTCGCGCGGATACGCGCCGGAAAAGCCCGCCGCGAGCCCCACCGCGCCCGCGGGCACGCGCGTGCGCGGCGACGCGAGGCGCGGGATGTCGTGGGTCCAGTCGTCGCTCACGAGGTACCCGAACCCCGGCGCGAAGCCCGTGAACGCCACCCGCCACTCGGCGGCGGCGTGCCGCCGCGCGAGCTCGTGCGCGGTGATGCCGAGAAGCGCCGCCGTGTCGGCGAGGTCGGGGCCGTCGTACACGATGTCGAGCTCGACGAGCGGCGCGGCCGCGCCATCCCGCCCTCCCCCGGGCTCGGCCCGCTCGATCCACGCGCGCGCGGCCGACACGGACAGCACGCGCACATCGAGCGCCACGAGGATCGTGCGCGCGGCCGGCACGATCTCGACGACGCCGGGAGGGGCGGATGCCGCCAGCGCGCCGTGCAGCGCGAGCACCTCGCCGAGCGTGTCGACTTCGACCAGGACGGCCCGGTCTCCCATCGGCAGGACGCGGCGGGAGGCGGGTGCACTCACCACGGCGCGCGCACCTCGACGCCGGCGTCGTCGAGCGCCGCGCGCACAGCCTGCGCCATCGCGACGGCCGACGGCGAGTCGCCGTGCACGCAGAGGGATGCGGCATCCGCGCGCACGAGCGAGCCGTCCACCGCCTCGACCACGCCGTCGCGGGCGAGCCGCACCGCGCGCGCCGCCACGGTCGCGGGGTCGGACAGCAGCGCGCCGGCCTCGCCCCGCGGCACGAGGCTGCCGTCGGCGCGGTAGCCGCGGTCGAGGAACGCCTCGCGCACGAACGGCAAGCCCGCCGCGGCGGCAGCTGCGGCGAGCGCGTCGCCGAGCGCGAGCACCGGCACCGCCCGGCCGACCCGGTCGGAGAGCCCGGCGATCGCGGCGACCACCGCCGCGGCGGTCGCGGGGTCCGCCCCGGCGGCGTGGTACAGCGCGCCGTGCGGCTTGACGTAGCGGATGTCGGCGCCCACGGCGGCCAGCGCGGCCAGCTGCTCGGCGACCGTGGCGCGCAGCGCGGCGGGCTCGATCGCGATCGGCGCGCGCCCGAAGCCCGCCCGGTCGGGGAAGGACGGGTGGCCGCCGACCGCGACCCCGTGCCGCGCTGCGCGCGCGACCGCCTCGCGCATCGACCGGGCGTCGCCGGCGTGCCCGCCGCACGCGACACTCGCGCTGGAGACCACCGCGAACATCGCCTCGTCGTCGGCGGTGGGCACCCCGTCGACGGTCTCGCCCAGGTCGGCGTTGAGGTCGATGCGCGCCATGGGTCCACGGTAACGCTGCGCGCGTCCGCACAACTCCTCCTATCTGCGACCCGCAGCTCCCCGGACACGCGCAATCTCGCGAGGCCGCCGCGCCCTGTTGCGCGGCGAGGAGGAGTTGTGCCGCACCAGAGCGCGGCACAACGAGCACTGCGTAGCCTGGAGGGATGGCACGCGCCCGCTACGAGCCCGACGAGTCGCCGCAAGCGCGGCTGTCCGACGGCTCGATCGCGCGCATCGTGCGCTCGCGCTTCGTGCCAGGCTGGGAGCTCGACGTCGACGGCACGCCCCAGTCGCACGTCGACCTCGACGACCCGACCCACTTGCACTTCGAGTACGTCGCCCGCATGGGCGCGGTCATCGACCTGCTGCGGATGCCGGGGCAGGCGCTCACCGCCGTCCACCTCGGCGCCGGCGCCATGACGATCCCGCGCTACGTCGAGGCCACGCGGCCGGGCTCGCGCCAGCAGGTCGTCGAGCTGGAGGCGTCCCTCGTCCACCTCGTGAAAGAGCATCTGCCGCTGCCCCGCGGCGCCGCCATCCGCACGCGCGTCGGCGACGCCCGCGAGACGCTCGGCCGACTCCCCGCCGGACTGGCCGGCGCCGTGGACCTGCTCGTGTCGGACGTGTACGCCGGGTCGCAGACCCCCGCGCACCTCACGAGCGTCGAGTTCTATACGGCGGCGGCGCGGCTGCTCGCGCCCGACGGCGTGCTGCTCGTCAACGTCGCCGACGGCGCGGGGCTCGCGTTCGCGCGGCGCCAGGTCGCCACAGTGCGGGCGGTGCTGGAGCATGTCGTCGTGCTCGCCGAGGTGCAGACCCTGAAGGGCCGGCGGTTCGGCAACCTCGTGGTCGCCGCGTCGCCCGCACCGCTGCCAACACCGTGGCTGCCGCGGCTCATGGCCGCCGGCCCGCACCCGGCCAAAGTCGCCCACGGCGCAGAACTCGACGAGTTCACGCGCGGCGCGCGGACGGCCACCGACGCCGACGCCACGGCGTCGCCTCGACCCGCGGCGTCCGTCTTCGAGCGCTGACACGGGCGCTCGGGGCGGGAAGGATGCCACGGCTCGGCGTGCCACGACCGGCGGCGCGGGCGCGGCAGGCAGACTGAAGGTCGAGCCGTCACGAGAGGAGTCGAGCGTGAGCTACATCAAGGGATGGGACGCCAAGACCCTGCGCGAAGTGGTCGACGTGCGCGCGTGCCGCGAGCGCCTCGACGAGATCGGCGAGCAGCGCAGCCTGCCGGCGCTGCTCGAGCGCGTGTGGCTGCTGAAGGTGCTCGGCCGGCCCGAGGACGCCCTGGTGATCTCGGAAGAGTCGGTGCGCGTGGCCCGCATGGGCGGCACCCGCAAAGACCTGCTGCGGGCGCGCATCCTGCACGCGAGCGTGAACCAGCGGCTCGGCGCGTTCGAGGCGGCGCTGCACGAGCTCACGACGTGCGCCGCGGAGGCCGAGGGGCAGGGCTGGGGATCGATCGCCGCGTTCGCTCTCCAGCACCGCGGCCGCGTGCACTTCGACGCGGGCGACTATGACGAGGCGCGCTCGGACTTCAAGCAGGCGCTGTTCATGCGGCAGGAGCTCGGCGTGCCCGACGATCAGCTGGAGTCGACGATCCTCGCCATCGACACGGTGGACCGCCACCGCGCCGCCGTCGCGATCGCCTGAGTGTCGGACGCCCGTTCTACGCTCACGGCATGTCTGATCTGCACCGCGTGCGCGCCTGGGCCGACGCTCTGATCCGCCTGCACCTCGACGAGTCGTGGTCGTTCGGCTTCGACAACGCCAAGCGGCGCGCCGGGCTGTGCGACTACGCGCGCAAGCGCATCAGCGTCTCGCGCTACCTCGCCGCCCGGTACGACGACGACACCAACCACCAGACGCTGCTGCACGAGGTGGCGCACGCGCTCGCCGGGGCGCGCGCGGGGCACGGCCCGCAGTGGGCGGCGATCGCGCGCGACCTCGGCTACGTCGGCGGCACCACGCACAACGGCGAGACGGCGACCGAGCTCGCGCCATGGGTCGGGGTGTGCCCCAACGGGCATGTCGCCTATCGGCACCGGCGGCCGACCAGGCCCACGTCGTGCTCGAAGTGCGCGCCGCGCTTTGACGAGCGGTTCGCGTTCCGGTGGACGCGCCGCCAGATCACGCGGGCGGCCCGGATGGCGGCCGCCACCCCGCGCTGACCCCCGCGCGGCCTGCCCCCGCCTGACGGTGAGACTCCAGCTGAGCGCCGAGACCGTGGGGGCAACCGCGGTCTCGGCGGCCACGTGGAGTCTCAGCGGAGGGGCGGGGCGGGATGGGACGGGTTCAGCGGGGGGCGAAGAGGGCGGGGACCGCGTCGGTCGCGTCGAGCTCGGCCGCGTGCAGCACCTCGTCGCGGCCGCCGCGATCGAGCAGCTCTTGGCCCGAGCCGCTCGCCGTGAGCAGGTGCCGCAGCGCGCCGCGCAGGCCGCGGAACGCCTCGGCGGCCGCCGCCGCCTCCGGCGCGGTGTGGTCGATGCCGCGCGCCGTGAGGGCGTCGACGATCGCCCCCGCGCCGAACAGGTCTTCGACGGCGAAGCGCAACCGGCCGTCCGGCGCCGTCTCGCCCACGGCGACCACCGCGACGCTCGTGCGCGCGGCGCGGCGCGCCTGCTCGGCCAGCACGGCGCCGGC
>NZ_JASGEC010000100.1:0-10173 GCF_047606685.1 Microbacterium sp.
CCGGTGATCATGTTCTTGATGTAGTCGGCGTGACCCGGGGCGTCGACGTGCGCGTAGTGGCGCTTCGGCGTCTCGTACTCGACGTGCGAGATGTTGATCGTGATGCCGCGCTGGCGCTCCTCCGGAGCAGAGTCGATCGACGCGAAGTCACGCGGGACGTTCACGTTCGACGGGTGCTTGTCGGCAAGCACCTTGGAAATCGCAGCGGTGAGCGTGGTCTTGCCGTGGTCGACGTGACCGATCGTTCCGATGTTCACGTGCGGCTTGGTCCGCTCGAACTTGGCCTTAGCCACTGGGTCCTCCTCAGGACGGTCGTGTAGTAGTTCCGGGCGCTTTGGACGACCGGCTTTTCTACGGGGTTGGTCTCAGGTTACTAGAGAGGGGGTTGTTGAGTTTGGACGGATGCTGAGGGCTCGCGTTTCGTCTCGCTTCGGCTCGCGAGGCGACCGGTGGGTGCTTACTCGCCCTTGTTCTTCTGGATGATCTCGTCCGCCACGTTCCGAGGAACCTCGGCGTACGAGTCGAACTCCATCGAGTACACGGCCCGGCCCGAGGTCTTCGAGCGCAGGTCGCCAATGTAGCCGAACATCTCGGAGAGCGGCACGAGCGCGCGCACCACCTTGACGCCGGCGGCATCCTCCATCGACTGGATCTGCCCGCGACGCGAGTTCAGGTCGCCGATGACGTCGCCCATGTACTCCTCGGGCGTGCGCACCTCGACGGCCATCACCGGCTCGAGCAGCACGGGATTCGCCTTGCGGGCGGCCTCCTTGAAGCCCATGGATCCGGCGATCTTGAACGCCATCTCGGACGAGTCGACGTCGTGCGCCTGGCCGTCCATCAGCGTCGCCTTCACGCCCACCATCGGGTAGCCGGCGAGGATGCCGACGTTCATGGCGTCCTGGAATCCCGCGTCCACCGACGGGATGTACTCGCGCGGAACGCGGCCACCGGTGACCTTGTTCTCGAACTCGTACGTCTTGTCGGCCGTGACCTCCAGCGGCTCGATCGCGAACTGGATCTTCGCGAACTGGCCGGAGCCACCCGTCTGCTTCTTGTGCGTGTAGTCGTGGCGCTCGACGGCCTTGCGGATCGTCTCGCGGTACGCCACCTGCGGCTTGCCGACGTTCGCCTCGACCTTGAACTCGCGCTTCATGCGGTCCACGAGGATGTCGAGGTGCAGCTCGCCCATGCCCTTGATCACGGTCTGGCCGGTCTCGGCGTTCTGCTCCACGCGGAACGTCGGGTCCTCTTCTGCCAGCTTCTGGATCGCCAGGCCCAGCTTCTCCTGGTCGGCCTTCGTCTTCGGCTCGATCGCGACCTCGATGACCGGCTCGGGGAAGGTCATCGACTCGAGGACCACCTGGTTGGCGGCGTCCGACAGGGTGTCGCCGGTCGTCGTGTCCTTGAGGCCGATGACGGCGTAGATGTGCCCCGCGGTGACCGAGTCGACCGGGTTCTCCTTGTTGGCGTGCATCTGGAAGATCTTCCCGATGCGCTCCTTCTTGCCCTTGGTCGCGTTGACGACCTGCGAGCCGGAGTCGAGCTTGCCCGAGTACACCCGGATGTAGGTGAGCCGGCCGAAGAACGGGTGCGACACGACCTTGAACGCGAGCGCCGTGAACGGCTCGGCCGCGTCGGCGTGCCGCTCGATGATCCGCTCTTCGTCCTTCGGGTCGTGCGCCTCGATGGCGGGCACGTCCAGCGGCGACGGGAGGTAGTCCACAACCGCGTCGAGCATCGGCTGCACGCCGCGGTTCTTGAACGCCGAGCCGCACAGCACGGGGTACAGCTCGCCGGTCACGGTGAGCTTGCGGATCGCGCCCTTGATCTCGGCGACCGTGAGCTCCTCGCCGCCGAAGTACTTCTCCAGCAGCGTCTCGTCTGACTCGGCGACCGCCTCGAGCAGCTGCTCGCGGTACTCGGCGGCCTTGTCGGCGAGATCGGCGGGGATCTCCTGCACCTCGTACTTGGCGCCCATCGTCACATCGCCCTTGGCGTCGCCGGGCCACACGAGCGCGCGCATCTCGACCAGGTCGACGACGCCGACGAACTCGCTCTCCGAGCCGATCGGCAGCTGCAGCACGAGCGGTTTGGCCTTCAGGCGGCTCACGATCGTGTCGACCGTGAAGTAGAAGTCGGCGCCGAGCTTGTCCATCTTGTTGACGAAGCAGATGCGCGGCACGTCGTACTTGTCGGCCTGGCGCCACACCGTCTCGGACTGGGGCTCGACGCCCTCCTTGCCGTCGAACACCGCGACCGCGCCGTCGAGGACGCGCAGCGACCGCTCCACCTCGACGGTGAAGTCGACGTGGCCGGGGGTGTCGATGATGTTGACCTGGTGGTTGTCCCAAAAGCACGTCACCGCAGCCGACGTGATCGTGATGCCGCGCTCCTGCTCCTGCTCCATCCAGTCGGTGGTCGCGGCGCCGTCGTGCGTCTCCCCGATCTTGTGGTTGACGCCCGTGTAGAAGAGGATGCGCTCGGTCGTCGTCGTCTTTCCGGCATCGATGTGCGCCATGATGCCGATGTTGCGGACCTTCTTGAGGTCGGTGAGCACTTCTTGTGCCACGGGGTGTTTTCCTCTCGGGATTCCGATCGGATGCCGCGAGGCATCCCATCGAGGTCAGGGGTGGATGCGGGGCCGGCCCTTCGACGGGCTCACGGCCCCCGCATCGCGAAAGCTGTTACCAGCGGTAGTGCGCGAAGGCGCGGTTCGACTCGGCCATCTTGTGGGTGTCTTCGCGGCGCTTGACCGCGGCGCCCAGGCCGTTCGAGGCGTCCAGGATCTCGTTCTGCAGGCGCTCGGTCATCGTCTTCTCACGACGGCCCTTCGCGTAGCTGACGAGCCAGCGCAGGGCCAGCGTGTTGGCACGGTGCGGCTTGACCTCGACCGGCACCTGGTAGGTCGACCCGCCGACGCGGCGGGACTTGACCTCGAGGGTGGGTCGGACGTTGTCGAGCGCCTTCTTCAGCGTGGCGACGGCGTCCTGGCCGTTCTTGGCCTCGACGCCCTGCAGGGCGCCGTACACGATCGACTCGGCGAGCGACTTCTTGCCGTCGACGAGGATCTTGTTGACGAGCTGGCTGACGATCGGAGCGCCGTACACCGGGTCGTTGACGACGGGGCGCTTCGGGGCGGGTCCCTTGCGAGGCATGTTCCTTAACCCTTCTTCGCGCCGTAGCGGCTACGCGCCTGCTTGCGGTTCTTGACGGCCTGGGTGTCCAGCGCGCCGCGGACGATCTTGTAGCGGACGCCGGGGAGGTCTTTCACGCGGCCGCCGCGGACGAGCACAAGCGAGTGCTCCTGCAGGTTGTGGCCCTCGCCGGGGATGTACGCGGTGACCTCGGTGCCGTTGCGGAGCTTGACACGGGCGACCTTGCGCATCGCCGAGTTCGGCTTCTTCGGCGTGGTCGTGTAGACGCGGGTGCAGACACCCGCCTGCTGCGGGTTCGCCTTGAGCGCGGGAGCCTTGGTCTTGGCGACCTTCGGCGACCGGCCCTTGCGCACCAGCTGCTGAATCGTTGGCACGAATGTTCTCCTTGGTTGTGCTGCACGGTGACAGCTTCGTGTTCTCTCCCTGGCCCCAGCGGGCCCGGGTTCACGTCGATCCGCCGGGCACATCGAATCGACGTGCGTTGGTTGGTGGATATGCCGTGGGGGTGGCCTGTTCGCAGGCCGGTCCCTGAGATGCGGCGCTCGCGCCCGCGTCGCGCGAACGACCCAGGGCGCGCGTGAGCGCACACCCGGTCTAGTCTAGCGCGCTTCTGGTCGCGTCCGCCAATTCTCCGGTTCGGGCCCCGTGATGCCCAGTTCCGCGTCGCCGAGCAGGAACCTCCCGGTCAGCGGCGCCGGCACGCGGGGAGTGACATCCGTCTCGACTCCGTCTTCGCCCACGAGCACGACGCCGTTCGTCGAGTCGAGGTCGACGATGGTCCACGCGTCGCCATCGCGCTCGAGGCGCGCGTGCGTCTTCGACATCGTGCGGGTCTCGTCGGCGATCGACACCAGTTGCGCGTGCGGGCGGTCGTGGTCGATGCCCGGGCGGCGCCCGACGATGACGACGTTGCTCGTGATGAGGATGGGCGCTCCGCTGGGCGGCACGAGCGACCACGCCGGCCGGCGGCGCGCGGCGCGGACGGTCTCATCGAGCTCGTCCGGCAGCGACGCGGCCTGCTGAGCGGACACGGAATCCCGCGCGGAGCGCGGCGCTGCGGCGACCGGCGCGTCGGCCACGGCAGACACGTCCGCCGACGTGTCGAAGTGCGCTTCGGGATCGAACGAAGGCGAGAAACGAGTGGGGCGGGATGCCACGGGCGGGCCGTCCTGAGGCGCCCACGGGTCCGGCGGCAGGGGCGGCGCGCTCTGCACCGGCGGCGTCGGCGAGGTCTGCGTGAAGGGGGCGGGCGAGCGGCCGAGCAGCACACCGCCGTCGTCGAACGGCCCGTCGGCCGCGTCGATGACCGCGGCCGCCGGCGGCGCCGGCGGGCGGGGCGGAATGACGCCGGGCGGGCGCTCGCTCGGGGGCGGCGGCATCCGCGTGTCAAGGGATGGCGCCGCGGCGGCGCCGAGCCATCGAGCACTCCCCCAGCCCACGACGCTGGACCACACCGGGAACAGCAGCGCCGCGAGCACCGTCATCCCGACGCCGAGCCCGAAGGCGCTGTTGATCCGCCGGTACGCCACCACGAGCACCACGGTCAGCGCGATCGCCCCGAGCACCGGGACCAGCACGAGCAGCACGAGCCATCCCGACATCCCGCCGAGCTGGAGCAGCACGGCGGTGTTGTAGAACGGCACCCACGCTTTCCAGCCCTGCTCGCCGGCCTTCGCGAACACGGCGGAAAGACTCAGCCCGACCCACACGTAGATGGCGATCGTCGCCAGGCCCGGCAGCAGGGCAAGCAGGAGACCGGAGTCATTCATGGGACTGCGCGTCGCGCGGGCGGCGACGCATCCTCCTCTCACTGCGTCACAGAGCGACGCGACCTCGGCCGGACTGGGGGGACAAAGACCGGGTGAACGACTTCAACGATACGGCCGCAGCGAGCCTGCGCCACAGAGAATTCTCGTCGCGCGGCGCGGCGGCGCGGCGCGACGCGTCAGAACACTGTGCCCGAGGGGGGCGGCTCGGTGGGATCGAACGGCGAGTCCAGCGCCTCCGACAGCTCGCGCAGCAGCGCCTCGACCTGCGGCTCCACGTACTCGGCGAGCGCCCCCTGGATGCGGAGGCGATGGTGCAGCAGGATCGCGCACACCTCGCGGCCGACCATGTTGGCGTAGTCGTCGGCGAGGCCGACCTCCTGCCGCAGCGCCGCCTTCGCCTCTTCGCTGAGCGGGGGCAGCGCGGGAACGCCGGCGTCGGCGTCGTCGGCCATACCCGACAGCGTGAACAGGAACGGCTGCCCCGGAACGGGGTCGGGGTCCAGCGGCAGGCCCTCGAACTCGGGCTCCAGACCCTCGGCCGGCCGATAGCTGCGGGCGCGATTGCGGGCCGCCTGCTGGTCGAGCTCGGCCTGCAGCATCGGCAGGTTGCGCGACGTGTACTCGGCGACGGCGTGATCAACGATCGTCTTGACGCGCGTGGACAGCCCGTGCTGCACGCCGTGGGGCACGTCGGCGCCGAGCCCCGCCGCCGACAGCACGGGCGAGCCGAGGCACCTCCGGCACGGGGCGACCCGCCCGCGGTGCGTGGCGGGCTCCCAGCGCGGCAGCCACCTCAGCCACGCGTCCACGGCCTGGCTGACCTGCGTCTCGAGCGAACGCTCCACGGAGTCCACCGTACTGCCGCCGCGCGCGATTACCGCGCAGCCACAACCTCCCCGCCGGCATCCCCGCGTGCGAAGGTGGCGCTTCGCGCCGCATCCATGCCTCCGACCCGCCCACTCGCGCCACCTTCAGCCCCCGCGCTCTCGCCCAATTGCCGCGATCTGCGGGTGCGCGGCGCGGAACGCGGCAAGTGAGCGCGAGTCAGGGCTCCTCGTCGTCGCGCTCCCACGGCCAGTGCGGGCGCTCGGCGCGCGTGCGGCGCAGCGCCACCGCCGCCCACGCGCACACGAACGCCGCCGCGGCGACGATGGGCGCCCACCATCCGATCGCCAGGCGCCCGACGACGCTGGTCGCCGCGGCGGGGTCCACGCCCATGACGAGCGCGCACACCCACACTCCCGCGAGGTAGCCGAGGTAGGCGGCGGCCGCCGACCACAGCGACGCGACGAAGGAGGGATGCGGCGCCTGCAGCGCCGGCAGCACCACCGCGGTGAGCGCTCCCGCCGCGGCCACAACGCCGATCACGCCGGGCAGCGCGCCGAACCCGGGAGTCTCGATGACGTCGGACGAGGTGAGCAGGCTCGCCATCCCGAGCCCGAACACGACAAGCGCGACGAACGCGACCAGGGCGAGCCCCCACGCGACGAAGGGGCGGATGCCTCCGCCCCCGTCGCCACGCGATGCGACCGTGATGCCTCCGGGTCAGCCCTGCGCCGACGGCACGATCGGCGGACCGGCCTCGAGCGTGCGCTCGTACTCGCGCTGCGCCTCGTAGTTCAGCTCGGAGACGCGCTTGCCGCGCGCGGCGACCCACGCGCCGAACCAGATAGTGATCTCGCGCCCGATCACAAACGCGGCGATCGCGAGCGGCGCCAGGAGCTGGTCGTGCACGACCTTCTCGCTCTCCGCCGTCGTGATCGACCAGAACGGCGCCTCGAAGAGCTGCCCGAGGATGTGGCCGCCGTACGCGGCGACGCCGACGAGCAGGCCAAGCACCACCCAGACGCCCCAGCGGCCGCGGTTGATGATCGCCCCGAGCAGCCAGAACGCGACGAAGTACACCGCGACCGGAACCCACAGCGCGAACGATGTGAGCTCCGCGATGGCCCGCTGGCCGAGGTCGGTGGCCGAGCCGTCGGCGAGGCCGAGGCCGACCGACACCGCGAGGTAGAGCGCGCCGAAGATGAGCGCGGCGAGCAGACCAATGGCGCCGGCCGCGGCGCGGTTTCCGCGAGGGCGCGGCGGCTCGGGCGCCTGCACGAAAATGGGCTGCGGCGAGTGGGATGCCGCGGGCGCGGCGATCGGCGAAACGGCGGCCGGGACGATCTCGGTGGGCTGCTCAGGAGCCGCCGCGGGGGGCGGAAGGATCGCGGTGGGCGCCGGGTCGTCGTCCAGCGGCACGTCGTCGCGCTCGTACCACGGCCGCTCGGCGGGCTCGGGCTCCGGCGCCGCGTCGGCCACGGCCTCGGGCTCGCCGACCGCGTCGCGGCCGGCCGCCTCGGCGTCGGCGAGGCCCTCGTTCGCCTGGCCCACGACATCGTCGAGTGTCGGCGGCTCCGTCTCGTCGACGGTGTGCTCGGGTGCATGCGGGTCGCTCATGGGACGCGCTCCTCAAACCTGGGGGACACACGGGCTTGTGCCCGCACCGGCGAGGCTACCCGCGGCATCCCTTCGCGGCGCGCAGGCATGCCGTCAACGCGCAACCTCCCCGGCAACGCGAGAGCCCCCGGCACGGGGCCGGGGGCTCTCGGGTCTGCTCGACTCAGTTATACGTGCCGGGCGTGAAGTCGTCCGTCGAGAAGCTGTCGAAGTCGACGTAGCTCAGGTCGGCCTCGCTGTAGGCGCCGTCGGAGGCGAAGATGCGGTTGGGGTACCGCTCGCTCTTGGCCTCCTCCGTCGCCTCGACCGAGACGTTGCGGTACTTCGAAAGGCCCGTGCCGGCGGGGATGAGCTTTCCGATGATGACGTTCTCCTTCAGGCCCACGAGCGGATCGCTCTTGCCCTCCATCGCGGCCTGCGTCAGCACGCGGGTCGTCTCCTGGAACGACGCCGCCGACAGCCACGACTCGGTCGCCAGCGACGCCTTGGTGATGCCCATCAGCTCCGGGCGGCCCGACGCCGGGCGCTTGCCCTCGGCGACGGCCTCGCGGTTGATCTGCTGGTAGCGCTTGAAGTCCACGAGCTCGCCGGGCAGCAGCGACGTGTCGCCGTGGTCGACGACCGTCACCTTGCGCAGCATCTGGCGCACGATGACCTCGATGTGCTTGTCGTGGATCGGCACGCCCTGCGACCGGTACACGCCCTGCACGCCGTTGACGAGGTACTTCTGCACCTCGCGAGCGCCCTGGACGCGCATGACCTCCTTCGGGTCGAGCGTGCCCACCTGCAGCGGCTGGCCGACCGACACGTGCTGGCCGTCCTCGACGAGCAGCGTCGCGCGGCGCAGCACCGGGTACGAGTGCGGCTCGTCGCCGTTGTCGGGGGTGAGGATCACCTTGCGCGACTTGTCGGTCTCCTCGATCGTGATGCGGCCGTCGGCCTCCGCGATCGGCGACGCGCCCTTGGGGGTGCGCGCCTCGAAGAGCTCCTGCACGCGGGGCAGACCCTGCGTGATGTCCTCCGCCGAGGCCGACCCGCCGGTGTGGAACGTGCGCATCGTCAGCTGCGTGCCGGGCTCGCCGATCGACTGGGCCGCGATGATGCCCACGGCCTCGCCGATGTCGACCATCTTGCCGGTCGCGAGAGACCGGCCGTAGCACTTCGCGCACACCCCGACCGCCGAGTCGCACGTGAGCACCGAGCGCACCTTGATGGACTCGATGCCGGCCTCGACAAGCTTGTTGATGAGCACGTCGCCGACATCGTCGCCCGCCTCGGCGAGCACCTCGCCCGAGGCGCTCACGGCGTCGGCGGCGAGCGTGCGGGCGAACACCGAGTTCTCGACGTTGGGGTCCTTCACGAGCGCGCCGTCGGCGCCGGGCGTGGCAATCGGCAGCTCGAGGCCCTTGGTCGTGCCGCAGTCGTCCTCGCGGATGATGACGTCCTGCGACACGTCGACGAGGCGTCGCGTCAGGTATCCCGAGTCCGCGGTGCGCAGCGCCGTGTCGGCGAGGCCCTTGCGGGCGCCGTGCGTGGCGATGAAGTACTCGGCCACACTCAGCCCCTCACGGTACGAGGAGATGATCGGGCGCGGGATGATCTCGCCCTTCGGGTTGTTCACCAGGCCCCGCATGCCCGCGATGTTGCGGATCTGCAGCCAGTTGCCTCGAGCGCCCGAGCTCACCATGCGGTTGATGGTGTTGTCCTCCGGGAAGTTCGCCCGCATCGCGGCCTGGACCTCGTCGGTGGCCTCGGTCCAGATCTGGATGAGCTCCGCTCGACGCTCGGCGTCGGTCGTCAGGCCCTTCTCGAACTGGCTCTGCGCCTTCGCGGCCTGCTTCTCGTGCTTGGCAACGATCTCCGCCTTGTCCGGCGGGGTGAGGATGTCGCTGAGCGCCACCGTGACACCCGACCGGGTGGCCCAGTAGAAGCCGGCGTCCTTGATGCGGTCCAGCGTCGCGGCGACCTCGACCTTGGGATACTCCTCTGCGAGCTTGTTGACGATCTGCGACAGCTTGCCCTTGTCGGCCTGCTCGCGCACGAAGGGGTAGCCCTTCGGCAGCGTGTCGTTGAAGATCGCCTGGCCCAGCGACGCGTCGACCAATCCATGGCGGTCGTAGCCCTCAGGCGCTTCGCCCTCGAGGAACGACAGGCCCGGGATGCGGATGCGCACCTTGGCCTGCAGGTCCAGCGTGCCCTCGTCCTTGGCGAGGATCGCCTCGGCGACCGAGCCGAACACGCGGCCTTCGCCGATCGCGCCCTCGCTGATGGTCGTGAGGTGGTGGAGGCCGATGATCATGTCCTGCGAGGGCAGCGTCACCGGGCGGCCGTCCGAGGGCTTGAGGATGTTGTTCGAGGCGAGCATGAGGATGCGGGCCTCGGCCTGCGCCTCGACCGACAGCGGCAGGTGCACGGCCATCTGGTCGCCGTCGAAGTCGGCGTTGAACGCCGCGCACACGAGCGGGTGCAGCTGGATGGCCTTGCCCTCCACGAGCTGCGGCTCGAACGCCTGGATGCCGAGGCGGTGCAGCGTGGGCGCGCGGTTGAGGAGCACGGGGCGCTCGCGGATGATCTCCTCGAGCACGTCCCACACCTCGGGGCGCGTGCGCTCCACGGCGCGCTTGGCGGCCTTGATGTTCTGCGAGTGGCCGAGGTCGATGAGGCGCTTGATCACGAACGGCTTGAACAGCTCGAGCGCCATCTGCTTGGGCAGGCCGCACTGGTGCAGCTTCAGCTGCGGGCCGACGACGATGACCGAGCGGCCCGAGTAGTCGACGCGCTTGCCGAGCAGGTTCTGGCGGAAC
>NZ_JASGEC010000101.1:0-35609 GCF_047606685.1 Microbacterium sp.
CGGCGCGACCGCGCCCGACGTCGCGCGCGGCGACTGGTCGTCGGCATCCGGCCACGCCGCCGGCGCGCTCCTCGCGGCCGACGCGACCGCCGTGTTCGCGGCCAACGACCAGATGGCGCTCGGGCTGCTGCGCGCCCTCGCTGACGCCGGGCGGGCCGTGCCCGACGACGTGAGTGTCGTCGGGTTCGACGACGTGGCGGATGCCGCGGACTACCGCCCGCCGCTGACGACCGTCCGGCAGGACTTCGACGCCCTTGGCGAGCGTGCCGTGGCCGCGCTGGTGGCTCGCATCGAGGATGCCGCGGCTCCGCGCTTCGAGCTCGTCTCCGCGCGGCTCGTCCTGCGCGCCAGCACCGCCCCGCCGCCCGCGTGAGCGCCCCGCCCCGACGAACAGGGCGCTGGGCGAAGCAGCCAGCCAGCCAGGTCAGCGGGCGCGGGCGGCGCGGCGCGCCTCCCAGCCGGTGCGGACCATCTCGTCCACCGTGTGGCGGTTGCGCCACTCCAGGTCGCGGGCGGCGAGCTCGCCGGTCGCGACGATGCGGTCAGGGTCGCCCGGGCGGCGCGGGGCGATCTCGGGAGTGAACGCGATGCCGGTGACCCGCGCCATCGCGTCCATGATCTCCCGCACCGACAGGCCGTTCTGCGAGCCGAGGTTGTACGCCGGCTCGAGCCGGTCGCCCGCCTCGAGCCGGCGCGCGGCGACCGCGTGCGCGGCGGCGATGTCGCCGACGTGCACGTAGTCGCGCACGTTCGTGCCGTCGGGCGTGTCGTAGTCGTCGCCGTTGATGCGCGGCGTCCGGCCGGCCAGCAGCGCCTCGAACACGATCGGGAACAGGTTGTGCGGGCTCGTGTCGTACACCGCCGGGTCGGCCGAGCCGACGACGTTGAAATAGCGCAGCGACGTGTGCCGCAGCGGCGCGTCGGAGTCGGCCGTCGCGCGGGCCTGGTCGGCGATGAGCCACTCGCCGATGAGCTTCGACTCCCCGTAGGGGGATGCCGGCCGCTTCGGCAGGTCCTCGGTCACCAGCGGCACGTCCGGAGTGCCGTACACGGCAGCGCTCGACGAGAACACGAGGTTCGTGACATCCGCCGCCGCCATCGCCTCGAGCACGACACGGGTGCCCTCCACGTTCTGCGCGTAGGTGTGCAGCGGGCGCTGCACCGAGACTCCGGCGTACTTGAAACCGGCGACGTGGATGACGCCGGTCGCCCGGTGCTCGCGCAGCGTCCGTTCCACGAGCTCGCGGTCGAGGATCGTGCCGCGCACGAACGGGATGCCGTCGGGCACGAAGCTGCGGTGGCCGCTGGAGACGTCGTCGATCACGACGGAGTCGAGTCCCGCCGCCGCGAGGGCGCGCACCACGTGCGCGCCGATGTAGCCGGCGCCGCCGGTCACGAGCCAGGTCATGTTGCTCCCTTGTGCGTGTGTGCCTTGTCGATCGCCCGCCCGCGGGCCATTCCCGGAGCGATGAGACAGTGGGTTTCAGCCTATGTCTCGTCCGCCCTCTGGAGTCTGACGGTAGAGGTCAGGGGTGATGGACCCCGCCGAGCGCCTCCGCCACGACGGCGCGCGCCTCGTCCTGCACCTCGCGCAGGTGGTCGGCCCCGCGCAGCGACTCGGCGTACAGCTTGTAGACGTCCTCGGTGCCCGACGGGCGCGCGGCGAACCACGCGTGCTCGGTCTGCACCTTGAGCCCGCCGATCGGAGCGCCGTTGCCCGGCGCGTGCGACAGCTTCGCGGTGATCGGCTCGCCCGCCAGCTCGGTGGCGGCCACCGCCTCGGGCGACAGCTTGCCGAGCGCCGCCTTCTGCGCGGGGGTGGCGGGCGCGTCGACGCGCTGGTAGACCGACGAGCCGTACTCGGCCTCGAGCTCGGCGTAGCGCTGCGACGGCGTCTTGCCCGTGACGGCGAGCATCTCGGCGGCGAGCAGGCACAGCAGGATGCCGTCTTTGTCGGTGGTCCACACCGTCCCGTCGAACCGCAGGAACGACGCGCCCGCCGACTCCTCGCCGCCGAACGCGACCGAGCCGTCGAGCAGCCCCGGCACGAACCACTTGAACCCGACCGGCACCTCCAGCAGCCGCCGGCCGAGGGCGTCGGCCACGCGGTCGATGATCATCGACGACACGAGCGTCTTGCCCACCGCGGCGTCGGCCGGCCAGCCCGGGCGGTGCGCGTACAGGTAGTCGATCGCCACCGCGAGGTAGTGGTTCGGGTTCATCAGCCCGGCGTCGGGCGTGACGATGCCGTGGCGGTCGGCGTCGGCGTCGTTGCCGGTGAGGATGTCGTACTCGTCGCGGCGGGCGACCAGCGCCGCCATCGCGGACGGCGACGACGGGTCCATGCGGATCTTCTCGTCCCAGTCCAGCGTCATGAACCGCCACGTCGGGTCGACGTCGGGGTTGACGACCGTGAGGTCCAGCCCGTACCGCTCGCCGATGAGCGCCCAGTAGTCGACCGACGCGCCGCCCAGCGGGTCGGCCCCGATCCGCACGCCGGCGCGCGCGATGGCCGCCATGTCGATGATGTTCTCGAGGTCGGCGACATAGTGCTCGCGGAAGTCGTGCGTGCCCACTGCGCCGGGGTCGAGGTCGGCGTGATGGACCTGCTGCACACCTTCCAGGCCCGCAGCGATGAGCTCGTTGGCGCGGGCCGCGATCCACGCCGTCGCGTCGGTGTCGGCCGGTCCGCCGTTGGGCGGGTTGTACTTGAAGCCGCCGTCGCGCGGCGGGTTGTGGCTGGGGGTGACCACGATGCCGTCGGCGCGGCCAGGGTCGTCCGCGGCGCGCCCCCGGTTGTAGGCGAGGATGGCGTGCGACAGCGCCGGAGTCGGCACCCACGAGTCGCGCGCGTCCACGCGCACGTCGACGCCGTTCGCGACGAGCACCGCGACGGCGGAGCGCTCGGCGGGCAACGACAGCCCGTGGGTGTCGCGGCCGAGGAACAGCGGCCCTGAGATGCCCTGCGCGCGCCGGTAGTCGACGATCGCCTGTGTCGTGGCGAGGATGTGGTCCTCGTTGAAGCTCGTCGTCAGCGACGAGCCTCGATGCCCGCTGGTGCCGAACGCGACCCGCTGCTCGGGCGCCGAGGCGTCGGGCTTTCGGTCGTAGTAGGCGCTAATGAGCTCATCGACGTCGATGAGGTCGGATTCTTCGGCGGGCTGTCCTGCTCGGCTCATGGGGACAGTCTTGCACTGGCGGCCGCTTGCCGCTCACTCCACGCGAATGCCCTCGGCGTGCGAGCGCATCGCGGCGTCCGCCATCTCGTGGCAGCCCAGCGCCTCGGCCGGCCTCGCGCACGCGAACCGGTCGCCGAGGGCGCCCGCGCGCTCGGCGAGGAAGGCCGCCCACATCTGCAGGATGGCGTCGGAGAACCCGGACTCGAAGATGCCGCCGGTCACCGTCGGCCACACCGACTGGCTGCCGACCTGCACGCTCTGCCACGACTGCTCGCGCCCTGTCGGGGTGTCGACGACCGCGAAGTACTCGACGCGTTTGGGGTCGGCGGTGGAGAAACGGGCCCCGCCATCCATCCCCACCACCTCGAGGTACCACGTGTTCTTGTTGCCGGGCGCGATGCGCGACGTGCGCACCTCCAGCGCGAAGGAGCCTGCCTCGTCGTCGACCTCGCCGTGGATGGCCGCGTTCTCCCACGTGTCGCACGGCACGAGCGCGCCGCCGGGGCCGGGCCGGCGCGGCACGAGGTCTTGCAGGTGGGCGCTCAGCCGCGCCGGCCGCCAGCCCAGGCGCAGCGGCACATGCCACGCGTGCAGCCCGAGGTCGTTCATGACGCCCGCGGCGCCGCAGTACTGCGCCTGGCGTTTCCAGTTGATCGGCTTGAGCGGGTCGAGGTCGCTGGAGTGCAGGAATCCGCTGCGCACCTCGATGAGCCGGCCCGCCCGCCCGCTGCGGGCGTAGTCGATGACCGCCTGCGCGCCAGGGAAGAAGGGCATTTCGCTGGAGACGCGCACGAACGCGCCGGCATCCTCGATCGCGGCGACGATGCGCCGCGCGGCGCTGGAGTCGATGCCGAACGGCTTCTCGGCGAACAGGTCTTTCCCCGCGCGCACGGCGTCGGTGTACAGCTGCTCGTGCAGGTCGTGCCGCACCGCGATGTAGACGACGTCGACGTCGTCGAGCGCGAGCAGCTCGGTGTGCGAGGCCACGAGGTGCTCGACGCTGTCGATCTGGCCGAACCACTCCAGCGCGTCGGGGTTGATGTCGCACACGGCGGTCAGCCGCGGGCGCACGGGGTGGTCGACGAGGGCGGGCCAGCGCTGGATGGCGGCCGCGATCTCGCGGCCCATGAGCCCGCCGCCGACGATGCCGATGCGCACGTCCTGTGGCGCGCTCATCGCTCGCGGCCCTCCAGCGCGGCCAGCGCGGCGCTCGGATCGACGCCGCGGTGCAGCACGTCCATGAGCGCGCGCGTGATGCCCGCCGGGTCGGGGTGCTGGATGATGTTGCGGCCGTACACGATGCCGCGCGCGCCCTGCGCCAGCACCGCGGCGGTGCGCTCGAGCAGCACGCGGTCGGCGACGCGGCCGCCGCCGCGCACGAGCACGGGGATGTCGCCGGCGACCTCGACGACGCGGTGGTAGTCCTCGATGTCGTCGGTCGGGTCGGCCTTGACGAGGTCGGCGCCCAGCTCGACCGCCTGGCGCACGAGCGTGGTGATCTTGCCGGTGTCACCGTCGACGCCGTAGCCCTCGCCCTCCTCGCCCTGCATGACGAGCGGCTCGACCATGAGCGGCATGCCGTAGCGAGTCGCCTCCTTGCGCAGCGCCATGATCGACCGGATGCACGCCTCGCGGATCTCGGGGCGGTTGGGCAAGTGCATGAGGTTGACGCACACCGCGGCGGCGTCCAGGCGCACGGCCTCTTCGATGGCGTGGGGAACGTGGTGGCTGAAGATGTGCGGGTCCAGCGGCCGGCCGTACACGTTCGCGACGTCGGTGCGCAGCACGAGGGCGGGTTTGGCCTTTCCCGGGATGGCTTGCAGCAGCCGCGCCTGGCCGAGGGTGAGCTGGATGGCGTCGGGCCCGGCCTCCACGAGCGTGTCGACGGTCGCCCGCATGTCCTCGATGCCGGTGAGGAACGCGGACTCGCCGAAGAACCCGTGGTCGACGGCGACGTCGAGGGCGCGGCCCGACGCGGCGTCGAACAGGCGGTTGAGGCGGAACAGGGTCATGGCTTCGGGCTCCCGTGCTGGAGGTTGCGGACTTCTCGAATCTATCCCGTGCCCCGCGGGTGGCAGCCACTGCCGGGCGACAGCTCGGCGAGACCCCCGTAGGCTGGCACCCGTGACATCCGACCCCGATCAGCCCGTCCGCCGCACCTACAGCTATCTCGGACCGGCGGGCACCTTCACCGAGGCGGCGCTGGCCCAGGTGCCCGAGGCGCGCGGCCACGACTGGCGTCCCGTGCACAACGTCGGCGAGGCGCTCGCGGATGTCGTCGAGGGGCGGTCGGATGCCGCGATGATCGCCATCGAGAACTCGATCGACGGCGGGGTGTCGACCGCCCAGGACGCGCTCGCCACGGTGCCGGGCCTGCGGATCGTGGGCGAGTACCTCGTGCCGGTGAACTTCGTGCTCGTCGGGCGGCCCGGCGCGCGCATCGAGGACGTGTCGCTGGTCGCCGCGCATCCGGTCGCCTACGCCCAGTGCCTGCGCTGGCTCACGAGCGCGCTGCCCGCGCACGCGCACATCCCCGCGGCGAGCAACGTCGCCAGCGCCCTGGGCCTGCTCGACGGGTCGAGCAACGCCGACGCGGCGGTCGCTGCCCCCGGCGTCGTGGAGCACCACGAGCTGGAGGTGCTCGCCGAGCAGATCGGCGACAACCCGAACGCGGTGACCCGGTTCGTGCTCGTGGGGCGCGCGGTGGCGCCGCCCGCCCCGACCGGCGCCGACAAGACATCCCTCATCGCCGAGCTCCCCGACGACCACCCCGGCGCGCTGCTGGAGATGCTCGAGCAGTTCGCGACGCGCGGCATCAACCTGTCGCTGCTGGCGTCGCGCCCGGTCGGCGACGCGCTGGGCAGGTACCGGTTCGTGATCGACGCCGACGGCCACATCCAGGACGAGCGGATGGCAGACGCCCTGCTGGGCCTGCGCCGCTTCAGCCCGAAGGTCGTCTTCCTCGGCTCGTACCCGCGCGCCGACCGCGCCATCGTGCGCTACCCGGAGCGCTACTCCGACGACGTGTTCGTCGAGGCGCGCGACTGGCTGCGCGGCCTGTTGTCTGGAGAGCCCGAGGAGTGACGCGGCGGGCTTCCGCCTCGGCACCTCGCGTTTCGCCGGATCAGGTGATTTCGCGTGCTCAGGACGTTTTCTGACGGATCGTCCTGACTGCGCGAGATCAGGAGATTTGGGCGAAGCGGGATGCGCGAGATCAGGGGATGCCGGAGACGGCCGCCGCGACCAGCTCGAGCGTCTGCACGCGGCCGGGGGCGGCATCCATCGGCTCGCCGTCGTACGCGCCCGCGATCGGCGAGAGCATGACCTCGTCGACACCCCAGCGCGCGGCGAACGCGCTGAGCTCCGTCGCGACGGAGTCGCCCGTTCCCACGAACCACTTCGCGCGCGCAGACGCCATGATCTGCTCGCCAGCCGTGTCGAGCTCGCCGGCTCGGGCTTTCGCCTGCTCGACCGTCTCGAGCGGGATGAGAGGCATGTTCGTGCGCAGCCGCACCATCATCCGCAGGTGCGGCAGCGCGCGCTCCTCGGCTTCCTCGGCCGTGGGCGCGGCGATCGCGTTGGCGGTCAGGAACGTGCGTGGCTCGGGATGCTGCGCGGTCGCCTGGAAACCCGAACGGTACAGCTCGAGGGCACGCTCCAGGCCCTCGCCGGAGAAGTGGTTCGCGAACACGTACGGCAGTCCCATCGCCGCCGCGAGCTGCGCCGAGTAGTCGCTGGAGCCGAGCAACCACACCTCGGGAGCGGTCGTCGCGGCCGGAGTGGCGTGGATGTCGTACGTGCCGCCGCTCGCGAAGCGCACGGTCGCCCCTTCGGGCGAGGCGAGCGCCGCGATGTCGCGGACGTGCTCGGGGAACCGCTCGACATCGCTCGTGGTCCCCGACATCCGCAGCAGCTGCGAGATCACCGGGTCGCTGCCGGGGGCGCGGCCGATGCCGAGGTCGACGCGGCCGGGGGCGAGCGCCTCGATCGCGGCGAACTGCTCGGCAACGACGAGCGGCGAGTGGTTGGGCAGCATCACCCCGCCCGAGCCGACCCGGATGCGTGTTGTGCGCGCGGCCGCCGCGGCGACCAGCACCGGCGGCGCGGTCGAGGCGACCGACGGCATGTTGTGGTGCTCGGCGAACCAGTAGCGCGTGAAGCCCAGGCGCTCGGCCGCACCGACGAGGTCGAGGGATGCCGCGACCGCCTGCGCGCTGGTCTGCCCGGCGCGCACCGGCACGAGGTCGAGGACCGACAGCTGCAGCGGAGAAGTGCTCATCCTTCACCGCAACCGCGCGAGCCGGTCGGCGCATTCCCGCGGCCTCACCGGCGCGCGAACTCGACCGCGGCCGGGTGGCCCTCGGTCTCCAGCTCGAGGGTGAGCGCGTCGCCCTCGCACGCGAACGCGGAGGCCGACACCGGCCACTCGACGAGGGTCTCGGCGGTGGCGGCGGCGAACAGCTCGCTGGCCGCGCGGTCGTCGCGCGGCTGCACCGTCAGCCTGTTGTCGGCGGCGGCCAGCTCGAGGTCGCCGTCGGTCGCGCGATACTCGCCGCTCATCCGCCCGCCGAGCACGACGGCGGCGGGATGGCCGAGCCACTCAAGGGTGACCGGCACGCGCTGCTCGAGGGTGAAGCGCCCGTCGTCTGCGAACGTCACGACGACCGACGAGGTGCGCCCGAGGGTTGCTGCGGGGTAGTCCAGGCCGGACGGGATCGCGTCGTACACCGGCTGCAACTGCGCGGCGCCGGCCTCCCACGCCCCGACGATGCACGCGCCGGCCGCCGTCGGCGGAGGAGCGGTGCTCGGCGCGGGCGCGCCGGTCTCGACGGACGTGCCGTCCCCGCTGCCCGGCTCGGTCCCTCCGGCCGCGCACCCCGCGGCCACGGCGCACACGGCGGCGGCAGCCGCCATCCCGATTGCCTTCGCCCTCACCCTCCCATCCTCCCCCGTGCCGCGCCCCCTTCCCCCGCGAGACTGCAAGAGCGCCACGAGACTGCGGCTTTTGCATGCAGTCTCGTCGCTCGCGTGCAGTCTCGCAGGGGAAGGGGAGACACACAGGGGAAGAGGGGGTTAGAGGCGGGCCGTGCCGTGCCCGCGCGGCACGGTCACCACCAGACCGTCCGCGACGAGGCGGCAGCGCAGTCGCTTCGCCTCGCCGAACTCGTCGCCGTCGAGCTGCACGGGGTGAGGAGTCTCGGCCGCCAGCTCGATGCCCGTGCCGCGCATGTAGTGCACCGACGTGTCGCGGCCGCGCCGCTGCAGCACGAGGCGCCCGGCGCGGAACCGGCGCAAGACGCTGTTGTCCCACCACACTTTGCGCCACACGCCCAGCCACCCGAACGGGCCCGTGGGCTGGAACACCGCGATGTCGAGCTGGCCGTCGGTGATCGACGCGCCCGGGATGAGCGCGATGCCCGCCGGCAGCGCGCCGCAGTTCGCGAACAGCAGGCTCTGCACCTTCGTGCTGTGCAAACGGCGCCCCTCGAGCTGGTAGACGACGCGGAACGGCTTCGCGCCGGGCAGCGACCGCGCCGCGCCGTCGACGTATGCGACCCAGCCGACCGTCTTCTTCAGCTGCGGGTTGGTGTTCGCGATCATCGCCGCGTCGAGGCCGATGCCGCCCATCACGACGAAGCCGTGCTCCTCCTGGGTGCCGTCGGCGCGGGTGAGCGTCGCGATGCCGACGTCGATCGCGAAGTGCTCGCCCTCGAAGGTCGCCGCCACCATGGCGTCTGGATTGTCGAGGGGGAGGAACAGGTTGCGCGCGAGCAGGTTGCCGGTGCCGCTGGGCACGATCGTCAGCGGCACGCCGCTCGCACTCAGCGCTTCGGCGACCGCGCGCACCGTGCCGTCGCCGCCGGCGACGAGCACGGCATCCACTCCCTCGTCCAGCGCCCGGCGGGCGGCATCCTGCCCGAGGTCCTCGATCGTGGTCTCGAAGAACAGGGGGCGCGCCCAGCCGGCGGCCGTCGAGTGCGTCGACACCGACGCGCGCAGCGCGTCCTGGTGCACTTTGGTGGGGTTGTAGACCAGCGCCGCCCGCTTCTTCCGCCGGGTGGACGCGCGCTCGGGCATGGACCAACGATAGCCCGCGGCGCCCGTCGCTAGACTTGACGGAATGATCGACGCCCACCTCCTCCGTGACGATCCCGAACGGGTGAAACGGTCTCAGGCCGCTCGCGGGCACTCGCCGGAGACGGTCGATCTCGCGGTGGCTGCCGATCTCGAGCGCCGTGCCGCGATCTCCGCGTTCGAGCAGCTGCGCGCCGAGCAGAACGCGTTCGGCAAGACGGTCGCCCGGGCCTCCAAAGACGAGAAGGCCGCGCTCGTGGCCGAGGCGAAAGGGCTGGCCGAGCGGGTCAGGGCGGCTCAGCAGGCGGTGGTGGATGCCGAGACGGCCGCCGCCGCGGCCTTCGGCCGCATCGAGAACCTCATCATCGACGGCGTCCCCGCCGGCGGTGAAGACGACTTCGTCGAGCTGCGGCGAGTGGGCGGCATCCCGTCGTTCGATCCGGCGGACTTCCCCGACGGCCCCCGCGACCACTTGGCGCTGGGCGAGCTGCTCGGCGCGATCGACATGGAGCGCGGCGCGAAGGTGTCGGGGGCGCGCTTTTCGTTCTTGCGCGGCGTCGGCGCGCGGCTCGAGATCGCCCTCATGAACATGGGGCTCGACAAGGCGCTCGCGGCCGGGTTCACCCCGATCGTCCCGCCGACGCTCGTGCGGCCCGACATCATGCAGGGCACCGGGTTCCTCGGCGAGCACGCCGACGAGGTGTACCGGCTCGAAGCCGACGACCTCTACCTCGTCGGCACGAGCGAGGTGCCGCTGGCCGGCTACCACAAGGACGAGATCCTCGACCTGTCTGGCGGGCCGATCCGCTACGCCGGCTGGTCGACCTGCTACCGGCGCGAGGCCGGCTCGCACGGCAAAGACACGCGCGGCATCATCCGGCTCCACCAGTTCAACAAGCTGGAGATGTTCGTCTACACCGACCCGGCCGACGCCGAGGCGGAGCACACCCGGCTGCTGGCGTGGCAGGAGGAGATGCTGCAGGCGCTCGGCCTGTCGTACCGCGTGATCGACGTCGCCGCCGGCGACCTCGGCTCGAGCGCCGCGCGCAAGTACGACGTGGAGGCGTGGGTGCCGACGCAGGGCGCGTTCCGCGAGCTCACGTCGACCTCGAACTGCACCACCTACCAGGCGCGGCGGCTCGACATCCGGTGGCGGCCCGACGGCGGCAAGACCCAGCCCGTGGCGACGCTGAACGGCACGCTGGCCACGACGCGCTGGCTCGTCGCGCTGCTGGAGACCCATCAGCGCCCCGACGGGTCGGTCGTCGTGCCCGAGGCGCTGCGCCCCTACCTCGGGCTCGAGGTGCTGGAGCCGGTGGCGTGACGCCCGCAGCGCACCTGCCCGAGACGGGCAGCGTCGAGGTCGTCCCGCCCGCCGCTGCGGCGGAGATCGTCGAAGAGGTCGTGCACGGGCGCGGCGGAGGGCCGCAGCGGCTGCTGGTCGCGCTCGACATCGACGGCACCGTGCTGCTGGAGGACGAGTCGTTGAGCCCGGGCGTCGTCGACGCCGTGCGGCACGCCCGCGAGGCGGGGCACGTGGTCACCGTCGCGACGGGGCGCAGCTGGGAGGGCACCCGCGGCATCCTGCGGGTCCTCGAGCTCGCGCCTCGCTACGTCGTGTGCTCGAACGGCGCCGTCGTGCTCGAGTTGGTCGACGAGCGCGACCTGGAGTACAAGCGCGTGCACATCGAGACGTTCGACCCGTCGGCGGTGCTGCGCCTGCTGCGCGAGCGGCTGCCCGACGCCAACTACATGGTCGAGCTGGCCGACGGCGAGCGGCTGTACACGCGGCAGATGCACGACTGGAACCTGGCGCAGGCGCGGCGCGTGCCGTTCGACGAGCTCGGGAAGCAGGAGGTGTGCCGGGTCGTCGTGGTCTCGCCGCAGCACGACGAGGTCGCCTTCTCGCGCCTCGTGGGCGAGATCGGCCTCAACCAGGTGACCTACGCGATCGGCTGGTCGGCGTGGCTCGACATCGCCCCGCACGGTGTCGACAAGGGCACGGCGCTCGAGCTCGTCCGCGGCTGGTTGGGCATCGCTCCCGAAGACGTGCTGGTGATGGGCGACGGCCGCAACGACGTCGGCATGTTCCGATGGGCGATCGAGCGCGGTGGACGCGCGGTGGCGATGGCGCAGGGCCCGCAGGAGGTGCGGGACGCGGCGGGCGAGGTCACGGGCTCGGTCCAGGATGGCGGCGTGGCCGCCGTGTTGCGCACGCTCGGCGGTCGGTAGACTCGACGCCTGTTCGCCCCCGCGTGCGCGGGGGTTCGGGAGGGTTGTCCGAGCGGCCGATGGAGCTGGTCTTGAAAACCAGTGGGCAGTGATGTCCCGTGGGTTCGAATCCCACACCCTCCGCTGAAGACGCAGGGCGTGCTCGCGGTGTTTGCCCAGCGGGGGAGGGGAGAATCGGGGATGGCTCGCACGGCGGGCTCTTCGACATCCATCCTCGTGTTTCTCGCACCCGAGAGGAATCCGTGAGCGACCCTTCCCCCCGGCGCACCGTGGCGCGCCACGCTCGGTTGACCTCGCCGCATCCGCTCGGGCAGATCGCGCGCCTCGTCGCGGTCGCGCTCGCCGTCGTGTTCGTGAGCACTGCCGGCACCGCCGCGTTCGCGGCGTGGAACGCGGTGGACACGGCGACGTCGAACTCCGTCACCCTCGAGGGCGAGCGCCAGCTGCCGCCCGAGATCGGCGAGATCGAGGGCGGGGTCAACCTGCTCATGGTCGGCACCGACTCGTGCGAGGGGCAGAGCGTGAAGAAGTTCCCGCGCTGCGCGCACGACGACGGCGGCGAGCGCAACGACGTCACGATGCTCGTGCACATCTCCGACAGCCCGCGGCGTGTGACGGTGGTGTCGTTCCCGCGCGACATGCTCGTCGACATCCCGTCGTGCCCCGACGGCAACGGCGGCCGCTACGGCGAGCTGTACTCGACGATGATCAACGCGTCGTACGGCCGGGGCGGGCTGAACTGCACGGCGCTGACCGTCACGGCGCTCACCGGGATGCAGATCGACTTCGCCGCGGCGATCCGCTGGACGGGGGTCATCAACATGTCTGACGCGATCGGGGGAGTGCGGGTGTGCCTGACCGGCGACATCGACAACCGCGACACGGGCCTGCACCTGAAGAAGGGCAGCCATGTGCTGAAGGGCGAGGAGGCGCTGCAGTTCTTGCGCATTCGCAAGGGCATCGGCGACGGCTCCGACCTCGGGCGCATCTCGAACCAGCAGCAGTTCATGTCGTCGCTTGTGCGCAAGCTCAAGAGCGACGAGGTGCTGTCGAACCCCGCGACGCTGTTCGCCCTCGCCAACACGGCGCTGCAGCAGGTCAACAACAAACAGCTCGTGCTCAGCGACAATCTCGCCAACCCGACCCGGATGGTGCAGATCGCGATGGCGCTGAAGGATGTCGACTTCGACGACATCGTGTTCGTGCAGTACCCGACGCAGTACGCCGGCTCTTCCCGCGTGGTGCCGCTGGTCGAGCCGGCGCAAGTGTTGTTCGACGCGCTGACCGACAACAAGCCGATCACCCTCACGGGAGAGGCGAGCCCCGGCTACTCGAACTCGCAGACCGTCAAGGGCGAGGCGACGCCGTCGGAGTCGGCGGCGCCCGACGAGTCGCCGACACCCGGCGCGTCCGCGTCGTCCACGACGGAGGCGGATGCCGCGGTCGAGCTGCCCGACGTGATCACGGGGCAGACGGCAAGCCAGAAGACCTGCACGAATCCACAGACGCAGTGACGCGCGCCGGCGCGCGCCGCTCGGCTGCGCGCCCGGCCGAGGATCGCTCGCGCTATCGAAACCCGCATTCGCGCACGCGCGCCGCACGCGCGAATGCGGGTTTCGTGCGCGCGAAGGCTCGCCGCCGCGATTCCGTGGGCCAACGGAGGGCGGGTATGATTGCTGCGCGCGTCCGGTTCGCAGAGCCGGATGCCTGGAGACGTCGCATAGTCAGGCCTAGTGCACCACCCTGCTAAGGTGGAGTCCCCTCACGGGGACCGAGGGTTCAAATCCCTCCGTCTCCGCCATTAGTTCCCTGGTTAGAGCGAGTCTCTTCGGCTCGTCGGGAAGCGTCGAGGTCAGAGTCCGAGGCTCGGACCCGGCCGCGTGTCCCGTGAGTGTCCCGACTTCCGGCCGAAGTCGTCCGCAGCGGCCAGACGCCGCACACGGTCGCGCCGCTGGCCCTCGCAGAGGACATGCGCGTACACCGCGAGCGCGGTGCGCGCTTCGTCGCCCAGGTACTCCGCGACCTCGTGAACGGGCGTGCCGAGCCGCAGCCAGGTCGACGCGGCGTAGCGACGCAGTGCGTGGCGGCGGAAGCCGAGGGGGAACTTACGGACGACGCCGACGGAGAGCTGCCCGCCCCGCTGGTTGGTGAACAGGCAGTCGTCGGGCTGCTTGCCCGCAGCGTACTGACGGAAGATCGCCAGCGCCCGAGGGGACAGCGGCACCGGGCGGGTGCCGCGCCAGTGCACCTCGGAGAGCCAGCCCATGCGGATCGCGCGCAGTTTGCCCCAGCGCAAGCCGGTCAGCGACATGAACTCGAACACGTCCGCGATGTCGCTGCGCCGTTGCCGCAAGCGCGCTTAGGCTGCACGCGAGAAGCGCGCTACCCAACTCGGCCGGTTCCGGCCGTCGAGCGATCACGGCAGAGGACCGGACCGCAGCGCGACGCTCCCGGCTTCAGTTTGTGACGGCTCCCGCCTCGGCGTCGCCGCGCAGGTAGATTTCCACAAGGTCGCTGGTCCAGGTCGCGACACCCGCGCCGAAGAAGTCCTTGTCCTCGGTCCAGATCGGACAGTCCAGGGTGAGCGCAGCGGCGACCATCGGCCAGTCCATTGGATCACGCCCGCCGATTCGGGCCATCGCCGCTGGCTCCAGCGGAGCGATCACCTCGATCGGCACGGCCTCGACGACCACGCGGAGGTGGTCGAGCGAGTCCAGCAGGGGCGCGGGGTCAGCGCCGCGCTTTTCAGCGATGGTCGGGAGGTGCCGGGCGGCCTCGGCGAAGGCGAGGTCCGGGGCGAAGAACGACGTGTCCTCCCCGTACTCCTCGATCAGCTCCCGGACGCGGATTCCGAGCACCGCCCGGATGAGGATGTTCGCGTCGAGGACGATGCACCTCGTCGTCACGATGCGGAAGCGGCTTCCCGCTGTTCCTTCCGGCGCGCCTTCCGCATAGCGTCGAACTCGGCTACCGCTTCATCCTCGGTCATGCCGAGCTTCTCCAGCAGGGCGCTGGCCTTCTTCGCGGCTTCGGAGTACGCAGCGATCTCCGCCTTGCGATCCCGATGCACGGGGATGAACAGGCCGACGGTCTGTCCGTGCCGGGTCACGGTGACCGGCTCGGCCTGGTCGATGTAGTCGGCGAGGTCCTGGCGGAACTCCCGCACTCCCACGGTCACGCTCATCCTCGGCTCCTTCCCATTGCGTACCTAAGTGTAAATGTGTGTACACAATACCCGGCTGCGGCAGCGATGTCCAGCACCCGGCGCCTCCCGGCCGCTCGGCTCATCGGTGTGTGACGAGGGCGTCGAGATCCGCGCCCTGCAGACCGGTGGACGTGCACCAGGCGACCCCCTTGCCGGGACATCGTCGCCGGCTTCGACGACTCTCCCGCCGCGAGGGGGCTCAGCGCCGCCGCAGCGCGGTCGCCATGCGGTCGACGATCTCGTCCAGGATCGGCCGGGGCGTGGCGAACACGAGCCGGACGAAGCCTGCGCCGGGTGCGCCGCACGCGCTGCCGTCGGTCAGCGCGACGCCGGCCTCCTCGCGGAAGAACTGCGCCGGGCTCTCGCCGAGGCCGAGCTCGCGGCAGTCGAGCCAGGCGATGTAGGTGCCCTCGGGCGGGGCGTAGCGGATGCCGGGGATGCGGTCGGCGAGCAGCTCGGCCAGCGCGTGGCGGTTCGCGTCGTTGTAGGCGACGACCTCGTCAAGCCACGCGCCGCCGGCGGCGTAGGCGGCCGTGTTCGCGATGACGCCCGGGTTGCTCGCTCCGTGCGCGGCCATGAATCCGACGCGCTCCCACACCTGCGCGTCGGCGTCGTTGCTGATGATCAACTGCGCGCACTTCAGGCCCGGCAGGTTCCACGCCTTCGACGCCGAGGCCGCCGTGATGGTGTGCGCGGCCGCTTCCCGCGAGATGCTCGCGTACGGCACGTGCCGGGCGCCGGGGTACACCATCGGCGCGTGGATCTCGTCGGAGAACACCCGCCCGCCGTGCCGGGCGACCACCTCGCAGACAGCGGCGAGCTCGTCGCGAGTGAAGACGCGGCCGACCGGGTTGTACGGGTTGCACAGGATGAGCACCTCGCCCCCGGCGCGGAAGGCGGCGTCGATCGCGTCGAGGTCGAGTGCATAGCGATCACCGTCCACGAGCAGCGGCGTCTCGATGATCTCGCGGCCCAGCGCGCGCGGCACGGAGAGGAACGGCATGTAGGCCGGAGTGGGCAGGATGACTTTCGACCCGGGCGTCGAGAAGTGCTCGAGAGCGGCCTCAAGCCCCTTGATGACGTCGGCGATGGGATGGATGCGGTCGGGCGAGACATCCCACCCGTGCTTGTCGCGCTGCCAGGTGGCGCAGGCCTGCGACATCCTCTCGCTCGTCCACCGCGGGAGATATCCGAACAGACCGTCGTCGAGGTTCGCCCGCAGCGCGTCGGCGATCGCGGGCGCGACGCCGAAGTCCATCTCGGCGACGAACGCGCCGATCGCGTCGGGGAACGTCGACCACTTGAGTCCGCCGATCTCGCGGAGCCGGTCGATCGTGATCGCGTCGAAGTCGGCGGCGTGGCCCATCGTCATCCCCTCGCGCGGACAGTGTGGGCCGGACGGATGCCGGTGGTCGCCGCGATGGCCAGGGCGACGAGGGCGAGGACGACAAGGATGGCGCCGCGGAGCCCGTACGCCTCGCCGAGGAAGCCGAGCAGGGGCGGGCCGACGAGGAAGGCGATGTAGCCGATCGACGCGGCCAGCGACACGCGGGCGGCCGAGTTGGGGCCCGACTCCCCGGCAGCGGAGAGGGCGACGGGAAACCCGAGGGCCGCGCCCAGCCCCCACAGGACCACAGACGCCACGGCCACCACGGGGTCGTCGACGAACGAGACCAGTCCGATGCCGACCGCGCCGATCGCGGCGCTCACGCCGAGGACGGCGGCCTTGCCGAAGCGGTCGACGAACCAGCCGCCCGCGAACCGCCCGATCGTCATCGTGATGGCAAAGAGCGCGAACGAGCCCGACGCCAGAGCCGCCTCGAGGCCGTGCCCGTCGACCATCAGCAGCGGAAGCCAGTCGTTGGCGGTTCCCTCAGCCATCCCGAGCGCGAGGACGACGAACCCGATCAGCAGCAGCCGCGGATCGCGCCACACCTGCGGCCGCGGGGCCTGCGTGTCGTCCGCCGAGCGGCGCGGCTGGATGCCGATGTCGGCGGGCATCGGTCGAATCGCGAAGACGAGGGCGACCGCGACGATCGCGGCGGCGACCACGAGGTGCACGAGCACGGGGAAGCGGATGGCGGTCAGCCCCACGCCGACGGCCGCCCCCACGACGGTGCCGAGGCTGTACGCGCCGTGCAGCATCGGCAGCGTGGAGCGGCCGATGCCGCGCTCGACCTCGCCGCCCTCGACGTTCAAGCCGATCTCCGCGGCCCCGACGCCGAGTCCGAACAGCCCCAGCCCGAGGGCGACGACCGGGCCGATGCCGAGGCCCCCGCCGACCCCGATCACCGCGCATCCGGCCGCCACGAGGCTGACGCCGGCGAGGCTCACCCGCCGCGCGCCGAGTCGGGCCACCAGCGGTCCGCCCGAGAGCACGCCGAGCATAGAGCCGACCGACAGGCCCGCGATGATCAGCCCCATCTCGGCCGTGGACGCCTGGGTCGCGTCGCGGATGTCGGGAGTGCGCGTCACCCACGACGAGATCACGATTCCGGGCAGGAAGAACAGCACGAACAGCGCGTTGCGGCGCGTGCGAACGCTTGCGGTCATGAAACGGGCTCCGGCGACGAGGGGATGCTACGACGCTACCGCGTTTGCCCCGGGCCGACCCGAGAGCCCGCTCAGGCCCCCCACCCGGCGGGCGTGCCGCCGACACGCTCGGCCTCGATGCGCTGCTGGTAGCCGCTCGCCGTGTAGGCCGCGACCGGGTCGGCGGGCAGCCCGCGCTCCTCGCGCCATGCGGCGAGCGCGGGGCGCACGTCGGTGTGGAAGGCATCCATGAACACCGCGTTCGCCGCCAGCACGTCGTGCGCGCTCTGCGCGGCGGCCAGGGCGTCGCGGTCGATGAGGAGGGCACGCGCGGTCATCTCCTGCACGTTGAGCACCGACCGGATCTGCGCCGGGATCTTCGCCTCGATGTTGTGGCACTGGTCGAGCATGAACACGACGTCGGGGTTGTCCAGTCCGCCCCCGCGGACCACCTCGACCAGGATGCGGAACAGCTGGAAGGGGTCTGCCGCCCCCACGATGAGGTCGTCGTCGGCGTAGAAGCGGGAGTTGAAGTCGAACGAGCCGAGCCGGCCGAGCCGGAGCAGCTGCATCACGATGAACTCGATGTTGGTGCCGGGCGCGTGGTGGCCGGTGTCCAGGCACACCAGGGCGCGGTCGCCGAGGGCGACCGTCTGCGCGTAGGCGGTGCCCCAGTCCGGCACGTCGGTGTGGTAAAACGCCGGCTCGAAGAACTTGTACTCGAGCACGAGGCGCTGCCGCTCGCCCAGCCGCGCGTAGATCTGCTGCAGCGAGTCGTGCAGCCGATCCTGGCGCGCGCGCATGTCGCTCTGGCCGGGGTAGTTCGAGCCGTCGGCGAGCCAGATCTTCAGATCGCGCGAGCCCGTGGCATCCATGATCTCGATGCACTCGAGGTGGTGGTCGATCGCCTTCTGCCGCACTCGGGGCTCGTCGTGCGTGAGCCCGCCGAATTTGAAGTCGACGTCTTGGAAGGTGTTGGAGTTGATCGTGCCGAGCCGCACGCCGCGGTCTTCGGCGTAGCGGCGCAGGGCGGCGAAGTCGTCGACGGTGTCCCACGGGATGTGCAGCGCCACCGCCGGCGCGAGCGCGGTGAGCCGGTTCACCTCGGCGGCGTCGGCGATCTTCTCGAACGGATCGCGCGGCGTGCCGGCGGTCGGGAAGACGCGGAAGCGCGTGCCCGAGTCGCCGAACGCCCAGCTGGGCAGCTCGATGCTTTGCGCGTCCAGCAGGGCGAGGTCGGCGGGCGAGAGAGTGCTCATGTGCGAGTGCCTTCGTGTGGGGGGCGGATGCGGGTGGGCTGCTGCGTCACTTGATCGCCCCCGCCGACAGCCCGCGCTCGAAGTACCGCTGCAAGCAGAGGTAGGCGATCACGACGGGGAGGCTGATGAGCACGAGCGACGCGAAGATCTTCGGGACGTCGGAGCCGTACGTGTTCGTGAAGTAGGTGGGCACTTGGGTCAGCACCTGCAGGCTCTCGTCTTGCAGGAACAGCAGCGGCAGGAAGAACTCGTTCCACGCGTTGAGGAACGCCCACACGACGACCACGGCCGTGATGGGGCGCGACAGCGGGATGACGATGCGAAACAGCGCGCCGAAGCTCGTCGCGCCGTCGATGCGGGCGGCCTCGATGATCTCGTCGGGGATGCCGTCGATGTAGTTCTTCGCGAGCAGCAGCGTGAGCGGGATCAGCACGGCGGCCAGCGGCACCATGATCGCCACGTAGTTGTTGAAGAGCTTGAGGCGCGCGTAGATCGTGAACAGCGGCACGATCAACGCGATGGCCGGCAGGATGAGCCCGACCAGGATCGCGCCGAACAACAGCCCGCGCCCGCGGAAGTCGAGCTTGGAGAAGGCGTAGCCGGCGAGCATCGTGCACACGTACACGATCACGATCGTCCCGGCCGCGAAGACGACGGTGTTCACAAGGAACCGCAGGAACGGCGACTGCGTGATGACGGCGGTGTAGTTGGCGACCGCGCCCTGGCCCTGGAACGACATCGCCACGAGGGCCACGAGGGGAACGGCGAAGGGCAGGGCGATGAGCGTGGCGAGCGTCTGGCACACGATGCGGCTGAGTCTGGTGGGGCGCCCGAACATCAGCGTGCTCCGAATCGATAGGCGCGCATCTGCACGACGGTGAGGGTGAGGGCGAGCACCAGCAGCACCATCGAGAGGGCGGCGGCGTAGCCGGAGTGGAACTGCTCGACGGTCTGTTTGTAGATGTACGTGGTCAGGAACTCGGTGCTCCGTCCGGGGCCGCCGCCGGTGGTGAGGTAGACAATGTCGAAGGTCTTGAGCGCGCCGATGACGCCGGTCAGCGCGAGCGTGGCGTGGGTGCCGCGCAGCTGCGGGATGACGATGCTGCGGACGATGCGCCAGTCGCTCGCGCCGTCGATCTGGGCCGCCTCGAACATGTTCTCGTCGAGTTGCGAGAGGGCGGCCTGGTAGAGGATGAAGCTGAACCCGGTCCACTGCCAGATGTTGATGACGGCGATCGCGTAGAGCGCCGTGGACGGGTTCGCGAGCCACGCTTGGCTGACCGATTCGAGCCCGACGAAGCGCAGGATGTCGTTGAAGATGCCGTTTTCGGCATAGAACTGCCGGAACGCGGTCGAGATGGCCGCCGGCGCGAGCACGACCGGCATGAACATGACGACCTTGTAGATGCCGCGCCCGCGGACGGCGCCGTTCAACAGCAGCGCCATCGCGAGGCCGAGGGCCATCTGCACGACGATGACGATGACCCCGAACACCGCGACGTTGCCCACGGCGGTCCAGAAGATCGGGTCGGCGGCGATCTCGAGGTAGTTGCCGAACCCGACGCGCTCGGGGTTCGGCGAGATGCCGTTCCAGTCGAGAGTTGAGAGCCACCCGTTGTAGCCGATGCCGAGGTAGACGATCCCGACGACGACGATGAGCGCCGGGAGGATGTAGAGGTAGGCGCTGCGCTGCGTCCGCCTTCTGTTGCGCGTCCGCGGCGGCGGGGCGATCGCTGTCGTCACCGGGGCTTCCGTTCGTCGAGTTCGAGGGAGGGGAGGGGCCGTGGGCCCCTCCCCTCGTGGGGGACGGGGCGGTCTCCTAGCCTGCCGCGTCGATGGCCGCCTGGACGGCCTTCGCGGCGTCGGCCGGCGACTGCTGCCCCGACGCGACCGCCGACAGGGCGTCCGAGAGCGCCGTCTTCACGTCGGCGTTGGTCAGCTCGCGCTGGCCGATCATGTCGGCGAGCGCGGGGCCCTGCTCCTCGAGCGCTGCGCGCTGGCGATCGGTGTTGACGCCGCTGAGGTCGAGCGGCACCGATGTCAGCGCCGGCTGCAGCACGTTCTTGGCCACGAGCGTCTGCGCGGTCTCGCTGCCGGCGAGCCACGTCGCGAACGTCTCCGCCGCCTCCCGGTGCGCACTGGCCTCCGCGACCGCGAAGCCGACGTCGGGTCCGCCGAACATTGCGCCGGTGGTCGCGCCATCCACGAGCGGCGGGGCGAAGTAGGGCACGAACTCGACGTTCTTCACGTCGTCGCCGTACTGCTCGACGTACTGGTCGAGCCGGGCCTGCGTCGTGTCGGCGTTCTGCCAGCTGCCGAACAGGATGAGCGCGGCCTCGCCCTTCTTGAAAGCGTCGTTCGCGTCGGGGTACGCGGTCGTCGCCAGCGCCCCCTTGGGGAAGATGCCGTCGTCGAACAGGCCCTGCCACGTCTCGAAGGCCTTCACGAAGTCGGGGTCGTCGAACGCCGTCTCGCCGGCGAGGGCCTGGTAGAACTTGCCGGGCGCGATCTGGTTCGAGATCACCTGGAACATGTCGAGGTTCTGCCACGCGTCCTTGGCTCCGTGCACCCAGCAGTCCTTGCCGGCGGCCTTGACCTCCTTGCAGAACGTCCGCAGCTCGGCGGGACTGGTCGGCACTTCGAGCCCGAGCTCGTCCAGAAGCGACTGGTTGGCCCAGACGAGTCCGCCGCCGGTGATCATCCACGGCAGGCCGACCTGCTTGCCGTCGACCTGCAGCTGGTCGACGGCGGTGAGCTTGTCGGCCCAGTCGGCGCCGAGCGCCTCCTCGGCGGCGGGGGCGAGGTCGGCCGCGAGCGGGGCGAATTGCTCGGTGAGCGCGCCGACCTGCAGGCCGAACACGTCGGGCCCGGTGCCCGACGTGAGCGCGAGCTGCACGGTGTTGACGTAGTCGGAGTACTGGATGAAGCGATGGTCGATCGTGATGCCCGAGTGCTCCTTCTCGAACGCGTCGATGTACTCGACCGCGGTCTCCTGGTCGGGGTTCCAGGTCCACCATGTGATGGTGACCGGCCCGTCGTCCGCCTCCGGCTCCGAGTCTGACGCGCAGCCGGCCAGGGCCAGGGCGGCGACGGCCCCGACGGCCGCGGCCGTCGCGGCTCGGGACCGCAGGGTGCGTGTGGTTCGCATGGGTGCTCCTTTGTGTGTGATTGAGGTTTGTGTGCGATTGAAGGGTGATGCAGTGCGGGGTCAGCGGAAGGCGTTCTCGATCCACAGGGCGCTGGGCAGTTCGACGAGCGCGATCACCCACTCCGCGACCTCGCGGCCGGGCGGCGGGCACTTCACGGCCACGGTGAGCTCGTGCGCGCCGTCGGAGATCTCGAAGTCGTGGAACTGGCCGACCGGGGCCATGTGCGGCGCGGGGAACATGAACTGGCTGCCTTGCGCGCCGTACAGGAACACGTCGTCCAGCCACACCCGGTAGTGCTCGGTGCAGTTGAACATGAGGCGCACCGACGAGCGGCCGCGTGCGTTCAGCCGGTACTTCAGCAGCAGGATGCGGTTCTCGAAGTCGTCGCGTCGCCAGCGCACCCACGTGCCCGGCAGCGTGTGCGGGGCGAACCGGGCGCCGGCGGGGACGGCGCCGCCGATCGGCGGCAGCTCGGTCTGGTCGCGCACCTCCCACTTTCCGGTCGTGGTGTCGGCCCACGCGATCTCGACGTCGATGCCGTGGGATGCCGGGTCGAACTCGCGGACCGCCGGGTCGGGCCGCGCGCCGCCGAGGCGCTCCGCCAGGTCGACGACGAGGTCGGTGAGCCCGTCGAGCGTGGCCGGTGGCTGGATGCCGGTGATCTCGGCGTTGAGCACGAGGTCGCGGCCGATCGGTGCGAGCCACCGGTCGTCGATCGACGCCGGGTCGATGATCCCGAGCAGCGCGCCGAGGGTCGCGGTCGAGCTGTCGGTGTCCTCCCCGCAGTTGTTGCAGATCAGGATGCGCTCCGAGAAGTCGCGCCCGGCCAGCCAGCCGAGGACGACAAACCCGGTGTTGGGTCGCACGTCGGTGAAGTCCGAGCGGCCGTACGCCGCCATGATGCGCTCGCGCACGTCGTGCCACTCGAGCCCCTCGGCGACCCACGCGCGGGTGTCGCGCACGACGCGGGCGATGCCGGTGTCGGGGTCGATCCCGGCCAGCGCGCCGTCCAGCAGCGTGTCGGGGTCGGACTCGACGAACGCGAGGGACTGCAGGCGGGCCAGGAACTGCGCGGCCACGATGCCGTCGCCGGCGTGGTCGAAGCACGCGTCCTCGTACGCGTAGGCGGCGGCCAGGTCGGGGTCGCCCGGCGCCAGGCACGCCCACAGCTCGCTGCGGATCGCCGCGCCCTCGCCGCACGTGAACCAGTTGTCGAACGACCCGGTGTGCGGCGGCGCGAGGCCCTCGGCCAGATTGCGCATGCCGACGCCGTACTCGTTCCACGGGAAGGCGACGTGCGCGGCCCACGACGCGGCGATGACGTCGCGGTCGACCCGCGGCTGCGCCATCTCGTCCATCACGACCGCGTACAGCACCTGCAGGTCGAGGTCGTCGTTGGGCACCATCTCAGTGGGCACCGGGTGGTAGAACGTCGCTGTCAAAGGACCGGAGAGGCCCTCGAAGGTCTGGCCCAGCGTTCCGCCGACCGCTTTGCCCAGCCAGCATCCCATGATCTTCTCGCGGACAGCGTGACTCACGTTTTGGGCCTCCTTGCTCTAAAACGTTTCAATGATGAAAGCACAGCTTGTTGGATGGCGCAAGCCCTTGTTCTACTGAATTCTCGGCGCGCTTGCGGGCGGTTCGTCGCCCGCCAATAGAATCGATTCACAACCAGCGCAGGACCGAAGGGATGCCGTGAACGCGAGTGTTCGAGACGTGGCCACGAGGGCCGGCGTGTCGGTGGGCACCGTCTCGAATGTCCTCAACCATCCCGAGAAGGTGTCGTCCACCGTGGTCGACCGCGTGCGCTCGGCGATCAGCGAGCTCGGCTACGTGCGCAACGACGCCGCCCGCCAGCTGCGGGCTGGCCGCAGCCGGTCGATCGGGCTCGTCGTGATCGACGGCCGCAACCCGTTCTTCACCGACCTCGCGCGCGGGGCCGCCGATCGCGCAGCCGAGCACGGCCTCACCGTCGTCGTGGGCGACGCCGACGAGTCGACGCAGCGCGAGGCGGCCTACCTCGACCTGTTCGAGCAGCAGCGCGTGTTCGGCGTGCTCGTGGCGCCCATCGGCGACGACATCTCGCGCCTCGTGCGACTGCGCGAGGTCGGCGTGCCGTGCGTGCTGGTTGACCGGGAGTCCACCGACGCGGGGATGCCGAGCGTCGCGGTCGACGACGTCGCGGGCGGGCAGCTCGCGGCCGGCCACCTGCTCGCGATCGGCCGTCGCCGCATCGCCTTCGCCGGCGGCCCGCTCACTCTGCACCAGGTGGCCGACCGGCTCGAGGGCGCCCAGTCGGCGGTCGGGCGGGTCGAATCGGCGACGCTCGAGGTGATCGGCGTGCCGTCGCTGACGGTCGAGTCGGGGTGGGGGGCGGCCGAGCGCATCCTGGCGCGGCCGCCCGAGGCCAGGCCCGACAGCGTGCTGGCGGCCAACGACCTGGTCGCGCTCGGCATCATGCAGCGGCTCATGGCGAGCGGGTCGGTGCGGATTCCCGACGACATCGCCATCGTCGGCTACGACGACATCGACTACGCCGCGATCGCGGGCATCCCGCTCACCTCTGTGCGACAGCCGGCGCCGGCGATCGGCGCGACCGCCGTCGACATCCTGATGAGCCACACCTCCGAGCCGTCCGCCGCCGCCGCGCACATCCAGTTCCGCCCCGAGCTCGTCGTGCGCGCGTCGACCACGGGAGAATCGAAGGGGGAGCGATGAAGCCCGTCGTCCTGCTCAAACCCGAGCCGCAGCGGTCCAGCCGCATCTTCACGGCGGCCGACCGCGCCAGGCTCGAGGCCGAGTTCGAGGTTGTCGACCTGGAGGGCGACGACTCGGTCGAGCGGCTCGACGCGGCGCTGCCGTCCGCGTTCGCGGTCGTCGGCCACCCCGACCTCGACGCCGCGCGGCTGGCGGCGGCTGCCTCGCTGCGCGCCATCGTGAACGTCGAGGGCAACTTCCTCCCCAACGTCGACTACGACACCGCGTTTCGCCGCGGCATCCGCGTCCTCGGCGTCGGCTCCGCCTACGCGCAGGCGGTCGCCGAGTTCTCGCTCGGGCTCGCTCTCGACCTCGCCCGCGGGATCACGCGCGAGGACCGCGCCGCGCGCGCCGGCCGCGAGCGCTACGTGAGCGCGGGCACAGGGGACTCGATCCTCCTGGCGGGGGCGGAGATCGCGCTGCTGGGGCTGGGCAACCTCGGCCGCGCGCTGCTGCCGCTGCTTGCCCCCTTGCGCCCGAGCGTGCGGGTCTACGACCCGTGGCTGCCGAGCAGCGTCATCAGTGCCGCCGGCGCCCGCCCCGCGGGTCTGCTCGAGGCCGTTGACGGCGCGGATGTCGTGTTCGTCCTCGCCGCCGCCACGACCGAGAGCGCGCACCTCGTGGACGCGAGAGTGCTCGACGCGCTGAAGCCCGGCTGTCGCCTGGTCATCGTCAGCCGGGCGGCAGTGGTCGACTTCGACGCCCTGCTGGCGGCCTTGCGCGAGCGGGACCTGTTTGCGGCGATCGACGTGTGGCCGGAAGAGCCGATCCCGGCCACGAGCCCCTTCCGGGAGCTCGACAACGTCGTGATCTCGCCGCATCGGGCCGGAGGCATCCCGGCCGCGTTCCACCAGATCGGCGAAATGGTGGTCGACGACCTCGTGCTGATGAAGAACGGGCTGTCTCCCGTGCGGCTGCAGGCCGCGCAGCCCGAGCTGGTCGGCCGCTACCGCAACAGGCCTGTGACGTGACCGCCGACCTGGTCGCGCAGATCGCGCGCGCCGTCGAGCCGGGCGCGCACATCGTGTGGGACTTCGACGGCGTCATCGCCGACACCGAGCCGCTGCACGGCGCGACGTACGCGGCGATGGCCGAAGCGCGAGGGATGCCGCTGGAGCCCGACTTCTTCCTCGCCCAGGTCGGCAAGACCGAGCCGGCGATCTGGGCCGACCTCGTCCGAGACGGTTTCCCGGCGGGCGCCGCCAGCGTGGCGGCGCTCACCGCGGAGCGGCTCGCGCTGTTTCGCGCGCGGGCGGGGAGCGAGCTGCGCCCGAGCGGGCTGGCGGGCTCGCTCATGCCGCTGGCGGCCCGTCGCGGCGCGCGCCAGCACGTCGTCTCCAACGGCGACCCCGACCTGATCGACGAGCTGCTGGCGGCATGGGCGCTGGACGGCCTCGCCAGCCTGCGCCGGCGCCGCCCCGGCGCCGACAAGCGCGCGCTCGTCGCGCAGCTGTGCCGCACGTCGCCGCGGCGGCCGCTCGTCATCGAGGACAACGACAGCTGGCTCGCCTTCGCGCGGGAGTGCGGCGCGCTGACGGTGTCGGTGCGGCACGCGCTCAACGCGCGCCAGTCGCTGGACGCCGACTTCCGCGTCGACCTCGACGGCCGGCTCGCGGGCAGCATTCCCTGACCGAATCAGTCAGTGTTGCCGGGAGCGCCTAGGCTGGCACAATGCCCACTCGCCGCCTCGCGCGCCCCGTGCTGGCGGTCGCGTTCGTCGCCGCCCTCGCCCTCCCGCTCGCGCCCACCGCGGCGTTCGCGCACGACGCGCTCGTCGACTCCGACCCGGCCGACGGTGCCACGGTTGCCGCGCTCGAGCACGTGACGCTCACCTTCAGCTCCGACCCTCTCGACGGCGAAGGGGCGAGCCTCGTGGAGGTCATCGGCCCCGACGAGCGCCACTATGAGACCGAGTGCCCAGAGATCGTCGGAACGGACGTGACGACGCCGGTCGAGCTCGGGGGCGCGGGCGAGTACGAGATCGTCTTCAAGGTGGTCTCCTCCGACGGCCATCCCGTCTCCGGGAGCCAGAGCTTCACGTACGAGCCGAAGGCCGGCGCGGCGCCCGCGGAGGGCTCGGCTGCCGCCACGTGCGGCGCGCCATCCACCCCCACTGCCACCTCGGCGCCGTCTGCCACCCCGACGCAGACCGCTGCGCCCACTCCGACCGCGAGCGAGCGGCCCGCCGAGGGCGGCGGGCTCGGACAGGAGTTCTGGCTCATGCTGGCGGCCGCCGCCATCGTGCCCGTGGGCGTCGGCTACTGGCTGGCGCTCCGCTCGTCGCGCCGGCGCTCGGACAACTGAGCCGACGTCGAGTCCCCTCTCGCCCCCCGGATAGCACGCCGCACGTCGGAGATTCGCGCCGATGTCGGAGGATCGGCGGAGATTCCTCCGACATTCGAGCGATCCTCCGACGTTCAGCCGACGAGGTCGGGGCGCACACCCACGCCGTCGCGGCGCTCGAAGACCAGCTGCGTCTCGGTGGCACGCACGGCCGGGTGCACCGTGATGTGCTCGAGCACCACGTCGCGCAGGGCGCCGGCGTCGGGCATCGCGACGTGCACCAGGAAGTCGTCGCTTCCGGCGACGTGGAAGACCTGAAGCACTCCCGGCGTGCGCTCCAGGGCATCGAACACCGTGCTGACGCTCTGCCGGTTGTGCCCGCCAAGTCGAACGCGGATGACGGCCTCCAGCGGCCGCCCCAGCGCCGCCAGGTCGAGCGCGGGCGGCGCGGCCGCGATGACGCCGCGATCGCGCAGGCCCCGGACGCGATACGCGCACGTCGACTCCGCGACCCCGAGGCGGCGAGCCAAGGCCTTCGCCCTCGTGTCCGGGTCGTCGAGGAGGGCGGCCACGATCGACCGGTCGAGGTCGTCGAGCGCGGCGGGCCGTTGCGCGTTCGCCAAAGGAGCCCCTGTTCGGTATCGGTGAACTGCTGTGAGCGTCGCTCTATGCGACGTTTATTGTGTTAAGAGTAGAGAATATCGAGGAATCTTGTGTTCTAGGGCACTCTGGCGGTATGCCCGATCACCTGCTCCACCCCGACACGGTCGCCGTCCACAGCGGACGTGAGGACCTCGCGGCGCTCGGCGCGCACGCCGTGCCGATCGACCTCTCCTCGACCTACCCGCTGCCCGACATCGAGCACGGCGGCGACGCCTACGAGGCGATGACCGGCGGCGGCTATCCGCCCGCCGACGGCGGGATGGTGTATGCGCGCCTGTGGAACCCGACCGTCGCGCGCTTCGAGCGGGCGCTCGCCGAACTCGAGCACGCGCCGGCGGCGGTCGCCTTCTCGTCCGGTATGGCGGCGATGACGGCCGTGCTGCTGGCCCACACCGCAACGACCGGGCGCGCGCACGTCGTCGCGGTGCGCCCGCTCTACGGCGGCACCGACCACTTGCTCGACTCGGGCCTGCTGGGCATCGAGGCGACCTTCTGCGCGGAGCACGAGGTGGCGGCCAGCATCCGGCCCGACACGGCTCTCGTCATCCTCGAGTCGCCGGGAAACCCGACCCTCGAGCTCGCCGACATCGCCGCCGACATCGCCGCCGTCGTCGCCCAGGCGGGCGAGGTGCCGGTGCTCGTGGACAACACGTTCGCGACGCCCGTGCTGCAGAACCCGCTCGACCTCGGCGCGCGGATGTCGCTGCACAGCGCGACGAAGTACCTCGGCGGGCACGGCGACGTCGTGGCGGGGGTCGTCGCGTGCGACGAGGCGACCGCGGAGATGCTGCGCCCGGTGCGGGCGATCACCGGCGCCATCCTGCACCCTCTCGGCGCGTACCTGCTGCACCGCGGCCTTGCGACGCTGCCGACGCGCGTGCGGGCGCAGCAGGCGAATGCCGAGCGCATCGCGGCGTGGCTGTCGACGCACCCCGCCGTGGAGAAGGTGCACTACCCGGGCATCGATGACGACCGCGGGCTCATCGGCCGCCAGCAGCGCGGCGCGGGCGCGATGGTGTCGATCTCGCTGCGGGGCGGGTTCGCCGCGGCCAGCGCGGTCGCGTCGTCCGTCGAGGTGTTCACGCACGCTGTCTCGCTCGGCGGCGTGGACTCGTTGATCCAGCACCCCGCCGCGCTGACCCACCGGCCGGTCGCCCCCGAGGCCCGTCCGTCCGCAGGCGTGCTGCGACTGTCGATCGGCCTCGAGGACGCCGACGACCTGATCGCCGACCTCGACGCGGCTCTTGCGGCCGCGACTCGTGTGGCCGAGGCGGAGCACGCGACGTTCTGAGCACGTGGCTCGCCGTCGGAGACTCGCGCCAATGTCGGAGGATCGGCGAGCGATCCTCCGACATCCGAGTGATCCTCCGACATTGGGCGTCCCATCGCCGCGAGTGGGCGCAGGACCCGTCGGATCTGCCGGCCGCGGCATCCTTTAGGTTGTGTGGGGTGAGCCTCGTTTTGGGCGTCGACTCGTCGACGCAGTCGTGCAAAGTCGTGGTGGTCGATGCAGCGGGAGCTGTGGTGCGCGCCGGCCGCGCGCGCCATCCCGACGGAACCGAGGTCGACCCCGGTGCCTGGTGGCGCGCCCTGCGGGAGGCGATCGCCGACGCGGGCGGCATCGACGACGTGGCGGCGTGGTCCATCGGCGGGCAGCAGCACGGCATGGTCGTGCTCGACGGCGACGGCCGCGTCATCCGCCCCGCCCTGCTCTGGAACGACACGAGGTCGGCGCAGGCCGCCGCCGACCTCGTCGCAGAGTTCGGCGCCGACCAGCTCGCCCGGCGCACGGGCCTTGTGCCGGTGGCGTCCTTCACCAGCACCAAGCTGCGCTGGCTGCGCGACCACGAGCCCGACCACGCGGCTCGCGTCGCGGCCGTCGCGCTGCCGCACGACTGGCTCACGTGGCGGCTGCGGGGGTTCGGCCCGGCGGGCGAGTCCGAGCGGGGCCCGGTTCTCGACGAGCTCGTCACGGACAGATCGGATGCCTCCGGCACCGGCTACTGGAGCCCCGCCGACGGCGCGTACGACCGCGAGCTGCTGGTCGCGGCGCTCGGGCACGACGCCGTGCTGCCGCGCGTGCTCGGCCCGCGGGAGTGGGTCGAGGACTCCGGCGGTCGGCGCGTCGGCCCCGGCGCGGGCGACAACGCGGGCGCGGCGCTCGGCCTCGGCGCGGAACCCGGCGACGTCGTGGTGTCGATCGGCACGAGCGGAACGGTCTTCGCGGTCAGCGACGAGCGCACCGTCGACCCGACCGGCACGGTCGCGGGCTTCGCCGACGCCGACGGCCGGTTCCTCCCGCTCGTGGCCACCCTCAACGCGGCGCGTGTGCTCGACGCGATCGCGCGCCTGCTCGATGTCGACCACGACGAGCTCAGCCGGTTGGCGCTCGCTGCGGCGCCGGGAGCGGGCGGGCTCGCCCTTGTGCCGTACTTCGAGGGCGAGCGCACGCCGAACCTCCCCGACGCGACGGCATCGCTGAACGGCATGACGCTCGCCTCGACGTCGCGCGAGAACCTCGCCCGCGCCGCGGTGGAGGGAATGCTCGGAGGTTTGGGCGCGGGCCTGGACGCCCTGCGCGCTCTCGGCGTGCCGTTGCGGCGCGCGCTGCTCATCGGCGGCGGCGCGCAGTCCGCGGCCGTGCGCGAGATCGCCCCGCTCGTGCTCGGGCTGCCCGTCGAGGCGCCCGAGCCGGCCGAGTACGTGGCGCTCGGGGCGGCGCGCCAAGCGGCGCGGATCTGCGCGAGCTGAGCCCGAGCGGGCTGCCGCAACCGTCGGTCGGGCTCTGCGAGTCGGAAGTGCGGATGCCTCGTCCTGGCGCACGAGCCCCAGCTGTGCCGAGACGAGGCATCCGCCTCGACGCCCGCCGGTCCCCACCGCAACGGGCGTCGTCACATGCACAGAGCCGGCTCGCGGCATCCTGATACAGGTCCGACGCTTTTCGAGTCCGCGACGTCCGCGCAGGCCGAACGACGACCGCCCCGAGTCCGTGCGGGCTCGGGGCGGTCGTGCGGGCCGGATCAGGCCGCGTCGATGCTCTCGTGGCTCTCGTGGCTCTCGTGCGCCCGGATGACCGGGGTGGACGAGTCGGTCGACACCTCGATCTTGCGCGGCTTCGCCTTCTCGCTCACCGGGATGGTGACGCTGAGCACGCCGTTGCCGTAGCTCGCCGAGATGCGCTCGGTGTCGATGCCCTGGCCGAGGTTGAGCTGGCGCAGGAAGCTCGCCGCCTCGCGCTCGCGGGTGATCCACTTGACGCCCTCGCCCTCGGAAAGGCTCCGCTCGGCGCGGATCGTCAGCAATTGGCCGTCCACGTCGATGTCGACGGAGCCGGGGTCGATCCCGGGCATGTCGGCGGTCAGCACGTAGTGGTCGCCGTCGCGGTACAGGTCCATCGGCATCCGGCGCGGGCCACGTCGCGTGTCGAGGAGACTCGACGCGAGGCGGTCCAGGTCACGGAAGGGGTCGTAGGTGGCCATGTGTTCTCCTTCGTTTCAGTCGGTCTCAAAGTTGAGCTAGGTTGACTCAACTGTTCACAGATTAGCACTCTCAGGAGTCGAGTGCTAACCCGTTCACCGTTCGCTCTCAGCGAACGGTGATGCCGACGGGGTGAAGGCGAGGGCGCGCCCGAGCATGCCGGTCGAGCACCGCGGGGCGGTGCAATCGCCGTCAGCCCAACAAAAAGGGCCCCGTCCGAGAACGGGGCCCAATGCGCGCCCGAAGAGACTCGAACTCCCAACCTTCTGATCCGTAGTCAGATGCTCTATCCATTGAGCTACGGGCGCGTGGCTCGCGCTCGCGCGCGGGCCAGCGTCCAGGATACCCCACCGCGCGACGCCGGGCGAACCGGGTCGGGCGACATTGCCGGGCCCCGCGCCGTCCGTGTCAACTCACGGTCTCGTCGCCGGCGTTCTTGCGCTTGCGCTTGAGCTTGCGGGCGCGCTTGCGCAGCTCTTTCAGGTCGGAGGAGACGACGGCCGACATCCGCTCCTGGCGCAGCTCGTCGTAGTCGGGGTCGTCGTCTGCCCGCACGTTCTCGGTCGCGAGCCGCCGCTCGAGGTTGCGCTCGACTTCCTCCCACGCCCACTCGCGAGACTCGTCGATGATCTGTCGCAGGACGTCTTCGTCTTCCGCCTGCTCCTGCAGGTCTTCGGCCACGAGGGTGTACTGCTTCTCGCGCTTGCGAAGGTTGCGCATGTCGCGGTCGAGGTAGTCGTGGGTGCTGTTCGGGTCGCCGAACTTGCCCTTGGCCTTCTTCCGCTCTTGGCGCACGGTGTGCGCGGCGGCCCACTGCTCGCCCGCGAGTCCGAGCAGCACGTCGCGCGCGCGCGGAAGAAGCGCCTCCACGTCGTACTCGTGGCCCCGCCCGATCGTCTCGACCAGAATGACGTTCTTCATGGCGATCTTCGCGGCTGCTCGAGCGATCTTGAGCCCGTCGGCAACTGCCTCCGCTGTGCGTCCCAAACGCGTCACCCCCTTTGGCAAGAGGCTACCTGCTGAACGTGGTCGGCGCCTGTCCGCGTCCTAGGCTGTGCGTGTGGCCGAGTTCGCCGTCCCCCAGCCCGCACGCCGCCGTGGCCGGCCCCGCGGCGGGGCATCCGACGCGCGCGGGCGCATCCTCGCCGCCGCCATCCACGAGTTCGGAGAGCGCGGCTACGACGGCGCCACGGTCCGCAACATCGCCGCTGGAGCGGGAGTGGACGCGGCGCTCGTCCACCACTACTTCGGCACAAAGGCCGACTTGTTCGCCGAGACCGTCGACTTCCCGATCCGGCCGGACCGGGTCATTCCCGGCATCCTCGCCGGGCCGCGCGAGGCGGTCGGCGAGAGCGCCGTGCGGTTCGTGCTCGAGCAGTTCGAGGATGCCGACACCCGCAAGCGCGCGGTCGCCCTCTTGCGGGCCGCCCTCGGCAACCGCCTGGCCACGCCGCTGTTGGCGGGTTTCCTGCAGCGCGAGCTCATCGACCGCATGGTGGCGAGCCTCGACGTGCCCGACGCAGCGCTGCGGGCGTCGCTGGCGGCCAGCCAGATCGCCGGTCTGATCATCGCGCGCTACGTGGCGCGACTGCCGGCGCTCGCGGAGGCTTCCATCGACGAGCTCGTCGAGCGCGTCGGGCCGACCGTGCAGCGCTACCTGTTGGGTTGACCGAGCGGGCCGACGCGCGCATAATTCATCACATGATGAATAAGTCGGATGCCGTGGGCATCGCCGGTTTGCGCGTGAAACGCGGCGCGACCGAGGTGTTCGACGGTGTCGACCTCCGCATCCCGCGCGGACAGCTCACGGGGCTGCTCGGGCCGTCGGGATGCGGCAAGACCACCCTCATGCGCTCGATCGTCGGCGTGCAGAAGATCTCCGCCGGCACCGTCACGGTGCTGGGCGCGCCCGCGGGGAGCCGCGGCCTGCGCCACCGCGTCGCGTACGACACGCAGGCGGCGTCGGTCTACGGCGACCTCACCATCGAGCAGAACCTGCGCTACTTCGCGCGCGTGATCGGCGCGCCGCGCGGCGATGTCGCCCGCGTCATCGCGCAGACCGGATTGAGCGGACAGGCCAAGCAGACGATCGACTCGCTCAGCGGCGGGCAGGAGAACCGCGTCTCGCTCGCGGTCGCGATGCTCGGCGAGCCCGAGCTGCTCGTGCTCGACGAGCCGACGGTCGGCCTCGACCCGCTTCTGCGGTCGGAGCTGTGGGCGGTGTTCCGCGGCCTCGCCGCCGCCGGCGCGACGCTCATCGTGTCGAGCCACGTGATGGACGAGGCGTTGCGCTGCGACCGCCTGCTGCTCATGCGCGACGGGCGCGTCATCGCCGACACGACGCCCGCCCGCTTCCTCGCCGACACCGGTCAGGACGACCCGGACGCCGCGTTCCTGGAGCTCGTCCGACGCGACCAAGAGCAGCATCCTCGCTCGAGGAGAGAGCGATGAACGCGGGCCGCACCCTCGCGACGGCCGGGCGCGTGCTGCGCCAACTCGGCCACGACCACCGCTCGGTCGCGCTCATGCTCGTCGCGCCGAGCCTGCTCGTCGGGCTGTTCGCGTGGATCTTCGTCGACCAGGACCAGGTGTTCCAGACGATCGGGCCGGCGATCCTGGCGCTGTTCCCGTTCATCGTGATGTTCCTCATCACCTCGATCACGACGCTGCGGGAGCGCCGCTCGGGAACGCTCGAACGCCTCATGACGACGCCGCTCGGCAAGGCAGACTTCATCGCCGGCTACGCGCTCGCGTTCGGCGCGGCGGCGGTGGCGCAGGCGCTCATCACCGTCGGGTTCGCCGTGTGGGTGTGCGGTCTCGGGGTGGACGGCCCGCTGTGGCAGCTCGGCCTGGTCGCGGTGACCGACGCCGTGCTCGGCACCGCGCTCGGGCTGCTGGCCAGTGCGTTCGCGCGCACCGAGTTCCAGGCCGTGCAGTTCATGCCGGTGCTCGTGTTCCCGCAGATCCTGCTCGGCGGCATCCTCATGCCCCGCGACCGGATGCCCGAGGTGCTCGAGGCGATCAGCGACTGGCTGCCGCTCAGCCACGCGGTCGACGCGGTGAACGCCGTCACGGCGGGCGACGAGGGATGGGATGTCTCCGGCCCCCTGCTAATCGTGGCGGCGTTCGCGCTCGGGGCGATCGTGCTCGCCTCGCTCACCCTGCGCCGCCGCACTCCCTGACGGCCGGGGCTCAACGGGCGGGGGCGGAGAATCTCGCGATGTCGCCGGCCTCGGCGCACTCCGGGTCGGGGCCGCGCAGCTTGGCCGTGAGGTCGCGCAGCTGGGCGAGCTCGTCGTCGTCGAGCACCGACATCCGTTCCGCCACCGTAATGGCGTGCTGGCGCGCGATGACGCGGAACGTGTGCGCGCCGTGCTCGGTCGCCGTCACGAGGGTGCCGCGCCCGTCGTCGGGGTCGGGGCACTTGGTCACCAGCCCGCGCGCGACCATACGGTCGACCAGGCGCGACACCGACGGCTGGCTCACGAGCGCGAGGCGCGTGACGTCGCGCAGTCGCGCCGTCGCGCCGGGCGCGCGCGTCACGGTCAGCAGCACGTCGTACTCGGCCTGGTTGAGGTTCTCGTCGTCGAAGTCGACGCTGATCTCGCCCAGCACGGCGTGCTGCGCGCGGAAGAGGCTCTCCCACGCGTCGACGGCGAGTCGGCGATCGGTCACGATGCCCAGAGTATCCCGGCCGGCGCCCGCGCGGGAGGCGGCGCAGGGCGGGGGAGGTGGCGGGGTCTGGCATTCGTCACCCCCGCGCTCACCGCTCTCACTCGCCTCGCAAACGCTCTCGTCGCAGGCGTTCTCGTTGTCGGTGGGCGGAGCCTGGGACCCGTCGCCACAGCATGTGCGGGTCGATGTAGTAGGGCGCTCTCACCTCGGGCACGCCGTTGACCATGCGGATGTGCCATCCGCTCGTCTCGATCGTGCGGTGATGGTGCCAGCACAGCGCCACTCCGTTGCCCGTGTGCGTGGGGCCGCCCTTCGCGTGGTCGACGACGTGGTGCAGTTCGCACCACTCGGCGGGCACGTGGCATCCCGGAATGATGCACTCGCCGTCGCGGGCGATGATCGCCCGGCGCTGGTGGGGCGTGAACGTGCGCTGCGGGCTGCCGAGCTCGATGACCTGCCCGTTGTCGTCGAAGACGAGGCGCTGGATGCCGCCGCAGCACGCGATCTGCCGTGCCACGTGGGCGGGCAGGGTCGTGTCGGTGCCGTCGACGAAGGCGACGCCGTCGTGCCGGTCGAGGTCTGATGCCGCGATCGTGACGAGCAGCGTGGGCGGCGCACCGCCGATGGTTGGCGTCTCGATCGAGCGGGCGGCGATGCCGAGCGCGGTCGCGAGCACGTCGTGCAGCTTCTGCCCGCTCGTGCGCTCGTCGTGGTGGACGAGCCCGTCGGCGCCGTCGGGCTGATCATCGCGGAAGACGGGGCCGCCCGCGGCGGATGCGGGGCCGCCCGCGGCGGTGGTGCGGTCGGCGACGCGCGGCGAGTTGTGGGCGTGCGCGTAGCGCTGGAACTGCGCCGCGACCTCGGGCAGCAGTCCGCCGTGGATCGGCACGAGGCCGTCGCGTTCGCGCCCGAGCGAGAGGGTGCGCCGCCGCGCCGCCCGTTCGTCGTCGGGCAGCACGCCGTCGGGGTCGAGCACGAGCGACCAGACCTTCACCTGCACGCGGAGGTCGTCGGCCGTGGCGGGCGGCGCGCCGGCGGGCGACGCTCCGGTCGCGGCGGCGACGAGCTCGGACTCGGCGGCGGCCAGCATGACCGGGTCGCCGCGGTCGGCGACCGCTGCCAG
>NZ_JASGEC010000102.1:0-54620 GCF_047606685.1 Microbacterium sp.
ACGCGCTCGACGCCCTGCGGCTGGGCGCGGTGGACCGCATCGCGCGCCTGCTGGGGCTGGGCCCCTCCGCCTCGGCCGGCGAGGTGGCAGACGCGGCGGCCGACCGGCTGGGCGCCCCGCGCGAGGTGGCGCGCGCCATCCTCGTCGACTCCGTCCCCACCACCGACGCCGAGCTCGTCGCCGCGAGCGACCGGCTTCGCGACCTCGAGGCGGCCGTGCGCGCCTCTGTCCACATCGAAAGGACCGACCCATGACCGATCCCGCGACGCCGCAGCAGCCGTCGGACGACCCCGCCGCGCTCCGCGAGGCGATGAACCGCGTGCGCCTCGAGGTGGGCAAGGCGGTGGTCGGCCAGGACGGCACCGTCACGGGCCTGCTCATCGCCTTGCTCTCGCGCGGCCACGTGCTGCTGGAGGGCGTGCCGGGCGTCGCCAAGACGCTGCTCGTGCGCTCGTTCAGCCGCGCCCTGGGGCTGGACACGAAGCGCATCCAGTTCACGCCCGACCTCATGCCGGGCGACGTCTCCGGATCGCTCGTCTACGACGCGCGGACCGGCGAGTTCGAGTTCCGCGAGGGTCCGGTGTTCACGAACATCGTGCTCGCAGACGAGATCAACCGCACACCGCCGAAGACCCAGGCCGCTCTGCTCGAGGCGATGGAGGAGCGCCAGGTCTCCACCGACGGCGTGACGCGGCCGCTGCCGGAGCCCTTCCTCGTCGCCGCGACGCAGAACCCGGTCGAGCACGAGGGCACCTACACGCTGCCCGAGGCACAGCTGGACCGCTTCCTCTTGAAGCTCGTCGTGGAGGTGCCGGCTCGCGAGGCAGAGATCGACGTGCTGCGCCGGCACGCCGACGGCTTCACCGCGCGCGACCTGGCCGGCGCGGGCGTCTCCGCGGTGGTGACGGCTGACGATATCCGGGCCGCGCAGCGGGCCGCGGCATCGGTCACCGTCACCGACGACGTGCTCGCGTACGTCGTCGACCTCGCGCGGGCGACCCGGCAGAGCCCGTCGGTGCAACTGGGCGTCAGCCCGCGCGCGTCGACCGCTCTGCTGTCGGCCGCGAAGGCGTGGGCGTGGCTGGGCGGCTATCCGGCGATCACACCCGACCATGTGCAGACGATGCTTGTGCCGGTGTGGCGCCACCGCATCCGGCTGCGGCCCGAAGCCGAGATCGAGGGCGTGTCCGGCGACGCGATCCTGCGGTCGGTGCTGCAGCAGACCCGGGTGCCGATCTGACATGTACCTCACCGGCCGCGCCGCCCTGCTCACCGCCTTCGGGGTCGTCCCCGTGGTGCTGCTGTCGGTGCTCGCCGACGTGGCCGCGTGGGCGGTGGTGGGGGGATGGCTGGCGCTGAGCGCGGTGCTCGCGGCGGTGGATGTCGCGTTCGCGGCCGATCCGCGGCGGCTGACCGTGGCGCGGCGCATTCCGCGGCGAGCGCGACTCGGCGAGCGCGTCGAGACCGAGTTGTGGCTGGCCAACGCCGGCACGCGCAGGGTGCGCGGGCTCGTCCGCGACGCATGGCAGCCGACCGCGGGCGCCCCGGACGACCGGTTGCGGATCGACATCCCCCCTGGCGAACGCCGTCGCCTCGTCGTGCCCCTGTTGCCGCGGCGACGGGGAGAGCGCACGACGGAGTTCGTGGCGGTGCGCTCGGCCGGGCCCCTGGGGCTGGCGGGGCGGCAGGCGCGGATCGACGCGCGCGGGGCGCTGCGCGTGCTGCCGCCGTTCGCGTCGCGGCGGCATTTGCCCTCGCGCATCGCCCGACTGCGCGAGCTCGACGGCAACACGAGCGTTCAGGTGCGCGGCCAGGGCACCGAGTTCGACTCGCTGCGCGAGTACGTGCGTGGCGACGACGTGCGCTCGATCGACTGGCGAGCCACCGCCCGCGCCGGCACAACGATGCTGCGCACGTGGCGCCCCGAGCGCGACCGGCACGTCGTGATCCTCGTTGACACCGGCCGGACCTCAGCGGCGCGGGTCGGCGACGGCGTCCGGCTCGACGCCGCGATGGAGGCCGCCCTGCTGCTGTCGGCGCTCGCGAGCCGCGCCGGCGACCACGTGCACCTCGTGATGTTCGACCGGGTCGTGCGCGCCCGGGTCACCGGCGTGGACGGCCCGGCGCTGCTGCCGGCGCTCGTCGACGCGATGGCGCCGGTCGAGTCGCAGCTCATCGACACCGATTGGGACGGAGCGTTCGCGCAGGTGCGTGCGCTGACATCCCGCCCGTCCCTCGTCGTCGTGCTGACCGCGCAGGACGCGCCCGAGTCGGCGCGCGGCTTCCTCGGGTCGCTCGGGCTCGTCTCCCGATCGGCGCGGCTGGTGGTGGGATCGGTCACCGACACCGCGCTGCACGAGCTGGCCGCGCAGCGCGCGACCGGCGAGGAGGTGTACCGCGCGGCGGCGGTCGAGCGCACGCTGCGCGACGCGGCGCACGTGGCGTCGGCTATCGGACGGGCCGGGGGCGACGCGATCGCCGACACTCCGGAGCAGCTGCCGCCGCGGATCGCCGACCGCTATCTGGAGCTCAAGGCCGCGGGGCGCCTGTAGGCGTGCTCGCCTGTGATCTCGCGCGAGACAAAGGCTTCCTCCCGAAACTGCTCACGCTCTGATCTCGTGTGGGATCAGAGCGTGAGCAGTGCGACGAGACAAGCGCGCCCGCGAGCGTCCTACGCCGACGCGGGCAGCTTGTCGTGCGCGTTGAGCGCGCGGAAGACCACTGCGGCGAGGGCGGCTCCGACGATCGGAGCGATGAAGTAGAGCCAGTAGGCGCTCCAGTCGAACGCGCCCGTGATCGACAGGCCCAGCGCCACGGCGGGGTTGAACCCGCCGCCGGAGACCCCGCCCAGGCCGACGGCGCCGACGAACACCGTGGCGCCGATGGCCAGCCCGTAGAACGAGTTGTCCGGGTGGTCTTTGGACGTTGCGACGTTGAGCACCACGTACACGAGCACGAAGGTCCACAGCGCCTCGGCCAGGAAGGCCGGGCCGATCTCGATCTTGGCGGCCTCGGCAGCCGCCGGCCAGATGGCGAAGCTGACAGCCGCGGCCAGCGCCGCGCCCACCAGCTGGGCGACGATGTAGGCGGCAAGGCCCGCGACGTCGATCGCGCCGCGCAGCCACACGCCGACCGAGACGGCGGGGTTCAGATGCGCGCCCGAGACGTGCCCCGTGGCGTAGACCATCACCATGAGCGCGATGCCGATCGCGAGCGGCGTCAAATCGCTGCCGCTGTTGACCGCGCCGATGATCGCGAAGACGAAGACGAAGGTGCCGACCAGCTCGGCAACCGCACTGCGAAGTGTGCCCGTCATGAGATTCCTCCCTTTGGAGTAAGGGCGCGAGCTGCGAGCATCGCGCAATACACGGAAACGCTAACCCACTGTCAGCGCATTCCCAGGGAGCGCGCACGGCGGGCCGCGACACGCGCGCCGTTTGCGCGACACCGGCTCGTCGCCAGCGCGCGCGAACGGAATCGACTAGCTTCATCAGGGCGCACCCATCCCCGCCGACCGAAGGAGCAGTCCTTGAGCGAGCCTCGTCCCGAGCAGCCGACGACCGGCGCCGCAGACACCCTCCCGTCCCCCACGGCGGCGCTCGTCGCCGAAGCCCTCGGCACGTTCCTGCTCGTGCTCGGCGTGATCAGCACCGCCTTGTTCGCGGCAGACTTCGGCGCGAGCGACAACGGCACCTCCCTCGGCGTCGGCTTCCTCGGCGTGTCGCTCGCGGTCGGATTGGCCGTCGTCGCCGGCGCGTACGCGTTCGGCCCGATCTCGGGCGGGCACTTCAACCCCGCGGTGACTCTCGGACTGGCGGCCGCGGGCCGATTCCCGTGGTCGAGCGTGCTGCGCTACGTCATCGCGCAGGTCATCGGCGGGGCGGTCGCAACAACGCTCGTCGTGCTCGTCGGAGTGTTCGGGCCGGACGGATGGCTCACCTCGGCGCAGCAGGCGGGCTTCGCGAGCAACGGGTGGGGGCGGCTCTCCCCCGGCGGCTTCGACATCGGCGGCGCCATCGTCGTCGAGCTGGTCTTCACGGCGGTCTTCGTCATCGTCATCCTCGGTGTCACGCACCCGACGCGCGGCAACCCGACGATCGCGGGCCTCGTGATCGGACTCGCCCTCACGCTCATCCACCTCGCGACCATCCCCGTCGACAACACGTCGGTGAACCCGGCGCGCTCGATCGCGACGGCGATCTACGGCGGCGGGGAGGCCCTGGCCCAGCTGTGGGTGTTCCTCGTGTTCCCGGCCCTCGGCGCCCTGGCAGCCGGCTACGCGTACCGCGCGCTGTTCGGCGGCGCGAAGGCGTAGGCGATCAGGGTCAGCCGGCCACGAGGCGCCGCGTGCCGGCCTCGTACTCGGTGAGGTCGCCGGTCTCGCCCTGCTTCGCCGCGCGGCGGCCCACGAACAGCATGTAGAACAGGAACACCCCCAGCGCGAACGCACCGATGCCGATCTTGGTCCAGGCGGGCCACGGCTGGCGGGTGATGAAGCCCTCGATCACGCCCGACAGCGCCAGCGCGAGGATCAGCCCGATCACGATCGTCGCCAGCGCCCGCCCCGCCTCGGCGAGGGCTTCCCCCCTGCCCCGGCGACCGGGCGCGACCCACGCCCAGAACAGGTTCAGGCCCGCCGCGCCGGCGACGAAGATGCTGGTGAGCTCGAGCAGCCCGTGCGGCAGGATCGACGCGAAGAACACGTCGCCGCGGCCGAACGAGAACAGCACGGCAGCCGCCATCCCGACGCCCACGGCGTTCTGCATCATCACCATGAGCGGCCACAGGCCGGTGATGCCGAACATCACGCACTGGGCCGCGATCCACGCGTTGTTGGTCCACACTTGGCCGGCGAACTCGGCGGCGGGGTTCTCCGAGTAGTAGTCGGTGAACGCGTGCTCGGCGTAGTACTTCAGCTCGGCGCGGTCGCCGAGCGCCGCGAGCACCCGCTCGTCGCCGGCGATCCACAGCGCCGCCGCCGTCGCAACCACGAGGAACGCGATCGTCACCGCCAGCGTCGCCCAGCGCACGCGGTAGAGCGCCGCCGGCAACTGCAGCACGAAGAACCGGGGCAGCATCCGCAGCGGATTCTCACCCGCGCCGGTGAGCCGCAGCCGCGCGCGGGCAAGCAGCGTGGAGACGTGGTCGCCCGTCTGGGTGCGCCCCGCCGAGGTCTTGATGTCGGCGAGGTCGGCGGATGCCGAGCGGTACCGCGCCACGAGCTCGTCGACATCCCGCCCGTCCATCGTCCGCTGCTTGGACAACTCGTCGAGCCGAGCCCACTCGTCGCGCCGCGCGGCGGTGAGGGCGTCGAGGTCCATATGCTTCACTGTACCTATGGCCGAGGGCCCTCCCGTGCTCGTCGACATCCACCAGGACGAGATCCTCACCGGCGAAGCCGTCGCGCTGGACGTGCAGCCGCTGGGCTACTTCCTGCGCGCCGTCGGCGCGCTCATCGATGTGGTCATCAGCCTCGCCCTGCTCGCTCTGGGCTCGATCGTCCTCAGCGTGCTGGGAGCGCAAGGCGCCCTGAGCGAGGCCACCGCGACGATCGCCGTGATCACCGTGACCGTCGTGGCGATGGTGGTGCTCCCCACCGCCGTGGAGACAGCCACACGGGGCCGCAGCATCGGCCGGCTGGCGGTGGGCGGGCGCATCGTGCGGGAGGACGGCGGCGCCTCGGGGTTTCGGCAGGCGTTCATCCGCGCGCTGGTGGGCGTGCTGGAGATCTACCTCACCGTGGGGTCGGTGGCGTTGCTCGTGGGCGCGTTCACCCCGCGTTCCCAGCGGCTCGGCGACCTCATCGCCGGCACGTACTGCGAGCGCACGCGGGCGCCGCGCTTGCCCCCGCCCGCGCCCGGTCTGCCTCCCGGGCTCGAGGGGTGGGCCGCGGTGGCCGACGTCGCGCGGCTTCCCGACAGCCTCGCCCGGCGCATCGCGCAATTCGCGCGCGGGGCCGAGACGATGGAGCCGGTCGCCCGGGCGCGACTGGCGGAGACTCTCGCGTCGGAGGCCGCGGCGCACGTGTCGCCTGTTCCGTCCGCGCCGCCCGAGGTCGTGGTCCGCGCGGTCGCCGCGCTGCGCCGCGACCGCGAGTTGACCGCCCTTGCGTTGGAGCGCTCTCGCGTCGCATCCCTCACCGCCGGCTTCGACGCCGACCGCGACCTGCCCGCTCGCTGACCTCGTCGGCGACGCTCGAGATCTCCTGATCTGGGCGAGCCGCGATCGCACGGAGGAGACGGACGCTAGTAGCGGTAGTGCTCGAGCTTGTAGGGGCCCCCGGTCGGCACCCCGATGTACGCCGCCTGGTCGGCCGTGAGCTCGGTCAGGCGGACGCCGAGGGCGTCCAAGTGCAGCCGCGCGACCTTCTCGTCGAGCGCCTTCGGCAGCACGTGCACACCGGCAGGGTACGACGCGGTCCGCGTGTGTAGCTCGACCTGCGCGAGCACTTGGTTGGTGAACGACGCGCTCATCACGAACGACGGGTGCCCGGTGGCGTTGCCGAGGTTGAGCAGCCGGCCCTCGCTCAGCACGAGCACCGACCGGCCGTGCGGCAGGCGCCACTCGTGCACCTGCGGCTTGATCTCGACCTTCTCCGCCCCGGGCAGCGACTCCAGCCCGGCCATGTCGATCTCGTTGTCGAAGTGGCCGACGTTGCCGACGATCGCGAGGTGCTTGAGGCCGAGGATGTGCTCGACGGTCACGACATCCCGGTTCCCCGTTCCCGTGATGAGGATGTCGACCTCGCCGACGACGTCGTCCAGGCGCGCGACCTGGAAGCCGTCCATCGCGGCCTGCAGCGCGCAGATCGGGTCGATCTCGCTCACGATCACGCGCGCGCCTTGCCCGCGCAGCGCCTCGGCGGCGCCCTTGCCGACATCCCCATAGCCGGCCACGAACGCGACCTTGCCGCCGATGAGCACGTCGGTGGCACGGTTCAGGCCGTCGGGCAGCGAATGGCGGATGCCGTACTTGTTGTCGAACTTCGACTTCGTCACCGAGTCGTTGACGTTGATCGCGGGGAACAGCAGCCCGCCGGAGGCGGCGAGCTCGTACAGCCGGTGCACGCCGGTGGTGGTCTCCTCGGTGACGCCGATGACGCCCGCCGCGACCCGGGTCCACCGCTGCGGGTCGGCGGCGATGCCGGCGCGCAGCAGGTCGCGGATGACGCGGTGCTCGTGCGACTCCCCTGAGCCATCTGCCCCGTCTCCTGAGCCTGTCGCAGGGATGGATGCCTCCAGCTCGACGCCCTGGTGCACGAGAAGTGTCGCGTCGCCGCCGTCGTCGAGGATGAGGTTCGGCCCGTCGAAGCCCTCCGCCGACCAGTCGAAGATGCGCTCTGTGTACCGCCAGTACTCCTCGAGGCTCTCGCCCTTGACCGCGAACACCGGCACTCCCGCGGGCGCGTCCGGCGTGCCGTTCGGCCCCACCGCGACGGCGGCGGCCGCCTCGTCCTGCGTCGAGAAGATGTTGCAGCTCGCCCACCGCACCCGTGCGCCGAGTGCGATCAGGGTCTCGATGAGCACAGCGGTCTGCACCGTCATGTGCAGCGAGCCGGCGATGCGCGCGCCGGCGAGCGGCTGGCTCGGCGCGAGCTCGGCGCGCAACGCCATGAGGCCCGGCATCTCGTTCTCGGCAAGGCGGATCTGATGGCGCCCGGACTCGGCGAGGGCGAGGTCGGCGACCGCGAACTCGGTCACGGCGGGAACGGCGGCTTGTGGCATCCGCCCATTCTCCCACGCGGTCGCGACCCGCGATTCAAACGCGCATGGTCTCGTGCCGCACGACGATCCACCCCTTCGGCACCGACATCCGGTCGGTGTGGATCGCGCACAGGTCGTGCGCGTGCGGGTCGTCCGCACCGCCGAGGGGGCCGAGGGCGGCCATCTGATCGTCGTAGTCGTACGTCAGCGTGGACACCGCCTCACGGGCGCATCCCACTTTGGAGCAGAGTCTGTCGCGCATCGGCACCACGCTAGCGGGGCGCCTCGCGTCGGAGCCGCAGCCGCGCCGCCCGAACCTAGGATGGGAGAATGCGAGCACGACGCGCCCCACAAGCGGCACGGCCGTCCCGGCATGGCCGTCACGGCCGGATGGGCCGCAGCTCCGTGGTGCGGCCGCCTCTTGCCCCGCTCGATTCCCGGGTCGACCGGTTCGACCTCACGGTCGGCTCGGTCGCCGAGTTCTTGCGCGCGGCGTGGCCCGAGCTGCGCGAGGTGAGCTTCCAGTTCGCCGACATGCCGGCGCACCACGATCCGGAAGGCGGCATCCCCCGCTACCAGGTCTTCGCGGACGAGCGGCGCATCGTGCTGTACCGCCTGCCGCTGGAGCGGCTGAGCCGTCTGCACCGTGACGACGAGTTCCACAAGCGGATGGCGATCGAAGGCGCCGTGTTCCGGGCAGCCGCCGAGTATGTCGGACGCGACCCGTGGGACCTCGGGCCCGAGCGGTTCCGTTACTTCTGAGCTCCCCTCGCCCCTACGGGTAGACGCGCACCGGCGGGACGGCCGCGTCCGACGGCCACACCGCATAGCCGGCGAGGGCGTCGGATGCCGCAAAGGTCACCTGCCCGCGCACCTCGACCGACTCCCCGGGGTCGAGCTGCCACACGCTCGAGGCCGACAGCGCGATCGAGGCGGAGCCTCCGGCGGGCACCCGGATCGCGCGGTCCGAGCCGGCGCCGCTGATCGCGTGCAGCGCGACGGTCGCGTCGTCGGCGCCCGGGTTGGCCAGCTGCAGCGTCGGCGAGGGGCCGGACGGGACGGCGACGAGCGTCGGGCCCTCCAGAGCGGGCGCGGAGGTCAGCCACGCGAAGTCCGAGCCGGCCCCGAACCCCGTCGTCTGCCACACGGCGGCCACGACCGGCGTCGTGGCCACGACCGTGACCACGTAGGCGCCCTGCGCCAGGCCGCTGAGATCGACCTCGGTGGGCGTGCCCTCGCCCACCGGCACGGTCGTGGCGGGCAGCACCGGTTCGGTCCCCCCGATCGCGGTGACGGTGACGGTCGCCTCCCCCGACGCGCTGGGAGAAAGCAGGCGCAGCAAAGTGGGCGAGTCGGCCGTGCCCGCCTCCGCGGGCGGCGCCACGACCACGACACCGGGCACCACCTGCGTGCGCATCGGGAAAGCGATCGCGCTCTGCTGGTCGAGACCGCCCGGCACGAGGGTGCGGATCAGGCTGGACTGCATGCTGGCCCGCACCGGCGCACCGGTGGCGACGACGCGCACGACCGGGCTGTCCTCGCCGAGCGCGAGGCCGGCGAGGGGGATGACGCGCTGGGCGCGCGCCGGGATCGAGACTCCCGCGCCCCCGGGCGGCGCGGTCTCGCCGGTGGCGCCGTAGACGGTGATGTCGACAGTGGCGGTGACCTCGCCCGGGTTCGAGATCAGCACGAGGTCGGACGCCCCGGTCTGGGTCGATCCGCCCGCGAGCCACGACTCGAACAGCGCGGGGCGGCAGGCGTCGGCTGTGTACCCCGCGTACTCGTCGCCGCTGACGCGCGCGGAGGTCGCGGCGGCCAGAGAGGTGGCGTCGCGCCCGCGCGGGGGAGCGATGAACGCGGGAACGCCCTCGGAGCCCTGAACGGCATCTGCCTGCACAGAGACTTCCTCCACCTCGCCCTCTGCGGCGACGACCGGGGTCGGGCTCGTGATCGCGGCGATCTCGTCGGCGCTGCCGGAGACCCGGCCCGCCGCGAGCACGGCGCCGTCGCACACCGCGACCGCGGCCGACGGCGTGGGGGCGACGACGACCTCGAGGGGCGCGTGGGCGGTGCTCGGCCACGGTGCGGCTGCCCCCGCGACCACGGCCACCACGGCACCCACGGCGACCGCCGCGCCGGTCAAGGTGCGCGCGCCGCGAAGCGCCCAGCGGGTGCGGGTCGAGTCGGTCATGTCTCCCCTCCCGGGTCGAGCCCGACGATCCGAGGGGTGCGGCGCGCGGCCCGGCGCGACGCGGTCGTGGGGATCGCGAGCAGCACGGCGATCGTGAACACCGCGAGCTGCGCGGCTGTCGCCCAGCCGCCGAGCGCGCTCTGCCTCGCTGTCGGGCGAGCGCGCTCCCCCGGCTCGGACACAGCGCGCCACAGCGTGCCCCGCGTCGTCTCGCCGACCGAGACGAGCTGCTGCCGCTGGTCGATGCCGGTCACGGCGCGAACGCGAGCGGCACGGGCGCGCTCGGACTCCGGCTCGGGCGCGGGCGCGACGAGGACAAACGACACGCCGTCGGCGATGAGCTCGTCCATCGTCTCCGACGCGCTGGAGGCGACCAAGTCGGCCGTGAGCTCCGCGAGCCGCTGGTCGGCCGCCGTGGGGGCCGTGCGCGACGCAAGGTAGGTGGACTGCCCGTCGAGCGTCTCGCTCGGCCCCCACACGATCGTGGACGCCATGCCCCCGCCGTCCTGCGGTGTGATGACGAGCGTGCCGATGTCGGGGTCGGTGCGCCCTTCGGCTGCGACGTACGCGGGCAGGGTCGTGGACGGGCCGGAGGTGAGCAAGGCCTTCTCGCGGTGCACGCCCGACAGCGCGGGGAACGAGAGCGCCGCGAGCGCGACAAGGACGACCGCGACCGCGACGGGGCGCACGACAGCGGGGCGCAACGCGGCGCTCGGCTCGATGCGGCCGGCGTCGAGCGTCGTGAGCGCGGCGCCGACGACGCCGAGCCATGCGAGGCTGAGCCCGCAGCCCGGCCAGAGCGGGATGGCCTGCGACTGAGCGGAGCTGACCGAGATGCCCACCGAGGCGAACGCGGTGCCCATGCCCGCCAGCGCCACGGCGACCAAGGTGCACCCGCCGCGCCACCTCCGCGTGACCGGCGCCAGCAGCGCGAGGATCGCGAGCGGCGCGAGCAGCAGCGGCACCCACCACGTGGAAGCCCCGTCGCCCAGCAACGCCGCCCAGCCGCCCGGGTCGGCGGTGGGGAAGCCGGTGGCCAGCGCGGCGCGGCCCGTGGGGTCGGCAGCCGCTTGCGTGCCCGACCACGGCACGCCCGGGTCGGCGAGCAGCGCGAGCGCCCTGCCGGTCGTGGCCTGCCGCCACACCAGCGGGGCGGCCAGGACGGCGGCGGGAACGACGATCCACACGACGCGCACGAGCCCGATCCCCGCGCGAGCGACCGCGAACAGGGCCACGGCCACGAGCCACAGCAGCACGAGCGCCGGCGCCAGCGAGGGCGCGGCGGCGGCGACGCCGGCGAAGCAGAGCGATGCCGCGGCGGCGGCGACCCAGGAGCGGTGGGCGACCGACCCGGCGTAGACGAGCCACGGCAGCAGCAGGTGGGCGATCACGGGGCCAGGCCGGCCCTGCTGCAGCGACGCCAGCAGGGTGGGTGCGAGCGCCCACGCGGCGCCGCCCGCGATGCGCAGCGACGACCGTTCGGTGATGCGGGTGGCGGCGAACCAGCCGCCGAGCACCGCGAGCGGAAGGGCGAGCACCCACAGCACGACCAGCGCCGTCGACGGGTGCGCAGGAGACAGGCTCCCGATCACCGCCAGCACCGCGCCGAACGGGTCGGCAGGGCCGACGGTGCGCACACCGGTGGCGCGCAGGCCCCATCCCGCGTTGCGCCACAGCTCCACGACGGAGTCCGAGAGCGGCAGCATCCCTCCTCCGCCGAGCACCGGCCACGCCAGCAGCGGCGTGAACACCGCGATGGAGGCCACGAGCCCGCCGAGCACGGCCCACGCTCCCCCGCCGGCGAAAAAGCGCAGCTCGCCGCGACGGCGCACGCCCGCGTCGGGGTCGACGGTGTCCAGCCGCTTGTGCAGCTCGAAGCGACCCAGCCGCAGTTCGCGCAGCCGCGACCACGGCACGCGGCGGATGCCCTTGATGCGCCGCCGCGACGCGGCGATCGCGCCGAACCGCGCGAACGCCGTCGCGGACGCCGCCCACTCCGGCCCGATGAGTCCGGGGGCTTTGGCCGCGAAGTGGCCCACGGTGCGCAGCACCGACAGCGGCAGCGTGGCAAGCCACACGAACGGCAGGGCGAGAGCGCGCGCGTACGCGAAACGGCGGTGCAGCTGCGCCGTGCGGGTCGCGTAGGCGATGCGGCGAACGCGTTTGCTGTCGCGCGGATCGGGCAGCCCTGCGACGCCGTCGCCGTTGACGGCGACGCGCGCCGCGGGCACGACGGCGACCCGCCCGCCCGCCAAGCGGGCGCGGGCCCCGAGGTCGAGGCCCTCGTCGGCGCCGGCGAGCGCGCGGTCGATGCCATCGAGCTCGCGCCACACGCCGGCGCGCACCAGCATCCCCCGCACGTCCGCGCCCATGACGTCCTCGTCGGCGTCGTGCTGGCCCTGGTCGAGCTCGCCCTCGGCGAGCGTGACCGTGCGGCCGAGCCGGGTCATCGTGGCGCCGAGCGAGGCGATCTCGGCCCGATCGTCCCAGCGCACGAGCTTGGGCGCGGCGATCGACACCGACTCCGACAGCTCGAGCGTGCCCGCCAGCAGCTCGAGCGCTGCGGGCTCCGGGGCGGTGTCCTGAGCGAGCAGCCAGACGGCCTCGTCCTCGGCGAGGCCGTCCGAGGCGAGACGGACCGCTTCCGCGTAGGACGTGCTCGCCGGCAGCCGCAGGGAGCCGGCGGACGTGGACGCGACGCGCGCGGCAACGAGGTCGTCTTCGCCGCACGCGACGATCGTGAGCGCGTCGACGGGCCGCGACTGGCTGTCGAGGGCGGCGAGTGTGCGCTTCAGGTGCGCCGAGGCCGGCGTGCGACCGTCAGGGCGCACCACCAGGATGGCGTGGACTCTGCTGCGTCCGGCTGGGGCAGGCATGGCGTCTCAGCCTAGGCGCGATCGGCGCGCGCAAGCCGGGGCACACGCCGTAAACCAGGATCGGGATGTCAGCTTGCGCGACGCTTGAGACGGCGCCGCTCGCGCTCGCTCAGCCCGCCCCAGATGCCGAACCGCTCGTCGTTCTGCAGCGCGTACTCGAGGCACTGCGCGCGCACCTCGCACGAGGTGCAGATGCGCTTCGCGTCGCGCGTGGAACCGCCCTTCTCGGGGAAGAACGCCTCGGGGTCGGTCTGCGCGCACAGCGCGTCGGTCTGCCAGCCCAGCGCCTCGTCGTCGGCGGGGCGACGCACGCCGGGGACGCCGAGGTCGACGGGATCGACGAACCAATCCCCGGGAACCTCCGCGCGATAGTGCATTCCGGCCATGTCTTTCCACCCCCGTGTTGTGACTGCACTAATTACACCGTTGTCATTCGCTCTGGTCAAGTGGCAGATCATAAAGGCTCAACCATGCCTTGAACCTTCACGACGCGCCGGGGATTCGGCGACCGGGTTGCGCGAGGAACAGCTCGCCGTCCCCGGCCACGCGCAGCGGCAACGCGGCATCCGTTGCCAGCAGCGCTTGCCCGGGCCGCAGCGCGCGCTCCTGGCCGCCCTGCGCGACCGCCACGGTTCCCGCGAGCGCGAGCGCGATGGAGATGCCGCGCGGCACGAGCTGTGCGGGCGACCCGGCCGCGACGCGGACTCGCGCGAGCTCGAAGTCGCGGCACGGCGCCGCGTACACCGCGACGTCGCCGATGGCGCCGGCGAGCGCGACCGGGCGCATCACCGGCGGCGCGCCGGGCGAGGGGTCGAGCACGGCTGCGAGCTCGTCGACGTCGACGTGCTTGGTGGTCAGCCCGCCGCGCAGCACGTTGTCGCTGGCCGCCATGATCTCGACGCCGAGGCCGTCGACGTAGGCGTGCAACACCCCCGCGGGCACGTAGAGACCCTCGCCGCGGCGCAGCATGACGAGGTTCATCAGCAGCGCGACGAGCACTCCGGGATCGCCAGGCATCTCGTCGTCGAGCCACCGCGCGACGGCGAGCTCGTCGGCGAACTCGTCCGACGACGCCGTCGGCAGCGCGGCGCGCACGTCGGCCACCGCCGCACATGCCGCGGGAGAAAGAAGCCACGCCACGACGTCGCCCAACCGGCCCGCGGCATCCGCTTTCTCCAGCCTTTCGCGCAGTTCGCGCACGCCCGCCGCCTCGCCGAGCGCGCTGAGCAGCCGCTGGGTGCGGGCGGTCTCGCGCAAGCCGGCGAGCGCGCGCACCCGCTCGCTCGCCGCGACGAGGAGCTCGGGCTTGTGGTTGTCGTCACGGTAGCTGCGCTCGGGCGCGTCGCGCGGGATGCCGGCGGCCTCTTCGCGCGCGAACCCGGACTCGCCCTGCGCCTTGGACGGATGGGCCTGGATCGACAGCGGGTGCGCGATCGCGATCAGCTTGAGCAGGTACGGCAGCCGTGTGCCCGGCGCGTGGTCGTCCAGCCACCGGTCGAGAGTGCGGCCGGAGCCGTCTTCCACCGTCGCCGGCGCGCCGGGGTGGTCGCCGAGCCACAGCTCGGCCTCGGGGGCGGTGGCGGGCTCGCGGCCTTCCAGCTCGGCGATCAGTGTCGTCGACCCCCACGCGTAGTCGCGGGGGGTGTTGGACAGGCGCAACAGCACCGTTACAGCCTACGAGCGCAACCCACAGCGGGCCAAGAAGGTGGCGGCCCGCGCCGCATCGCGCCAATGGATGCGGCGCGGCGCGCCACTTTCCGAGGCGGCCGGCGTGCGACGCCCTCGAGGGGACGGCACGCACACAACACCAGTGGGTAGCCTGAGTGCACAATGGCCGCACACGCCCAGCACGCCGCCAGCGCGCCGCCCACCGCGCCGGAGCGCGAGACGACGGGCCACCTCCTGCTGCGCGCGTACTGCACATTCGTCGTGTTCACGGCGTTCGCCGCGAGCATGTGGACGAACCTCCTCGGCCCCGTCGGCTTCGGCGCGCTCATCGCCGTGATCGGCGTGATCAGCATCGTGCTGTGGGCGCTGCCCGCCGACCCGCGCGCCATCCGGCTGCCATGGCGCCGCCTGCCGTGGTTCCCGCTCTTCTACGCGACGTGGGCGCTGGCATCCCTCCAGTGGACGCACTGGCCGCGAGCGACCCTCATCACGTGGTGTGTGCTGGTGGCGACGACGCTGCAGGGGCTGTTCGTCGCCAGCATGCTGACGTGGCGCGAGATCGTGCGCACGATCGCGTCGGCGCTGAAGTGGGTGCTCGGGCTGTCTGTGGCGTTCGAGCTGTGGGCGGCGTGGCTGGCCGGCCCGGTCCTGCCGAACTTCGTCGAGCTTCCCGACTCGATGCCCGTCGAGCTGTACTGGACCCGCGCCGTGCTGTTCGAGGGCGGGCGGATCCAGGGGATCGTCGGCAACTCGAACCTGCTGGCGATGGCGGCGCTCGCCGGGGTCATCGTCTTCTCCGTGCGCCTCGCGTCGGTCAGCCGGCGCGGCTGGCTCATCGCGTGGATCGCGCTGTCGGCGTTCCTCCTGTACCGGGCGCAGTCGGCGACCGCGTACCTCGCCGCGGCCGCCGCCGCAGTCGTGCTGGCCAGCGCCCTGGCCATGCGCACCGCCCAGCGGCCCGGCCAGCGCACGCGGTGGTATCTCGTGTACCTCGTCGTCGGCGCGGGAGGCGGCGCGGCGGCGTGGCTGCTGCGCGACACGGTCGCCGGCTTCCTCGGCCGCTCGGCGGACCTCACCGGCCGCGAGGAGATCTGGGCGGCCGTGCTGGAGCGCGCGTGGGAGCATCCCGTGATCGGCTGGGGCTTCAGCACGCCGTGGCTGCCGTGGGAGAGCGGATTCGACCGCTGGATCATCGACCACGACCTCACGGTGTTCATGGCGCACAGCATGTGGCTGGACGTGTTCTTCCAGCTCGGCTTCGTCGGCGTCGGCCTCATGGCACTGCTGTGGCTCGCCTACGTGTGGCGCGCGTGGTTCTTCGCGGTGGACCGCCCGCGCTGGGACCTCAAGGCCGACCGCCCGTACTCCGCGCTGACGCTGCTGCCCACGCTGGTGGGCGCCGTGCTGCTGGTGCAGGGCGTCTCCGAGTCGCGCCCGCTCATGGAATGGGGATGGCTGTTGGTGGTCCTCTTCTCGTTCAAGATCAAGCAGTCGCCGCACGTCGGCGTCGGCCCGACCGAGCAGACCCTCGCCATCGAGCGCGGCGAGCGGCTCGTCTCCGAGCAATGACGGCCGAGGGCGCGGCCCGGCACGCGTGGCTGCCCGACCTGCTGGGCTCGTCGGCGATGGCCGCGTCGTACGCGCTGGCCACGATCGGCGCGCTGTTCGGCTCGCACGTTCTCGTCAGCGTCATGGGCCAGCCCGGCTACTCCGCGGTCGTGGTCGGACTGTGCGTCGTCGGCGTCGCGATCCTGGTCGCCCGCCGCCACGAGCTGACGCTCGTGCGCCTCGTGCCGAGCACGCTCGTCCTGCTCATGGCGTGGCTGTTGCTGACGACGGCGTGGGCGACGTCCCCGTCGCTGTCGATCGCGGGATGGCTCGCCCTCGCCGCCACCGCGCTGCTGGCCACCGTCGTCGCCCACACCCGCGACACAATGCAGACGGTGCGCGCCACCGGCGACGTGCTGCGCGTGATGCTCACCGGTTCGCTGCTGGTCGAGGTGCTCAGCGGCATCCTGATCGACCTGCCGATCTCGTTCCTGTCCGTCGCCGGAAATCTCGCCGACGGCGGGCCGATCCAAGGGCTCTTCGGCACTCGCACGCGCTTGGGCCTGGTCACCATGCTCGCGATGATCACCTTCCTGGTCGAGTGGCGCACGCGCTCCGTCCGGCCCGGCCTCACGGTGTACTCCGTCGTGGTGGCCGCGATCCTCGCCCTGTTCACCGGGTCGCCGATCGTGCTCCTGCTCGCCGTGGCCACGGGCTTGGCGACGGCGGTGCTCGCGATCGTGCGGCGCGCGCCCGCCCACACGCGCTCCACGCTGCAGATGGCGCTGGCCGCGATCCTCGCGATCGCCGCCGTGCTCGTGTACGTGTTCCGCCGGCCGCTGGTGTACTGGCTGAACGCCGCCCCCGAGTTTCTCACCCGGTCGCAAGTGTGGAACGCGTCGCTGGACATGGTCGAGCGACGGCCCGTGCAAGGCTGGGGCTGGTACGGCACGTGGCCGGACAACCTGCTGCCGTTCATCCACATCAACGTGCTGACCGGTCGCGACGACACCTCGGCGCTCAACGCGTTCATCGACATGCTGCTGCAGGGCGGCTGGGTCGGCGGGTTCCTGTTCGCGGTGCTCTGCGTCGTCGCGGCCGCCCGCGCGTGGCTCACCGCGTCGCAACGGCGCTCCACGGTCTACACGTGGCCGGCGCTGATCCTCATCGCGCTGCTGGCCAACTCGTTCTTCGAGAGCACGCTGCTGTGCGGCTTCGGCTGGTTCCTGCTGGTGGTGTGCGCCACCCGGTCCTCGCTCGTGCGGGGCTGGCGCGCGGGCCTGGACGACCCGGGCGGGTCCTCCCCGGCGCTCCCGCACGAGCCCGGCCGCTGATCCGGCGCCGGCGCTCCCGGCCGACGCTCGGGGCCTGCGGCTAGAATCGCGGGTCGAACCCTCCCTCCGCAGAAAGCCCCCCATGCGACGCCTCCGCTCGTTCCTCCGCCAGAGCGCGTTCTTGCAGAAGTGGCGCTTCGCGGGCTACATCCTGCTCTACGCGCTCGCGCGGCGCGTGGCGCCGGTGCGCGCCGGCCGCACCGTGTTCCTCTCCGACTCGCGCGAGGACTTCTCCGGCAACTTCGCCTTCCTCCGCGACGAGCTGCGCCGGCAGGATGCCACGGCCGAGGCGATCGGCGTGTTCAAGCCGCGGCTGCGCGCCCGGCGCTCGCTGCGCGATCTCGTGCGGCTGCCGTGGCTGCTCGCCTCGGCGCAGACGATCGTGGTCGACGACTTCTACCCGCTCGTGTACCCGCTGCACATCCGGGCCGAGACGCGGCTCGTCCAGGTCTGGCACGCCGCGGGCGCGTTCAAGCGCGTCGGGTGGAGCCGCGTCGGGCGGCCCGGCGGGCCGGTCCCCGGATCGCCCCTGCACCGCAACTACACGGACGCCACCGTCAGCGCCGACGGCGTGCGCGCCGACTACGCGGAGGCGTTCGGCATCGACATCGCTCGCGTGCACGCGCTCGGCGTGCCCCGCACCGACGCGTTCTTCGACACGGCCGCGGTCGCCGCGGCGAGCGCCGCGGTGCGCGCCCGGCACGGCATCCCCGCCGACCGCCGGATCGCGCTGTACGCCCCGACCTTCCGCGGCGAGGGGCAGCTCGACGCGCGCTTCGACCACGACAGCGTCGACTGGGCGGCGGTGGCTGCCCGACTCGGCGACGACTGGACGCTGCTGGTGAAGATGCATCCCTTCGTCGCGCCGCTCGACGTCGCGGGGCGGGGCCTTCGCACCGTGATCGATGTGACCCGCGACCGCGAGATCACCGAGCTGCTGATGGCGGCCGACGTGCTGGTGACCGACTACTCGTCGGCGATCTTCGAGTTCGCGCTGCTGCGCCGGCCGATCGTGTTCTTCTGCCCCGACCTCGAGGAGTACACCGCAGACCGCGACTTCTACCACCCGTTCTCGGACTACGTGATCGGCCCGCTCGTGCGCGACGACGCGGAGCTCGCCGACGCGATCCGCACCGCCGGCGTCGACCCGCGCCACGCGGCCTTCCTGGAGCGCTTCATGAGCGCGTGCGACGGCGGTTCGAGCGAGCGCATCGTGCGCGAGGTGCTGCTGACCACCCGCCGCGCCGACCCGACGCGCGCGGTGGTCGCCGAGAACACCGTCGCGCCGGGGGGCAGCACCCCGGCGCCGACCCGCGCATCCCGTGCGATGCCGCTGCGGCTGCTGGTCGTCGCCATCGCGCGCGTCGTGCTGGCCGCGGTGTACGCGCCGCTGAAGCTGTTGCCCGTGCAGCGCAAGGTCGTCATGATCAGCCGCGAGCATCCCACCGTCCCGGAGGACTTCGCGGCGCTGCGCGACGCGATCGCGCGACGCGACGCGGGCGTGCGCGTCGTGATGCTGGTGCGCATGGTGCCGCCCGGCTACCTGGCCAAGGTCGGCTACATGGCCCACATGCTGAGGCAGCTGTACCACGTGGCGACGGCGCGCGTGCTGGTCATCGACACGTACGCGATCGTCGCCAGCGTGCTGCGCCACCGCGAGACACTCACCGTCATGCAGATCTGGCACGCGCTGGGGGCTTTCAAGAAGTTCGGGCTCAGCATCCTCGACCAGGCGGAGGGCCGCGACGCCCGACTGGCGAAGGCGACACGCATGCACCAGGGCTACGACCTTGTGCTGGCCAGCGGCCAGGAGTGCCGGCCGGCCTTCGCGGAGGCCTTCGGAACGCCCCTGGAGAAAGTCGTCGTGGCCCCCTTGCCGCGCGTCGACCGCCTGCGCGACCCGGATGCCGCCGCGGCGACACGGGCGCGCATCCTCGACGCTCACCCGCACCTGCGCGACCGCGCCGTCGCCGTGTTCGCGCCCACCTTCCGCCTCGACGGCGGTGTGACCGTCGACGTGCCGGCGCTCAGCTCCGCGCTGGCCGCCGCCGGCATGCACCTCGTGGTGAAGCTGCACCCGCTGATGGCGGGGCAGTTCGGCCTCGACGTCGACACCGCCCCCGGCTTCTCGACGCAGGAGCTGCTCCACGTCGCGGACGCGTTCGTCACCGACTACTCCTCCACCCTCTACGAAGCGGCCCTGGTCGGCGTGCCCACGTACTTCATCGCGCCCGACCTCGACGACTACCTCGCCTCGCGCGACTTCTACCTCGACTACCACCGCGACCTGCCGGGCCCGATCGCCCGCACGGTGGACGAGCTGGCCGCGGCGGTCGCCAGCGGCGAGGCGAGCAAAGAGCGATCTGCGGCCTTCGCCCGCCGCTGGGTGCAGGTTCCCGGCGACCCTCCGCCCGCAGCGGCGAGCACGCCATGCGCCGACCACATCGCCGAGATCGTCGTCGATGCACTCGGCGGCACTACACTGACCCAGGCATGAAGAGAACGATAGGGGTCGTTGGCCTGCTCACCAACGAGAACGTGGGCGACTACCTCCTGGTCGAGGCCTCGAAGCACTTGCTGCGCACGCACGACCCCGACACGGTTCTCGTCGACATCGACGCGGATCCGAGCGGGGCGAGCATCAGCTCCCGACTGCACCGCCTGTGCTTCCGGGCGGCGCGGGTGATGAAGGCGTTCGAGCGGCCCGTCCTGTCGGTGCTGCGCGGCCAGCGGGCGGCCTACCACTACAACTACCTGTACTGGAGGGCCAAGCTCGGCGTGCGCTTCACCGAGCAGCTGGGGGACCTCGACGCGATCGTCTTCACCGGCGGTGGATTCATCAAGTTCAAGACTCAGGGCTTGAACTATGTCGACGAGATCATCTTGAAGGCCGCCCGCAAGCGCAACATCCCCGTCATGATGAACGCGGTCGGCGTCGAGGGCTACAGCCGGACCGACATCCGGTGCCAACGGCTGAAGAAGGCACTCAACTCCGACAACGTGAGAGTCATCACCACGCGCGACGACATCGACACCCTCAACGAGCGCTACATCACGAACGCGCGCATCGTGACCGAGCGCGTCGGCGACCCGGTGTTCTGGCTCGCGGAGATGGATGTCGTCGACCGTGCCGCCGCGCGCGGCGCCGAGCCACGCGGCAACCGAATCGGCATCAACCTCATCAACCCGCGCAACTTCTCGGTGTACGGCGGAGACGTCTCACAAGACGCCGTGACGAACTTCTACCGCAACCTCATCACCGAGCTGCGGCGGCTCGACGCCGACTTCTTCCTCTTCTCCAACGGCATGACCGTCGACCAGGAGTTCGGCCAGTCCCTGGTCTCGAGCATGAACCTGCGCAGCGAGCAGCTCAAGCCCAGGCCCACGACGTCGGCAGCGTTCGTGAACCTCGTGGCCGGCTTCGACATCATCCTGAGCGCGCGCATGCACGCCGGGATCACCGCCTACGCGATCGACGTGCCGGTGGTGGGGCTCATCTGGGGAGAAAAGCTCCAGTTCCTGACCGAGATCACGGGCCTGCGCGACAGGTACTTCGATGAGCACGAGCTCGACTTCCGACGGATCGCGCGCCTGCTCGTGAGCAACGACCTGCCGGCGCCCGACCACGCGCTGCGCGCCGAGCTGCGCGAGCGCACCCGACGCCAGCTCTCCGCGTTCGTGGAGAGCGTGCCTGCGAGGAAGACATGATCGACAAACTGATCGAGGGACGACTGCTCACCGTGATCGTCGGCAGCGTGTTCCGTCTCGTCGAGGTCTTCGTCCGCGCCATCCACCTCGGCGTGCGCGGCCTGGCAGCGCTCGTGCAAAACGCTCTCACCTCGCCGATCGACGCGTGGATGTCGGTTTTCGGAAAGCGCATGGTGGCCAGGAGAGTCGCGGTGGACGGCTCCTCGATCGTGATCATCGAGCAGGACGGCGAGTACGCCGGCGACCCCAAGTACGTCGCCGAAGAGCTCCTGCGCCGCGCAGCGCCCTACCGGATCACCTGGGTGCTGCGCCCGCAATCGGTCGGCCCCTACCCGCGGGAGTTCCATTTCGTCAGGTACGGCACCGCCGACTACGTCCGGGCTGTCGCCGCCGCCAAGGTCGTCGTCCACAGCGGGCGCTGCCTGCAGCAGAGCGGGGTCGTGAACAGATCCGGCCAGCACTGGCTGCACACCGGTCCCGGGCTCACGCTCGGCCACCCGCGAAACGACATCCTCTTCCACACCTCGCCCGAGGCCGCGGGCGAGCTGCGGAAGAAGGCGCTCGACCGCCTCGGCATCGCCGACACGGGGCAGAGGCTCGCGCTGTTCACCCCCGCGCGCGGTGACGGCGCCCGCGGCGCGCCGCTCAGCGGCATCGACTTCATCCGCCTGCGCGCGGCGCTTTCGGAGCGCTTCGGCGGAACGTGGGACATCCTGATCCGCGTCCACGGCAGCGGCACGGCGCCGTCCGACCTGTCGCTGGCCGGGCTCCCCGCGTACTGCCACAACGCGTCGTCCTACCCGGACGTGCAGGAGCTGCTCGTCCTCGCCGACGCGGGCATCGCCGATCGCTCCCGGTGGCTGTGCGACTACCTCCTCACGGGCAAGCCGGCCTTCGTGTTCTGCGCGCAGCGCGACCAGGCTCGGGGCTGTGACGAACACCTGCCGCTCGCGACCTCGAACGACGAGCTGCTCGCCCAGATCGCAGGCTTCGACCCCGAGGCCCACCGGCACCGGATCGAGCAGTTCCTGAAGGCCCGAGGCAGCGGCGACGACGGCTCCGCCGCGCGACGGGTCGTGGACAGGATCGAGGAGCTGATGGCCCGCTGAGCGGGCCGCGGACCGGCCTGAAATATACTGCACTCGTGTCCGCAGACGATCCCCTCGCGCGCGGCCACGTGCTCGAAGCGACCGGGTTCTCGTGGGAGCGCGTCCACCTGACGATTCGGCTGCGCCTTTCGCCTGGTCCCGACTCAGCGGATCGGCCCGACGTGTCGTTCGTGTTCACCGACGGCGGCCGCGTGTTCGACGTCCCGTGCGCGGACGAAGGCGGCGGCTCGTTCGCCATCCGGGTCAATGTCACGACGTTCGCGGATCGCGCGGCCATCCCCGACGGAACGTGGCGCGTTCAGGCGCGCCTCGATCAAGAGCCCGGCCCGACGGCGTCGTGCCACGGCGGCGCCCTCGAAGACCTCGACCGCGCATCTCGCGTCTTCCTCTACGACGGCAATCGCTCGGCCCTGACGGTCTCGTTCGGCGTCGAGGAGAGTAGCGAGGATGCCTCGCGCCTCGACCTTCTCGTCCACACGTACCATTTGCGCCGTTCGCCGCCTCCGCGGAAGGCTGCCTCGGTCCCCGCGCGGATCACGGCGGCGCTTGCCGGCACGAACGCGAAGCGGAGGTACGCGCGCGCGGTCTACCGTCTCGTTGCCCGCTTCGTCGGGCCCCGGCCCGGGCGGATCCTCTTCGCCTCCGACCAGCAGTCGTCGATGGAGGGCAACCTTCTGCGTGTCCACGAGCGCATGCTCGAGCGCGGCCTCGACAGGCAGTTGGACCTGCGCTACGCCATCCGCCGCGCGGGCACGGCGGGATGGCTCACGAGCACGCGCTTCATCTGCCTCATGGCCACCAGCGAGGTCATCCTGATCGACGACTACTTCGGACTGCTCGATGTCGTCACCATCGACCGGCGCACGCGCGTCATCCAGCTATGGCACGCCGGCAGCGGGTTCAAGTCGGTGGGCTACAGCCGCTTCGGCATCGCCGACTCGCCTCACCTCGACCAGCCGCACCGACAGTACTCGGCCGCGATCAGCGGCTCCGAGCACCTGCGCCACGTCTACGCGGAAGCGTTCGGCATCGAGGAGAGCGCCGTGGTCCCGACCGGGCTGCCGCGGCTGGACTGGTTCCTCGACGAGGCGCGCACAGCGGCGTTCACGGAGGCGTTTTACGCGCAGCATCCGCACCTGCGCGACAAGCGCGTGATCCTGTTCGCGCCGACGTTCCGGGGCAGCTCGCACAGCGCGGCGTTCTACGACTACGGCCTCATCGACCTCGACGCCCTCTACCGGGCGTGCCCACCCGACACCGTGGTGCTGTTCCGGATGCACCACTTCGTGAAAGACCCCCTCCGGATCCCGGAGAAGTACCGCGACCGCTTCTTCGACTTCACCCGGTTCCCTGACGGCCTGGGCCTGCTGCACGTCACCGACCTGTTGATCACCGACTACTCGTCGATCATCTACGAGTTCGCGCTGCTCGACCGGCCGATGCTGTTCTTCGCGCCCGACAAGACGACCTACGCGGCAACGCGCGGCTTCCACCGCGACTACGACGAGACAGCCCCTGGCCGCGTCTGCGAGACTTTCGACGAGGTCGTCCAGGCCATCCGGGAGAACGAGTTCGGGCAAGACAAGCTCGCTCGTTTCCGGGCGGAGAACTTCGACCGCGTCGACACGGGCGCCGCTGATCGCGTGATCGACTGGCTCGTCCTCGGCGAGCGGCATACCAGCGATGGAGAGTGAACAGCGATGAACATCGGAGTGATCTTCGCGGGCGGCATCGGATCTCGGATGTCGTCCGCCAACCTGCCCAAGCAGTTCCTCGAAATCCACGGAACGCCCCTGATCGTGCACACCATCCAACACTTCCAGGACCACCCGGAGATCGACCGCGTCGTCGTCGCGATCCACCCGGACTGGCGGGACCGGTTCGCGCACCTGGTCGCCCGGTTCGAGCTCACCAAGGTGAACTGGATCGTCGATGGCGGCGCAACCGGCCAGGAGTCGAGGCACCGGGCCCTGCGGGCCGTGGCGAATGACTGCCCCGAAGACGCGGTGGTCCTCATCCACGATGGCGTGCGGCCGCTGATCGACGCGCAACTCATCTCCGACAACATCCGGACGGTGCGCGAGCTCGGCTCGGCGATCACATGCACCAAGGGCAACGAGACGATCGTCTCCTCGTCGGGCCGGCACATCGACGAAGTGCTCCCGCGCGACTTCCTCTACGTCGCCCAGGCCCCGCAGAGTCTGCGCCTGGGCACCGCGCTGGACATCTACAACCGTGCCGTGGCGGAGGGCGAGCACGACTCCATCGACACCGCCACCCTGCTGCGGCGCTATGGCCACGAGCTGTTCCGCGTGGACGGGCCGCGCTCGAACATCAAGATCACCACCGCGGAGGACTACTACATCTGCCGAGCGTTCTTCGACGTGATCGAGCGCAATCAGATCGGCGGGTGACGGCGCAGCGCCGGTTCAGCGCTTCCGCATCCGCTCGACCTGCACGGTGACCACCTGGCCGGTGAGGTCGCTGACGAGGACCTGAAGGCTGACTGACGCGACATCATTCGGATCCAGAAGCGTGTCCTCGGGCTCCTCGCCGAACGCGCTTCTGCGCATCGGAGTGCGGGTGCGCTGCGGATTGATGCAGTTGATGCGCACCCCGTCGGGCGCCCACTCCTCCGACAGCGCCTGGGTCAGGTTGACGATGGCGGCTTTGCTCGCCGAGTAGACCCCGTAGTTGGCGCGGCCGCGGGTGTGGGAGCTGGACGTGAACAGCAGCAGCTGACCGCCCGAGCGCATCAAGTACTTGTGCGCGGCACGGGAGACGATCACCGGCGCCACGAAGTTCGTCTCGATGCTCGCCTCGATCTCCTCCACCCCGGCCTTGGTCAGCGGGCCCATCTGCAGCATGCCCGCCGACATCACGACGAAGTCGATCCGTCCCGACCTCTCGTGGGCGAGCTTGAGCGCCTTCTTCACGTGCTTGTGGGAGCGAACATCGGTGCCGGTGCTGGAACGGCTGAACTCGTGCACCTCGGCGCCTGCCCGCGTCGCGAGGTCGACGATGCTCTTGCCGATGCCGTAGCTGCCACCGAAGACGACGACCACCTTGTCGCGAAGGTCGGGAAGCTCGTCGATGGCCGACAGGCTCTCGGACTGCATTTGGAAGAGCTTGTCGGCGATGTGCACGTCGATCGGCTCGGTGATCTTCATGTTCTCGGCGGAGCCCTCGACGACGTAGATCGGGACGTCCGGGAGGTAGGTGAACACCACACCGCAGTCGTCAGTCGCGCGGAACGCCTTGTCGGTCTCCGCCCGCCGGTAGGCCTCACGGATCGTGCCGAGCCGGAACGCCTGCGGAGTCTGGCCCCGGCGCAGCGTGGAGCGATCCGGGATGTTCGTGATGTGCGAGGCGGCATCGATCTCGATGATCGTGTCCGCCGACGGAATCGCCACATCCACGGCTTCGTAGTCGTCCAAGGCATCGACGCAATCCTCGAGAATGCGCTCGCTGACGAAGGGCCGCACGGCGTCGTGGAGGATCACCTTGGTGTCCGGATCGTCGCCGAGAACGGCCAGTGCCGCCTGCGTGGAGTCGTTGCGGCTGACTCCCCCGGGGATGATCCGGGTCAGCTTCGGGAAGCGCTCCGGGTCTTTGAGCGAGTCGAGCTCGCGCAGCGACCCGGCGTTCATCACGATCACGATCTCATCGATCACCGGGCTCGCGTTGGCAACTTCGAGGGTGTGCTCGACGATCGCCTTGCCCGCGATCTTGATGAGCTGCTTCGGGATGCCGAGCCCGACGCGAACGCCGATGCCGCCGGCCAGGATGACGGCGACGGTGCGGGTCGACGGGGGCATCGATGATTCCTTGCGGTGTGACGTCGAGAGCTTCGACACATCCTACGGCGTGTGGCGATGGCCGCACGCGGCCCGTCCGCGGGCCCCGGGCGGCGAGCGGTGACAGAATCGTCTGATACCCTCTCCCCCCGTGGCGCCGTCCGAGTGTGACCGCCCCCGAGCGGATTCGCAAGGCCCTCAGAAACCGCTGACGAGTTCGGGCTTCCGACCGGACATCCAGGGTCTCCGAGCGGTCGCCGTCGGCATGGTCCTGCTCTACCACGCGAACTGGTCGTTGTTCGGCGGCGGGTTCGCCGGCGTCGACATCTTCTTCGTGATCTCCGGGTTCCTGATCACGGGGATCCTCCTTCGGCAGGCCCAGCGCACCGGGCGCATCCGGCTCGGCGACTTCTACGCGAAGCGCGCTCGGCGCATTCTGCCCGCGGCGACGGTCGTCTTGCTCACCACCCTCGGGCTCACGGTGCTCGTCCTCCCGCAGGTGCGGTGGGGTTCGATCGGCGTCGAGGCGTTCGCCTCCGCCCTGTATTTCGTGAACTGGGTGCTCGCCGCCAACACCGACTATCTGGACGCCGAGGTCGCCGCCAGCCCGTTGCAGCACTTCTGGACGCTGGCGGTCGAAGAGCAGTTCTACATCTTCTGGCCCCTGGTCCTGGTGGCGCTGCTGGCCTGGCTTCGAGCGCGCAAGAGCACGGTGGCCGATCATGGCCGAAGCGCCGCGCGCGCAGCGCGGGCCGGCGTGCTCTTGATCCTCGTGCCGTCGCTGCTGTACTCCGTCTTCCTCACGGCCGTCGAGCCCGAGACCGCCTACTTCGTCACGACGACGAGGCTGTGGGAGCTCGCGATCGGGGCGGCCCTCGCGGTCTTCGCGACCCACGTCACCCGCATCCCCGACTGGCTGGGCCACACCCTCGGTTGGGCAGGTCTTGTCGCGATCATCGCCGCGGCGCTGCTGTTCTCCAGTGCCACGGCGTTCCCCGGCTACGCGGCGCTTCTGCCGACCCTGGGAGCCGCTGCAATCATCGCCGCGGGCATGAACGGCCGCGCCGAGACCGGTGTCGGGCGGTTGCTCACGGTGAAGCCGATGCGGTGGATCGGCGACATCTCGTACTCGCTCTACCTGTGGCACTGGCCGCTCATCGTCATCGGCACGTTTCTCCTCGGCGGCGAGCTGCCCGTCCAGTACGGACTGCTCATCGTCGCGCTCTCCGTGCTCCCGGCGTGGCTGAGCTACACGTTCGTCGAGAATCCGTTCCGCTCCGGGAAGCGGCTGACTCAGTCCGCGCGCCGCTCGCTGCTGGCCGGGGCGGGCCTGGTGGCGACAACAGCTGTCTGCGCGTGTGTCGTCTCCCTCGCGCCACGAAGCATGAATCCGCAGTACCAGGCCAGCGCCGACGACAGAATCGGGGCCGAAGCGCTGACCGACGACTTCGCCAACGACGACCTGTCGACCTTCACGGATGCCGGAAAGCCCGTCGACGTCGTCGCAGGAGGGTTCACGCCCACCGCCATCGACGCGCGCGACGACAACACGGTCGTCTACGATCTCGGCTGCAATCGCACCAGCCGCTCGCCGACTCCGAAAATCAAGGGCTGCGTCTTCGGCGACCCGGACAGCGACGTGAGCATCGTGCTGATCGGCGACTCGCACGCCGCCAACTGGGCGCCGCCGTTCATCGCGCTTGCGCAGCAGCACGGCTGGAAGCTCAGGATCACCAGCAAGGCCTCGTGCGGCTTCTCCAGCGCGAGCCAGGCCGATCGCGACGGCAACGAGTACCCCTCGTGCGACCAGTGGAGCGCCACGAGCTTCGATCAGATCCTCGAGGAGCACCCCGACCTGGTGGTCACCGCCAACAGGCACACGCGAGCCGCGTACCAGGAGGGAGTCTCCGGCGCGCAGACGCAGCTCTTGTTCGCCGAGGGCCTGCACGACAACCTGCAGCGGTTGAACCAGGCAGGCATCCCGACGCTGGTGATGAACACGACACCGGAGATGAACAGCGACGTCCCGGAGTGCATCTCTGCGAACCAGGGCCACTTGACCGCGTGCGCGACTGCGCGCGAAGACGCGCTCGGCTGGGGCGAGGCCTACGTGCGACGCGCCGTGAACGGGCTGGCGGACACGGCCGTGATCGACATGAACAACTGGATCTGCCCGGATGCCGAGGCGTGCGCCCCTGTCGTCGGGCACGTCGTGGTGTGGCGAGACGCCCACCACTTCACCGAGACGTACGCGAGAACGCTCACCCAGCCCCTTGAGGCCAAGCTGCGGCAGTCGGACCTGATCCGCCGCGCGCTGTGGTGAGCCCGGCCACACAGCCAAGGGACAGTTCGGTCCCGGGTATGATGTTGCGACGGTTGCACGCCGCGACACCTCGGTCGCACCTCCGTCACAGACGGCCGCCGATGGCCCGGGATGAACGAAAAGCGACCAAGGAGACAAGCACGCGAATGCGGGACTACGACCACAGCGACCTCAAGGACCTCGCATCCGACGCAGAGCACAAGGCAGCCATGCTCGAAGTGCTGCTCGCGTTCGACAAGTTCTGCGACGAGCACAACCTCACCTACTACCTCTCCGGAGGCACCCTTCTGGGAGCGATCAGGCACAAGGGGTTCATCCCGTGGGACGACGACATCGACGTCAACATGCCCAGGCCCGACTGTGAAAGGCTCATGGAGCTGTCCGGCGGGCGCATCGGCGACTACGAGTTCATGCCTCCGAACTCGTCGTCCCGGTACTTCGCCTACCACTGGAAGCTGTACTCCTCGTCGATTCTCATCGCCAAGCGCAGGCAAGGCGGAGTCGGCGACAAGGTCTACCCGATCTTCCTCGACATCTTTCCGATCGACGGCCTGCCCGACACGGAAGAGGAGAACATCGAGCACTACGCGGAGATCCGGCGCCGGAAGAACCGCGTCAGCCTCGCACGCAACGCGCGCCGGTACCGCGGCTCGAACCCCTACCGGAAGCTTCGCAACCGGGCCGCGCGGTTCGTCTACCGCCTTCAGGGCGTGGACCCGCTGTTCGACAAGGTCACCGAGCACGCGAAGTCGAGGAAGTTCGAGGATTCCGAGTACGTCGGCGTGATGATGACCAACGTGCACACGACGGAAGAACGCGTCGTCAAGTCCGAGTACGCCCCCGTGGTGCGCATGGAGTTCGAGGGCCACCTGCTGTCGTGCCCCGCGGGATACGACACCTACCTCCGCCAGTTGTACGGGCCCAATTACATGAACTGGCTGCCCGTGCACAAGCGAGTTCCGCGCCACGACTTCGTCACCTTCATCCCCTACGGGCCCGGAGAGAAGCCGCGGGCGCTCGACGAGCAGCCGGAGGACGGCGACCGCGACCTGACGGCGACCGACGACGACGACATGCAAGACGAGATGGCGTGACCGACACCGACAACCGGGAGACGAAAACAGTGAAGATCGCCATCTGCGGGTTGGTGAAGAGCGAGAACCTCGGCGAGATGTTCATCGCCCGAAGCCTGGAGTATTTGATCTCGGAAGGTCTCGAGCAGGCGCAGCCAGGCATCGAGATCGAGTACGTGGAGGTCGACCTGCTCGGCCGAAACGACACGATCTTCGAGATACCCGATGCCCGCGAGCGGCGCCTGCGCAACTACTACCAGTACAGCGAGAAGGGCCGCCGCACCGAGAAGCTGTTCCTCGACCTGCAGCGCTGGGGCCGCAAGGCCAAGAGCAAAGCGGTGCAGAACCTCATCAGCAGGACCCGGCACCTGATCTGGAAGTTCGGCCGCAACTATCGCAAGCGACTGGCGAGCTATTTCGAGCTGAAGCTCGAAGGCGTCGACTACATCGTGATCGACGGCGCCGGCCTCCTCGAGTACAGCTACAACGAGTACCACTGGTCGCTCCTGCTCATCAGCGAGTACGCGGAGCGGCACGGACTCCAGGTCGTCTACAACGCCATCGGCCGAGCCGGCGCCTTCGACGAACGGGACTTCGGCAGCACCATCCTCAAGCGGGCGATCCGCTCCTCGGCCGTCGCCTACGTGTCCGCCAGGGACAACGTCGCCGAGGTGCAAGCCTGCGCCGGGCCCCGGCACAAGGTCAAGCTGCTCGCCGACTCTGCGTTCTGGATGAAAGAGGCCTACCAGGTCGACACCGGCATCGAGCGGAAGAAGATCGGCATCGGCCTCATCCGCGGCAACTCGCTGCAAGGCTACGGCGTCGACTTCGGCTCCAAGCAGTGGGTCGCCCTCTTCGCCGGCATCGCGACCGTCCTCCAGGATCGCGGCTACGAGTTCGAGTTCTTCACGAACGGGCTGCCCGGCGACATCGCGCTGGGCAAGAAGGTGCTGAGAAAGCTTGGGCTGCCCGACTCCTCCCTCGTCGACCGGCCCGTCGACGACACCGTCCTGGTCGACACGATCAATGGCTACAAGGCCATCATCACGTGCCGGATGCACTCGTCCATCGCGGCGTTCACGATGGGCGTGCCGTCCGTCATCCTCTCCTGGAACGACAAGGTCGAGAAGCTGATGGAGATCATCGGCTACCCTGAACGCGCCATCCGGCAGAAGGACTTCCGTCCCGAGCACATCGTCGACGCCATGGAGAAGGCCCAGGCGGAGGGAATCGACGACGAACTGCTCTCGGCGATGAAGGACAAGGCGAAAGAGAGCGTCAGCGACTATCTCGGCCTTATTCTCCGCGCACGACACTGAACCACCAGGAGCTTCACCATGATCACAGCACTGTTGACGGCGGCGGGCACCGGTTCGCGGATGAAGCAGGACATCCCGAAGCAGTTCATGCACGTGAAGAACAAGCCGCTGATCGTGTACACCCTGGAGGCGTTCCAAAACCACCCCTCCATCGACGCGATCGTGGTGGTCACCCTTCCGTCCTGGATCGACGTCGTGTCGGCCTACTCGAGGCAGTACGGCATCACGAAGCTGCAGGCGATCGTGCCCGGCGGAGCGACTGGCCAGGAGTCGATCCACAACGGCCTCGTCAAGATCAGGGAAGACGGCGCCGCCGACGACGACATCGTGATGATCCACGATGGCAATCGGTGCCTGGTCTCGTCGGAGATCATCTCCGACAGCGTCGCGGAGTTCAAGGCCAACGGCAGTGCTGTCGCCGCGATCCCCTGCGTGGAGGCGGTGTTCCGCAGTAACGACAACGGCATCTCGTCCACCGTGTCGATTCCCCGCGAGCAGTTGTTCCGCACGCAGACACCGCACTCGTACACGCTGGGCAAGCTCATGTGGGCTCACGAGGAGGCGAAGGCCCGAGGCATCGGCGACACGGCGGCATCGTGCGTGCTCATGCACGAGCTCGGCGAGACGGTCTACTTCTCGGCAGGCTCGGAAGAGAATCTGAAGATCACCACGATGGACGATCTCTACATCTTCGAGGCCATTCTCGACGCGCGGAACTCCGCGGGCTGAGCCGATGACCGCCAGCGCCTCCTACTGGGACGACCTGCGCGTGGCATGCGAGAGCATTCCCGACGCGCGCGACCTCTTCCGCACGCGCATCCTCGTGACCGGCGCGACGGGGATGATCTGCTCGTGCGTCGTCGACATCCTGCTCCGCATGAACCGCGAGCAGGGCGCGGGCATCACGGTCTTCGTCGCGGGCCGCAGCGCGCAGGACGCGGCCGACCGGTTCCGCGGCTTCACCGAGGAGGACGGGCTCGTCTTCGTGCCCTACGACGCCACGTCGAGCGACGACGTCGCGCTCGCGTCGAGCGTCGACTACATCATCCACGGCGCCAGCAACGCGAACCCCGCGCTCTACATGCAGCAGCCCGTCGGCACGATGCTCGCGAACCTCCTCGGGCTGTCGAGAATGTTCGACCTGGCGCGCGCGAAGTCGGCCCGGCGAGTCCTCTACATCTCGTCGAGCGAGGTCTACGGGCGCAAGGAGGGGACGCATCCGTACTCCGAGAACGACTACGGGTACCTCGACATCCTGAACCGGCGCGCGGGCTACCCCTCGTCCAAGCGCGCCGGCGAATCGCTGTGCGTGGCGTACGGGATGGAGTACGGCATCGACTCGGTGATCGTGCGGCCGGGGCATATCTACGGCCCCTCCATCCGCGCCTCGGACAATCGCGTGTCGGCGGAGATCACGCGGCGAGCCCTCGCCGGCGAAGACATCATCCTCAAGAGCAAGGGCGACCAGCTCCGGTCGTACTGCTACTCGCTGGATTGCGCGTCGGCCATCCTCACGGTGCTTCTTCGTGGCGAGCCGGCAGGCGCCTACAACATCTCGAACCCGCACGCGATCTGCACGATCCGCGAGCTCGCCGAAGCCGTCGCGAAGGCTGCGGGCGTGGCGGTCCGCTACGACATTCCGGCAGGCGCCGCATCGGGCGCCCACAACCTGATGGAGAACTCCTCCCTCGCCTCCGACAAGCTGGAGGCACTCGGGTGGACGCCGGCCTTCGACCTCGAGCGCGGCGTCACCCGGATGCTGGCGGTGCTGAAGGAGTCCTCGAGCCCGTTCTCGCTCTAGTTCTGGGAGGTCGCCCGCGCGCTTCTGGCACCATGGACTGCGTGAGGGGCATCATTTTGGCGGGGGGTTCGGGGTCGCGGTTGTATCCGGTGACCCGTGGGGTGTCGAAGCAGTTGGTGCCGGTGTTTGACAAGCCGATGGTGTATTACCCGTTGTCGACGCTGATGTTGGCGGGGATCCGGGACATTTTGGTGGTCACGACTCCGCATGACGCGGCGCAGTTCGAGCGGTTGTTGGGCGACGGGTCGCAGTTCGGGGTGTCGTTCTCGTTCGCGGTGCAGCCGTCTCCGGGCGGCCTGGCGCAGGCGTTCACGATCGGGGCGGGCTTCATCGGGGGCGAGAAGGTGGCGCTGGTGCTGGGCGACAATTTGTTGTACGGGCCGGGGTTGGGGTCGCAGTTGAAGCGGTTCGCGGATGTGGACGGCGGGGCGGTGTTCGCGTACTGGGTGGCGGAGCCGGGCGCGTACGGGGTGGTGGAGTTCGACGGGTCGGGGCGGGCGGTGTCGTTGGAGGAGAAGCCGGTGGCGCCTCGGAGCAATTACGCGGTGCCGGGGTTGTATTTCTACGACAACGAGGTGGTGGAGATCGCGCGGGGTTTGTCGCCGAGCGCGCGGGGGGAGTTGGAGATCACGGATGTGAACCGGGCGTACCTGGACCGGGGGAGGCTGCGGGTGGAGGTGCTGCCGCGGGGGACGGCGTGGCTGGACACGGGCACGTTCGACCAGATGACGGACGCGGCGGAGTATGTGCGGACGATCCAGCGGCGGACGGGGCTGTCGATCGGGGTGCCGGAGGAGGTGGGCTGGCGGCAGGGGTTCCTCACGGACGACGAATTGCGGGAGCGGGCGGAGCCGTTGGTGAAGTCGGGGTACGGCCGGTACCTGCTGGACGTGTTGGAGCGGGGGCGCGGATGACGCGGCTGCTGGTGACCGGCGGGGCGGGGTTCATCGGGTCGAACTTCACCCGCCATGTCGTGGCGCACACGGACTGGCATGTGACGGTGCTGGACAAGCTGACGTACGCAGGCAATTTGGCGTCGCTGGCGGGGCTCCCGGAGGGCCGGGTGGAGTTCGTGCGGGGGGATGTCGGGGACGCGGAGCTGGTGGACGGGCTGTTCGCGCGGGTGGACGCGGTGGCGCATTTCGCGGCGGAGTCGCACAACGACAACTCGCTGCACGATCCTCGCCCGTTCCTGGACACGAACCTGGCCGGCACGTACACGCTGCTCGAGGCCGCCCGCAAGCATGATCGCCGGTTCCACCATGTCTCGACGGACGAGGTGTACGGGGATTTGGAGCTGGACGACCCGGCCCGGTTCACCGAGTCCACCCCGTACAACCCGTCGTCGCCGTACTCGGCGACCAAGGCGGGCAGCGACATGCTGGTGCGGGCGTGGGCGCGGTCGTTCGGGGTGCGGGCGACGATCTCGAACTGCTCGAACAACTACGGCCCGTTCCAGCATGTGGAGAAGTTCATCCCCCGGCAGGTCACGAACATCATCCGCGGCATCCGGCCGCGCCTGTACGGGGCGGGGCAGAACGTGCGGGACTGGATCCACGCCGACGACCACTCCTCCGCCGTGCTCGCGGTCCTCGACCGCGGCCGGATCGGGGAGACGTACCTGGTCGGCGCGGACGGCGAGAAGTCCAACAAGGAGGTCGTCGAGCTCGTCCTGCGGCTGATGGGCCAGCCGGCCGGCGCGTACGACCACGTGGCCGACCGGGCAGGCCACGACCTGCGGTACGCGATCGACTCCGCGAAGCTGCGCGCCGAGCTGGGCTGGCAGCCCCGCTACCGCGACTTCGAGGCCGGCCTTGCCGACACGATCGACTGGTACCGGGCCAACGAGCACTGGTGGGCGCCCGCCAAAGACGCCACAGAGGCCTTCTACGCGGGCAAGGGGCAATGATGGGCCCGGACGGAACACGGCGACCATGACGGAGTTCGGCAAGCCGCTGACGGCGCGCGGGACGGGCATCCCGGGGCTGGTGGTGTGGGAGCTGCCGGTGCACGGCGACAGCCGCGGCTGGTTCAAGGAGAACTGGCAGCGGGAGAAGATGGCAGCCGCCGGCCTTCCCGACTTCGCCCCCGTGCAGCACAACGTCTCGTTCAACGACGCGGCCGGCACCACCCGCGGCATCCACGCCGAGCCGTGGGACAAATGGGTCTCCGTCGCGGCCGGGCGGGTGTTCGGCGCGTGGGTCGACCTGCGAGAGGGCCCCGGGTTCGGGGCCGTGCACACGGCCGTGCTCGACCCGTCCCGCGCCGTGTTCGTGCCCCGCGGGGTCGGCAACGCCTACCAGACCCTCGAGCCCGGCACCGCCTACACCTACCTCGTCAACGACCACTGGACCCCTCACGCCGCGTACACGTTCCTCAACCTCGCCGACGAGACCGCCGGCATTCCCTGGCCCATCCCCCTGGACAACGCCGAGCTCTCCGACAAAGACCGCGCCCACCCCCGGCTCGCCGACGTGGCCCCCGTCCCCCCGCGCAAAACCCTCGTCCTCGGCGCGAACGGCCAACTCGGCCGCGCCCTGCGCGCCGAACTCGGCAACCCCCCGCACATCGAGCACGCCACCCGCGCCGACCTCGACCTCGCCCACCCCGCCCTGGGCGCCGCCCGCCGCTGGCGCGACTACGACACCATCGTCAACGCCGCCGCCCACACCGCCGTCGACCACGCCGAAACCCCCCAAGGACGCACCGACGCCTGGGCCGCCAACGCCACCGCCGTCACCGCCCTGGCCCGCATCGCCGCCGACAACGGCATCACCCTCGTCCACATCTCCACCGACTACGTCTTCGACGGCACCCTGGACCGCCCCTACACCGAAACCGACCCCCTCAACCCCCTCAGCGTCTACGGGCAGACCAAAGCCGCCGGCGACACCGCCGCCGCCACCGCCCCCAAGCACTACATCGTCCGCACCTCCTGGGTCACCGGCGACGGCCCCAACTTCGTCCGCACCATGCGCTCGCTCGCCGAGCGCGGCATCAACCCCCGCGTCGTCAACGACCAAACCGGCAGACTCACCTTCGCCGACGACCTCGCCCGCGGCATCCACCACCTCCTACGCACCCGCCCCCCCTACGGCGTCTACAACCTCACCAGCAACGGCGACCCCACATCATGGGCAGACATCGCCCGCACCGTGTTCGAACTCACCGGCCACAACCCCGACCGCGTCACACCCGTCACCACCGACGAATACTTCGCCGGCGCCACCGGCCCCATCGCCCCACGCCCCCGCAACAGCACCCTCGACACCGCCAAAATCACCGCCACCGGATACACACCCCGAACCACACTCGCCGACTACCTGCGCTGACTCATCCGCTACGCAGGAGTGCCCGCACCCGCCGCACGACCCGGCCCGCGCGCCGCCGCAGGCGACGCGCCAGGCCCGGCTTCGCGGTGAGAGCAGGCTTCGCGGCCGGCGCGGGCGCCTGCGCGGCCTTGCGCGCGGCATCCGCCCGCGCCAGCTCGATCGTCAGCCGCGACCACTGCTCGTTGCGCACGCCGATGATCGCCTCGGCGCGATCGGGCGGCGGGCCTGACGCGGCCCACTCGCGCACGTGCTCGACCGCCGACAGGGCGTTCTCGTGTGCTCTCTTGCCCAGATCGGCGCCGCGGTCGTCGGCGGGCAGTTCCAGCGCACGCGACGCTGCGGCATCCATTCCCCCGTGGTCGATTCCCCAGGGCATCTCGTCGTCCCACGTGCGGGCGTAGTCGTCGACCTTGGGTCGGGCGAAGCTGACCCTCGGCACGCCGTAGGCGCACGAGATGATCCTGCCGTGCAGCGAGCTGCCGATCCACAGCTTCGCGCTGGCGATCTCGTCGACCCGCGCCCACGGGTCGGTGGTGCGACTGATCTCGATGCGACGAGCGGGGTCGGCCTCCCGCACGAGATCGCGCACCCGCTCGTACACCTCGAACGAGTCGTGGCCCGGCGCGGTGCCGGCGGTGAACAGCCGCACCGGGTGCTCGCGCAGCACCGGACTGTCAATGATCGCTCGGGCGAAGCCGTCGACGCCATACCCGCGCACGTGCGCGGCCGACGCCTGGAGCAGCACGTAGTCGCCGCGAACGCGATCGGGCAGCGGGCGCGTGACCGCGATCGAGTGCACGAGGTCGGGCTCCAGCCGGTGCTCGATGCCCTCGTCGCGCAGCGCCTCGCTCGAGCGCTGGTCGCGCACCGCGATGCGCGTCGCCTCCCGCAAGACGCCGAGCACGCCCGCCTTGCGTACGGGGGGCAGGCCGCGGACGCCCGCGAGGCCGACCGAGTTCACGACCACCGCGGCGTTCACGTTCGGCGCGTACGCGCTCGCGCGCGGCAGGTACGGGGACTCGACGGGCACGGCGCCCTGCTCTGCCGCGAGAATGGCGCGGCGCTCGTCCGGCGTCTTCGCCACGAAGTCCCGGTGGGCGTCGTCGCCGTGCTTGGTGCGGTACGCGTAGTCGATGCCCACACCGCCCACCTCGCCGCCGACGGTCCACACGGCGTCGAAGCGCTCCGACTCCAAGAGCGGCCCGTAGGCGGGGACGTGGATGCCGATCAACTCGGTCATGTCGGACGAGAACGGGGCAGCGAACACGACATCGGCGCCGTCGAGGTACTGTGCCGTGATGAGCTGGAACAGCAGATCGCCGAAGTTGTCGCGCTCGTAGGCGCCCACGCACAGGATGCGCGGCACTCGCGCAAGCCCGTCGGCAGGACCGCCTTCTCTCACCGCTACTTCTTTCCGTCCAGCACGGCGATCGCGTCATGGATGGGGCCGTCGAAGACCACTTGGCCCTTGCGGATGACGATGCCGCGCGAGCACAGCCGCTTGACCTGGCGCCTGCTGTGGCTGACGACCATCATCGTGACGCCGCGTTGGGCGAGCTCCGCGAGCTTCTCGTTGCACTTGGCGCGGAAGGGCGCGTCACCGACGGCGAGCACCTCGTCGACGAGGAGGACATCGAGCTCGACGTGGATGGCGACGCTGAACGCCAGCCGCATGAACATGCCCGACGAGTACCGCTTGACCTCTTGGTCGATGAACTCGCCGATCTCGCTGAAGGCGAGGATCTCGTCAAAGCGCGCCTTCGTCTCCCGCTCGCTCATTCCGAGGATCGCCGCGTTGAGGTAGACGTTCTCCCGCCCGGTGAGCTCGGGGTGGAATCCGGCTCCGACCTCGATCAAGCCCGCCACGCGGCCGCGGGTGAGCACCGTGCCCTCGTCCGGTTCGAGCACGCCGGAGACGAGCTTGAGCGTGGTCGACTTGCCCGAGCCGTTCAAGCCCATCACCGCCACGGACTCGCCCTCGTTGATCGTGAACGAGACGTCTTTGAGCGCCTGGAACTGCTGCGAGCGCACGGGCCGGCGCCGGACCCAGTTGATCAGCGCGTCCTTCAACGAGCGCGAACTGCGCTGATTGAACCACTTCGACACGTTTTCGACGACGATGCGAGGCTGCGTGGAGACGGTGGGTGTGGGCATCACAGATCCTGGGCGAACGTGCGCTCGAGGCGCCGGAAGACGAGTTGGCCGAGCACGATCGACAGGAGCGTCACGCCGAGCGCGCACGCCGTGTGCAGCCCCATCTCGGGGGGCCATCCGATGCGCTGGTCAGGGTGGGCCACCGCCATCACCGGGTCCCAGAACGCGTGGTGGAAGAACTCGACCGCGATGGTGACCGGATTGCTCATGTAGAGGTAGTACAGCCACGGGATGTTCTCGGCCACGGCCGAGACCATCACCCACGTGTACAGGATCGGCGACGACCACGTGGAGACCGTGCGGACCACCTCGACGATGTTGGTGGCGTCGCGGAAGCGCACGTTGATGGCGGCGAAGAACAGTCCGATCCCCAGCACGAACAACAGCACGAGCAGGATGCCGCCGAGCACCAGTCCGACCGAGGCGAACGACGGCGCCCAGCCGAAGAGGAACACGCACACGGCCAGCAGGATCACCAACTGCGGCAGGAAATGCGTGAAAGCGCCCACGATCGACGCGATCGGGAAGAGCTCGCGCGGGAGGTAGATCTTGCGCACCAGCGCCCGGTTCTCCACGATCGACCGAGTGGCGGCGCCGAAAGCCTCGTTGAAGAGATTGACCACCACGACGCCGCTGAACAGGTAGAGCGGGAACAGCTCCACGCGTCTGCCCATGCCCAGGATGTGCCCCACGACCAGGTAGTAGACGAGGAACTGGATGGTCGGGCGCACGTACGACCAGAACCATCCGAGCATCGAGTTCCGATACCGCAGCGACGTGCTCTTGCCGATGAGCAGTCGCAGGAGGTAGTGGTAGCGGAAGACGTCGAGGAGTCCGCGGCCGCGCCCGGGCGTGTCGAAGGCGCTTCGGTCGATTGCTGTCACGTGATGAGTCCTTGGGGGCGACGGGTCGGGGCCCCGCAGGCCACCCGCAATCCTAACGGACCTCGGCCTGGGAACGGCCCCGACGCCCGGAGCTCACCGAATGTAGTTTTTGTGGACCCAGCCCGTGCGGCTGCCCACCAGGACTTTGCGCCACTTCCCGTGCACGGCGAGCACCGCCACCTTCACGCCTTTGGCGAGCACCGCCTTCGACTTCGTGGAGGTGGAGGGGCCGGTGCGCAGGTTCACCGCCGAGACCACCTTCAGCACCGTGGCGCGTTTGATGGACGACGTCTTGATCCACATGCTCTTGCCGCCGACCGTGACGCGCGTGTAGGTCTTGTACACCCCGGTGCGCTTCAACGCGGTGCCGTACGTGATCTTCTGGGCGCCCGTGGAGCACTTCGCGGTGGGCGCGGTGCGGGCAACGGGCAGCTTCACCGCCCGGATGTAGGTGCCGCTGGCCGCCGTCACGCCCGATGTCGGCACGGTGCACGTCTTGGACACGACCCGCAGATAGTCGCTGTGCGACCACAACTGCTTGCCCCCCACCTCCAGCCGCCACCACACGCCGTAGGTCGCGGTGCGCTTGTACTTGGCGCCGTCTTTCAGCAGCACAGCCCCCGTCCCGCACGCGACGGCGGGCGCCTTGCGGGCGTTGAGCCCGTCGAGGGATGCGGGCAGCGTCACCTTCACCGTGCCGGACGCTTTCCCGATGCTCGCCGAGGAAGGCACCGCGCACGCGTTGCCGGGCCCGGCCGCCGCGCTGCCTTTCGGCTTGAGGTACTCGGTGGCGACCCATCGCGTGCCCTTGGAGGTCTTGATCCGGGTCCACATGCCGTAGCGCCCGGTCACCGTCACCTTCGTGCCCTTGGGCACCGTGTAGACGCCGGAGTCGCAGGTCTGGGTGGGCGCCTTTCGCACATTCAGCGCCGTGTACGTCGTGGTTGCCGTGCCGCTGACGCGGGTCACGTCGGCAGTCGGCGGCTTCTTGCAGGAGGACACCTTGGCCGGCGCGCCCGTCGACGACGAGGCGCCCTTGGCAAACCACTTCACGTAGTAGTTGTAGAAGTTGCGGTTTCCGTACGACGAGCACTTGTCGCCTGTGCCGTACCCGGCCGCCAGAGCGGCGATGTTCGGCCGGTACGGCGTGTAGATGTAGAGGTTCGCGGTCGCTTGGTTCTGGATGTACACCTTCGAGGTTCCGCACGAGCTGTTCGGATGCCACTTGATCGTGTTCACGCGCCCCGCGCGGTAGTTGAACAAGGTCGGGTTCTTCGTGTACACCTGCAGCTGGCGGGCCCCGCCGTACACCTGGGTGAAAAAGCCGAGGGATGCTGTGGAGCACCCGGTCGTGTCGGGGCAGTTGTAGCCCATCGCCGCGCTGTAACGCGCCTTGGTCGGCGCCGTGCTGGTGACCAGGCCCTGCTCCTTCTCCAGCATCACGATGATCACCTTGGGGTTGATGCCGCACGCCTTGCCCACGCGCGCGATCATCGTCGCCGCGGAGACCTTCTTGGCGGCCTTGATGGCCTTGCAGTACTTGTCTTTCTTCTTGGCCGCCATGTTCGCCTTGTACGACTTGAGGCACGTGCGCCCCGACGCGCACGTGGGGACCCGCTTTTTCAGGAAGCTCCTGATCTGCGACGCGGACATCGCGTCCCCGTCGAAGAACTCGTCGTCGCTGATGATGAAGCCGCCCTCCAGAATCGAGCCGGGCAGGTCGGCGGCCTCCGACTTCTGCGGCGGCGCAGCGAGCACGAGCATCGCGGCAGCGAGCATCGCTGCCAACAGCAAGGCGGTCCATCGGGGGGTTCGTGCGGCGGACGCTCCGGTGTGAGGCATGGTGACCATTGTGACTGACGTGACTGGTGTTTACCACCCTTCGCGAAGAATCGACGTATTTTCGCGCGCCCGGCGTGTCACAGGTCCGCGTGCAGCTGCCACACCCGTTCGGCCGCCTCGCGCCACGAGAACGCCCGAGCTCGGTCGGTCGCGAGCACGCGCAGCCGGGCCGCGGCCTGGGTGTCGCCGGTCGCCGTCTGCACGGCCGCGCCGAGCTCCTCGGCGTCCACCTCGGCGTCTGGCCGGCCGACGACCAGACCCCCGTCGAAGACCACCTCCGCGTGCACGTCGGATGCCGCTGCCACCACCGGAACACCCAGCTCGAGCGCCTCGAGCACCCGCCACGGGAAGGCGGACTGCCGCGCGGGCGCGACGAATGCCCGGGCGCCGCCGGTCACGGCCGCACGGTCGCCGCGCTCCCGCCCGTCGCGCACGTGCACGCGGCGTTCGGGGATGCCGGCCGCGGCCGCGGCATCCGCCACCGCCGGCTCGTCGCCCTCGCCCGCTCCGAGCACGACGACGTGCAGATCGGGATCGGCGCGCAGGGCGTGCGCCACGGCCGACAGGCCGAGCGACAGGCCCGCGGACGGCGCCAGGGACGCCGAGACGACGGCATAGTCGGGGGGCAGCCCCAGCGCCTCCCGCCGTGCGGGCGCGTCGGGCGGGCTGGCGAATCCGACGGCCGGGGCCCCGGCGACCACGCGCACCCGCTCGCCCAGCTGTGCCCGGTCGGCGAGCCGAACCGCCATCGCGTGCGTCGGGACGACCACCGCGTCGGCGTGCCGGACGGCCCGCTTGAGCATGGCCCGCTGCCAGGCCACGGCGGGCCGGGGCAGCTCGTCCGGCGACTCCCAGGCGGAGAGGTCCCACAGCGTCACGACCGTCTGGTCGTGATCGTGCACACGATCGTGACGCGCCAGCGGCGCGAACAGCGTCGGCGAGTGGATCATGCCGCCGCCGACGCCGGGCACCGCCCCCAGCTGCCACGCGGCGGCCAGCTCGCGGCGGGGCAGCACCGCGCGATGAACGTCTGCGAGCCCGGCCACGTCGCGACCGAGCTGCTCGAGCTGGTCGGGAGGGCAGGAGGGCACGATGCCGGCGACCTCGCATCCCGGCGGCGTGGCCGCGACCAGGCCCCGCGCCAGCGACATCGACGCGGCGGCGAGATCGTCGTCGGTCGGCGCGACCAGCTGGTCCAGCACCACACGCAGAGCGACCGTCATCCTTCGACCCTACGCGGTCGCCCCGCATTGCCGTGTTTACCCGGGTCAGGCGATTCCGCGCACGCAGGGCGTTTCCCGGCAGATCGCCCTGACCACGCCGGATCAGGACATTTCGGAGAGCCACGATCGGAGGCGCCGGCAACCGCGGTCGTGCGAAGATGCTCTCGTGAGCGACGAGGTTTCCGGCGCCCGCCGTCGCGCCTGGATCGGCTGGACGGTCTTCGGTGTGGCCGTCGTGGTGCTGTTCGTCGCCGCGTGGGTCGCAGTCCGCGCGATCGGGGCGGGAATCGCGCTGGCGGCGGCGGAGAAAGACATCGCCGACGTGCGGACGTCTCTGGCCGCGGGCCTGCCCGACGATGCCGCCGCAGCCGCGCGCAGAGTGGAGGCGGATGTCGCGAACGCCCGCGCGCTGACGGCCGACCCGGTGTGGGGCATGGCCGAAGGCACGCCGTGGCTCGGCGGCAGCCTGCGCGCGGCCCGGCAGATCAGCGAGATCGCCGACGACCTCGCGAAAGCCGGACTTCCGCCGCTGATCGAGGCGTCCCGCGGCCTCGACCTCGCCACCCTCGGCGTCGATGACGGCCACATCGACCTCGCGCCGCTCGACGCGGTCGCAACGAGTCTGGCCGACGCCGATGCGGCGTTCGACGCCGCCCGCCGCCGGCTGCGTGACATCGACACGGCTCGCGCTATCCCGCCCCTCGGCGGCGCCGTCGACGACCTCGTCCACGAGGTCGACGCGGGCTCGGCGGCGGCGAGACGGCTTGCCGCCGCAGCCGACCTCGCGCCGGTGATGCTCGGCGGAGGCGCCTCGCGCACTTACCTGCTCGTGGTCCAAGACAACGGGCAGCTGCGCTCGTCGGGGGGCGCGCCGCGCATTCTCGGACTCATCCGCGCGAAGGACGGCACGGTCTCCCTCACCACGCTGGTCAGCAGCGCCGCGCTGCCGGCCGCGGACAAGCCGGTCGCGAAGCTGCCGGCGGCCGTCCGCGCGCTGTTCGGCCAGGCCCCGGCCCGCCGCATCCGCGACGCGCTCAGCGCCCCCGACTTCGCGACCGGCGCGAGGTTGGCCGCCGCCGAGTGGAAGAAGGCGCGGGGCGGCCGGGTGCACGGCGTCGTCGCGATCGACACGGTGGCACTCGCGCGCCTGCTCGAGGCGACCGGCTCCATCACGGTCGGAGGCGTCGAGCTGACTGCCGAGAACGCGGCGGGCTACCTGTCCGGCGGGCTCTACGAGGCAAGGCCGAAGCGCTCGACGTCGGACGCGTTCTTGCGCTCGGCGACCTCGCGCGTGTTCGCGAGGCTCACCGGCGACTCGGTCGACGCGCGCGACATGCTGGCCGCGCTCGTGGCCGCGGACGAAGACGGCAGAGTGCGCCTGTGGAGCGCCGACTCCGACCTCCAAAAGCGCATCGCGACGACGACGCTGGCAGGCGCGCTGCCCGGCGACGACGCGAAGACGGCGCACGTCGGCGTGCTCGCGAACGACACGACCGGCGGCAGGATCGACTCGTTCGCCCGCGCCGCCGTCACCGTGCACACAGGCGTGTGCGACGGCCGCGCGACCGCGCGGGTCACCGTGGACTGGAGCAACCGGGTGACCGCGGACGCCGCGGCATCCCTTCCTGCCCTCGTCACCGGGCGCGCCCTGCCGGCGGGCACGATGGGCACGCGCGTCGCGCTGCTCGGGCCGGAAGGATGGCGCATCGCCTCCGGCTCGGCCACCGGGGAAGTGGCGGCCGAGGCCACCACCGAGCACGGCGAGCGGCCGGTCGTCCAGTACGAGCTGCGCACGCCGCCAGGCGGTGCGCAGAGCATCACCGTCGACTTCGTCGCGGCCGGCGACGCCCTTCCCACCGTGGACGCGCACGTGACGCCGATGGCGGAGCCCGCCGCTGTCGAGCACGGCGAGCTCGCCTGCGGCTGACGCCGCGCTACGGCGTCGGCGACGGGGACGGCGGGTGGAGCGCCTCGTCGACGAGCTCCCGCACGAAGGCGACGTCGGGGTTGTCGGGGTCGACGCCGCCCTCCGGGGTGAGCTCGATCCTCGTGATCTTGTGCTTCTTCGACTCCACGGCGAGCTGCGCCAGATACGGCAGCATCGACTGCGGGATGTCGGTCTGCACCAAGTGCTCGCCGGCGGCGGCCACCTCCTGGAAGCGGGCAAGCACGTTCTCGGGGGTGAACTGCTTGAGAATCGCCGCCTGCAGCTGGCGCTGCCGCTTCATGCGGTCCCAGTCGCTCGTGGTGTAGCGCGAGCGGGCGTACCACTGGGCGGTCTCGCCGTCCATGTGCTGCCTGCCCTTCTCGATCCACCCTTTCACTCCGCTGAGCGACCCGTCGGCGTTCTTGCTGAGCGCGCCCATGGGCAGGCGCTCTTTGACGGTGATGTCGACGCCGCCGAGCGCGTCAACCAGGGCGGCGAAACCGTGCATGTCGATGAGCACGTAGTACGGCACGGCGATGCCGAGGTAGCCGGCCGCGGCATCCTTCATCGCCTCGATCCCCGGGGTCGATCCTTGCTCTTCGGCGTCGGGATACAGCTCCGTCCCGTCGCGCAGCACCTCGACCTCGGTGAAGATCTCGTTGAGCCCGCAGTGCGCGGTCTGGCACTCGCTGCCCTGGTAGCCGTCGGGGAAGAGGTCGTTCATCGGGCCCTCGGCGAACGGCACGCCGACGGTGTCGCGCGGCAGCCCGATGATGGTGACCGCGCCGGAAGTGGCGTTGACGGAGACCACCGAGATGCTGTCGGGGCGCATCGAGTCGCGGCCCTTGTCGGGGTCGGCGCCGAGCAACAGGATGTTGTAGTAGCCGTCGGTGGGCTCCACCGGCGGGCCGCCGGCGCCGAAGATCGAGCCCAGCGTGTCGCGCGCCACGCCGGAGACGTGCGCCGCGTACAGCGCACTGCCGCTCGTGGCCACCATGAGCGCGCACGCCAGCATTGCCACGCCGATGCGGGCCAGCGGGCGCAGCTTCACGAGGCGCACCAGCCGCAGCGTGTCGAACGCCAGCACGACCCAGAGCACCGCGTACCCGATGAGCAGCACTTGCGCGGCGGTGAGGGCGAACCAGTTCGTCGCGAGCGTGTACAGCACCGGCCGCCACAGCAGCGACGCGGCGACGGCGAGCGCCACCCCCACCCACAGCGCGAGGGTGGCGCCGAGCGCGAAGCGCCCCAGCCGGCGGTTGCCGGCCAGTATCTGCGCCGAGCCGGGAACGAGCAGGTTCATGCCGACCAGCCACCACGCGCGGCGGCCCATCACGGCACTCGAGGCGGTGTCGGGGTTGCGCAGCGGCAGCGCCTCGATCGCCGGCGCGCGCCGACGCGACGCGGCCGACTCGCGCGGCGGAGTGAGCACGCTCACAGCGACTCCTTCAATCGCGCGTTCTTGTCCTCGACCTGCCGCTCCAACTCCCGCGCGTAGGCCTCGACGCGGTCGGCGAGCGCCGCGTCAGAGGCCGCGAGGATCCGCACCGCGAGCAGGCCCGCGTTGCGCGCGCCGCCGATCGACACCGTGGCGACCGGGATGCCCGCGGGCATCTGCACGATGCTCAGCAGCGAGTCCAGGCCGTCGAGCGTTGCCAGCGGCACGGGAACGCCGATGACCGGCAGGGGCGTGACCGAGGCGAGCATGCCGGGCAGGTGCGCGGCGCCGCCCGCGCCGGCGATGACCGCTTTCAGGCCGCGCCCGCGCGCGGTGCGCCCGTACGCCACGAGCTTGTCGGGGGTGCGGTGCGCCGAGACCACCTCGACTTCGTGCGCGACACCGAAGTCAGTCAGCAGCTGCGACGCGTCGCTCATCACCCGCCAGTCGGAGTCGGATCCCATCACGACGCCGACGACGGGCGCGTCAGAGGAGTGCAGCGGCCGGGTCACGCGTCAAGGCTAGGCCGCACGCCTGCGAGAACCCCGTAACGGCGCGCCCGCCGGGGAGCTCAGCCGAGGAAGAGGGATGCCGCGGCCCGCGCTTGGTACGCGATGTCGTCGAGGTCGTCGCCGGCGACCGTCACATGGCCGACCTTGCGTCCTGGACGCGGGGCCTTGCCGTACAAGTGCGCTTTCGCGGAGGGATGCGCCGCGAGCGCGGCGGGCAGTCGATCCTCGAGGCTGTCTTGGTCGGGGCCGCCGAGGATGTTCACCATCACCGCCCAGTCCTCGCGCGGCGACGGGTCGCCCAACGGCAGATCGAGCACCGCGCGCAGGTGCTGCTCGAACTGGCCGGTGACCGCTGCGTCCTGCGTCCAGTGCCCGCTGTTGTGCGGCCGCATGGCGAGCTCGTTGACGAGCAGCCGCTCGTCGACGGTCTCGAACAGCTCGACCGCGAAGGCTCCCGCGACCCCGAGCCCCGCGGCGATGTCGGCGCCGATGCGGGCGGCGATCTCGACCAGGCGCTCGCTCGCCTGCGGCGCCGGGGCGATCACCTCGGCGCACACGCCGTCTCGCTGCACCGTCTCGACGACGGGCCAGGCCACGATCCCGCCGCTCGGCCGACGGGCCACCTGCTGCGCGAGCTCGCGGCGGAAGTCGACCAGCTCCTCGGCGAGCAGCTGTCCGCCGTGCGCGTCCTCGGCGAGCGCCGCGAACCAGTCGTCGGCCTCGGTCGCCGCCGACACCACCCGCACGCCCTTGCCGTCGTACCCGCCGCGCGGCGTCTTGACGACAGCCCGGCCGCCGTGCGCGTCGAGGAACTCCTGCAGCTGTGCCGCGCTGGCCACGGCCGCCCAGTCGGGCTGCGGCATCCCGACCTCCTGCAGCTTCGCGCGCATGCGCAGCTTGTCTTGCGCGTACTGCAGGGCGTCGGGGCCAGGACGCACGTGGACGCCGGCATCCACGAGCGCGCGCAAGACCTGCTGCGGAACGTGCTCGTGGTCGAACGTGACCACGTCGACCTCGCGCGCGAACGCGAGCACGGTCGCGGCGTCGCGGTAGTCGCCGACGGACGTCGCAGCCAGCCGCGCCGCCATCCCCGGCTCCTCGGCGAGCACGCGCAGCTCCACTCCGAGCTCGACCGCCGGCGCGATCATCATCCGCGCCAGTTGGCCTGCACCGACAACGCCGACTCGCAACCCCATGCTGTTCCTTTCCGTGGTGCCGCACCCATCTTCCCCCACCGCGCGCCGAGCAGCGCAGGGTCAGGAGGCCGGCAGCGGCGGAGGCGGCGGAATCGCCTGCGAGTCGCGGTGGGCCATGATCTGGCTCACCTCGACCTGGTCGACCAGCGCCTCGTGCACGAGCACGGCGCTGGGCACGTCGACGAGGCGCAACGGCGCCTCCACGCCGTTGTCGAGCGTGAGCGTGCCGCATCCCCACAGGCGCTGCAGCGGCCCCCGCCGCATCGAGATCTGGTAACCGCGCGCGTGCGGCATCTCGCGCGAGTGGCGCGCGAAGACCCCCCACCGCGCGATCACCCGGCGCGTGGTCACGGTGTAGCCGCGCGAGCTCCACACCACGAACGGCACGACCACGAGCAGCAGCACGACCGCCGCGGCGGCGGCCAGCAGCATCCAGTCCTCGAACGGCGCCGGGAGGTTGCCGTGGAAGTAGCCCGTGGCCGCGGCGACGGCGACGAGCAGCAGCGCCGACCAGAACAGCCGCCGCGCGCTGCCGCGGAATCGCGCGATGAGCGCCTCGGGCGGCGCGGGCGCGCCCGGCGGGGGCGTCATCGGCCGCCCCCCGTACGTCATCGGCTGCGTCACGGTTCCATTGTGCCCCGCGGCGCCGACACGCCGGCGCGCCACCCCGCGCGGTTCCGGGTCCGGCGCCTCGAGCTCGACTCCCCGCTTCCCCGCCCCATCCCCGCTGTCCACCGCCTCCTCCCCAAGGTGGCGCTTCGCGCCGCATCCCTCGCCCCGATCCGGCGCCGCGCGCCACTTCGAGCTTCTGCGCGCCGCGCTCCAACCCCGGAAGGTGGCGCTTCGTGTCGTGTCAGGACGGAGGATGCGGCGCGACGCGACACTTCGAGCTCCTGCGCGCCGAGCTCCTGCGCGCCGCGCTCCTGCGCGCCGAGCTGCAGCGCCGGCGCGTCAGCGCACGTGCACGACGTCGCCGGCGGAGACCGCCGTCACGGCTCCGTCGGCGACGACCAGCAGGCGGCCGGACGCGTCCAGTCCCTCGGCCCGTCCGCGCAGGGTGTCGCCGCCGGGCAGCGACACCGCGACATCCCGCCCCAGCGTCACGCACAGCCGCTGCAGCTCGGCCCGCAGTCCTGACGCGTCCGCGTCGCCGCGCGCGTCCGCCAGCGCGTCGAGGCGGTCCCGCAGCCCGGCGAGGTAGTCGGCCACCAGTGCGTCGTCGTCGGCCTCGGCGCCGAGCGCGGCGAAGGAGGTCGCGGTCGGCACCGGCAGGTCGACTGGCGCCATCCGCGTGTTGACGCCGCTGCCGACGACGACCGCATGCGGCTCGCCCGGAACGCCCTCGGCCAGGATGCCGCAGATCTTGAGCCCTGCCACGAGCACGTCGTTGGGCCACTTCACGCCCGTGCCCGGCACCTGCCGCGCGATCGCGCACGTCATCGCCGCACCGGCTGCCAGCGGGATCCAGCCGCGCGACTCCGGCGGCACGAGCGGCACCCGCACGAGCACCGACACCGCGAGCGCCGCGCCGGGAGCGGCCGTCCACGTGCGGCCGAGGCGGCCGCGCCCCGAGGTCTGCGACGTCGTCAGCAGCACGGACAGGTGCGGCCACTCCGCTGGCGCGGACGACACCGCCGCGACGAGGTCGGCGTTGGTCGAGCCGGCGCGCTCGCGCGGCTCCAGCCTCGGGCTGAGCGCGGCGGCGCGCGGATACGAGGCGGCGGGCACCGGCATCCCCTCACCCTACGTCGGCCCGCGTCGTCCGTGTGCCGCGTTCTGCGCCCGGGGCCCGCGGATCGCGGCAACTGGACGCCCGCGCCCGTCGCCGTGCGGTGGGATGCCGACAGCAGACGCGCGAACCCCTTGTGCCCACCCGCCAAAGCCTCGGGAGACCTCGGCGCTAGGGTGGAACGCGTGACCGATCAGCCCGACTTCTCCACCACGGCCGGCAAGATCGCCGACTTGCGCGCACGGTACGCGGAAGCCGTCGTGGACGCCGAGAAGGCGTCCCAGCACAAGCAGCACGCGAAGGGCAAGCTCACCGCCCGCGAGCGGCTCGAACTGCTCACCGACCCCGGCACGTTCGTCGAGTTCGACGAGTATGTGCGGCACCGCACGACCGCTTTCGGCATGGACCGCTCGCGCCCGTACGGCGACTCTGTCGTCACCGGTGTCGGCACGATCCACGGCCGCACCGTCGCCGTCTACGCGCAGGACTTCACGACGTTCGGCGGCTCGCTCGGCGAGGTCGCCGGCGAGAAGATCATCAAGATCATGGAGCTCGCGATGCGGGGCGGAATGCCGTGCATCGGCCTGCTCGACTCGGGCGGCGCGCGCATCCAGGAGGGCGTGGTCGCGCTCGGCAAGTACGGCGAGATCTTCCGCCTCAACACCGCGGCGTCCGGTGTGATCCCGCAGATCTCGATCATCATGGGGCCTGCCGCCGGCGGGGCCGTGTACTCCCCCGCGCTCACCGACTTCGTCGTGATGGTCGACAAGACGAGCCAGATGTTCGTGACCGGCCCCGATGTCATCAAGACCGTCACGGGCGAAGACGTCGGGATGGAAGAGCTCGGCGGCGCGCACACCCACAACACGCGCTCCGGCGTCGCGCACTACCTCGCCGAGGACGAGGACGACGCGATCGACTACGTCCGCACGCTGGTCGGCTTCCTGCCGGACAACAACATGTCCGAGGTCCCCGTCTACGAGACGGCGTTCGAGTGGGAGACGACCGACGCCGACCGCGTGCTGAACACGGTCATCCCCGACTCGCCCAACCAGCCGTACGACATCCACACCGTGATCCGCCACATCGTCGATGGCGAGGAGTTCCTCGAGGTGCAGCCGCTGTTCGCGCCGAACATCGTGATCGGCTTCGGCCGCGTGGAGGGCCGCACCGTGGGCATCATCGCCAACCAGCCCTCGCAGATGGCGGGCACTTTGAACATCGAGGCGGGCGAGAAGGCGAGCAGGTTCGTGCGCTTCTGCGACGCGTTCTCGATACCGATCCTCACGCTCGTCGACGTTCCCGGCTACCTCCCCGGCACCGACCAGGAGTGGACCGGCGTCATCCGGCGCGGCGCGAAGCTGCTGTACGCGTACGCGGAGGCGACGGTGCCGCTGGTGACCGTCATCCTGCGCAAGGCCTACGGCGGCGCGTACATCGTGATGGGCTCGAAACAGCTCGGCGCCGACATCAACCTCGCATGGCCGACCGCCGAGATCGCGGTGATGGGCGGGCAGGGCGCCGTGAACATCCTCTTCCGCGGCGAGATCAAGAAGGCCGAGGAGGCCGGGGAGGATGTCGCGGCGGTGCGCACGCGCCTGGCGAACGAGTACACCTACAACGTCGCCTCGCCGTTCCTGGCGGCCGAGCGCGGCGAGCTGGACAGCATCATCGAGCCGGCGCAGACCCGCGTCGCGGTCGCGAAGGCGCTGCGGGCGCTGCGCGGCAAGCGATCGAGCATGCCGCCGAAGAAGCACGGCAACATCCCGCTATGACCGGAGACGACGAGGGCCCGGATGGCGGCGAGCTCGCGGTCGAGGTGCGCCGAGGCAGCCCGACGCCCGAGGAGCTGGCGGCGCTCATCGCCGTCGTGAGCGAGGCGTACGCGAGCGAGGTCGCGGCCGCGGTCGCCGAAGACGAGCCGCCGCCGTCGCCGTGGCGCCGGTCGCAGCGCGCTCCGCACCAGCGGTTGCGGCGCGATGTGGCGTGGGGGCGCTTCGCAGGCTGACGCAATCCTGTGTGTTGGCTTTGTCCCCCGAAATACCTACAGACAGCCGCCGCAGGCTCACGCATACTGGACAAGCTGGAACGCATTCGCGTTCGGTTGGCCTGCGCCGATAACGGGCCGGGCTCAGCCGCGCGGGACGGTTTTCGGGTAACCGTTCCCGCCACGGGCGAGGGGCGGGCGGCTTCGCCGCCCCTCGCCTTCACCTCTCCGGAGCCGCCGCGTTCGGGCGCGGGATCTCGCGCCACAGGTCCACGCTGTCGTCGTCGGACAGCGTGCCGGTCGCCTCTTCGCGGCCGACGACGGTCACCGCGACACTGTCGTGCGGAGCCGTGCGGATGTACAGCCGGCGTGAGGTCGAGCCGCGGATCGTGTCGGCCAGTTCCGCCCGGATGACCCGCAGCGCGTCCGCGTCGAGGTCGTCCAAGCCGCCCTCGTCGAGCATCGTCACCGTGGCGCCGCGGCGGCGGGCCGCCTCCAGCGCCGCGCGCACGTCGTCGTCGAGCAGCCGCGGGCCGCGCAGCTCGTCGCGGAGGCGGCCCTCGGCCAGTCGAGCGGACGCACGGCCCTCCTCGTCGAGGTGCCCACCCGAGCGCACCACACGGGTCAGCACGGGCCCCGCCAGCGCCAGCGCCCGTTGCACCTGCACGCGGCGCTCGCGCTGGCGCCCCGCCTGCGACGCCTGCCACGCCGACGCGGCCTGCTGCAGCTCGGCGAGGCGCTCGGTGTCGCTGACCGCGCGATCGATCGCGTACACGAGGAGCTGGGCGGCCGTCACCCACATGAGCGAGCCGACCAGGCCCAGCGCGAGGGCGAGCAACAGCCCGATCCACGCCGAGCACGCGGCCGTCAGGAGCACCATGCCAGCCCATGCGAACCACGGCCGGCGGCGCACCATGACGATGGTCATGAGGGCGCCGATGCCGCCGATGTACCACGTGGCGAACGGCTCGGCGCGAACAGACTCGCCGACGCCGAGGGCAATGCCCGTGGGCACGACTGCCGCCACGAACAGCGCGGCGATCGCCGCGCCCAGCGGCAGCCGGGAGGCCGGCGTGGCGTGCACCGGCTGCTCCACGCGCGCCGAGCGCGCCTCGCCCGGGCGCTGCACCAGCAGGCACACCCAGGTGCCGGCGACATAGACGGCGAGGGTGGCGATGATGATCAGCGGCGACTCGACGGAGCCGAGGCCGAGCAGGCCCCGCACGCCGAGATAGGCCGTGAACGCGACCGCGAGCCCGATGAGCACGTTCCGCACGCTGAGCATCAGGCCGAGGCCTCCCAGGTGAGGACCACCGTGGTGCCCGCGGGCCCGGGCTCGACCACGGCCTGCCCGCCGACGGCGTCCATGCGGGCGATGATCGAGCCGCGGATGCCGAGCCGGTCGGGCGGGATGGAGCCGAGGTCGAACCCGGGCCCGCGGTCGCGCACCGCCACCGACAGGCCGGTCTCGCCCTCGCGGGCGAGAGACACCTGCAAGCCCTTCGCGTCCGCGTGCTGCACGCTGTTCGCGACGGCCTGGGCCGCCGCGAGCACGAGGGCGTGCGCGACGCGGCCGGGGATGGCGGGCGTCCCCGCGGCGTCTTCGCGGCGAACGCGGATGACCACGCCCAGGTCGCTGGCGACCCGCTCGATCTCGTTGGCGATGCCGGCGACGGTCACCGGGGCGTCCGAGCCCTCCTCCGCCGTCGAGTCGGCGTTGGCGAGCCGGGTGAGCGCCTCCCGGGCCATCTGCACGGCGAGGTGGCGCTCGCGCGGGCTCTCGGTGCGCGACGCGGCGATGAGCGCGGCCAGCACGGAGTCGTGCATGAGCCCGGCCACCGCGACGCGCTCCGACTCGGCGGCGGCGGCCGCCGCTGCCGCCGAGTACGACGAGACCGCGCGGGCGCGCGTCTCGTCGACGTTCACCGCGATCGCGCGGTACAGCCAGCCGAGGGTGACCAGGACGCCGCCGAGGATGAGGGTGAACGACACGTCGAGCACCACGTTGACGCGAAGGGGCGGCGCGAAGCCGCCCTGGATCAGGCGTGCGATCCCGAACATCAGCGGAATGAGCACCGCCCACGCGATCTGCAGGGTGAGCGGGAACGCCAGCACCGCGGCCGCCGTGCCGACGTTGACGAGGTAGAACACCCACGGCTCGATGTGCGCCGGCAAGGTGGACTGCGTCGTCGCGATCGGCCACACCATGAGGATCAGCGCGTAAATGACCGCGAAGGCGCCGGCGAACCACACCACGGCCCGGCCGATCGCGCACGCGATGATCATGGCCGCCAGCGGCACGAACGTCGCGACGATGAGCGTCGTCGACCAGCCCTCCGGCACCCCCGACTCGGCGGTCAGGGCGGCGACGAACGCCTGCGCGCCAAGCACGAGGCATCCGAATCCGACCGAGAAGTCGATGATCCGCTCGATGCGCGTGCGCGTGAACGAGCCGAGGCTCTCGGTCGCCTCCCGTGTCTGCGGGATGCGCCCCCACGCGTCGCCGAGCACCGCACGCGCGGCGTCAGTCGGCATCGCGGCCGTCCGTGCCCGGTTCGAGGATGCCGTCCTCCATCGCGCGCCGCAGCAGGTCGACCTTGGTCGGGGCGGGGCGGCCCACCTCGACGTACTTCATGCGCACGCGCGTGATGTTCTCCTTCGCTGTCGAGTAGGCCACGCCCAGGCGGTCGGCGACGACCTTCAGCGGGAGCCCGGCGGCGTAGAGCCGCAACACCTCGCGCTCGCGTGCGGACAACTGCGCGTCAGCGAACTCGCGGTCGCCCTCGACCGCGCTGGCCCACTCGACGTTGTTGAGCAGCTCGCCACGGGCGACCGTGCGGATCGCAGCGATCACCTCGTCGATCGACGACGACTTGCTCACGACGCCTGCCGCGCCGGCGGCCAGCGCCTCGCGCACGGCGGCCGGGCGGTCGGCCACACTGTGGATGATGACGCTGGAGCCGTCGCGCACGAGGCGCCCGACGTTCTCGGTGACTGTCGTCCCGTCGCCGAGCGTGAGGTCGAGCACGACGACGTCGGCGGGGCTCGCGCCGGCGCGGGCGCGCCACGACAGGTACTCGGTCACGGTGCTGCCGGAGAAGACCACGTCTTTCGTGCTGGCACGCTGGCAGGCGGCCTCGAGTCCGAGTCGCACGGACTCGTGGTCGTCGATGAGCGCGACATTCGTCACACGTCAAGGCTAGGGCACGCCCCACCGCGGCGCCGTGTGCGCGAGCGGATCAGGGCGCGTCGCGCACGAGCAGCGCGACGGCCTCGAGGTGGTGGGAGTTCGGGAACAGGTCGACGGCGTCGATGGAGCGCGGCTGGTAGCCCGCGGCGCGGAACGCGGCGAGGTCGCGCGCGAGGGCGACGGGGTCGCATGCGACGTACACGACGGCGGCTGGCTGGAGCGCGGCGATCGCCGACGACACGGCCGCGCCCGCGCCCGAGCGCGGCGGGTCGAGCACGACCACGCCGCGCCGCAGCCGCTCGCGATCGGCCCGGGTCGCCCTCTCTGGCAGGGCGGCGAGCCAGCGGTCCACGCGAGCGGTCTCGGCGCGGGCGCCGGCCCACTCTGCCAGGTTCTCGCGGGCGTGGGCGGTGGCACGCGGGTCGGACTCGACGGAGGTCACCCGCGTGGACGGGCCGCCCAGCTCGCCGAGCGCCGCCGCGAACAGGCCCACGCCCCCGTACAGGTCGAGATGCCAGGCATCCGGGTCGACGGCCGCGGTCTGCCCGTGCGGCGCGACCGCCCGCACGCGCTCGACGACCAGCCCGGCGAGCGTGTCCGCCGCGAGGCGGTGCACCTGCCAGAAGCCGCCCGCGGCGACACGGAAATCGCGGCCGCGCGCCCGCTCGACCACGACCTCGCGCGCCGCGTCGTCCCGTGGCCGGCGCGCACGGCCGGATCGCCGCGCGTCCGGCCGGGGCAGCACGCGCACGCGGC
>NZ_JASGEC010000103.1:0-27674 GCF_047606685.1 Microbacterium sp.
CGCGCGACGCCGTTCGCCGCGGCGCCTCCCTCGCGGTGGCCACGCGCGGCGCGGCGGGCGCCATGGCGGTCCGCGGCGCCGAGACGTGGCACTGCGACGCAGTCGCAACCCGGGTGGTCGACACCACCGGGGCGGGCGACAGCTTCGTCGCGGGCTTCATCGCCGCGCGATTGGACGGCGCGCACGTGCCCGCCGCGCTGCGGGCCGGAGCACGTCAGGCCGCGCGCACGTGCTCCCACCGCGGCGGCTTCCCGCAGTGAGCCGGTGAGGATGCGAGGATGAACACCGTGAGCAAGCGTCCAGTCCGCACCGCGTGGGTCGCGTGATGGCGCCGTCTCCGGCCGAGCCGCGTCGGCGAGCATCGGCCCCCACCTTGCGCGAGGCGATCAGCCGGATGATCGCCGACGACGGCCTCCAGCCGGGCGACCGCCTTCCGACCGAGACCCGGCTTGCCGAGCACTTCGGCGTCGCGCGGTCGACGGTCCGCGAAGCGCTCAAGCAACTGGAAGAGGAGGGAATGGTCGACGCGATCCAGGGCAAGGGACGGTTCGTGTCGGCAGCCGCTGCCGCGATCGTCGAGCGACCGATCACGCGCTACGAGGGCGTCACCGAGATGTTGACGAAGCTCGGCTACGCCGTGACGACCTCGGTCTTCTCCGTGACAGAGGTCGCCGCGGACGCACAGCAGTCGCGCAGCCTGGCGGTCGCGCCCGGCGCCCCGCTCATCCGCCTCGCGCGCCTGCGGTACGGCGACGAGGAGCCGCTCGTGTTCAGCATCGACTATGTGCTGCGCGACGCGCTGCCCGGCCCGCTCACGCACCGCGACTGGTCGGCGCCGCTCACCGACGCGCTCGACGCGTGCGGCCATCCACTCACCTCGTCGATCGCCCGGATCAGCGCCGTCGACCTGCCCATCGAAGTCGCCCGCCGGCATCGGCTCATGGGGCTCGGACCGTGGCTGCTGGTCACCGAGACCTGTCTCACCCGCACCGGGCGGCGAATCCTGCTGGCGGAGGACTACCACCGCGGCGGACGGATCGGCTTCAACGTCCGCCGCCAGCGCTGACGCTCTCTCCGGCCCGGGGCGGCGCCACCGACGCGCGCGAGACGAGGGTCGTGGGGATGGTCTCGACCACCGTGCTGCCGTCGTCGCCTGAGATGCGGGCGAACGCGTGCCGAGCCGCCGCGCGGCCGAGCTCGAGCATCGGCTGGGCGATCATCGTCAGCGGCGGCTCGATCACGCTCGCCCACGAGCTGTCGTCGAACCCGATCACGGAGATGTCGTGCGGCTGGCGCACTCCGGCGGCGCGCAACGCGCGCAGCGTGCCGACCAACGCGTCGGTCTCGCTCGTCAGGATGGCAGTCGGCGGCGATTCCAACGCGAGGACGGCGTCCACGGCGCCGACCGTAGCCTCCTCGCTGTGGTCGCAGTGGGTCACCAGCATCGGGTCGACGGGGATGCCGGCCTCGTCCAGTGCGTCCACGTATCCGCGCAACCGCTCGGCCTGGCTCCACAGCCAGTAGCCGGCGGCGTCCAGGAGCCCCCGGCGATCCGGCGCGCGCTCGCGAAGCGGCGGCCCCCACGCGAACGCGATGCGCCGATGGCCGAGCTCGATGAAGCTGCGCACGGCGTCTCGCGCCGCCTCGCGGTTGTCGATGACCACCGCGTCCAAGTCGAGGCCGCCGACTCTGCGATCGACCAGCACGATCGGGATCTTCCGGCTCATCGCCTCGAGAATGTGGGCGGTCTCGTTCGGGCGCAGCGCCGCCGAGGCCAGGATGATCGCGTCGACCTGCTTGTCGATGAGCACGCCGACCGCCGCCTGCTCCTGGGCGACTTTCTCATCGGTGCTGAGCACGATCGCGGTGTAGTCGGTGTCGTCGCAGGCGTCGGCGACACCGCGCATCACGCCCGCGAAGAAGGGGTTGCCGGCATCGGCCACCACCACGCCGATCGTGCGGGTGATCCCGGTCGTCATGCTCCGCGCCAGGCTGTTCGGGCGATACCGCAGCTTCTCCGCCGCCGCGAGCACGCGCGCGCGCGCCTGCGGGCTCACCGCGCCGTAGTTGCCGAGCGTGCGCGCGGCCGTCGCCTTGCCGACGCCGGCCTCCGCGGCGACCTCGGCCACCGTCGGCGAGGATCCGGGTCTGCGCCGAGACTGCGGCATCCCTCCCCCTTCGCGACGAACGGAACGTCCCGACAATCTATCGGAACGCCGCTCCCGCCCTACGTCGTCCGGCCCTCGGGGACCCGCCGGCCGTGGCCGAAAGCGCCGTCAATGTAGCACTGCTCCGCCGCGAACGCCGACCCCGCTTGCAGGGCCGCGTCAATCGCGTCCGCGGCGGGGGCGGCGCCTCGGCTCCAGCCCGACTCCAGCAGCGTGCAGACGGCGGCGGCCAGCAGGGCGTCGCCGCATCCCATCGTGTCGGCGACGCCGCGCGACTCGTCCAGGGGCACGGCGGCAGCACGGTGCAGCCGCGACCCGTCGAACAACACCGAGCCGTGCGCCCCACGGGTGCCGATGGCGAGCCCCGCGCCCTTCCCGACGACGGCGCGAAGCAGCGACTCGGTCTCGTCCTCGCCGAGGTGGGAGCAGGACAGCATCGCGAGGTCGAGGTGCGGCGCGAGCGGGTCGAGGTACTCGGGCGCGCGGAACTCGTCCTCGCTGGAGAAGTCGTAGGAGACGAGCGCGCCCGTCTCGGCCAGCGCGGCCATCTGCGTCTCGCACGCCGAGTACACGCTGGAGTGCACGAGGTCGAACCCGCCGACGTACGCCAGGTCGTCGCTGTCGAGGACGATCGGTTCCCGGACGGTCACGCCGCCGTCGTTGCCGCCGAGGAAGATCCGATCCCCGTCGACGACCTCCACGATGGCGATTCCCGTCTCGCCCTCGCGGACGACAGAGCGCGAGATGTCCAGGCCCATCGCGGTGAGCTCGGACCGCAGGAACCCGCCCAGATCGTCCGATCCGAACACGCCCATGTACGCTGTCTCGACGCCCAGCTCGGCGGCGAAGACCGCGAAGTTGACGCAGTTCCCGCCGGGATAGTCGATCCCCCGGTCAATGAATCGATCGATGACGTTGTCACCGAGGCCGAGGAGCTTCACGCTAGCCGACCTTAGTACTCGACGACGCGGTAGTACCGGCGGACATCCAGCCGGTGGTTGCGCACAAGCTCGAGATGGGCGCTGAGCCGGCTCGCGGCGGTGCCGATGACCAGCGGCGAGACGAGTGCGCGGAACGCGTCGTCGAACCCCTCGAGCGGGTAGTCGGCGGTGTCGAACACGGTGACGTCGTCCGAGTAGAGCTCGACGAAGTTGCGCACGCGGTCCATGAGCGGCCGGGTCTCGTCCTCGCCGTAGAACAGCAGCGTCGTGGTGTCCTTCTCGATCAGCTCGAGCGAGCCGTGGAAGAACTCCGCGGCGTGCACGCGTGTGGTGTGCAGCCACTGGCACTCCTCGAGCACGCACATCGAGTACAGGTAGGCGTATCCCCAGACGTTGCCGGACCCGACGACGAAGAGGTACTCGACGTCCTTGTGCTTGTTCGCGAAGACGGATGCCTTGGAGTCGGCGCGCTTGGCGACATCCACCATCAGGGACGGAAGCAGCGCGAGCTGGTCGGCGAAGCGGGCGTAGTCGGCGAACTCGCCGCGGCGCTGCAGCAGTCCGGTCACGAGCAGGAGCAGCTGGATGTCGTACGAGTGCGCCGACGAGAGGAAGACGTGGTCGAGCGCCTTCGCGAAGGGGCTGTCGGAGTCGCCCGTGAAGCCGACCGTGACCGCGCCGCGCTCTTTCGCCCAGTCGATGGCGGAATTGACGTCGGGAGTCGACCCCGTCGCCGAGACGAAGACGGCGAGGCTGCCCTCGCCGAACGCCGTGTCGGGGGCGAGCATGAACTCCTGCGCGATGGCGGCGGTGCCGGGAAGGGTCGACTTCGTCTGGAGCAGGAGCGCGTAAGGCATCATCTCGGCGTACGAGCCGCCCGCGCCGAGGAAGTAGACATTCTTGACGTCGTCGCCCAATCGAGCCACCAGCGCCTCGATGTCGGGCCGAAGCGCCGCCGCGCTCGACAGCTGGGCGGTGAACTCTTCCTCATTGAACTTGAGCACGGTGGGGTCCCTTCTCCGGTCGAGAGTAGTGATACCGGTATCACTGCACACATGCTTTCACATCGGTAATTACAGGTCAAGGGACCCGCCACCTGTCCGACAACCGGGCCCCCTCCGCGTGATTCGCTGAGACTCCATGTGCAGGCCGAGACCCTGGGGGCAACCCGCGGTCTCAGCGCTCGGATGGAGTCTCACCGGGCGGAAGGCCGCGGCAGAGCGCGTCTCCGACCCCGTGCGGCAGTGGACGACGCTGCGCCCGCCGCGGCGGCGCGCAACGAGGCCGTTGGCGCGAAGGACCCCCAGATGAGTGCTCACTCAGGCGCTGTCCGCCGGGCTCGTGGACGAGGTCGCGATGGATGTCGTGCCCGTCGTGTTCGGTTCCGGTCAGCGCTACTTCGGGCGGTCAGCCCCGCTTGGCCATCGCCGTGACGAGCTCGTACACGAGGTGGCTGGCGGCAACCGCCGTGATCTGGGCGTGATCGTAGGCCGGCGCCACCTCGACGACGTCGGCGCCGACGATGTCGAGGTCGGCCAGTCCGCGAATGATCCGCAGCAGCTCGCGACTGGTGAGGCCGCCCGCCTCGGGCGTGCCTGTGCCCGGCGCGTGCGACGGGTCGAGCACATCGATGTCGATCGAGATGTAGAGCGGCTTGTCGCCCACCCGCTCCCGGATGCGCTCAAGAGCGGCGGGAACGCCGTGCTCCTCGATGAACTCGGTGGAGACGATCTGGAACCCGAGCTCGACGTCGTCGTCGAGGTCGCTCTTTCCGTAGAGCGGCCCGCGGATGCCTCCGTGCATCGAGGCCGTCAGGTCGATGAGCCCCTCTTCGGACGCCCGCCGAAACGGGGTGCCGTGCGTCATGGGCGCGCCGAAATAGGTGTCCCACGTGTCGAGGTGGGCGTCGAAGTGCAGGACGGCGACGGGGCCGTGCTTCTTGTTGATCGCGCGCAGCAGCGGCAGCGCGATGGTGTGGTCGCCGCCGATCGCGACGATCTTGTCCGCCTTCCCGCCGAGCTCGGTGGCGGCGTCCTCGACCGCCTGCACGGCCTCGTCGAGGTTGAACGGGTTCGCCGAGATGTCTCCGGCGTCGACCACCTGTTTGAGCGCGAACGGCGACGCGTCCTGCGCGGGGTTGTAGGGACGCAGCAGACGGGATGCCTCGCGCACGTGCGCGGGACCGAACCGCGCGCCGGGGCGGTAGCTCACCCCGCTGTCGAACGGCACGCCGACGATGGCGATGTCGGCGGACGGCACGTCTTCGATTCTGGGGAGTTTGGCGAAGGTGGCGATTCCGGCGTATCGCGGCGTCCTGCTCGCGTCGACCGGACCCCGCGGAGGCTCGGCGCTCATCTGTTCGTCCTCTCGGTGGTCCGCCCGCACGTCGGTCTCACCATGCCTCCAGCTCCAGACAGACGTCGAGCAGCAGCCTGGAGTGCACGCGATGCCACTCGTCGGTGTCGGGCTCCGGCCAGGTCGACAGCTTCACGATCGCCGAGTCCGTGCGCGGGTCGAGCCAGAGGTTCTGCCCGTGGATGCCGATCGCGCTGATGTTGCCGCGTTCGTTGCCCATGCACCACCACTGGCGCGTGTAGGAGCCGTTCTCGAATCCGCCGGGAAAGTGGTCGTCCATGACCGCGGGGTCGCCACCGGCGAAGGTGGCGTCGATCCACTCTTGCGACACCGCCCGCCCGCCCGGGCCGATACCGCCATCGAGCACGAGCCGCCCCACGCGGGCGAGATCCCGAGCGGTGCACGAGACACCCCCGTTCGCGAAGCCGAAGCCGGTCGGGTCGACGGTGATTGTGGCGTCGCGGTCGGCTCCGAGCTTGGACCACAGTCTCTCAGACAGCGCGGTGACGTACCGCTCCCCGGTGACCCGTTCGATGAGCCACGCGAGCACGTCGGTGTGGGCCGAGCTGTACTGGAAGCGCCCCACCGTCCCGTCGCCGCGAAGCGATGCCAAGAACGCGTAGTCGTCCGCCGGGTCGCCCGCGCGACGCGGGCGCCATCCACCCGCTCGATCGTGGGTCTGCACTTCCGAGGCGGGGTCGACGTAGTCCTCGCTGTAGTCGACCTGGATGACCATGTCCAGCAGCTCCTGGACTACAGGGCCGTCGTAGACCGAGCCCGCCAGCTCGGGAATGTACTGGACGATGCGCTGCGCGGGATCGATTCGCTCCTCGTCGACCACGGAGCCGAACACGAGCCCGCACAGCGACTTCGACACGCTCATCACGAGATGGCGGTCGTGGGGCGCGAAGCCGTCCCGGTAGAACTCGGCGACGACCTCGTCACCGCGGAGCACGAGGAACGCGTCGGTGTATGACTGCTCGAGCCGCGCCTCGAGGTCGGGCAGCCCCGGCGCCAGGCGGTTCAGGCGCGACACCGCGCCCGTCGGATGCGGCGCGCGCCGCGACACCACGGCGGACGGCACGATCTCGCCGAGGTGCGCAAACGTCCATCGATTGTGCGGCGGCTCCTGCCAGTTCTCGAGCGACGGCTGTTCCCTCGGCGCGCCGCGGTAGCGAGCGGGGTGGGGGCCGGTGCTCATGCGGCGCGTGCTCCCCGGCGGACGCGTCGTCCGGCCAGCAGCGCGTACATCGCCGCCGATACCAGCATGCCGAACGGCACGGACAGGTCGATCCCCGCCGGGATCTCCAGACTCATGTCCCCGAGGGCTGCGGCGAACGGCCCGGTCCACACCTCCGTCGAGAGGAAGAGCGCGGTGGCCGTGCCGCCGACGACGACCGAAGCGAGGCCGGCCAGCCCGAACCCGCCGTGGTACCAGTAGATCGATCCCCGCCCCTCGTCGAAGAGCTCGAGCGCGTCGTAGCGGTTGCGGCGCAAGAGGATGTCGACGACGTAGACGGTGATCGTCGGCAGCGAAATGATCAGCAGGAACTGCAGCATGAGATTCACCGCGTCGAGCAGCCCGGTGGACAGCACCAGGAAGATCGTGAACGCGGTGCCAAGCACGCCGATGAGGATCGCCGACGGGATGCGCTTGATCGGCACGCCGATGGACTGCAGCGCCATGCTGGCGGTGTAGGTCGTCATGCCGTTCAGCGCGATCGTGTTGACGATGACGCCGAACACGAACAGGGCGCCGAGCCACCCCGGGAGCATGTCGAGCAGAACCGTCTCGATGCCGGTCTCCTGCATGGTGTCGAACGACACGATGCTGCCCAGAAGCGCGCCGAATCCGGTGAAGAAGAAGCACGGGATGGCGCCGCCGAGCGCCGTCGCGGCCACGACCGCAGCCGGCTTGGTGGTCTTCGGGAGATAGCGGGCGAAGTCGGCGCTGTTCGAATACGAGAGCGGGGTCGAAGCGAGCAGTGCGAAGGCGATCGTGACGCTCGACCACAGGCTCACGCCCTCCAGCGGGAACGGCTGCTGGAAGCCCCAGTCCAGCTGCGGGGCGACGACGACCATGACCGCGAGGAAGATCACGACGAGCACGACCGTGATCAGCGAGTAGGCCCGCAGAATCAGAGCGTGGCCGTAGACGGCGACAAGCACGGTGATGGCGGAGACCACGATCGACACGAGGATGAGCGCCAGCGTGTGATCCGTCATCCCCCAGCGCATCAGGAGCTCCGCGCCCATGAACGAGGAGGCCACCCAGTTCAACGCGAGGAACACCCCCGACACAAGCCAGCCGTAGAAGGCGATCACGACACGGTTGCCGTGGATGCCGTAGATCGCGCGCTGGATAACGGACCCCGACGTGCCGGCGGCGGGGCCGCTGGTGGCGACGATGCCGGGCAGGATCCACAGCACGCTGGAGACGAGGATCACCAGCAGCGCCTGCCACACCTCGAGGCCGAGCACGATGGTCAGCGTCGCCCCGATCGTGAAGTTCAGAACGCTCACATTCGGGGCGGCCCAGACCGCGAACAGGTCGCGCGCACGCCCGTGGCGGTCGGACTCGCGGATCGTCTCGATGCCCCGAGTCTCGAGGTGGCTCGCCGTGTCGACGAACGTGTCGGACTCCCTGGATTCGCTGCTCGGCACGGCTTGTCCTCTCCCTCGACCGAACGCTTGTTGGTCGATAGGCCAACAAGCGTTCTCCCGCAATCAAATAGCATGGCCCGGATGGTGTCAAGGGAGAGCCCGCGGGCGCGGCGCAAGCCGCCCGGGGAGCGACGCGCCGAAATCACGGCAGCGGCGGCGGCGGTCGCGCTCTCGGCGGGCCTTGAGCGCGTCACGTTGCGTGTCGTCGCCGGAGAGCTCGACGTGCGGCCCGGACTCATCCACCACTACTTCCCCGCGGCGGACGACCTCGTGGCGGCGGCGTTCGCGTTGGCCGTGTCCGGCGAGCGCCGTCGCATCCTCACGGCGGACGGCAGCCCCCTGCGGAGATTGGCGCACCTGGCATCGTCTGTTCAGGACGAGCGCGGGCACGAGCTCGCGCGCCTATGGCTCAACGCCCGGCACCTCGCGCGCTTCAACGCGTCGCTGGCCGAGGCCCTCGAGGAGCAGGAGGCTCTCGACCGTGACCAGTTGACGCAGCTCATCGAAGACGGCGTGCGCGACGGGACGTTCCACACCGACGACCCGTTCGCGGCGTGCGTGCGGATCTTCGTCGCGATCGACGGGTTCGGCGCGTACGCGAACAACACGCAGCCGTTCATGCACTTGTCGTTCACCAACTTCGTCACGGACGTCGCCGAGTGGTCACTGGGGCTCGACGCGGGATCGCTCCGCGCCGCGCTCGAGGGCGGCGCGGAGCCGCCCGGCGCCGTTCACGACCGGACGTAGACCGACCGGCCGCCCACGACCGTGCGGACCACGCGGGCTTCCAGCAAAAGCGACGGATCCCCCGCGGTGATGTCGGTGTCGAGGACGATGAAGTCCGCGAGCAGCCCGGCGGCGACACGCCCGTAGTCGTACTCCGCGCGGCACGCCCATGCGGCGTCCCGGGTGGCGTGTTCGATGGCGTCCAGGAGCGGGAGCGCGTAGCGAGGCACGTTCGGGTCCAGCGTCGGGTCCAACGCCGACCGGCGCGTGGCCGCGATGAACATGTTCGGCAGCGGCGCCTGGGGCGACGTCGGCGAGTCCGTGCCGAACACGAGGGCCGCACCGGCATCCGTCATCTCCGGCCACGGGAACCCGCGGTCGACGCGATCGTCGCCCAGCATGGCCCGCCAGTTGCCCTGGATGGCGGGGTCGGAGTGGACCGGCTGCATGCTCGCGACGATGCCCAGCGCGGCGAGACGCTCGATCTCGTCTCGGCCGACCACCTCGAGGTGCTCAATCCGGTGCCGACGCTCGGCGGGGCCGTTGGCGGCGACGGCGGCCTCCACCGCGCCGATCGCGATGCGGACAGCCTCGTCTCCGATGGCGTGCATGGCCACCTGGAGTCCGGCCGCGTCGGCGGCGACCACCACGGGCGCGAGCTCGTCGAGGCTCCAGATCGGCTCTGCCGTCGACCCGTCCGCGTAGGGGGCGCCGAGCGCAGCGGTGCAGCCGTCGACGGTGCCGTCGACGAGCACCTTGATGCCGGTGACCCGGAGGAACGCCGAGCGGTGGCGACGTGCCAGCTCGGCCGCGCGCTCGACCTGCGCGAGGTTCGCCGCGAGGTCGCCGGTGGGCTGCACACGCCAGTGCGCCACGATGCGAGCGGTCAGCTCTCCACGCTCCTCCGCCGTGCGCAGTGCGCCCAAGTCGCCCTCGTCCAGCGCCATCTCCGTCGCCGCCGTGACGCCGATCTCGCGATACGAGCGCAGCGCGCTGGCGAGGTGGCTGTCCAGGTCGTCGGGCGTCGCCATCCCGTCCAGCACCGGCCACACGAGCCGGTGCATGGCCGTCTCGTCCACGAGGCCCGTCGGCCCGTTCTCGTCCGAGTGGATCTGTCCGCCCTCGGGTGCCTCGGTGGCCTCGTCGATCCCGACCTCGGCGAGAGCCGCGGTGTTGAGCCAGATCGAGTGATAGTCGTACGCCTGCGCGTACACCGGTCGGTCGGGAACGATCGCGTCCAGCAGGTCGCGATGCGGCTGCCGGCCGCCAAACGCGCCGTGCGCCCAGCCTTGCGCGCGGATCCGCGGCGCGTCGGGGTGGGCGGCGGCCCACTCGGCGACGCGGCGCTGGATCTCCTCGACCCGGTTGGCTCCCCACAGGTCGATCTGCTGCGCGGCCTCACCTGTCCCCACCACATGCGCATGGCCGTCAACGAAGCCGGGGAGCACGAGTGCGCCGCCCAGGTCGATCGTCTCCGCGTCGCCGCCGGCGATCCGCTCGGCAGTGTCGAGGCGGCCGACGTACGCGACGCGCTCGCCGTCGACGACGATCGCGTCCGCCCACCGCCGATCGGCGGCGGTGAACACTCGGGCGTTGCGGTACAACTGGCGCGGCATGGGGGAAATCCTACGTACCCACGACCGGGATCGAGGCCGAGCCGTCGTGTGGGTGGCACGACGTGTCACCGGAGGAAAGATGTCGCTGCTGCACGTGCGCAAGCTCGTCGTCCAGGTGGAGGAGACGCGCGTCGAGGCGGGCCGGGCTCGGTGATCGTGCTGCCGATCACCAACAAGGACGACATCTGGGAGTTCGACGACATGGATGCCGCGGAGATCTCGATCGCCGATGCCCCGCGCGACGACGAGATGCTGATCGCGTTGGCGCTCGCGATCGGCGGCCGCCCGCTGCACCGCGTGCGAAAGCCATCCTGAAGCGTTCGAGGGAGAGCATATGGGGTTCAAGGCGATGATCCTGCTGACTCGGCGCGACGACATGGCGCCCGAGCAGTTCGCGCGGTGGTGGCTGGACGAGCACGCGCCGCTGGCGGCCCAGCTGCCGGGCGTTCGCGGCATCCGATTCAACCTCGTCGACGACGGCGACGGCCCCGACGGCATCGCGGAGCTGTGGTTCGACAGCCGCGACGCGTTCGACGCGGCGTACGCGACAGAGGTGGGCAAGCGGGTGGCCGCCGACGCTCGGAACGACGAAGCCCTGGTGAAATCAGCGTCTCGCCAGTGCTATTCCGTCGGGATGACAGGATTTGAACCTGCGCCCCCTGACCCCCATGTGCCGGGAGCAGTCGTCAGAGCGGGAATCAGTCGAAGGTGACGACAACCTTGTCGGCGGCGCCGGGGGTCTTGGCGAGCTCGAGCGCGTCGAGGGCGCGGTCGAAGGGGAGGCGGTCGCTGATGATGACGGCGTACTTCTCCCAGTTCTCGACGATGTCGTCGGTGACCTCGAAGATCTCGGTCGGGTATCCCATCGACCACACGAGGGTGAGCTCTGAGGTGAGGATGCTGCCGAAGTCGAGTTCGACGGGGCGTTTGTGCACGGCCACGATTCCGAGGGTCGCGCCCTGTCTGGCGATACCGGCGACGGTCGGGGGGATGCTGGGGGCACCCGCGGCGTCAAGGTAGATGTCGGTCCCGGCGCGCGCACCGCGGTTGAAGACGGTCGCGCCGTCGCCGTGCAGCTCGATCAGGCGGGCCGCGATGTCTTCCTCGGCAGAGTTGATGACGGCGTCGGCGCCCACCTGCAACGCCTTCTCGAGCCGGGCCGGGATGATGTCGACCACGACGATGTGAGAGGCTCCGCGGCGCCGGTATCCGAGCACGGCGCCCAGTCCGATCGGGCCGGCACCGAAGACAACGACCTTCGCTCCCGGCTGCGGGTTCGTGCGGTTGACGGCGTGGTAGGCGACGGCCATCGGCTCGTTCAAAGCAGCGACGTCCCACGGGACGTCTTTCGGGATGACCTTCAGTTGCCGGTCGAGCTGTGCGTCCTTCACGAGCACGTGCTCGGAGAGGGCGCCTTGAGCGCCGCCGGAGCCCAGGAGCCCGTCGGTGAAGGCCATCGTGTCGATGACGACGTGGTCGCCGACTTCGATGTTCTGCACTTCGGCTCCGACCTCGACGACCTCTGCCGCTGGCTCGTGCCCAAGCGGCGTCGCGCCGAGCCGCGGCGGGATGCCGCCGTTGTGGGTATACATCGCGTCGGAGCCACAGATGCCGCAAGCTCTGATCTTCAGCAGAACATCGGCCGGGCCGGGCACCGGCGTGTCGACCTCCACCCATGCGTTGGTATCGGGGGCGATGACGTGTACAGACTTCAAGGTTCTCTCCTCGAGTGTGGGTTTTTGGTGAGTCAGATGGCGAGCAGGGCGAGGACGTCGTCGGTGGTTCCCGTTTCACCGAGGATGCGGAAGACTCCGGCGACGGAGCGGTCGTGGGCGTCCGGGATGCGGTCGGTGGTGGCGTCGGTGACGATGGTCACGTTGTAGCCGAGGTCGTAGGCAGCCCGCGCGGTGGACTCGACGCCGAAGCTCGTCGCGACACCGGTTAACACCACCTGCGTGATGCCTCGCGCCGCCAGCTTCTCCTGCAAGCCCGTTCCGGAGAAGGCGCTCCACGGCCCCTTCGTGACGACGAGGTCGTCGGGTGCCGGTTGGAGCTCGGGGACGAACTCTGTGAAGTCCGCCGGCACTTCGGGCAGCCTGCCGCCGAGCTCAGCACGGCCGGTCGGGGCCTGCGACGGATCGAACCGTACGAACACGACGGGCAGGCCTCGCCGTCGGAACGTGTCGACGAGTCTGGCGGCGTTGTCGATCACGCCCTCGACCGCGTGCGCGGTCTGCGCGGCCGTGGTGCCCTTCTGCAAGTCGATGACGATCAGTGCTGTCGCGGGATCGAGGGTCGTGATGGGCATGGTGGTGTCCTTGCGGTGGCCGTTCAGGCGGTAATCGGATGCGTCTCGGTGTGGGTCCAGTGGGCGCGCCGCGTCAGTGCAGCTGAAGTGGGCGACGAGCTCGCCGACGAGGTGCCCGGAGGCGGCGGGTCCACGCAGCGGTGCGTCGGGGAGGATCGACGTGGATCGCGGTGCTGAAGTGCGTGAGCATCCAGGCGTCGGGCTTTCTGTCGTCGGCGAGGGTGGCCTCGTCGATCTCGGTGATGCCTTTGAACCACGGCTTCATGGCCTTGGACTTCAGAATCGCGGCGGAGGTGCGGATGACCTCGCGCATCCGCACCACATCGCGCTCGTCGGTCAGCACGGTGCGGTCAGGGTCCTCGCTCAGCCGCGTAGCGAGCGGGCCACCGGATGCTCCGGCGCCCACGACGATCACTTCGTATCGCTCGGTGGTCATGCCACCTTCCTCAGTTCAATGCCTCCCCTGACATCCGACCGGCCGGATCGGCCAGCCCACCCAAGAGAATATCTCACCAGTGTTCACTTAATCCGAGATGCGCGAGAATCAGACCGTGACCAGACGAGGAAGAGGACGACCGCGGGAGACCACCCACGACGAGATTCGCGACATCGCCCGCGCCCTGTTCCTGAGCCAGGGCTACGCCGCGACCTCACTGCAACAGATCGCCGACGTCGCCGGCATCAGCCGCACCACGCTCTTCCACTACTTCCCCGCCAAGCGCGACCTCATGGCCGACGAGTTCGACGCCAGCTTCGCCCGTCTGCGGGAGGCCCTCGAGAACAACGATCGCAGACCCCTCGTGGAGGCGCTGGCAGCAGGAATCGCGGCAGCGTTGCAGTTCACCCGCCAAGAGCACGACGCGCTGGCGCTGCGCTGGCGGATCGTGCGCAGCGACGAAGAACTGCGCGCCGATGTCACGTTGCGCACCAGGGACATCATCGACCTTCTCATCGAGCATGGTCGCGCCCAGGCGCCGGGAGCCGCACCGAGCCTCGTGGCGCACATCGTCGAAGCATTGATGGCCGTCGTTCTCAGCGCGACGACGCAGTGGGTCGATCGAGACGAGCCAGCGGTTGATCTGGACGCGCACGTCACCGCCGAGCTCGCACCGTTCGTCGCTGCTCTGAGTCATCTTCTGGCATGACAGCTCCGATGCACGTGGGCCCGGTGATCGCTGCGGCCTGCACGACCACCGGGCCACCGATGTCTGGGTCAGTGCTGCCCGCCCTTATGGGAGTTCACGCCTGGAAGCAACCAACGGACTGCACCCAACCCACGAGCCACTCGACTCCGGCACACTTATTGGCCTTCTTCGGCGTGGTGCCGAGCACTTTCGTCCACGCCTGGTTCTCGGCGATCAGGCGGGTGCCTTGCGTGCCCGCCCGGACCCGGCGCGTCGGACGGTGGTGCGGGTGAGGCGGTAGTGGAGGACCGCGGCGATATCGTCGGCATCGGCGAAGCCTGAATCCACGCTCCGACCCTCCCAACAGGGGCCGGAGCAGTCCCCTGCCCGCAGATTGGTCCATCTCGCGGGCACCCATGGGTCCACTCCGGCAGCGCGGGCGCCGAACCGGATTGGTCCACTTCATCAGCGGGCAGATCACGCCGAGAGGCCGAGTGGACCAGGCAGTGACCACCCCCCGAAACGACGAAGCCCTGGTGAAAGTTTCCTCTCACCAGGGCTCTTGCGTCGGGATGACAGGATTTGAACCTGCGACCCCTTGACCCCCAGTCAAGTGCGCTACCAAGCTGCGCCACATCCCGGTCGAGCTGCCCGCCGAGCGGGCAACTCCCCTATGCTACCTGGCCTCGCGTCGCGCACGCGCACACGGCCGCTCGGCGCGGGCCTCAGCCCGGAGCGTGCTCAAGCCCGAGCGCTGGATTGCCGTACACCGACTGCACCGCCGACGAGCAGGGTGAAGCCGCACATCCAGGCGATGCCGCTCCCGTCGGTGCGCAGGTAGTTGTAGCCGAGCAGGATGATCGGCGCGTGCCACACACCCCACAACACTCCCGAGACAAGGGCGGAGCGCCAGAACCCGAGCGGCGCGAGCGCCGTCGTGAGGAAGCCGCGCCAGCCGAGCTCCTCGCCGAAGGCGGTGGCCGACGCGATGACGACGTTGAGCGGCAGCGCGGCGAAACTGATCAGCACGTACATCGACGCGGTCAGGCCGGGCGGCAGCATCCGCTCGATCCCGGAGAGGGACCAGTCGGCGGTCGTCCACCCGAGCCACACCGCGACCAGGAACGCACCGAGCCCCACGGCCAGCCAGAAGACCGGCCACAGCAGGAAGAGCGCGATCTTCCGCCCCACGGGCCGGAACGGCACCAGCCCGAGATAGCGCGCCTTGCGCGCGGGACGCACCATGGCGAAGGTGACGCACAGGGCGGCGACGGTCGGCGTGAACATCATCGCGGCCGCGAGCGGGAGGAACAGCGGCGACGCCAGCCCGTCGCCGAGCCACAGCGGAAGCGTCACGAGCCACGCCATCCCACAGGCGAGCAGGGCGTAGACCACGACGGCCGCCCAGGGCACACGGGGCGCAGGGAGCGTGGTGTCGGCCATGTGCCCAGCCTCTCCCAATGCCGAGGCCGCCGACTCCCGCTGGAGGCGGAATGCGGCGGTCCGCCTCCCGGCGGATGCGACGCCGCGCCTTGCCGGCGTCGCACCCCGCGCGTAGCGTCGCATCCATGCCCACGATCACGATCGAACCCGCCACGCCCGACCGGTTCGGCGACCTCGAGCACGCGCTGAGCGGCGGCGGCGACGGCGCGTCGTGCCAATGCCAGTGGTGGATGCTGCCGAACAAAGACTGGGAGAAGACGACCCGCGGAGAGCGGGAAGGGATGCTGCGGGCCGAACTGGATGCCGCGCCGCCGCCGGGCCTCATCGCCTACGCCGACGGCGAGCCCGCCGGTTGGATCCGTGTCGGCCCGCGCCCCACGCAGGTTCGCCTCGGGCGCACGAGAGCGTTCAACGCGAACTCGCCCGAGCCGTGGGACGACCCGTCCGTGTGGGCCGTGTCGTGCTTCGTGGTGCGGCGCGAGCACCGCCGCACTGGGCTCAACGCGCAGCTCCTCGCCGCCGCCGTCGAGTTCGCCCGGCGCAACGGGGCGCGCGTCATCGAGGCCTACCCGACCGACACGAACGTGGCGAAGAAGAGCTCGAACGACCTCTACGTGGGAGTGCTCTCGGTGTTCGAGGACGCCGGCTTCCACGAGGTCGCGCGCCCGCGCCCCGAGCGGACGATCGTCGAACTCGATCTGACGGCGGGGTGACGGATGGCGGGAGCCTCCTCCGTCCGGGTGGACGCGTGGCTGTGGGCGATCCGGGTGTTCAAGACGCGCACGGCCGCGACGAACGCATGCCGCGCGGGGCATGTGCGCGTGGGCGGCGAGCGTGCCAAGGCGTCCCAGCCCGTGCGTGCCGGCGACGAGCTGCGCGTGCGGATCGCCGGATTCGACCGCATCCTCGTCGTGCGGCAGCCCATCGCCAAGCGCGTGGGGGCCGCGCTGGCGGCCGAGGCGGTGGACGACCGCACTCCCCCGCGCGATCCCGAGCCCGCGGTCGCGCAGCGCGATCGCGGCGCCGGGAGGCCGACGAAGCGCGAGCGGCGCGAGATCGACCGCTTCCGCGGGCGTTAGCCCGCGCCCGGCAGCAGGTCGAGCAGCCAGCGCGCGCCGCGCACCGCCGCCCCGACGCTGGAGACGCGCGCCGCCAGGCCCCGGTCGCTCGTCACGACCGTGACGACGCGCCCTTCCGCGGCGAGCCGCGAAGCCTCCTCGACGATGGCGTTGTCGCCCTCTCCGGTAGCGCGCACCACGCCGAGCCCCGCGGCATCCCGCACTGCCCGCGCCGTGCCTTCGACAACGACCGTCCACTCCGGGAACCACGTGGTCTCGGGCAGCCCGAGGGATGCCGCCGGCACACCGTCGCGCGCGCGTGTCGCGATTCGCTCGAGCAGTCGCCGCGTGGCACCGGCGCGGTCGTTCCACCAGCCGTCGGGCACCGACCCGACGACGTTCGCGGCGTCGACCACCACGACCGGCCGCACGCCCAGCAGCGCGCGCAGGCCGTCCCATGAGTCCGCGAAACCCGGATGCAGCGGGCGGCCCGCGACCTCCGCGGGCGGCACCCACGCCAACGCGTGGCTCTCGGGGTCGGTGATTCGCGGCTCGAACGGGGCGACGACGTCGGCGACGAGCGTCGTGTACGACCACACGCCCACATCGAGCACGCTCAGCAGGCGCGGGCGGACGGCATCCACCGGCACGCCCGCCTCTTCGTGCGCCTCGCGCAGCGCGCCGTCGCGCGCCGTCTCGCCCTCGTGGCGCGCCCCGCCGGGGAGGCCCCACGTGTCGCCGAAGTGGCTCCACGTCACGCGGTGCTGCAGCAGCACGCCGCGCCGCTCGTCGAACGCGAGCAGCCCGGCCGCGCCGAACCGGCCCCAGTAGCGCTCCCCCGACTCGGCGACGACCCACGCGTCGCCCGGGTCGCGCGCCCCGGTCGGGCGCCGCGGCTCATCCGGCGCCGGCTGCTCGATCGTCACCCGCCCAGCCTGTCACACGTGCGGGCGGGGCCTCTGGCGCAGGCATCCACCTGGAAGTGGCGCGCTGTGCCGCATCCCCCGCCCTGACCCGGCGCCACGCGCCACCTCAAGCGCAGGGCGCCTCGCCGGAAGTGTCGCAATGTGCCGCGTCGTGGCGCGGGATGGGGCACGACACGCCACTTTCGCAGCGCGATGCGGCGCCACGCGCCACCTTTGCGACGCGCCCGGTGCTTTCGGCCCGCGCTCAGCGCTTGCGGCGCTCGCGCACCCGCATGTTGATGACGATCGGCGTGCCCTGGAAGCCGTACAGCTCGCGCAGGCGCCGCTGGATGAACCGCCGGTAGCCCGGGTCGAGGAACCCGGTCGTGAACAGCACGAAGGTCGGCGGCCGCGTGCCCGCCTGCGTGCCGAAGAGGATGCGGGGCTGCTTCCCGCCCCGCACCGGGTGCGGGTGCTCGGCGACGAGCTCGGTGAGAAACGCGTTGAACTTGCCGGTCGGGATGCGGGTGTCCCACGACTCCAGCGCGGTCTCCAGCGCGGGCACGAGCTTGTCCAGGTGGCGGCCGGTGCGCGCCGACAGGTTGACGCGCGGCGCCCACGCCACGTGCGCGAGGTCTTGCTCGATCTCGCGCTCGAGGTAACGGCGGCGATCGATGTTCTCCATGTCAGGATCGTTCAGGCGATCCCACTTGTTGAAGGCGAGCACGAGCGCGCGCCCCGACTCCAGCACGAGCTCGATGATCCGCACGTCCTGCTCGCTGACCGGCTGCGTCACATCGAGCACGACGACGGCGACCTCCGCCCGCTCCAGCGCGGTCGAGGTTCGCAGCGACGCGTAGAAGTCGGCGCCCTGCTGCAGGTGCACGCGGCGGCGGATGCCGGCGGTGTCGACGAGCCGCCACGGCCGGCCGGCCAGCTCGACGATCTCGTCCACGGGGTCGCGAGTCGTGCCGGCAAGCTCGTTGACGACCACCCGCTCCTCGCCGGCGGCCTTGTTCAGCAGCGACGACTTGCCGACGTTCGGCCGCCCCAGGATCGCAACGCGTCGCGGGCCGCCGATCTCTTGCCCGGCCACGGCCGAGACCTCCGGCAGCACTTTCATCACGGCGTCCAGCAGGTCGGCCACCCCGCGCCCGTGGATCGCCGACACGGGCCACGGCTCGCCGAGGCCCAGATTCCACAGCGCCGCCGCCTCGGGCTCCTGCCGGGCGTCGTCGATCTTGTTGGCCACGAGGAAGACGGGCTTGCCCGCGCGACGCAGCAGGCGCACCACCTGCTCGTCGGTCGAGGTCGCCCCGACCATCGCGTCGACGACGAAGAGCACGACATCCGACAGGTCGATCGCGATCTCGGCCTGCGCCGCCACCGACGCGTCGATGCCGCGCGCGTCGGGCTCCCACCCGCCGGTGTCGACGAGCGAGAAGCGCCGGCCGAGCCACTCCGCCTTGTAGGTGACCCGGTCGCGCGTGACGCCCGGCGTGTCTTCCACCACCGCCTCGCGGCGGCCCAGGATGCGGTTGACGAGCGCCGACTTGCCGACATTCGGCCGGCCGACGATGGCCACCACTGGCAGCGCCGGGGAGTACTCGATGCCGTCCTCGCCGCGCACGACGCCGGCCAGCAACTCGGCGTCCTCGGCGTCGAGCTCGTAGTCGTCGAGGCCCTGGCGCAGTGCCGAGGCGCGTTGCTCGACGAGCTCGTCGTCGAGGCTAGCGAGCGCCTCCTCCAGGCGGTCGGGTCCGGCCTTGTACTCCTCATCAGGCGTGGGGATGCCGCTCATGCCCGCCTGCCCGCCTGCACGAGCTCGAGCACCGCTCGCACGGTCTGGTCAAAATCCAGGTCGGTCGAGTCGACAACCTCGACGCCCGGCGCGGCGGAGAGAAAGTCGACGACCTTCGAGTCCGACGCGTCGCGCCTGTGCAGAGCAGCGGCGACAGCGACGGCATCCTCTCCCCTGAGCTCTTTGCTGCGGCGCGCGGCGCGCACCTCGGGGGCGGCGGTCAGCAGCACGCGGACAGGCGCGTCCGGGGCGACGACGGTCGTGATGTCGCGCCCTTCGATAACGATCCCCGGCCGGTCGATCTCGCCGGCCAGCTCGCGGAACGCCGTGTTGACGCCCTCGCGCACGGCGGGCACGCGCGCGACGCCGCTGACGGCGTCTGACACGCGCGGCTCGCGGATGGCGTCGGTGACGTCCGTCTCGCCGACGCGCACCCAGAAGCGGTCGGGGTCGACCGACACCGTCCAGTCGAAGTCGCCCACCGCGTCGACCACGGCGGAGGCGTCCGACGTGTCGGCGCCGTGCGAGAGCACGTGCCACGCGAGCGCGCGGTACACCGCTCCGGTGTCGAGGTAGCCGAAGCCGAGCCGCCGCGCGACCTCTTTCGAGACGCTCGACTTGCCGCTGCCCGCGGGTCCGTCCACGGCGACCACGGTCGGTGTGTGGTCCCGGGTCAAGCGACCGGTCCCTGAGCTTGTCGAAGCGGCCCCTGAGCTTGTCGAAGCGGCCCCTGAGCTTGTCGAAGGGTCAGTCATTGGTGGTGCTCGCAATCTTCCATCCGCGCTCTTCCAGCCCCTCCCGCGCGCGGCGCGCCGCGCGCGGCGCCACGCTGATCTCAGCGAGCCCGAACTGCGCGCCCGGCGAGTGCTCGAGGCGCAAATCCTCCACGTTGACGCCGAGCTCGCCGAGCTCGCCGAAGAGCCGGCCCAGCTGGCCAGGAGTGTCGTCCACCATCACCACGACGGGCTCGAACCGACGGCGGTGCTGCCCGTGCTTGCCGGGCAGTCGGGCGACGCCCTCGTTGCCGCGGCTGATGGCGTCGGCCACGGCCCGCCGCGACCCCGCGGCGTCGGGCTCGCGCAGCGCGTCGGCGACCACGCCGAGGTCGGCGGCCAGCGCATCCAGCACGTCGGTCACGGGTCCGGCGTTCGCCCCGAGGATCTGCACCCACAGCTCGGGCGCCGACGCCGCGATGCGGGTCGTGTCGCGCACACCCTGGCCGGCCAGTTGCAACGACTCGTCGTCGGCGTCGACGAACCGCCCGGCGAGAAGGCTCGCCACCAGCTGCGGAACGTGCGAAGTGAGCGCGACAGCGCGGTCGTGCTCCTCGGGGGTCAGCTCGACGGGCATCGCTCCCAGGTCGAGGGCGAGCCCCTCGACGAGAGCGAGATCGGATGCCGGCGTGTCGCCGTCGCGGCAGACCACCCACGGCCGCCCGACGAAGATGTCGGCGCGCGCCGAGATCGCCCCGCCCCGCTCGCGGCCCGCGAGCGGGTGCGAGCCGATGTAGTGCGTGAGGTCAAGTCCCCGCGCGCGCAGCGCGCGCAGGGGCTGCAGCTTGACGCTCGCGACATCCGTCACCGTCACTCCGGGGTGCGCCGTCAACTCGGCGGCGATCACGTCGGCGGTCACGTCGGGCGGAACGGCCACGACGATGAGCGCGGGCTCGTCGCCGCCCGTCGCCGCCCGTCCCGCGCCGTAGTCGATCGCGAGCCGCAGCTGCGCCGGCGACGAGTCGGCGAGCGCGACGTCGACGCCGCGGGCCGTCAGCGCGTGCCCGATGCTGGCGCCCAGCAGGCCCGCTCCCACGATGCGCACCGTGCCGGGTGTGCGCGCCGGGAGCGCGCGCGGGTCGGTCGAATCGCTCACTCGGTCTCCTGGGGGGCCTCCGGCGGGGTGGAATCACCCGCCTCACGGCGCGCAAGAGTCACGAGGGCGCCGCGTTCCACTTTAGTCAACTCGCGGGCCCGCCCAGCCGGGAGCGTGCCCAGGTGGAGCGGGCCGAACTGTCGGCGCACGAGCTCGACGACAGGGTGGCCGACCGCCGCCATCATGCGCCGCACGACGCGGTTGCGGCCCGAGTGCAGCGTCAGCTCCACGAGCGACTCCCCCGCCTGGGCCTGCAGCAGCCGCGCCTTGTCGGCGGCGATCGGGCCGTCGTCGAGCTCGACGCCCTTCGTGAGGCGCGAAATCGTCTGCGGAGTGACGCGGCCGGCGACCTTCGCGATGTACACCTTGGTCACCCCGAAGGACGGGTGCGCGAGCACGTGGGCCAGCTCGCCGTCGTTGGTGAGGACCAGCAGGCCGCTCGTGTCGGCGTCGAGGCGGCCGACGTTGTACAGGCGCTCCGGCCACTCTTTCGTGAAGCGGCGCAGGTCGGGCCGCCCGCGGTCGTCGCGCATCGAGCTGACCACGCCGGTGGGCTTGTTGAGCATGACGTACCGCTTGGAGGCATCCAGCTGCACGGCCGTTCCGTCGACATCGACGAGGTCGGTGTCGGGGTCGATGCGCGTGCCCAGCGCGGTGACCGTGGCGCCGTTGACCCGCACGCGGCCGTCGACGATGAGCTGTTCGGCGACGCGGCGCGACGCTACCCCGGCAGCAGCCAGCACCTTCTGCAGCCGCACGCCCTCGCTCTCGCCGGTCATCGCAGGGTCTCGTCGTCGAAGCCGTCGGCGCCGTCGTCGAGCAGCGGCGAGATCGGCGGCAGCTCGTCGAGCGAGTTGATGCCGAGTTGAACCAAGAGCTGGTCGGTGGTGCCGTAGTGGATGGCTCCCGTCTCGGCGTCGGTGAACTGCTCGGCGATGAGGCCGCGGCCGAGCAGGGTCCGCACCACCGAGTCCACGTTGACGGCCCGGATCGAGGCGACCTGGCCGCGCGTGACGGGCTGCTTGTACGCGATGACGGCGAGGGTCTCGAGCGCGGCTTGCGACAGCCGCGACGGCGTCTGCGCGTTCACGAACTCCGACACGAGCGCGTCGTGCTCGGCGCGCACGTAGATGCGCCAGCCGCCACCGACCTCGCGCAGCTCGAATCCGCGTCGCGGCCCGCCGGCGAGCCCGTCGTAGTCCTCGACGAGGGCCTCGACGGCCTGGCGCACCGCGGCGACGGGGGCGCCGACAGCGGTGGCGAGCGAGACGAGGCTCTGCGGCTCGTCGACGATCAGCAGGATCGCCTCGAGCTGCCGGGTCACATCATCTGTCATAGTCGGCCCCCAGCGTAGCGAGCGATTCGGCCGACCACTGCTCGGCGGTCCATCGCAGCGTCAGCTCGCCCAGCGGCTCGACCTGCTCGAACGAGACGGCGGCATGCCGGTACAGCTCGAGGATGGACAGGAACCGCGCGACGACGACCCCCGCCTCCTGCACGCCGGCAACCAGCTCACGGAACGTCAGCGAGTCGGCGTCGCGCAGCAGGGTGACAACGATCGCCGCCTGCTCGCGGATGCTCACGAGCGGCGCGTGCAAGTGGCCGAGGCCGACATGCGGGATCTCGCGCGGGGTGAGGGCGAGGATGGCGAGCGCCGCGAAGTCGTCTGGTGACAGCGTCCACACCAGCTCGGGCGCCGACTCGCGGTACTTCGGCTCGAGCGGCACGGCGCGGGCGTGGCGCCCGTCCTCGGCGGCGAGCCGCTCGGCGAACCACGACGACACCTCCTTGAATGCGCGGTACTGCAGCAGCCGGGCGAACAGCAGGTCTCGAGCCTCGAGGAGGGCCACCGCCTCGGCATCCACCAATTCCCCCTGCGGAAGGAGCCCAGCGACCTTCATGTCCAGCAGGGTCGCGGCCACGACCAGGAACTCGGATGCCTGCTCGAGCTCTTCGTCCGCGTCCAGCTCGCGCAGGTAGGCGATGAACTCGCCGGTCACTGTCGCCAGCGCGACGTCGGTGATGTCGAGCTCGTGCTTGGACAGCAGCGTCAGCAGAAGGTCGAACGGCCCGTCGAACACGCCGAGCGAGACCCGGAACCCTTCGACAGGCTCAGGGGCCGCTTCGACAGGCTCAAGGGCCGCTTCCCCGGTCCCTGAGCTTGTCGAAGGGCCAACGGCCGTCTCATCCGGTCGCCGCGTTTCGTCTCGGCCCTGCGGGCCTCGCTCAACGACCGACGGGTCGTGCTCAGGCGACGGCGCCACGCGAGACCAGCTCCCGCGCCAGGCGCCGGTAGGCCTGGGCGGCCTTGTGCTCGGGCGCGAACTCGGTGATGGGCATGCCCGACACCGACGCGTCGGGGAACTTCACCGTGCGCCCGATAACGGTCTCCAGCACGTCGTCGCCGAAGGCGTCGACGACGCGACCGAGCACCTCGCGCGAGTGCAGCGTGCGGCCGTCGTACATCGTGGCCAGCAGCCCGTCCAGCTGAAGCGTCGGGTTGAGCCGGTCGCGCACCTTGTCGACCGTCTCGATGAGCAGAGCGACGCCGCGCAGCGCGAAGTACTCGCACTCCAGCGGAATGAGCACGCCGTGGCTCGCGGTGAGCGCGTTGACCGTCAGCAGTCCGAGGGAGGGCTGGCAGTCGATGAAAACGACGTCGTAGTCGGGCGCGACCTTTCGCAGCACGCGGGAGAGGATCGACTCGCGGGCGACCTCGTTGACGAGTTGCACCTCCGCGGCCGACAAGTCGATGTTCGCCGGGATGACGTCGAGGTTGGCCACGGCCGTGGGCAGGATCGCGTCGCGCGGGTCGCGCTTGGAGTCCACGAGCAGGTCGTACACCGTCGTCACGTCGTGGGTCTGAATGCCCAGGCCGGCCGACAGCGCGCCCTGCGGGTCGAAGTCGACCGCGAGCACCTTGCGTCCGTAGTCGGCCAGCGCGGCCGCGAGGTTGATCGTGGTCGTCGTCTTGCCGACGCCGCCCTTCTGGTTGCACAGCGAGACGATGCGCGCGGGGCCGTGTTGCGCGAGCTTCGGCGGGGTGGGGAAGCCGTGGTAGGGACGACCGGTGGGCCCAATCGGCGTCTCGTCCTTCTTCGCCACGGATGCTCCCGCCTTCAGTGCTCGTTCGCTCGATTCTATCCACCGCCCGCCGCGTATCACGGGGCACGCGGCCGTGCTCTTCGCACTCGACACGTCGAGAAGGGGGCCGCCGTGCACGCCGACACCACACGCGCGAAGAAGTTCGCGTTCCTCGTCCATCCGCGCGCGAACGTCGCGGAGGACATGGGCCGCGTATGGGGACCGCTGGGGCGGGTCCCGGCATCCGCCTGGGACTGGGGCCTGCGGCGGATGCCGGTTCCGCCGCTTCCGCTCGCGTCCGTGCGCCGCAGCGACCGGTCGCCGGCCGACGGCGCCGAGGGCTGGATCATCGTCGTGCCGGTCGGCGCGCGCCAGATGCTCTCCGAAGACCGCCGCTGGGTCCTCGGCCGGATCGAGCGCGCCGTCGACAAGGCCGAGGCGCTCGGCGCCGGCATCGTGGGACTCGGCGCCTTGAACACGCCCGTCACAGGGGCGGGGCGGCTGCTGCGGGAACGCCCCGGCATCACCGTCACGACCGGCAACGCCTTCACGGCGCACCTCACGGTCGAGGGGCTCCGCCGCCTCCTGCCCGCCGCGCCCGGCACGCACATCGCGATCGTCGGAGCCACCGGCAGCGTCGGGTCGTGCGTCGTCCGACTCCTCGCCGACGAGCCGCTCGGTTCCGACCTGACCCTGATCGCCCGCGGCCAGCGCCGACTCGACGACCTGGCCTCCAACGTGCGCGCGTCCGGTGTGTCGGTGCGCACGACGACGTCGATGGATGCCGTTCGCGACGCCGACCTCGTGCTGGTGCTGACCTCGGCGGCCGACGCCGTCATCGGCTCGCCGCATCTCAAGCGCGGCGCGATCGTGCTCGATGACACGCAGCCGCGCAACACCGACCCCGCCTTGCAGCGCGAGCGTCCTGACGTGCTCGTGGTCGATGGCGGCCTCGCCGCCATCCCGGGCATCGACGTCCGCGGCGACATCGGCCTGCCGCGCGGCCTGGCGTACGCGTGCCTGTGCGAGACGATGCTGATGGCGTTCGACGGCGTCACCGTCGACGCGGTGGGCGCTGCGAGCGTGGAGCACGCCGCGCGCATGCGCGACGCCGCGCGCCGGTTCGCGCACCTCGGGTTCTCGCTTGCCGAGCCCCTCTCCTTCGGGCGGCCGGTTGCGTGGCCCGAGCCGGCCCTGGTCGACGCGGAGGTGTGACATGGCCGTTGACGTGGTGGTGCTGGGCGGCGGTTACACCGGCGTCTGGAGTGCCCGCGCCATCTCGCGCGCGGGCGTCGGCGCGCGCGTGACGCTCGTCTCGGCGGCACCGGACCACTCGTTCCACGGCTGGACCGCTGAAGTCGTCACCGGACATGTCCGCCCCGAGCACGCGCAAGTGCCGTTGAGTCGTCTGCTGCCGGGTGTCGAGATCGTGCGTGGCGAGGCTGTGCGGGTCGACCCGGAGCGACGGACGGTCGCGGTGGCGACGGATGCCGGCATCCACACTCTCCGCTACGACCAGCTCGTCGTCGGCGTCGGCAGCAGGGACGCGGTGGAGCGCGTCCCCGGGCTGAGAGAGCACGCGTGGTCGCTCAAGGATCCGGAGGGGCTTGCCGCTCTGCGGGCGCATCTGGAGCAGATCGTGCCGCTCGCCGCCCAGACCACTGACTTCGTCGCGCGGGCGCGACTGCTGACCGTCGTGGTCGCCGGGGCCGGGCTCACCGGCGTCGAGGCGGCGACGGCGCTGTCGCAGCGGCTGCGCGAGGCGGTCGCCGCGTCCCCGCAGCTCGCCGGCTGGAAGCCTCGCGTGGTGCTCGTGCACTCGGGCGCGCGGCCACTGCCCGCGTTGCGGCCCCGGTTCGACCGCATCGCGGAGTACGCGATGGGCGAGGCCCGCGCCGCGGGCGTCGAGGTGCTGGACCGCACGCGGCTAGCCGAAGTGACTCCAGACGGGGCGGACCTCGACGAAGCCGGCTTCATCCGCTCCGCGACGGTGGTGACCACGATCGGCCAAACGCCCGTCGCACTGCCCGGCCTCGAGGCGTTCGCCCGCGATGCGGCGGGCCGCGTGCGCACCAACCGGCGCCTCGCCGTCGGGCCGAGGATCTGGGCCGGCGGCGACGTCGCCGCCGTCCCGCATCCTTCCGGCCGTGGCGACTGCCCGGCCAACGCTCTGTGGGCGATCCACCACGGCAAGCGCATCGGCGCGAACGTCGTGCGCGCCGTGACCGGCCGGTGCCCGCGGCGCTTCCGCTTCCCGGGGCTCGGGCAGGGCGCGAGCCTGGGAATCGGCCGCGGCGCGGCAGAGCTGTACGGCGTGCAGCTGACCGGGTGGCCCGCGTGGCTGGCGCGCTGGTTCTTCTTCCACTGGTTCATGCCGTCGCGCCGGGTCGCTCTCGCCACCGCCCGCGAGTGGATCGGGTGGCCCGCGCGGGAGGCCCGCGTCATGTCGCCCGAGCTCGTGCCCGCGTTCGCCGCCGCCCCGTGCAGCGGGGCCCCGCGCGCTTAGCGCGGTCGCTTCCTGCAGGCGCGCACGTGTTTCGCACGCGCGACTGCGGGTTTCGTGCGCGCGAGCAGCGCCCCGGGTCGGCCGGGCGAGGCAAGCTCAGGGGCCGGGCGGGGTCAGCGAGCGCGGGGATGCGACGTGGCGTACACGTCGCGCAGCGCCTCGACCGAGACGTGCGTGTAGATCTGCGTCGTCGCGACCGACGCGTGCCCCAACAGCTCCTGCACGACCCGCACGTCGGCGCCGCCCTGCAGCAGGTGCGTCGCGAACGAGTGCCGCAGCGTGTGCGGCGACACTCGCGCGGAGAGCTGTGCCCGCTCGGCGGCCCGCTGAATGACCAGCCACGCGCTCTGCCGCGACAGCGGGGCCCCGCGCGCGCCGAGGAACAGGCGCGGGCTCGCCCGTCCGCGCCGGCTCAGCTCGGGGCGCGCGCGCGTGAGGTACGCGTCCATCGCCGCGCGCGCGTACGACCCGACGGGCACGATCCGCTCTTTGGAGCCCTTGCCGCGCAGACGCAGCACGTCGCCGTGCGCGAGGTCGTCGACATCCAGTCCCACCGCCTCCGACACGCGCGCGCCGGTCGCGTAGAGCAACTCAAGCAAGGCCCGGTCGCGCAGCCCGATGACGCTGTCGTCGGGCGTTGCCAGCAAGCGCTCCACCTGGTCGACGGTGAGCGCCTTCGGCAGCCGGCTCGGCTGTTTCGGCGGGCGCAGCCGAGCGCTCGGGTCGCTCGGCTCGAGCCCTTCCCTCGCGAGGAAGCGATGAAGCCCCCGCACCGAGGACTGCAGTCGGGCGAGGCTGGATGCCGCCGGCATCGGGCTCGCGGAGGCCCGCTCGGCGGCGAACGCGGCCACGAGCGCCGGCGTCACGGCATCCGACTCCTCCACTCCCCGCGCGACGAGCCACTCGACGTAGCCGGAGAGGTCGCGCCGGTAGGCGGCGACAGTGTGCTCAGACAGCCCGCGCTCGACCGTGACGTGGCGCAGGTACGCGTCGACAGCCCGGTCAAGCTCCACGTCGGGCTCGCCTCACGCGCGGGCCGCCCCGATCGGGAGCGACCGCCGCGGCCACGGCGCGTCCGCGGCGCCGAGCGTCCGCCAGCCGCGGGC